>JAFQUM010000020.1 GCA_017408485.1 Clostridia bacterium | reverse complement strand
CGGTTTTCATCTGTCATTCTACCTTTGTGTTTTTTGACCGTAAAAACGGCGAAAACCCCGATAAAATCGGGGTTTTCTGTGGGTGCATCTATTTTATGCAACCCTTTTGGCGGAGAAGGAGGGATTCGAACCCTCGAGACGCTTTTGACGCCTACACGATTTCCAATCGTGCGCGCTCGACCAACTACGCGACTTCTCCATGTTGTCAAGATCTATATGATGTTAAATTGTAAACGGAATGGTGGGCCTTCGGGGACTCGAACCCAGGACCGTCCGGTTATGAGCCGGATGCTCTAACCAACTGAGCTAAAGGCCCGTTTATGCCGCAACTCATAACGGCAAGAGATATTATACAACAAAGCAAAAACTTTTTCAAGCATTATTTTTATTTTTTTGCGACTTTTTACTATTTTTATTTTTCCTTTTTCTTTTCCCTTTCAAACACAACACAAATTACTCTTTCTTAAATAAATATAATGCAATTTTATGCAAAAATATACATTTTTTGCTTTTTACGATTAAATAATTCTTTACAATTTCTTTACCGTGTGTTAAATTAATTGTATACTGTTGTATCCCATAAATAAAAAGAATTGGAGTTGAAAACTTTATGGAGAAATTAACCCGTAAATACGGATTGCTCACAGCTATCTGTATGGTCGTCGGAACAGTTATCGGTTCCGGTGTCTTCTTCAAGGGACAAAACGTTTTGATCGCTACAGGCGGTAACCTTTCTATCGGTATCGCCGCTTGGGCAATCACAGGTCTTTTGATGATCATCTGCTCTGCACAGTTTGCAGTTATGGCTACCCGCTATGAAAAGGTCAGCGGCGTTGTTGACTACGCAGAGGCAACCTGCGGTAAGGGCTATGCATACTACCTTGCATGGTTTATGGTCAACATTTATTACCCCGGTATGACCAGTGTTCTTGCTTGGGTTACCGCAAGATATTTCGGTGTTCTCTTTGGTTGGAGCATGGTAGGCCCCGAGGTTATGGCTCTGTCAGGCGTTTTCCTTGTTGTTTCTTATGCAATGAACGCTCTGTCCCCCAAGCTCGCAGGTAAGATCCAGGTCAGTGCAACCATTATCAAGCTTATCCCCATCTTCCTGATGGCTATCGTCGGAACCATCGCAGGTTTTGCCAATGGTACTTTGACAACCAACTTCTCTGAGATCGTTACCAAGGTTTCCGGCGGTAACAGCGCTGCTCTGTTTGCTGCAATCGTTGCAACAGTTTTCGCATATGAAGGTTGGATAGTTGCTACTTCCATTAACGCAGAGCTTAAGGATCCTAAGAAGAATCTTCCCTTGGCTCTTATTATTGGTGCTTTCATCGTTGTTGTAGCTTACATACTTTATTTCGTCGGTGTTGCAGGCGGCGCTTCCAACGAAGTTCTTATGGCAGAGGGTGCTCCCAAGGCTTTCACCAATATCTTTGGACCTATTGCCGGCACTATCCTCAACATCTGTATCGTTGTTTCTTGCTTCGGTACTCTTAACGGCCTTATGGTTGGTGCAACCCGCGGTATGTATGCAATTGCTGCTCGTGAAGAAGGCCCCAAGCCTGAAATGTTCAACCAGGTCGACAAGGCAACCAATATGACCACCAACTCTTCCGTTTGGGGTCTGCTGGTTTGCGGACTGTGGCTCATCTACTTCTATGGCGCAAACCTCACCAGCGGCTGGTTCGGTCTGTTCAACTTTGACTCTTCCGAGCTTCCCATCATCACCATCTACGGTATGTATGTTCCTATTCTCATTGCTTGGATGAAGAAGGAAAAGGATCTCGGTGCAGTTAAGCGTTTTGTTCTTCCCTGTGCAGCTCTTGCAGCATGCGTATTTATGGTATTTGCCGCTGTCTACGCACACGGAATTACTCCTTATCTGAACGCCAAGGAAGCAGGCACAGGCTTTGTATTCCCCGTTCTGTTCTACCTCATTGTTTATGCGGTAATTATGGGAATCGGCTGGCTTGTCAAAAAGCCCCGCTTTGGTAAGAAGAGCGACAAATAATTGATTATTAAACTTACAGGGATGAGGTAAAACTCATCCCTTTTTTGTTATCTGCAATCCATACTTTTAAAAGAATAATACACAGGGGTTTATGTGTTAAGCTGCAAGATTAACGTTTAAATTAGCACTATTACTCCGTTTTCTTGGGCATTGGCATAATTATACGGTTTTGATACTATTTCCACATAATAAGCAGAGCTGATGGCTTTATCGTTGCCTGCAAGGGTAGATTTAGCGAATATAGGCTCTGCTTTTTCTGTTAATAAGCACTTAACACTATAGGCTCAATAATTTCACACTATGCATAATAAAAAAGGCTCGATACTCCAATGGAGCATCGAGCCTTTTTTATATGATCATTCAATCTCGCCGTTTTTGACCTTGTCAAACAGGTCTGTAACTTCCTTTTCGGGGGCTTTTGTTGCAAGGGTTACGACAACCGCAACTATGACACTTGCGATAAATCCGGGAATGATCTCATATATTCCCAGACCCTTGAGGAATACGAGCCAAAGAATATCAACCACTGCACCTGTTACGATACCTGCAACGGCACCTGCAAAATTAAATCTGCGCCAGAAGAGTGAAAGCAGTATTGCGGGTCCAAATGCTGCACCGAATACGCCCCATGCGTTTTCAACAAGTGCCATAATGGTTCCTGAACCGGGGTTTGATGCAATAAGCACTGCAACAATAGAAATCGCAAGAACAACAAATCTGCCTGCCCAAAGCATTTCCTTTGCACTTGCCTTATCCTTACGAATAACAGGCTTATAAACATCACTTGCAAAGGCAGATGCGGAAGCAAGGAGCTGAGAGTCTGCGGTGCTCATTGCCGCAGCAAGGATTGCCGAGAGAAGTAAACCGCTGATAATTGCGGGGAAGAGTTTGCGAACCATTTGTATAAATACCGTGGAGCTGTCAGCGATCTCGCCAAGCAATATGTGGCCGATAACACCTGCGGCAACCGAGAAGATAAGAATGAGTACTGTCCATGTAATGCCGATCTTTGCGCTCTTTTTAAGGTCTTTGTCACTACGCAGGGACATAAACCTAATGATTATATGGGGCATACCGAAATATCCAAGACCCCAGCCGAGACCGGAAACTATGTCTTTCCAGTTTGTAAACGGATTCCAATAGTTTGCAGGAAGAGCAGCAATCGAACCTACTGCACCGCCGCCGTTAATAACGAACAGTGCAAAAATAGGAGCAATAAGCAGTGCTCCGAGCATCAAGAGTCCCTGGAAAAAGTCGGTCCAGCAAACTGCGGAGAAGCCGCCAAGGAATGTATAACTGATGATGATAGCTGCTGCAAGGTACATCGCAACGGTTGCATCGATTCCCATAACGGTGTTGAACAGAGTTCCGCAAGCCTTGATGGAGGATGCTGCATATATTGTATAGGCAACAAGGAAGATGACCGCAGAGATTATCTGCAATGCTCTGTTGCTTGTCAAGAAACGATTTGTCAAATACTGGGGAATGGTGATAGAGTCATTTGCGGCAATTGAGTATTTACGAAGGCGAGGAGCCATTACAAGCCAGCTGATGGTGTAGCCTATACCCAAGCCGATAGCTATCCAAGCCTGACCTAAACCCATTGCGTAGATGGATGCGGGCAAGCCCATAAGCACCCATGCGCTCATATCCGAAGCGCCTGCAGAAAGAGCTGAGACCCAAGGGCCCATCTGTCTGCCGCCGAGGAAATAACCTTTTTCTCCACCATCCTTTGAACGAAGGAAGAAGAATACTCCGATACCAAGCATAAACACAAAGTAACAGCAAAAAACAATAAGCTCTGCAATTCTCACTGAATGCACACTCCAATCTATAGCCTTTTGGCCTATTAATATATACAAATACAAATTAATTATACCATTTATGACATTTTTTGTAAAGCACTAAAGTATATAAAAAGCTCCCGCCGAAGCAGGAGCTTTAAAGAGTAAGATCATAACTTTATGCTTTCTTAGCAAGCTCGCGGATAACATCAGCCGCCTTGTGAGCGAGTGTCTCCACCTTTTCCTTGTCTTTGCCCTCGACCATAACACGAACCTTCGCCTCTGTGCCGGAGGGACGGATGAGTATTCTTCCGTTGTCACCGAAGATGGCGCGTATCTCTTCTTCTATAGCTTTGACCTCGGCACTTGCGCCGACGGTCTTTTTGATCTCATTTTTGACCTCAACATTTATCATAACCTGAGGGAATTTCTCAATGAGGTTTGTGATATCAGATGCCTTCATTCCCTGCTTTTTAAGCATTGAAAGCACCTGAACAGCAGTCATTTCTCCATCGCCCGTGGTGCAATAATCGGTCAATATAATATGACCCGACTGCTCTCCTCCTATATTGCAACCCGATTCAAGCATATCCTCCAAAACATAGCGGTCACCTACGCCCGTAACGCGGGTATTTATGCCAATGCCGTGGAGGTATTCGTGCAGACCGAGATTCGACATAACGGTGACAACTGCGCCGCCGCGGAGCTTGCCCTCGTTTTTCATATAGGTTGCCAGTGCACCGATGATCTTATCACCGTCTATCTCATTTCCCTGCTCATCACACATCAAAAAGCGATCTGCATCGCCGTCAAAAGCAAGACCTGCATCGTAATTTCCTGCCTTGACAGCAGCACAAAGCTTGTCGAGGTGGGTGCTTCCGCAGCCGTCATTGATATTTATACCATCAGGCTCACAAGCTATAAAATCAGCCTGAACGCCAAGGCGGGAGAATATCTCCCTTGCCGTTTTGAACGATGCCCCGTTTGCACAGTCAACAAGCAAGTGCAGACCGCTGAGGTCCTCCGATTTGGATGCTATATACTGGGCATACTGCACCGCCGGATCGCCTTGCCAATATTTTCTGACGCCCACTGCAGCACCTGTTTTCAGTTCAATTGCGCCAATGTTGTCAATATATCCTTCGATGACGGCTTCCTGCTCATCGGTCAGCTTGAAGCCTTTGCTACCGAAAAACTTGATTCCGTTATGCTCAAAGGGATTATGGGATGCGGAAATTACTATTCCCGAATCGACCCAATCGTTGTTGGCTGTAAAATATGCAACCGCGGGAGTGGGCACTATACCAAGGTCAATAACATCTGCGCCGCCCGCGGTAAGTCCTGCGGTCAGGGCAGAGAGTAACATATCCCCGGAGATGCGGGTATCTCTGCCCACAATGAACATGGGTTTGTGATTCAGTTCCTGACCTATTACATAGGCGGCGGCTACACCGGTCTTAAAGCTCAGTTCGCAGGAAAGCTCGCTGCCTGCAATGCCTCTGATTCCGTCTGTTCCGAAATACTTACCCATAGCAATTCTCCTTATTTAATTTCTAACTGTCCCGAAAAAGGAATGCCCAAATGCTCATACGCGCTCATTGTGGCGCATCTTCCGCGGGGTGTACGATTCAAGAATCCGATCTGCAGCAGATAGGGCTCGGTGGCATCCTCAAGGGTAATGCTCTCCTCGCCTATGGTTGCCGCAAGGGTCTCAAGTCCAACGGGACCGCCGCCAAAATTGCGGATAATGCTTTCAAGCATACGGCGGTCGGTACGATCAAGACCTATCTTATCTATCTCCAATGCCGAAAGCGCCATATCGGCGATCTCTTTTGTAATTACGCCCTCGCCCTTGACCTGCGCATAGTCACGGACACGCTTTAAAATGCGGTTGGCAATTCGGGGTGTGCCGCGGGAACGAGATGCAATCTCCTCCGCACCTGCACGCTCGGTCTCAATGCCCAAAATGCCCGAGGAACGGAGAACGATCTTAGTCAGCTCCTCCTTGGTATACATATCAAGGCGAAGCTGCACACCGAAGCGGTCACGCAAAGGGGATGAAAGCTGGCCCGAGCGAGTGGTCGCGCCGATAAGGGTAAAGCGCGGCAGATCAAGGCGCACCGAACGGGCTGAAGGGCCTTTGCCGATCATAATGTCAAGGGCAAAATCTTCCATAGCGGGATAAAGCACCTCTTCAACTGCGCGGGAAAGGCGATGTATCTCATCGATGAACAAAACATCGTTGTCATTAAGGGTGGTGAGCAGAGCCGCAAGGTCTCCCGTCTTTTCGAGGGCGGGGCCTGATGTGACGCGAATATTTACTCCCATCTCATTGGCAATAACCCCTGCAAGGGTGGTCTTACCAAGTCCCGGAGGGCCATAAAGCAACACGTGATCCAACGGCTCGTGACGAAGTCGAGCCGCCTCGATGAATATCTTCAAATTATCCTTTGAGCGCTCCTGACCCACATAATCACTGAGGTATTCAGGACGAAGGGAGACCTCACCGCTGTCACTTTCGGTGAGTGTGCTCGCCATTATGCGCTCTTCCATTTCTTGTCCAAACTCAATAGCCATATCTTTCCCGCCTTAAAAGAGTTTTTTAAGTGCCTCGCGAATAAGCTCCTCGGTGGTGAGCCCCTTCTTTTCGAGGCCTTTGAGGGCAACCGCCGCCGCGTGGCGCTGATAACCAAGGGCTATCAATGCAGAAAGTGCATCCTCAAGATTATCCGCCGCACCAACAATTTCGGTGGTAAGCTCTGTGCCCTCGGTCTGTACTGCGGTGATCTTGTCCTTAAGCTCGAGGATAACGCGCTGAGCCAGCTTTTTGCCAACACCGGGAGCGGCACAAAGTGCCTTTTCGTCGCCCGTAACGATGCAAAGGCTGAGTTTTTCGGGGGTGATAGTACCCAAAATTGCCAATGCCGCCTTGGGTCCCACGCCCGAAACGCTGATAAGCTGCTTAAAGCAATTCAGCTCTGCCTTGCTTGCAAATCCATACAGTTCGAATATATCTTCTCTGACGTGCAGATATGTATAAAAGATGGTCTGCTCGCCTCTTTTTGTATTTGCCGCCGAAGTAGTGGATGTATTGATGGCATAGCCTACTCCACCCGCATCGATGACTACCAAGTTAGGCTCGACGATCTCGGCTTTTCCTTTTATGAAGTAAAACACCGTTTCACCTCTGTCCTTTTTTATATTTTTTATTTAACATTCGGCTTTCTATCTATATTATACTTTATGCATATTGCATTTGCAAGAAAAAATACCGCCATACAGAAAAACCCCTGACAGTATACTACAATCTGTCGGGGATTTTTTGTTAAATAATGTCGGTCGGTCTATAAGCCGGGTTCTGTCTTAAACAACCATCTATCTGGGAAATGGGTCACCCCACGCCTCAAGCCACCTGTCCGAAGATTGGCCGAGCAAGCCGTAGCCCTCGAGTCGGTGTTGCTTCGAATAGAGTTTACAGGACGGCATAGTTACCTATACCGTCGGTGAGCTCTTACCTCACCTTTCCACCCTTACCCCGCAAAGCGAGGCGGTATATCTCTGTTGCACTTGTCCGGAGATTACTCTCGGCTGATGTTATCAGCTATCCTGCTCTGTGAAGCCCGGACTTTCCTCACCCGCAAAGCGAGCGCGGTTGTTCGGCCGGCCGACAAGGTGATTATAGCACAGTCTCCGCTTTTTTTCAACCGAGTAGTCTGCAACTTTTGCGGCTATATTTTTAAAATGGCGCTCAGCTTTTCGAAAGCCTCGTCATAGGTGCTAAAATCCACAACATAATCGCAGATCTCAGCGTTTTGCTTTTCATATTCAATGGCTGTAAGGCGGTTGACCTTGTCTTCAATTGAAGAGTTTTTCCTCAAAATAGATGCCATAAGCGCCTTCCGCTCGCGCTTGATATATATTGTGACTACCCGTTTGAAATGCGCCTTCAGCGACATTGCACCACAGATGTCCATCGTAGTCAGTACCCTTTTACCCTCGGCAAGTATTTTTTCAACATCTGCCTTTTTTGATCCGTAGCCGTGACCTGCATACATAGTGGATTGGAACATCTCGCCGCTTTCGCACATACTCCTGAAGGTGTCAAGGGACACATAGTTATACCAATCGTTGCGTTCTACTGCGGTGGGGTCGTTGGTGGTGTAGCTGACAAGCTTTTCAAACTTGTCGGTATTGTACAGAATGCGGGATGCTATCTTTGACTTGCCGCTTCCCGACGGACCTACAAGCACCACGATATCGGCTTTGGCGGCGGAAATAGCTTCGTAGCTTACACTGTAGCTGTCGGCAATTGCCTCCACCATTTGCAAAAACTCATCATAATTGTTGACCGCAAGCATTCCCGTGGCTTCCTGATTCCACGGACGGCGCATAAGGATGGGATATTTAGCGCCCGAATTGAGAATATTATGCATAGCGTCATCAAAAAGGATGTCGGTGTGTATTTTATCCTTGCTTGCTCCCATATAGATATGGTTTTCCGGGATCTCGGGGAACTCTTCAAGTATTCTCTGCGCGCGGATGCCCATAAACTCGGGAGGAATTGCGGTGCAGATATATACCTCGGTCAGCTGTGAAAGCTTTTTGACAAACTCCTTCGCCCCGGGATATACCGGCTGAGTGCGGTAAAACTCGGCATCGCGGAAATATGGATAAATAGCATCGGCGCGAGTGCCCAGCTTGCCCCATTTGTCCTTTTCATAGATAGTCAAGGGAGGGTCAAACCCGTGTTTTTCATTGGCAAGGCGGATGGCATAGGATGTACATTCCATCAAAAGATCGTCCACATCAAGAGCTGTGGAAAGTCGGTATTTTCTGTTCATTGTGAGCTCTCCTTTCCTTATATATTCATATGCGATAAAAGCCTTTTTATCAAAAAAGCAGCCCGCCGCGTTTGATACAGAAATCACGGAAAGCTACCTTGTTTGTATTATACAAGCAATGTATAAAAAATGCAAGGGTTTTTATACCTTCAAACCTCTTATTTTCAACTTGTTCACTTGTCAATGGGAAGTCTTTGTAATATAATATAAGGTGTGGAGGTGTGCATTTATGCTTAATGACTTTTTGCTCACTTTAAAAGGGAAATCTGTATCGATAATCGGCGCGGGGGTTTCAAACACTCCTCTTATTCGTATGCTTTGGGATATAGCTGCGCTGACTGTTCACGATAAAAAGAAGGAAGAGGATTTTGATCCCGAGTTTTTGACCGAGCTTAAATTACATAATGTAAAGCTTGTGACGGGTGACGGATACCTTGATGAAATATACGGAGATGTTATCTTCCGCACTCCCGGTGTGCGTCCCGATGTGCCCGCTTTAGAGCGCGCCAAGGACCGCGGCTCGGTGGTTACAAGCGAGATGGATGTTTTCTTCTCACTCTGTCCCTGCCCTATCACCGCGATCACCGGCTCTGACGGAAAGACAACCACATCCACCCTTGTTTCGGAGATGTACAAGGCGCAATGCTTTACAGTGCATCTTGGCGGAAACATCGGCACTCCGCTGCTTCCCCGACTTGACGAGATAGAAAAAGACCACCGAGTTGTGGTGGAGCTTTCCTCCTTTCAGCTGATGGATATGACCCATTCGCCCCACATTGCAATAGTGACCAATGTTACCCCCAATCACCTCGATTGGCACCGCGGAATGGGCGAATATACCGATGCAAAGGAAAGACTTTTGCAAAAGCAGACTCAAAACGATATCTGTGTGCTTAATCTTGACGACGATACCACCCGAGCTTTTGCCCAGCGCGCTCAGGCAAAGGTAAGCTTTTTCTCTATGAGCAAGCAGGAAAAAGGCTTCAGCTTTGACGGAGAAAATCTGCTCCGCGACGGAAAGGCATTTTTGAAAGCCTGCGATTTGCGGATTCCCGGAAAGCATAATATTGCAAACTTTTTAGCGGCATCTGCCGCGGTATGCGGTGAGGTCAGTGAGGAAGCGCTCATCTCAGTTGCCAAAAACTTCACAGGTGTTGAGCATCGCATTGAGTTTGTCCGCGAGCTTGACGGGGTAAAATATTATAATGACTCGATCGCAAGCAGTCCCACCCGCGCAGCCGCGGCACTTGCTTGTTTTGAAAATATTATTTTGATCGCGGGCGGCTATGATAAAAAGATAGCCTTTGACCAGCTTGGTGAGCTTATTTGCCAAAAGGTCGATAAGCTTCTGCTTTGCGGTGTGACCGCCCAGCAGATAAAGGATGCGGTCATCAAGGCGCCTTGCCAAAGAAAACCCGAGATAATTATCTTTCCCAATCTTACCGATACGATTCTGACCGCCCGCAAGCTTGCAAAGAGCGGTGATGTGGTGCTTTTCTCCCCCGCTTGTGCATCCTTTGACCAGTTTGTCAATTTTGCGGTGCGAGGAAGATTCTTCAAAGATGTAGTTAACTCCCTTAAAGAGGTGTAAATATGCTTATAGACAAGATCAAAAAGCTTACCCACGAGTTGGGTGTTTCGGGCGATGAAATGCGGGTCGCCGCCATCGCCGCCGAAATGATAAAGGAATATACAGAAGATGTCACCATTGACGAGTTTGGCAATGTGGTGGGTGTTATCCCTTGCGGCAAGGAGAATGCTCCCAAGCTGATGCTTGATGCACATATTGATCAGATAGGCTTCATCGTCACCGAGATAACCGACGGCGGTTTTTTACGCTTTATGGCTATCGGTGTGGATCAACGTATGCTGCCCGGCAGCGAGGTCGTGGTTTTGACCAAGACGGGAAACATCCGCGGCATCATCGGTTCTGTGCCTCCCCATTTGCAAAAGGGTACAGACAAGACCAATTCCATAGCAATTGCCGATATGGCGGTTGATATCGGAATGACGGGCGAGCAGGCAAAGCAGATCGTCAGCGTGGGCGATTATATGACCTTCTACGGTGATGGTTTTATTCTTGGCGAGGAGCATTTTTGCTCAAAGGCACTTGATGACCGCGCCTGTCTTGTTTGCATTCTTCACGCACTTGATCTGCTGAAGGGTGAAAAGCTTGATGTTGATCTTATTATCTCCGCAAGCATCAAGGAGGAGCTGGGCTGTCAGGGCGCACCCTTTACCGCTCACAGATATCAGCCCGATTTTGCAATTGCGGTGGATGTTTCCCACGCAAAGACCGCCGATGCCCCCGATGTTATCAACGATCTTGGCAAGGGTCCAATTATTGAGATAGGCTACAACAGCCGTCCCGAAATTGCCGATCTTGTTATTGACGCGGCAAAGAAGAACGATATTCCCTATCAGCTTTCCCCCGTTCCCGCGGGAAGCGGCACAAATGCTTGGACACTTCAGCCTGCAGGCAAGGGAATGGGCACTTTGGTGCTGTCTCTGCCCCTTAAATATATGCATTCACCCGTTGAGGTATTGCGTATTTCCGATGTGGAGAACACCGGCAAACTGCTTGCCGCATTTATAAAGTCTTTTGACGGGAGGTGTGCGCTGTGATCAAGCTTCTTAAGGACCTTTGCACTCTTGACGGTGTGCCCGGCTATGAAAAGGAAGTCCGCGAGTATATCGCACAAGCCGCACGCCCCTATGCCAACGAAATATTTACCGACGCATTAGGCTCGCTCTTTGTTTTTAAAAGCGGACAAAGAACCCCCACCCGTCCCATTATGCTTTGCGCTCATATGGACGAGGTTGGTTTTTTGGTCAAGAGTATTACCGAAGACGGTATGCTTAAAATAGTTGCCAGCGGCGGTATTGACCCCCGCGTGCTTATCGGCAGAAAAATGCAGGTGGGCAAGAGCAAGATTCCCGGAATCATCTCTCTTAAGGCTATACACCTCACCACCATTGAGGAGCGCAAAAAGGCTCCCGAGCTAAAAACTCTGTACATCGACATCGGTGCTACCGATAAGGAAAGCGCCGAAAAGCTTGTAAGAGTGGGCGACTATGCCGTATTTGACAGTGAGTTTGCCTCATTTGGTCAGAATTGCATCAAGGGCAAGGCACTTGACGACCGAATTGGCTGCGCAGTGCTGCTCAAGCTGCTTGAATGCGAGCTTGCTTATGACTGTTGGTTCGTATTTACCACAGGCGAAGAGATCGGCGCTCGCGGCGCAATGAGCTCTATTCATCGTTTGAACCCCGGCTGTATCGGTGTGGTAGATTCCACCACCGCAAGCGATGTCCCTGACAATCCCGCCCATCTCCGCTCTACCGCTATGCGCGAGGGTGCAGTCATTTCACTTATCGACAGCGGTGCAGTCTATGACCATACATTGCGTCAAAGAATTACCGATGCCGCCGACAGAGAATGTGTCAAGTGGCAATACCGCACAAGAATCGAGGGTGCTACCGACGCTTCTGCCTATGTTTACGGCACGGGCGCAAAAATGTTTGGACTCAGCACTCCCGTAAGATATATACATTGCGCCAATTCGGTGGCATATTTGCCCGACATTGCCGCAGTGCAAAAAATTGCCGCATTATTCATTGAGGAAGCAGGTGGAATGAATGCTTGAAATATTTAATTTGCAAAAAGAGCTGGTGAAAAACGCCTCCACCTCAGGCTACGAAGGCAAGATAGGCCGCGCCATTGCCGACCTTGCAAAGCCATTCTGTGACGAGATGCGCATAGATGCCTTGGGCAATCTTATTTGCCACATCAAGGGCAAGGGCAAGCGCATTATGTGCGCCGCTCACATGGATGCCATTGGTTTTATGGCTCGGTATATTGACGAAAACGGCTTTATATATGTCAATCCCTTGGGCGGACATTATGCCTATGAGCTTATAAACACCCGTGTATGCTTTGAGAAAGTGTCGGGTATATTCCGTCTCTGCAAGGCATCAGAAAACGCAGGCAAGACGGGCAAGGAGATCACCTTTAATGATATCTATATTGATATTGGCGCACGCACCAAGGAAGGCGCGGAAAAGCTTGTTTCCATCGGTGACACTGCTATCTTTGAGGGAGAGACCGTAATGCTGGGCAAAAACCGCATTATGACCCCCTATGCCGATGACCTCAGCGGTTGTGCTATGTTGCTCCGCGCTATGCAATTGTGCAATAGTTCCCCAAATGACTTATATTTTGTCTTTACTGTTCAAGAGGAATTGGGTTGCCGCGGCGCAAAGACCGCCGCTTTCGGCATTGAACCCGATATTGCCATTGCTGTTGATGTCTGCCCCGCAGGTGACTGTCCCTCAGAGAATGACCGCCACAATGATATAGCCTTGGGCGGCGGTCCTACCATTAAAATAATGGATTCCTCGGTATTCAGCTCGGTGGGTCTTAACAAGCTATTAAAGTCAGTGGCAACTGCAATGAATATCAAGACACAGTGGGAGATACTCACGGGCGGCGGCACGGATACATCCGAAATGCTGCTCACCCGCGACGGAGTCCCCGCTACTTGCATTTCTATTCCCACAAGAAATCTGCATATGCCCGTTGAGATAATTGATATTCGCGATGTAGAAAACGGCGCGCAGCTTCTTGCCGCCACTCTGCGCAGCAAGTTTTAAGGAGGTGTGCGTATGCTGAACATTTTTGAATTGCAAAAGGAGCTTGTTTGCGCCGCCCTCCCCTCGGGACTTGAAAGTAGGCAGGCTACCATTATAAAAAACTATGCCGCTCATTATTGCGATGAGTTTTATACCGATGCTTTGGGCAACCTTATCTGCCACATCAAGGGTCCCGGCAAAAAGATAATGTTTGCCGCTCATATGGATGTTATCGGCTTTATGGCGACATTTATTGATGAGCGCGGTTATATTCGCTTTGTTCCCGTGGGCGGTCACACTCCCGCCTATCTTATCGGTGCAACCGTAAGGTTTGAAAACGGCATTTGCGGCTGTATTCAGCCCGACGAAAAGGCAAAGCCCGGCAGCACTGTACTTACCGATATAATGCTGCAAAATCTCTATATAGACATCGGAGCTGAAAGCTACGAAGATGCTTGCTCCATGGTGTCGGTAGGTATGTATGCCACCTTTGCAACCGAGCCTAAAATGGTTGCAGACGGAAATATGATGACTCCCTATGCCGACAACCTGACAAGCTGTGCAGTGTTACTTTCGGCTATGAGCGAAATGGTATATCCCGTCAACGATGTATGGTGCGTATTTTCTGTTCAGGAAGAATTGGGTTGCCGCGGTGCAAAGGTTGCCGCCAACGCAATCCGCCCCTATATGGGAATCGCCATCGACCTTACACGCACGGGCGACACCCCATCCGAGACCGACAATCTGCGAATGACTGTCAAGCTTGGCGGCGGCCCTGCCATCAAGATAAAGGACTCTTCCCTTATCTGCGACAAGCCCGTTGTGGAGCATTTGCGTGCCTGCGCTGTCAGGTCGGGCATTGAATATCAGGATGAAGTCTTGCTTGCAGGCGGCACCGATGCAAGCGCAATGCAGCGCTCCCGCGAGGGCACTCTTTCGGGTGCGGTCTCTATTCCCGGAAGAAGCATTCATTCCCCCGGTGAGATCATTAATATAAGCGACGCGGAAAATGCCGCAAGGCTGATTGCCGCCGCCGCAAAGACGGAGATTTAAAATGGATCTGTACAGTATAGCAAAAGCCGCCGAAAAAAAGGCGGCGGCTCAATTTGAGAAAATAGATGAAATAGCCTATATCAATACCGAAAAGGTGCTTTCCGCCTTTTCGGAGTACCGTGTTTCTGACTCTATATTTGGCGGCACGACCGGTTACGGCTATGACGATGTGGGCAGAGATACCTTGGAGAAGATATATGCCAAGGTCTTTGGCGGCGAGGCGGCACTTGTAAGACTTAACATAGTCAATGGCTCTCACGCTATCGCCTGCGCGCTGATGTCCTGCCTTTCTTGCGGCGATACACTTCTTTCGGTAACAGGCGCGCCATATGACACTCTGCAGACCCTTGTAGGTCTGCGCGGAAAGATCCGCGGCACATTCCCCGATTACGGCATTAACTACCGTCAGGTCGATCTTAAGGATGGAGAGCCTGATCTTGAGAAAATAACCGAGGAAGCCAAGACCGCCACCGCTGTGTTTATTCAGCGCTCCCGCGGTTATGGCATTCGCCGCACCCTTTCTTGTGCCGATATCGGAGAGATAGTCAAGGCGGTAAAAAAGAGCAATTCCAATGCTCCCATTATTGTGGACAATTGCTATGGTGAGTTTTGCGAAACTCAGGAGCCTCTGGCAGTAGGCGCTGATCTTATCTGCGGCTCACTTATCAAAAATCCCGGCGGCGGACTTGCCCCCGCGGGCGGCTACATAGCAGGCAGAGCCGATCTTGTTGAGGGTGCGGCTTTCCGCCTTACTCTACCCGGAATAGGCGGCGAGTGCGGTGCTACCTTTGGACAGAACAGACATCTGTATCAAGGCTTCTTTATGGCGCCTCATATTACAGCTCAGGCGCTTAAGACCGCAGTATTCTGTGCTGCAGTTATGGAAGACTTGGGCTTTGATGTCTCCCCCACTGCAACTCAGGAAAGATATGATATAATTCAAACAATAAACTTCGGCAAGCCCGAGCCCCTGCTCGCTTTCTGCCGCGGCATTCAGGAAGGCGCTCCCGTTGACAGCTTTGCAACCCCCGAGCCTTGGGATATGCCCGGCTACGATTGCCCCGTTGTTATGGCGGCGGGCGCGTTTATTCAAGGCTCATCCATTGAGCTTTCCTGCGATGCGCCTATGCGTGAGCCTTATACTGCATATATGCAGGGCGGTCTTACCTACGAGGCGGGAAAGATAGGTATTATGAAGGCTGCACGCCGACTTTTGGAGCTATAATATGGTAATTTTGGGAATCGACCCCGGTTTTGGTACATTGGGATATGGTGCGATCGAGACAGTACGCGGTAATCATCGGGTGCTTACTTATGGTGCCATTACCACACCACCCCGCAAGGATATGCCCCGTAGGCTTCACGAAATATTTCACGATCTGCTGACCTTGCTTGACACAATAAAACCGGATGCGGTGGCGATCGAGCAGCTATTTTTCAATACCAATATCACAACGGGTATTCAGGTGGCTCAGGCGCGCGGGGTCATTCTCTTGGCTTGTGCCGAGCGCGGAATTGAAATAGCCGAATACACCCCTCTTCAGGTAAAGCAAGCGGTAGTCGGCTACGGCAGAGCTGAAAAAAAGCAGGTCATGGAAATGACCCGCATGATGCTTAAGCTTGAAAAGATCCCCCGCCCCGATGATGCCGCCGATGCTTTGGCAATAGCCTTATGCCACGCCGCAACAGCGGGCAGCCTGCTTTCGCAGATCAAGTAGTGGGAACTTTTGGTATGCTTTTGCCGTCTAAATAGCAAAGATGAAAAAGGAGTGGTTCTATGAAAAGACTTATACTCGTTGGCATAGCCTTAACCCTTATCCTTGCTTTGTCCGCTTGCATTACGGCAATTCCCGACGAAAAGAACGGCGCTGTCCCCGACATCAAGGACTTGCCTGAAGAGTCCGATATGCAAAACCCTTCATCCCCCGATATTGACGGAAATGCTTTGGGTGTACCCGTTGGCGGTCCCGATTGCGTTTTGCCCGTTCCACCCGATTGCGCGGAGGAGCCTCTGACCCCCGATCCCGACGTGGTGACAGTGGTCAAGATAGTCAACACCGCCACCCCCGATATGGCATTTGCTCAGGCGCTGGAAAAGGTATATGAGGATAAAAACACCACATATTACTTTAGCTGCATTATGAGCGGCTGCATTATTGTTTATTATAGCGACGGCACTCAGGAGGACATAAAGACCGCCCTTAATGAAGGTATCCTCACCATTGAGGAAGCCAAACAACACGGCATCCGCTTTATAGAGGAAAGCAAAAACTTAGTTGAAAGATAAAATATTCCCCATCAACGGGGAATATTTTTTTATTTATGTTTACATTTGCTTTTCTTTTTCGTCTTTTATAAGTGCTTGCAAGCAAAACAAAAACTTATAAAAACGAAAGGAAACAAAAATTATGTCAATTATTACAGCAAGACTATACAGCGATACGGATATCTACAGCGGCCCCGGCGAAAGCTACGACAGTATTGATCACATTCATTCCGATGCGGTATTGAATGTGTATTACAGTGAGGGCAATTGGTATTATGTAAGCTGCTCTCCCGACTATCTTGTCTTTAACACTGTTACCGTCTACGGTTACGTACACGGCTCAATGCTGATGGATATGTCGGGCACTCCCAACGATAACCAAACAAGTACACCCCATACCGGCTATGAGGTCACGGGTTATTACGGCCCCGATTCAAGCTCTTATGATGTGTGTGCCACCCTTCCCGAAGACCAGATTCTGACGGTGCTTTGGGCAGAAGGGGAATATTTTTACGTAGAATGTGTCAGCGATAATGACGGTGAGCTGAGACGAATGTATATTCCGCAGGTTTCCGTTGATGCTTATGACGGAATGCCTATGACCTATACCGAAAGCTATTCAGAAGTAGAACTTGTCACCAACACAACAGGCTACACCGGTCCCGGTACAAATTATGAAGCATCGGGCGAAGTGACAACCGATTGGGCGATCTCCAAGCTTGACGGAATCGAAGAAAACGGCTTTGTCCTCATCGAGCATCCCGGCAGCGGCAACCGATATAAGAGGGTATGGGTTGGTGCAAGTGCAGTTGTGATTCCTGACCCTAGCCCCGTAGATCCCCCTGTAACTCCCGTTGACCCCGACCAGCCCGGCGGCGAAGGAAATGAAGGCGGCGGGGATAATACCGATGAATACGTGGCGATGGCAATTACAAATAATGACAGTGATATCTACAGCGGTCCCGGTGAAGACTACGAAATCATTGACCAT
>JAFQUM010000019.1 GCA_017408485.1 Clostridia bacterium | reverse complement strand
GAAATTTTTGCCCCTGCTGTGCTTTATAGCGTTGGAAAGGTTATTGAAGACCATGGCTACGAGGCTTTTGTTTATAGAAATACAGGTGCAAGAGGCTGTGTTTCCGATATGGACGGCAGCCCCGGAAATACTTTATCTCCCGAAGAACAGATTGAGGTAAACGAAAATGCAAAAACCTCTACCGCTCATCACAGAAACGTTCAGTTCACAAGGTCTACAAGGGAAGATAACGTTCCACCCGATTTGCAGTTCCAGTTCAGATTAGCAGCGGTTGCCTGCGGCTTGGGTGAAATCGGTTGGAGCAAGATGCTTCTCACCCCTGAATTCGGTCCATTGCAGCGTGTGGCTTTCATCTTTACCGATGCCGAGTTTGATGAATATGACGAAATGTATAACGGTGAGCCCTTATGCCGTAAATGTGGTGCTTGTGTGAGAGAATGCCCCGGCGGTTGTATCCCTGCAATTAATTCAGGCAAAACCGTAACGGTTGATATCGAGGGCAAAATTTCCGAGTGGGGCGATATTGATATGTGGCGTTGCTATGCCTTCTATACCCACGCCGGCAGATATTATAACCCCTTTGTTCCAAAAGAAGTATGGGATAAAAACGAAAACGGTGACCTTGACCTTATGGAGGGTGTTACCGATATAGCCGACGAAAAGGAAATTATGAAGGTTTATACAGCTCTTCAGAAATATTTCCCAAGCTGGGTTGGATATAATATGGCAAAGTGCGGCGGTTGTATAAGAGCCTGCGTTAGTATGCTTGAGAAAAAGGGCGGTTGCATGGAAGACCGTTTCAAAGAGCCTTTGCGTACTAAAAAAGCATGGAGATTGGACAGATAATGAACACATATTCTTATAGCGGTGACGATTTTAAAGCGGTTCTTTGCACCGATAAATGGAAAATCGGAATCTTACGTTTTTCCGAAAGATTCAGCCGTCTTTGTGTGTGGGAGCGGCATCTTGAAACCCACGAAGCGTTTGTTCTGCTTTGTGGTGATGCGGTTTTGTATACCAAGGATAATAACGGTAATGTAACCGAGATTCAAATGGAGCCGGCCATCGTTTACGATGTAGATATTGGAGAATGGCACCATATTGTAGTAAGCAAGGATGCTACCGTTCTGGTGGTTGAAAATTCCGATACATCTAAAGAAAATACGGAAAAGGTGATAATTGATGATTAATACTGAAATAATTAAGAAAAAAGCGAAAGAGCTGGGCGCTTCTGTATGCGGAATCGGTACCTTGGATATTTTCGAGGGTGAGGACATTCAGAAAGACCCTAAAATGATATTGCCCAACGCCAAATGTATTATAGGCTTTGGCTTTGCAGTTCCTAAAGGACTTTATCTTACCATGGATATCAAGTCCCAGTTTTACACATATACCACAATGGGTGTTAAGTATATTGATGAAGAAATGGCAGAAATTTTTCTGCTTAAAATAGGCGGAATGATTGAAAACGAGGGTTATGACGCTTGCTTGCAAAAATCCATACCTAACCTGAGAATCAAAGGCGATAAAACCACTAACCCCGAGGTTATGGATACATATGAGTTAATCCACGCAGTTCCTGTTGAAGAGGGAAAACCAGCCCCCGATGTTATTATTGATTTCGGCAAAGCAGCAAAGGCTTGCGGTATTGGTGAAATGGGACTTAGCGGTAAAATAATCAATAAGGATTACGGTCCTTTTATGAGATATTGCTTTATTATTACCGATGCACCTCTCCAGACCGATGAGCCTTTAAAAGAAAAGGTTTGTGATAACTGTGGCGAATGTGCCAAGGCTTG
>JAFQUM010000018.1 GCA_017408485.1 Clostridia bacterium | reverse complement strand
GAATATTTTTTGACGATATTGGAAATGCGGTACTGCTCAAGAAATTCGGAGTAGTTTTCGCTTTCTGTGTCGGGCTTAAGCTTAAGGATTATCTCGGTGCCGACCTTGTCCTTCAGCGCAGGCTCGATGGAATAGCCCTCAGCGCCGTCAGATTCCCATCTGAAAGCGTCGTCAGAGCCAAATGCACGGCTGATTACGGTAACCTTTTCAGCCACCATAAAGGCAGAATAGAAGCCTACGCCGAACTGTCCGATGATGTCGATCTCATCGCTGAGCTCGTTTTCCTTAACGAACTCACCTGAACCGCTGCGGGCGATGGTGCCAAGATTGCGGTCCAGCTCATCATAGGTCATGCCGATGCCGTTGTCGCGGATGATAATGCTGCGGGCAGCCTTATCCAGCACCAGCTCGATAGCAAAGTCAGAGCGGCTCATACCTACCGAGTTGTCGGTCAGCGAGCGGAAATAAAGTTTGTCAATTGCGTCGCTTGCATTAGAGATAAGTTCGCGCAGAAAAATTTCGCGGTTGGTGTAGATGGAGTTTACCATCAGGTCAAGAATTCGCTTTGATTCGGTTTTAAATTCCTTTGTTGCCATATATATTACCTCCCATAATTGGCAGACGAATTTACACAAGATATACTATACTTTCCAAATTTTAAAAAATCAACAGATTATAAATTAACAAACCTTTTCAGCAAACTACCCCCGCAGTCGCTTAAAACGACTGCGGGGGTTTAGCTATTGCTTTAGCATGTATTGCACCGCCTTGACCGGTGCAATACAAACAGCCGCCCGCTATGCGGGTGAGATTAGAGCTTAAGCAAAGAGACATCCTTTCTGATAGAATGGTGATTGTTCAAGCCACCAAAATAAAAACAGGAAGGATGTCTCTTATGGCAAATAGTTTAGCACATACAAAGTGGAGTTGCAAATATCATATAGTATTTACACCAAAGTATAGAAGGAAAATAATATATAAACAGTTAAGGGCAGATATACAGCAAATAATAAAGGATTTATGTAAATGGAAAGGGATAGAAATAATTGAAGGACATATGATGCCCGACCATATCCATCTTCTTTTGAGTATACCGCCAAAGTACAGCGTTTCGCAGATCATGGGATACCTCAAAGGTAAAAGTGCTATGATGATATTCGAAAGGCATGCAAACTTAAAATATAAGTTTGGAAACAGAAATTTCCGGGCAACAGGATATTACGTAAGCACAGTAGGACTCAATACTGCAACCATACAGAAATACATACGGGAGCAAGAGAAACAAGACCAAATAGAAGATAGTTTAAGCAGGAAAGAGTATGTAGACCCTTTCAAGGGTAGCAAGTAATCATACCACCATGGCTTGAACGAAGTGAAAGCCAGCGTCTTTTAGGCGCTGGCTTCTGTTAAGGCCTTATAGGCCGCTTCTCATGCCACCCCTCTTAGGGGTGGTCATGACTAAGTTGGTTCATTCGCCGCAGGCTTCCACAAACCAGCGGAAGATGGGCAGCATCTCATCGTCGTGCTGCAGCATCATCTCCGGATGCCACTGCACGCCCAGCACCGGTCTGCCGGGCAGGGTGACCGCCT
>JAFQUM010000017.1 GCA_017408485.1 Clostridia bacterium | reverse complement strand
CCATTTTGATAACTCAAAATGGCGCGACACTCATTGCAATGGTTATTGTCGGATTTTCAAAGAAAATCCGTTACCAAATCTTTGATTTGGTGTTGAAACAGTTGATACATCAACTGTTTCAACTAACTACAACCATTATAATCAAACGAAGTGAGTCTGTAAACTTGTTTACAAGCGAACAAGTGCAGATTGCTCCGCGAGTGGTTTGTTTTAACAAACCAACCACGAAGTGGTGCCGTATTATCGGCAACTCGTAAGGAGCATATATTTGCAAATAAGAATAAGAAAGGAAAGATTCTATGAAGCTCCGCCTTGCAAGACTGCTCGCCCTGACCCTCTGTTTTTGCGCTTTTGTGACCCTTGCCGCCTGCGGTGAAAAAGCGCCATCAAAGACAAATGACGACATAACTCCCCCCGCAACGGAGGATACAAAAGAGCAGAGCGCCGAGGATAAGATCCCCGACGAGCCTACTGAGCCGGAAAAGCCCGTGGAGCCTGAGCAGCCTACAGAGCCCGAACAGCCTGTGGAGCCTGAAAATCCCACCGAGCCCGAGGAAGAGCCTGAAAACTATGACGGCCTCGAGCCTTGGCAGATAGCGTATTTAAAGTTTTTAGACGATGACTCGAAAAGTAATGGCACTTATCATTGTGATTATTCACTGGTTTTTGTAGATTCAGACAACATTCCCGAGCTTTTCAGAAGCGGCCCCGATTCTGCATCGGGAGAAATTATCTGTTCTTATAGAAATGATCAACTTTTCACACAGCATTTAAGGCGCACAGGCGGATCAAAATACATTCCCTCCGGCAGTCTTGTATATAACAGCCAAGGAATATGGGGTACTTATTCCACTAATGTATATCGGCTGACGGATGACGGCTTTGTCAATCTGTTTAGCGCTGCAGAAGAATTATATACCTATCGGACAATTGATACAGACGGTGAAAGACTAACAAAATCAGTAAGACTGTATTATCTTAAACGGGGAGAGGTCACAGAGGAAGAGTTCAATGCCGAAGTGGCAAAGTATTTTGATTTAGACAAATCAGAAAGTTTTTTTAAAAACGGTCCTGTCGTAGATGTGGATTATGCTACCATCCGTCAGCAGATAAAGGATTGGGACTACTCCATTCTGCCTCCCGAAGCGCCCGTGCTTCCCGAGCCGCCAACCGAGCCCGAAACTCCCACCGAGCCCGAGCAACCTACCGAGCCTACTCAGCCCGAAGTATTTGAAGCTCCCGCTGCTTCCAAAAGCTCTGCCGCTCTCGCGGGAGAAATACCCCAAGAGGTTTATGACGCAATAGATGCTGGTGACTTTGAAACGGCATATCTCATTCTTTACTATATTGAAAATCCCTCCGAAAAACAAAAAGAGCTGCTGTCAAATTTTCTGTTCTTGCCTAAAGAGGTAAAGAACAGATTCGTCAGATCCTCGCTTCATATTTATAAATTCTATGAAAACGGTAATATGAAATCCGATTGCTACTACCTCATAGACGGCAGTGTGGTTACGCATTATTACAATGAGGACGGAACACTGCAAACGGTTACTTATTATTGGGATTACGGTAGTTGGGATGACTATACCTACATCTACGATAAAAAAGGAAATGTAGTAATGGAAATAGTCGAAGACAGCCAGGGCGGCAAAGGTATTATAAAATACTCCTATGATGAAAACAACAATATGACAAGTATGGAAATGTCACGGGAAAAGCGCACCTATACCTACGATGAAAACGGAAATCTGCTTTCCGAGTTGCGTCAGAGAGACAGCGGTAATAATACATTATACACCTATACCTATGACAGCGAGGGAAAATTGCTGAGCAAACGCTCTTCCTCCTCCTATTCCGTTTGGGTATACACCTACACATATGACCAAAACGGAAATCTTCTGACAGAACATATTAACTACACCTCAAGCTGGCGCCAAATCAACCATACATATGATGAAAATGGATTTCTTATCAAGACAGAAACTGTAGACGACGGTAAGATTGATGAAACCATAACATATGAACGGGATGAAAAAGGTCGGATACTTTCAGAGACCACCGAAGAAAACGGCAACATCGACAAAAAATCATTTAGATATGACAAATATGGCAATAAGTACAGTATCGGTTCTTCATTAGTCTACGAGCTGCATTATTTCCCCGATAGTACCCCAAAGACCCCCGACCTCCCCGCAAGAACCAGATGATAGTTTGTAACTCTTTTGTTGTGGAATTCCAATATTTTATTTTTTACAATAGAAGCATAAAGCTACCCGTCAGGAAAGGAATATCGCTATGAAAAAGATCGTTGCAGTTTTATCGCTTGTTTTGTGTCTTTGTGTGCTTTTTTCGGCATGCGGAAAAGAGTCCACTACAGGGGATATTACCCCTTCCACAAATGATGATATAAACAACCCCACCGCAGACGACGTTACCCCCGACGAGCCTGCAGAGCCAGAAAAACCCGTAGAGCCGGGGAAGCCTACCGAGCCGGATAAACCTACTGAGCCGGAAAATCCTGTGGAGCCTGAACAGCCTAATGAGCCTGAGCAGCCTGAGAACAATGATGCTCTTTATCCTACATTCAACCCTGAAGAATATGAGGATCTTGAGCCGTGGCAGATTGCTTATTTGGAGTATATGGTAGAGGATGCTAACGAATACGGATCCTACTTCCGCTCCACTTTTGCCCTTGTATTTGTGGACTCGGATAATATCCCCGAGCTTTATATAAGCGGCCCCGATTCCGCATCTGGTACGCGGCTTTGCTCCTATAAAGATGGGCTGGTTGTGAAGCAGCACTGCGGAACAGAGTACATCCCCGCAAGCGGTCTTGTATATAACTATATGGGGCATATGGGTAATTATCGGACAGACGTTTTTCTTTTGACAGAGGATGGATTTCTTTCTATATTCAATGGAAGAGAAGAACACCTGCCTTATCAAACCTTGGCAGACAACGGAGAAAGAATTACAAAATCTTCTCACGAATATTTTATTGATAAAACACCGGTCACCGAGGAAGAGTTTAATGACGCCATAGCCAAGGTATTTGATAACAATATATCCATTCGGTTTAGCGATAATACAACTCTTTACAAATACTCAACCATGCAAGAGGCTATAATAAACTGGGACTATTCTATTCTGCCTCCCGAAGCTCCCGTGCTTCCCGAGCCTCCCACGCCTACCACACCCCCAGCTAAGCCTGCCGAACCTGAAACTCCCACCGAGCCCGAATATCCCGATATTTCCAACGACCCCGTAGTCTTGGCAGGCGGTATTCCCCAGATAGTCTATGACGCCATAGAGGAGGGCGAGTGGGAAAAGGCATATGCTATGCTTTACAGCATCAAAACCCCCTCGAAAAAGCAAAAGGAGCTTATGTCCCATTTTGTTTTCTTGCCCAAAGAAACCTTCAGCGGAAGAATGCGTAAATACCTTCACATTTATGAGTTTGATGATGAGGGGAATATATACTCCGATTCATACTATACCATAAACCGTCAGGTGGATAAGTATTATTATAACAAGGACGGAACATTGAAGACGGTTACATTCTACAAGGATCAAGATTTATGGCAGGATTTTACCTACTTTTATCATGGAAACGGGACATTATCCTTAAAATTATATGAAACAAGCTGGGGAGATCAAAAGATCACCACCTATAAATATGACGAAAACGGAAATCTGGTGTATTCGGAAAGCCCCTCTGAAAAGGTCACCTACGACAAAAACGGAAATATACTGAGTCTGGAACGCTCCTACGAAAAATTGACCTACACCTACGATGAAAAGGGAAATCTCATTACCGAACAACTCCAAGATTTAACCGATAGAGGCGACCATAGATTGTATTCTTATACCTATGATAATGAGGGAAGGGTGCTGACAAAACAAACCGATATGAGAAAATATACCTATACTTATGACCAAAAAGGAAATTTACTTACCTATACAAGTTGCTACCCTTCAGGAAAAGCAGATTTCCAGACAACCTTTTTCTATGACGAAAAAGAGCATCGCATAGAAACAAAAACGCTATATGGCGATGGTTCAACAAAGATCACCACGTATGAGCGGGACGAAAAAGGAAATATGCTTTCGGAAACCATACAACAATCCGGAAAGACAACCAAAACGGAGTATACCTATGATGAGTATGGCAATGTGTTGACCTATAAGAAGTCCTCTGAAAGCAATGTTTATTCATATACCTACGAGCTACATTATTTCCCCAATGCCGTACCCTCACACCCCGAAACCTATGAAAATTATATCGCAGAATGACAATCAAAAAGCCCGACGATGTCGGGCTTTTTGATTATCTTTTATTTTACGTCTATCTGGCACATCGCCATGGTTTTAAGGGCGGCAAGGTGGGATTCGGGTGTAACTCCCGCGCAACAGGCGCTGTCCACACTGACCTCGGCATCGGGGAAGGTTGCACCTTTCACGAACCTGCTGGTATATAGTTTTATTCTGTTTGACCGATTTTCTTCCCATCTTCAATCCATCTCTTTGTTTGATAAATCATTTTTCTCTATTGTATTCCGTTTTTTACTCTCACTCGCTCTTCTTTTTGCCGATGATAACAAGCGCCACGCCGGCTATTCCGGGCAGCATATAGGTTATAAAGGTCGTAAGATCCAAAATGAACACACCGAAAGGCTCGCAGGTGGTTTTTGCGTAAGCAACAGCATAATCCAAAGCGGTATAGTATATTTCATAACCGCTGTTTTCTTCTGCGGCAAAGGACCTTTTGAGCTTTTCAAATCCCTTATTGGCGGCAAGCTCTATATATTTTAATCTGAATCCGCCGGTGCCCGCTATATCCTTTCCCTGTCGTGCTATCAAGCCGTAATGAGCGCCGAGCTGATCATCAAGTTCCTCATCAAAGAGGGTCAGGTTGGTGCAGGAGAGAAGAATAATGCTGATCACCTGAAAAACTATCAACAAAATGCCGATTATCTTAAATACCTTTCCCTTGTCCTCGTATTCCGTAACATTGGGAGGATTGGTTTCGTTATTCATAATTCTTTTCCTTTCCTTATTTCACGTCTATCTGGCACATTGCCATGGTTTTAAGGGCGGCAAGGTGGGATTCGGGTGTAACTCCCGCGCAGCAGGCGCTGTCCACGCTGACCTGTGCATCGGGGAAGGTGGCTTTGATAATAAGTGCGTTTGACACCACGCAAATATCGGTGCAAAGACCGATAAGCTCAACGTTTTCAAGCTCTTCGGTATCCCAATGTGGCCAGCCGAAATTGGGCTTATCGATGATCTTACAACCCTCTATATATAATCCGTCGGCAATTTCCCAGCCCTTTGTGCCCTTGATGCAATGCTTGACGGGGAGCTTTTTGCCTTCGGAGGTGTCAAGATAGTTTTCACCGTGGGTGTCACGGGTGAAGATTATCTCGTCGCCGCGAGCGTGATACTCGGCAATCTTTGCCTTGACCGCAGGCAGAATTGCCACCGCCTCGGGTGTGCCAAGCGCCATATCAATGAAATCATTTTGCATATCCACTACGACAAGGGTGTTTTTCATAAGCTCGATCCTTTCGATTTAGTGTGGGTTAGAATTATATTGTACTTTTTACTCCTTCCGTCACGCTTCGCGTGCCACCTTCCTCAAAGAGGAAGGCTCAGGCTCCCTCGCTGAGGTAGCGAAGCGGCGACGCGGTGTTGAATGACATCACGGTGTGATGTCAGACCCGCGGCGTGACCGAGCCGCAGCGAGAGCTGTCAGCGTAGCTGACTGAGGGAGTTGTTTCAGGCATCATCCGCTCTTTTACAGCTTCAGACCCTTAAGCAAATCGGCAAAAGGCTTGTAGGAGGAGTTTTTCACCTCATCGGGGGTGATTATACACTTGACCAGCTTAAAATCCGGCTCAAGGGACATTTTAGCAAAAAGAAGGGCGGTATTTTTTGCATCCACCAGCGCATCGTGGGCGCCATCGTCGTAAACTATTCCCGCCACGCTCAACGCTTCGGTGAGATTATAGCAGCGGTCGGTGTCCATTTTGTCGGCAAAGGTCTGCTGACAGTCTATCCAATTATCAAGATAGGGTGCAAGACCATCTATCTCAAGTCCCTTCAGCTCAAGCTCGCGGCGCACCTGATATTCGTCGCTTTCGCTCCAAGAGACCAGCACCGCATCCTCGGGAAGCCACGCGACAAAAGCCTTCAGCGCCTCCTCCAACAGAGGAGCATCGGCGGTATCCTTTTGGGTAATGCCCGTCAGGTTGCGGATAAAATTGTCTATGACCCCGTACTGCGGGTGAACAAAGGTGACAAATCGGTCACAGATCTCGTATTTTTCATCAAGCAACACCGCACCGATCTGTATTATTTCACTTCTGCTGTGGTATTCTTCCTTGCGTGCCGAGCGGGGAACATTGCACATTTCCAAGTCAACTATGGCGTATTTGCTCATTCTTTTTCCCTTTTCTTTCTTTTATTACATTTTCATTTTACCACTGCATTTTTATTTTTTCAATCATTGTATAAGATTTAGACAAAAGCTGAGATATATCGACAAAAAGACCTATTTTTACCTTGCTATCACAGCGGGGGAGTGGTATAATCGAAATCGTAAAGTTTAATATTTTGGAGGTAAACGTATGAATCTGGTTTATGGCATTAAAGACAAGCCAAAGTTCTCCCAGCTTCTCATCTTCGCATTCCAGCAGGTATTGGCAATTTTGGCTGCAACCATTGCTGTACCCGCAATAGTTGGTAACGGAATGTCCGCTTCTGCAGCACTTTTCGGCGCAGGTGTCGGTACTATCGTTTATCAGCTGTTCACAAAGTTCCGCAGCCCCGTTTTCCTTGGTTCTTCATTTGTATTTATAGGCCCCATGGCAGCAGCTTTCGGCGGCGCTGTTTCTGCAAGCGCAGGCTTTGCAGGTCTTATCATCGGTGCTGTATTTGCAGGTCTTGTTTACGTAGTTATCGCCCTGATCGTTAAGTTTGCAGGTGTTAAGTGGATCGACAAGGTAATGCCTCCCGTTGTTATCGGACCTACAGTTGCACTGATCGGTCTCAGCCTGGCAGGCGCAGCTATCAATGACGTATTCTCCTACGGCGCAAAGACTTCTTTCGGCACATCTTCCTATTTTGTAATGAATACTACCACATGGGTATCCATGATCTGTGCTCTTGTTACACTCTTTGTCGTTGTTCTGGCTTCCACCTTCGGCAAGAAGATGGTCAAGCTCGTTCCTTTCATCATCGGTATCCTTGCAGGTTATGCAGTTGCCGCCATCTTCACAGTTTGCGGCATCCCCGTTATTGATTTCTCACTGTTTGAAAATCTCAAAATAGTTGCTGTTCCCGAGTTCTCCTTCATGGAGGCTATGAAGGGTGTTAAGGATATAGACGGATCTTATATTGCAACAGTTGCAGTAGCATATATCCCTGTTGCATTCGTTGTATTTGCAGAGCATCTTGCCGACCATAAGAACCTTTCCACAATCATCGATCAGAACCTTATTGAAGAGCCCGGTCTCCATCGTACACTTCTTGGTGACGGCGTAGGTTCTATCGCAGGCGCATTCTTCGGCGGATGCCCCAACACCACATACGGTGAATCTGTGGGTTGTGTTGCAATAACCCGTAACGCTTCTGTTATCACCATCACAACCGCAGCAATCATGTGCCTTATCATCTCCTTCTTTGGTCCCTTCGTCGCATTCCTGGATTCCATCCCCGGATGCGTAATGGGCGGCGTTTGCATCACCCTCTACGGCTTCATCGCGGTTTCCGGTCTCAAGATGATCCAGAAGGTTGACCTCGGTCAGAACAAGAATCTGTTTGTTGTTGCTTCTATCCTGATCCCCGGCATCGGCGGTATGGCTATGAATATCGGAAATGTTTATATCACCACCACAGCTTGCGCTCTTATTCTTGGTATTGTAACCAATCTGCTTCTTAACAAGGCTAAAGAGGAATAATCAAACGAAAAATTAAAGGACAGAGATTTTTCTCTGTCCTTTTTTGTTGCTCAAATATTGAAAATACGCAAGGTCACCGACCGCCGATACTCGCCCCACAGTAACCATCCTCGCTTAAAGCTCTGTGGTCTTGTAGGGCTCCTTTACCGCGGCGTTTGCCGCCTTGATGGCGATGGCTCTTTCCTCATCGCTGACGCCCTCGGGACACCATGTAACACTGTCTATATCGGTGCCGCAAAGCGCCTTGATAAATGTCAGTCCCGCAATATATCTGCCAAGGTCGCGGGTGACGTGGAAGGTGTCACGGGTAAGCTTTTTATCGATATATGGGCGGGCATTTTGAATTGCAGTGCCTGCCGAGCTGACCACATCTACCAAGGGGGATACCACCTCTTTGGTAACTGTGGTTATATTTTTATACATCAGCGCCTGATCTCCGCCGTAGGAGGTTATTTCGTGGTGTCTGCCTTCCGGCTCTGCCACCCAAGCCATATTGAAAGCGATCTTCACGTCTTTTTTGGATAGGGCTTTTACCTCTTTGATAAGGGCGGGAAGGTCGGCATAGCTTTCGGGGGAGGTGTATCTGCTCTTGTCACCGGTGCCGTGTTGAATGGAAATAATATCCCAATCTTCTTCCTTTATCTTTTCGCGGCTTGTAAAATATTGGGTTTGTGTCCAACCGTCACCGCTGTTGACGTAGTATTCATACTCGGCAATGTCGTTGACCATAAGATTATAGTGTTTTTTAATGGAGCAGCCGCCTATATAAAGATTTGCAAACTTAAAATCCTTGTATCCCAGTGACTTTACTATTTCGGGAATATGCTCCATTGTATCCTCGGAAAAGCTATTGCCGATGGATAGTATCTTGATGCCGTCCTTCATAATATCACCTCAAGGGCATTATAGCACAATTTTATGTAATGCAATAGGTTTTTGTTAAATCTTTAATTTCATCAAGCCGTGTTTGTTGCAATGGATATACAAATAACCTTTGCCGCGCAGATTCAGTCGGGTCTCAGCATTGCCCTCGGGGTAAAGCTTGACGAATTGCACGCGGTCGGGGGTGAGGTAGGCAATAAATGAAATAAAATGGGTCTTAGTCATAGGATGATGGACAGTTATAAAATGCTCATCCTCCACCTTTTCTATGGTTATAGAGTGATCTTTATCCGGCTCTTCTGCATCAAGGGGAGGAAGGGTTATGCCGCAGCAGCTGATAAGGGCATCACCCATAGCGCGAATGATGTTTCCGCAAACGGGGCATACATAAAACCTTGAACGGAGGATATTTGCAGAAATATTTTTGTTAGTCACAGTATCACCCGACATAAGCTCCATAACCGACACACCAAGCGCCTTTGCGAGGGGTTCTATAAGGGTTATATCGGGCAACCCCTTGGCGGTCTCCCATTTTGACACCGCCTTGTCGCTGACCCCTAACATAGCGGCAAGCTCGTTTTGGGTTAGTCCCTTATTTTCACGAAGAGTTTTTATGGTCGCGCCTGTAATATATGTGTTCATCCGCATCACTCCTTTTGAAACATTATACCAACATACCGACCACGAGGCAACCTACTCTCAGTTGACATAGAAACTTAAAAAACGCTCTGCTATAGCGTAGTGCCCTTAAGGACACTACGCATCGATATAAATCCCTAACGGAATTTTCGATATGTTGCTATCGCAACTCGATATGCTGCGCTCGATATGTTTGCTTCGCAAACAAGGGATTTATATCATATCGAAACCGACCGCAAGGGAGGTTATATCGAATTTGCTGCTTTTGCGAAATATATTTCGCAAAAGTGCGAATATATCGAGCCGAGCTAAGCGAGGCATATCGACCAATAGTATCTATTGACACAGATCAAGAAAAGAGGACATAGAACGTAAAAACGCTTTATGTCCTCTTCCTATCGGTAGGTAATCTACTCAATTGAATTTCAAAACTGTCCTTAAAAGTACGTCTCTATTGGCAGAGCATTTTTTATTTCTTGGCAATAACGATGGGCTGATAAAAGCCGCTTTCTTCGGGGAACAACCAATCCACCTCACCGAAGCCGCTATCAAGGAGCAGCTTTGTCAGCTCGTCACGGCGGGTTGCGCGATATTCGCATTCAAATTTGCTGACCGAAAGAGATTCTTCATCATCAACTATGTATTGGATAAGCTTGTATTTTTCGCCAATCCACTCCCAAGTTTGAAAGGATACCCGCTGACCTTTTTCGGTCTTGTGGATATATGGGGGAGAGTAGGGCGGTTTTGTTTCAAGCAGGGCATCATAATCGCGGATGCTTGCCACGAAAATGCCCTCTTTTTTGACTCTATCTGCAATGCTTTTAATTGCTTTTTGTAAATCGTTTGCAGAAAGCATATGGGGCAGGGCATTGTCCATACAGATGACTATATCAAATTGCTGAGAAAAAGTCTTTTCCAACTCGCGGAAATCAGCAGCCCTCAGGTCTATGCTTACATTGGCATTTTTAGCGCGCTGAAGAGCCTGATCAAGCTCGGGCTGACAGATATCCGATGCGGTGACGCAATAGCCCAGCGCTGCCAAACCAACCGATTGAGTACCGATTCCGCAAGCGCAATCGAGAAGGCTTGCGCCGGAGGAATAGCCGTATTTTTTAAAAAGCTTGTCCAAAACAGCACCCTGCTGATGAGTCTCAAGTTGCCAATCGGCAAAAAGCTTGTCATATTGGGATGCTAAATTATTATAAAAGCTTTGAATTATATCCATATTTTACCCCTTTGTGCTTATACAAGCAGCCTGAACACCTGATAGGCGGTGGCGGTCAGATTTTTATAGGCATTTTCGGCATTCATTGCCTCTTCCAAGGTTGAAACACCTCTCAAAATGGGGAAGAATGCATCTATTCCGTGCTCATTGCAGACCTCGGCTTCGGCAGTTACACAGCCTGAGAATGCAATGACCTTTTTGCCATATTTTTTGGCAAGCTTGGCAACACCGATGGGCGCCTTGCCCATAACTGTTTGGGAGTCAAGTCTGCCTTCGCCCGTTACTACAATATCTGCACTTTTGATGTAGCTTTCAAGGGAAGTTTCCTCTAAAACGATGTCTATTCCTGACTTTAAGACCGCATTGGTAAATGTTAAAAATGCAAAACCGAGACCGCCCGCAGCACCCGCGCCCGGGTGATCTTTATCAGCCTTGAGAGATACGGTTTTGGCAAGCTCGGCATAATGAGACAGCCAGCGATCCATATCTGCTATCATATCTTTTGTCGCGCCCTTTTGAGGTCCGAATACCGCACTGCAGCCCTTTTCTCCGCAAAGGGGATTGGTCACATCGCAGGCTATTTTAAAGCTGCATTCCTTAAGCTGAGGAATGACATTTTTTGTGCTTATTTTGTGCAAGACCTCAAGTCCGCCGCCGCAGAGGGGGATGCTTTTTCCGTCCTTATCTAAAAATTCATAGCCCAAAGCGGTCAGCATTCCCGTTCCGCCGTCATTGGTGGCGCTTCCGCCTATGCCGATGATAAAGCGGCGGCAACCTCTGTTGATTGCATCCTTTATAAGCTCACCCACTCCGTAGGTTGTGGTCTTAAGCGGGTTGCGCTCAGAGGGGGAAACAAGGGTGATTCCCGATGCGGAAGCCATCTCCATGACCGCAGTATTGGTGTCCTTTAAAATGCAATATTTTGCGGTTACAGGTGTTTCCAAGGGACCCTTGACCGTAGTGGTGATCATCTCGCCGTCGGCGCTTTCGGCAAGGGCATCCACCGTACCCTCGCCGCCGTCTGCCAAGGGTTTTACTGTGACCTCAGCATCAGCTTTAAGGCGGCAAATTGCATCCTTGACGGCATTTCCCGCCTGAGCGGAGGATAGGCTGCCCTTGAATGAGTCTATTGCTACAACAACTTTCATGGATATCACCCTTTAAGAAAGTAATTTTTAGTTTATTATAACACTGTGCGGTATGCCTTACAACAAAAACCCGTCGAATAAAAGACCTTCTTTGCGTAAAGAGGATGGTTGCCGCAGGTGCCCGTTCAAAAGTATTTTACAGTCCCTCCGTAAAAGCACCTCCATTTGTACAAGGGAGGTGGATTTTTGCGAAGCAAAAAGACGGAGGGATTGTCTATGCAAAATCAATATTCTTCTCAAAACAATTTCTTTCACCAAACAATCCCCCAATCAAAAATCAAAGATTTTTGACAGCCCCCTTTACACAAGGGGGCCACCGCTACGGCGGAATTTCCCATAGCTAAAGCTTTTTTGAACCACCAGCACTGCTGGTGGTTTTCTTTATACAAGAAAAATCCGCCCGATTGCTCGGCGGATAGTTTTGTTTTATAAACCTAATTACTTGCTTGCCTTGATAGCGGCCTGTGGTGCTATCGGCAAAAGAGGGAAATTACTCGACTATGGTTAAATACTTTCCTATATTTTTTGTTTCTTGCCATTTCATATCACATTCACCACATTCAAGATACCATTCAGGTATTTCTCCAGAAAAGCGAATATGATTATGTCCGCCAAATGTAAAGTGATTTCCGTTTTCATCTTGATAAATCGCATTTTTCTCTTGTGGCATATCGGGTGATGGGACAACCAAAAGATATCCGTTTTCATAACCTGTTAGGTTAAAAAACTCGGACATCACAATTCGGTAATATAATTTACCATCAATTATTTTTGTTTTGTCATTTCTTAACTTATATTCTTGATATGCTTTTTCTACTGGGGACATAATTTCACCT
>JAFQUM010000016.1 GCA_017408485.1 Clostridia bacterium | reverse complement strand
TGAAAAATAAAGTATTTTTGATAAAGTTACGAAATTTGTTGATTATAAAGAAAAAAATACAGCATAGCCATCTTGACTATGCTGTATTTTCTGTTATCCCACTCGGTTTGCGTAAAACTTCGCTAACGACATTACGCTTTTTCGCTTCAAGGCTTGTTTTTTACAACTTAAAATCCTCTTCGCTCACATTCAGCTTGGGCTTTACGGGGGCGGCAGGCTGACGGCGAAGGGGGTCATATTCAAACTTACGGCATTTAAAATCCACAGCCACAGGACCGCGCTTTTCACACAGCACTCTATCGCCGCTATAATCCTTGCCGTGAGCACAATATAGGCAGGCTTTTTTTATGTTTTTGGAAAAGATCATCTTTATCACCCCATACATAATATTATATTATCTTTTTGCTTTTCTTTCAATCCTTTCTTTGAAAAAACGCCATAAAAACCAGAAAAATCCCCAACCCAGCAGCGCGAAGACTAAGCTTATGGGAAAAATAAGCAGTGGAGATGCATCCACCAAGGCGGAAATATGCCCCGCTTTTATTGCACCCGTTTGTACATCAAAGGGTATGAGTGATGCGCCGATATATGCAAACAGTGCGGAAAATCCTCCGTGGAGCAGCTTGCCAACAACATACGGACGGGCGGACAGACCGCTGTCACTCATAAAGTCCAAAACCTGAAAATGCACCGACAGACCCGCCCAACCCAATATAAAGGCGGCGGCAGAAAGGCGGGCGCTTAGTGCGGCATTTGAAGAGGCGATTCCATAAACTCCCGTGGTCAGCTCTAAAAATCCACCGATGAGCTTTTCGGCAAAAACGGGACTTAAGTCCAGTCCCTTTGCCGCGACGGCAAGAAGCCTTGCACCAAAGGGGATGACTCCCGAAAGATAGAGCAGCTTTATGGCAACCGAGAAGAAAATAACATAGGCACAGACATTTATTACCGATTGAGCGGAGGATTTGACCGAACGGGTGAAAATGGCAGAAAGGTGAGGGGCGGCGCTTTTATCCGCCTCAGGCTTTGAGGGCAAAGCCTTATCGCCGCGGCGGTAAAAGCGGAATATCAGTCCTACAAGTAAAGAAGATAAAATATGGGCGCCGTAAAGCAGAAATCCCGCCACAGTTCCGCCAAAGAGTGAAGCACCCACAACACCTAATATAAAGGCAGGACCGCAGTTGTTGCAAAAGGCAAGCAACCGCTCTGCTTGCACCTTGGTGCAGAGCTTTGAGCGGTAGAGAAATATTGCATTTGCCGCGCCTACGGGATAACCACCTATGAGCCCCAAAATAAATGCGGTAGCACAAACTCCGGGAAGATTGAAAATCTTTTGCATAGGCGTTTCAAGTAGCTTGCCGATTTTTTCGGCAATTCCGCAGCCGATGGCAATGGAGGATACCACCAAAAATGGAAAAAGCGAGGGAATAAGCACCCTGCCGCAAAGAAGCAGACCTTCCACCGCGGCGGCGGAGGTCTCTTTTGAATATACACAAAGCCCAGCCGCAAAAAGCAGCAATGAGCAGACAAACAAGGCTCTTGTAAGTTTTGCGCGAAAGGTCATTTTACCGCTCCCGAGAAAATATATTTTAGAGAATATATATTCCAAAAGAGTGGAGGAAATGATTATGAAAGGCTACCGAAAATTGATCAATAGGGTCATGCAGCCCGATGATTTTGACGGTGCGGCATGCCGCGGTCTGCCCTGTATCAGAGTAGCATCAGATAGCGTGGTCTGTATCGACGGACACAGAGGCTTGATAGAATATGACACCACAAGAATAGTCGCTCGGGCAAAGGGCAGAAAAATAATCGTCACGGGCAACGATATGCTCCTTGCCGCCTTTTCAAAAACTCAGCTTAAGATCAAGGGAAGAATATTCGGCATTGAGTTTGAAAGGACGGAAAAATGAGCATATTTTTAAGGGGAAGTCTTCGCATCAGGGTGGAGGGCGACTGCGAAAGGCTGCTTGATCTTTGCGGTGAGAATAATATTCCGCTTTGGGATATAGAGCGGGAGGACGGCTTTACGGTCTGCCTGAGTATGCGTGTCGAGCATATTTACACCCTGCGCCGTTTGTGCAGAAAGGCAATGTGCAGACTTCACATATTGAAAAAGAAGGGACTGCCTTTCAAGGCGCGACGGGCATTTCGCCGCCCCGCTCTTTTGGTAGGACTTGCTTTGTGCTTGGGCGCGTTGTGGATGATGAGCCAATGTGTGTGGACTATCGAGATAAATGCTGAGGGAAAGCTGAAGGAGAGGGAGGTCCGTCAGCTGCTCAGCGATGCGGGACTTAAGGCGGGAGTGCCCGTGCGGAGCGTGCGCGCTCAAAGGATAAAAAACTCGGTAATTTCTGCCGCCGACAATATTGCCTATCTAACAGTGAATATCAAAGGCAGCCACGCTTGTGTCAATGTGTATGAACGCACTGTGGAAAAGGAAATATCAGAGACCGTGCCCTGCGATGTCATAAGCGGACTGACGGGTGTGATTACCGCTATAAGGGTAAAGCAGGGGGTGACACAACTTCGTATTGGACAGACGGTGCAGGCAGGTGATATAATAGCAAGCGGGGCGGTTACCGATGCCCTCGGTGAGACCCGCTATTATCACGCCGATGCGGAGATAGATCTGCGCACCTGGTATACCCGAAAAGCCGCTGTTCCTACCGAGCTTTTTGAGTATGTTCCAACGGGCGAAACAAAAACAAGATCATATTTGATAGTAGGACAAAAAACTGTTAAACTATATTTGATTGAAAGTATCGGATATAAGTGGTATTATAAGAGTATAGACCGAAAAAGCTTGACCATAGGTGAGGATATTGTGCTGCCCGTCACCTTGGTGACCGAGACCTATACCGAATGTGAGCGGCGCCCAATAGAGCTTGACGAGGAACAATTCAAGGAACTTATTGAGGGCAGAATGTTGGCAAGCTTCGCTCTTGCACATCCCGATGCTTCAATAGTAAAAAGTGAGTTTTATATAAATAAAAATGAAAAGACCTGTGAGGGCGTGCTAAGGCTTGAATGCGCCGAGACCACGGGAATAAAAACAGCGAGGTAGAATAATATGGATCAACTTATCAGCGTTGAGAGAATAGAGCATATCGCGGGACTTTTCGGTCTGCTTGATGAAAATCTCAGACTGCTAAGCTCTGAGTACGGAGTCACCATAACCAACCGCGATGAGCAGATAAAGATATCGGGCGAGCCTGAGCCGGTGCTTCAGGCGCGTCAGGCAATAGAAGCGCTGCTTGAGCTTATTATCCGCGGCGAGGAGATAGACTCACAAAGGGTCAATTATGTTATCTCCATGGTGCGCGACGGCAGGCAGGATCAGATATCTCAAATGGGAAAGGATGTCATCTGCGTAACGATGCGAGGCAAGCCCGTCAAGGCTAAGACGGTGGGTCAGCAGAAATATGTTGACGCAGTGCAGAAGAATATTATGACCATCGGTGTGGGTCCTGCAGGTACCGGTAAGACCTATCTTGCGGTAGCTTGTGCCGTTGCGGCATTCAGGGCAAAGACCATCAACCGCATAATCCTTACCCGTCCCGCCGTTGAAGCGGGTGAAAAGCTGGGCTTTTTGCCCGGTGATCTTCACAATAAGGTAGACCCCTATCTGCGTCCCCTTTATGATGCCCTTTTTGATATGATGGGCGCTGAAGCTTTTCAAAGATATATGGAGCGCGGCAATATTGAGGTAGCGCCCTTGGCATATATGCGCGGACGCACCTTGGACGATGCGTTTATTATTCTCGACGAAGCACAGAACACCACCTCCGAGCAGATGAAGATGTTCCTCACCCGTATGGGTATGGGATCAAAGGTGGTCATCACCGGTGATATTACACAGATAGACCTGCCCGACGGCAAAAAGAGCGGTCTGCGGGAGGCGGTGTCGGTGCTTAAAGGTATTGACGATATAGCCATCTGCAATCTTGACCACCGCGATGTTGTCCGTCACGAGCTGGTCTCCAAGATAATCCTTGCATATGAGAAGAAAAATAACAGCGGAAAGAAGTGAAAATATGTCAAAACTCATAGTTGAAACCGAAGGCAAGGCATCTGAGAGCGTAAAAAGTCTCATTCGCCTTGCGGCAAAAGCGGCATTTGCTCATTTTGAATATGATTGGGACGGATATGTTTTCATTCAGCTTGTTGACGGCGAGACAATAAGACGGATCAACAAGGAGCATCGCGGCATAGACAAAGAGACCGATGTGCTGTCCTTCCCTATGAATGATTTTTACCGCGGCGAATGCCGTGAAGAGATATATACAGACCCACAGCTTGGTGCTTGCGAATTGGGAGATATGGTCATCTCCCTTTCCCGCGCCCGTGAGCAGGCTCGCGAGTTTGGACACAGTGTTGCCCGCGAGTGCGCCTATCTGACGGTACATAGCATACTTCATCTGCTTGGATTTGACCACATTGATGAGGGAGAGGAAAAGGCGGCAATGCGCCAAAAGGAAGAAGAAATACTCAAGAAATTGGGACTTGAAAGGGAATAAAGATGATAACAAAAACAGGTATATTTTCTATAGTGGGCAGACCTAACGCGGGTAAATCCACCCTGCTCAATGCACTGTGCAAAAGCAAGGTCAGCATAGTGTCCTCCAAGCCTCAGACCACAAGAACAAGGATCACGGGTATCGTCAACAGCGACGATTGTCAGCTTGTATTTATCGACACCCCCGGTCTGCACAAGGCACGCAACCGCCTTGGTGATTTTATGACCAAGGTCATCGAGGATACGGTTGCCGATGTTGATGCGGCTATACTTATCGTTGAGCCGGTGGCACGAATCGGCATCCCCGAGCAGAAACTTATAGAAAAGATCAAGGCGGAAAAGATCCCTGCCATACTGGTCATTAATAAAATAGACACCATCAAGGAAAAGGAAGACCTGCTTGCGGTAATTCAGCTATATAGCGAGGCTTGCCGGTTTGAGAATATTATTCCCATTTCAGCATCCAAGCGTGACGGTGTGGATCGTCTTTTGGATGTGCTTAAGGGAATGTGCATCGAATCACCTCAGCTTTATCCCGATGATATGAAGTCCGATCAGCCTGCCCGTCAGGTGGCGGCGGAGACTATTCGTGAAAAGCTGCTTTTGTGCCTTGATAAGGAAATTCCCCACGGCATTGCAATTGAAATAGAACAGTACGACATAGGCGAGCTTGCGGAGATATCTGCGGTGATCTATTGTGAGCGGACAAGCCACAAGGGTATCATCATCGGCAAAAAGGGCGAAATGCTCAAAAAGGTGGGTGCGCTTGCCCGTAAGGATATGGAAAGATATCTCGACAAGAAAGTATTTTTGCAGCTTTGGGTAAAGGTCAAGGAGGATTGGCGCAACAATCCCGCCCAGGTACGCAATTTTGGATATTATAACGATTAAGGATAAAGACAATGTTTGTTACAACACGGGGCTTGGTAATACGCAGTGTGCAATATAAGGACGCCGACCGCGTCCTTACTGTGCTGTCTGATAAGCTGGGCAGAGTTACCGTCAAGGCTCGTGGCGTAAGCAGAAAAAACAGCCGCCTTGCATCAAGCGCTCAGCTTTTTTGCTGCTCGGATATGGTGCTTTATGAAAATCAAGGCAGATACTCCCTCAATGAAGCGCAGGTGGTGGAGCAATTTGAGGGCTTGCGGAGTGATATTTCCCGAATGGCACTCGCCTCATATTTTGCCGAGGTGCTCGGATGCGAAGAGGAAGAAGAAGAGGCGGGCGGCGAGGAGCTTTTGCGGCTGACACTCAATTGCCTTTATGCTCTCAGCGGCGGCAAATACCCCGAATCGCTGATAAAAGCCGCCTTTGAACTGCGGTATATGGCACAGAGCGGTTATGAACCCGACCTATATAGCTGCTCGGGTTGCGGTGAGGTGCTGGAAAGCGGCAGAGCCATCCCCGAGCGCGGTGAGGTGTATTGCAAAAATTGCGCAGCGCCTTTCGGAATAGATCTGTCAGCCAATGCGCTGTCAGCGGCGCGGCATATACTGACCTGCGAGTTGAAAAAATTGCTTTCGGTGTCGGTCAGTCCCGATGAAGCAAGGGCGCTTTCCGATTTTTCGGGAAGATATCTGCGCTCCTGCTTAGAAAGGGGATTTAAAACATTGGATTTTTACAACAGTCTTGGAGATATACGATGAACGAACTTTTTGAAAGATCAATAGCGGTGCTTGAACTTCCTAAGGTGCTTGAAATGCTTGCATCCTTTGCCGCGTCTGACAGCGCAAAGGAAAAGTGCCTGAGCCTGCGCCCCTGCGTATCACTTTATGAATGCGAAAAGCTGCAACAGGAGACCGCCGATGCGGTATTGCTTGCGGGTATGTTCGGTTCCCCCGCATTTTCGGGACTCCGTGATATGACGGGCGCTTTGGATAGGGCGGAAAAGGGAGGAACTCTCAATATGTCGGAGCTGCTTGAGCTTGCGGCTCTGCTTCGTTGCGCCCGAACAACCCGCGACTATGCCGCTGAGCGCAAGGGTCAAAGAACAAGCCTTGATGAGTTGTTTTCTTCATTGGCGGGCAATAAATACTTAGAAGATAAAATAACCGCGTCTATAATTTCTCCCGAAGAAATGGCGGATAACGCGTCCGCCGAGCTTTATCAAATAAGACGGCAGATACGCACCGCATCCTCAAAGGTGAGAGATGTGCTTGCGGGTATTACATCAAGCGCATCCTATTCAAAGATGCTTCAGGATAGCATCGTTACTCAGCGCGGCGGCAGATTTGTTGTGCCGGTCAAGGCTGAATACCGCTCATCCTTTGGAGGACTTGTTCACGATGTCAGCTCCAGCGGCGCAACTCTGTTTATTGAGCCTGCGGCGGTAGTTGAGCTTAATAATAATATCCGCGTGTTGACAAGCAAGGAAGAAGCGGAAATAGAGCGCATTCTGATGGAGCTCAGCAGTGAGGCGGCATCCTTTGCCTCACAGACAATGCGGGATTATGAGATACTGTGTAATCTTGATTTTATATTTGCAAGGGCAAAGCTTGCTTATGCGTTAGAGGCATCCCGCCCCAAGCTTGCGGAGACGGGCAAGACCGATATCAAACGGGCAAAGCATCCCTTGCTTGCTAAGGACAAGGCTGTGCCAATCAATTTCTCGGTAGGCGGAAGCACCGACACTGTAGTTATCACAGGACCCAATACGGGCGGTAAGACGGTAAGCATTAAGACCTTGGGACTGCTTACCCTTATGGCTCAATGTGGTCTGTTTATTCCCGCATCGGAAGAAAGTCAGATAGTAATATACAAGCAGATATTTGCAGATATAGGTGACGAGCAGAGTATTGAGCAATCACTGTCCACCTTCTCATCCCATATGCGTACCATCGTGGAGATATGTCAGCACACTCAAAAGGGCACAATGGTATTGCTTGATGAGCTTGGCGCGGGCACCGACCCCGTAGAGGGCGCTGCACTTGCCATTGCGGTGATAGAGCAGCTTCGCGCTCAGGGCGCAACCGTTGCGGCAACCACCCACTATGCCGAGCTTAAGGTGTACGCCCTTGAGACCAAGGGGGTTGAAAATGCCTCCTGCGAGTTTGATGTCAAGACCTTGCGACCCACATATAAGCTCGTTTTCGGTGTGCCGGGAAAATCCAATGCTTTTGCAATTTCACAAAGATTGGGTCTGCCAGAGAATATCATCGCGGCGGCAGATGCCCGAATCGACAGCGGCAGCAGACGGTTTGAGGAGGTTATTTCTTCTCTTGAAGAAAAGCGCCAAGCTTTAGAGGGCAGAATAGAAACTGCCGAAAGACAAAAGCGCCGTGCCGAAGAAATGAGCCGTGAGGCAACCGATAAGCTGGAAAAGGTAGATGCCGAGCGTGAGCGTCTTATTGCCGATGCGAGACGGCAGGCACAGGAGATCTTGCACAATGCCCGTGCGGCGGCAGATATGGTGCTTACAGATGCCCGCAAAGCTCAGGAAGCCGCCAAAAAGGGCGAGGATGTGAATATTTCGGCAGCCCGTGCGGCAATGCGTGGTCAGCTTAATGAGGCTGAAAGCAAGACTCAGGTCAGCATAGAGCGCCCCAAGCCTGGACCGCTACCCAGACCCTTGGTGGTGGGTGATACGGTGGAAATGGCAAGCACGGGCATCCGCGCCACAGTGCTTGAGCTTCCCAAGGGGGGAGAGGTCAAGCTACAGGCGGGAATTATGAAACTTACCGCCGCATTGGACGATCTGCGGCTTATTGAGAATGAGCAGACAAAGAAAAAAGAAGTCAAAGACTCACCCAAGGTCACTGCGGCAAAGGCGGCACCTTCTTCAATAGATGTCCGCGGACAGATCGCAGATGATGCCATTATGGAGGTGGAGCGGTATATTTATAACGCATCGAGGCTTCATCTTGAAACTGTTACCATAATCCACGGCAAGGGTACGGGTGTGCTTCGACAAAAGATCCAAGCGTGGCTGAGAAAATGTCCTCAGGTAAAGTCCTTCCGCAACGGACTTTACGGCGAGGGTGAGATGGGTGTCACCGTAGTGACCCTTAAATAATTGACAATTCTTTTAAAAGCTCCTATAATTTCAAGGGAGACTTGTAGAAACTAAGAGGGATACTGAATATGATAGGATTAGGAAATATAGTCAATGCCGCGCTGATAATTGCGGGTAGTGGATTGGGAATGCTGTTTAAAAAGGGAATTCCCGAGCGATTCAAGAAAATAATCTTCACCGGATCGGCTACGGCAGTATTCTTTATTGGTGTGACCGGTGTCATAACCGCATCTCTCACCGCCAACAAGGAAGGCTTTCTCAGCTCATCCTATATGATGGGATTGCTTTTGTGCCTTGTGCTGGGCGGAATAGTGGGTGAGCTTATCCGCATTGACCGATTTTTTGACAAAATAGGCGAAAAGCTGTCATCCAAGCTTGCCAAGGGCGAAGGCAGCGCCGCAGAAGGCTTTGTCACTGCATCCATCGTTTTCTGCGCGGGAGCAATGGCGATAGTCGGCGGTATGAACGACGGAATGGGCGACCCGTCCATGCTGTACACAAAGGGCGTAATAGATGGAATCACCTCTATGATTTTTGCATCGGTCTACGGCATAGGCGTAATGTTTTCGGCAGTCAGCGTATTTGTGTATCAGGGCATATTTGTGCTTCTTTCGGGTGTTGCCACCCGCTTCTTGCCCGAGTTGGTCATAAACCAAATGTCCCTTGTTGGCTCTGCGGTAATGATGCTTATAGCCTTTAACCTTTGGGATGTAAAAAAGTTCAATGTTGCAAATATGATCCCCGCGGTATTTATGCCCATAGTTCTTATGTGGCTGCCGTTGTAAGGAGAGAAATATGGCAGTATTTGATGATTTTTTAAAGCTTGATATACGGGTCGGCACCATAGTTTCTGCCTGCGTATTTGCTGAGGCAAGGAAACCAGCTTATAAGCTTGAGGTCGACTTCGGCGCCGAGATAGGCATCAAGCGCTCCTCAGCGCAGATCACACAAAAGTACACCACCTCAGAGCTTGTAGGAAAAAAGGTGTTGGCTGTGGTGAACTTTCCACCTCGCCAAATAGGCCCGTTTATGTCAGAAGTCTTGGTGCTTGGCACCTACAGTGAGGGAGGCGTTGTGCTGATAACCCCCGACAAAGAGGCAAATAACGGCGACAAATTAGGCTGATGTGCGCAATTTGTTAGTAAATAATAAAAAAATGTTGCCATTTAGGAACTTATATGTTATTATAACTTTTAGGATAAGTTAGGTGGGAGAGTAGCGCCCCACGCAGAAACGAGGTATTAGTATGTTTTCAAGAGAAGCAACGGTGGATAACCAGGTAGGTCTTTATGCAAGACCTGCGACCTTCTTTATCCAGAAGGCTAATGAGTTTAAGAGCACCGTTATGGTCGAGAAGGAAGAACGCAAGGTCAACGCAAAGAGTCTGCTTGGTGTTCTGTCCCTCGGCATAATCAAAGGCAGCACAATCACCATCTCGGCTGAAGGCCCCGATGAGGAAGACGCAGTCAATGCTCTCTGCACTCTGATCGAGAGCAATTTCGGCGAATAATAATTGTAGAAGCCTAAGCATCAGCGCCGCATTGCATAATGCGGCGTATTCTATTAATAGGGTAAAAGTAATTCTTTTGCATTAAAAAAGATCTGTAGGGGAGGCAGACACTTCCTCCCCAAAGCAAAGGAGGCGGACAGACTTGACACTTAAACAACTTCGGGAAAAGTCTATGCGACTGCCTTTGACCCCCGGTGTCTACCTGATGCACGACAAGGACGGCAATGTCATTTATGTCGGCAAGGCAAAGGCACTTAAAAACCGAGTCAGCCAATATTTTGCACCCAGCCCCAATCATACCTATAAGACTGCAAAAATGGTGTCAAAGGTATGTGATTTTGAGGTAATAAACGCACCAACCGAGCTTGATGCCTTGGTGCTTGAAAATACCTTGATAAAAAAATATAAGCCTAAATATAATATCTTGCTTAAGGACGATAAGGGATATCCATTCATCAAGCTGAGCGAGGGTGAGTATCCTCGTTTTTCGGTGGAAAGCAAGCGTGAAAAGGGAGGAAAATACTTCGGCCCCTACGGCGGCAGAGGAACGGCAAATGCTGCTCTGCGAGCTGTGAATGATATTTTTTCATTTCCCTCCTGCTCAAAGGTTTTTCCCCGCGATATCGGTAAGGAGCGTCCCTGCCTGCAATATCATATCGGCAAGTGTTGCGGTGTTTGTACGGGCGAGGTGAGCCGTGAGAGCTTTGCATCACTTATTGATCAAGCTTGCCTGCTTTTTGAGGGCAAGGGAAGTGCTCTTGAGCGGTCACTTCAGCAGGAGATGGAAGCCTGTGCCGAGGAGCTGAACTTTGAGCGGGCGGCATTGCTTCGGGATAGACTCAATGCCATCAAGCGGCTGAGGAGCGACACCATAGTTTCCGCGGCGGCATTTTCCGATGCCGATGCAATAGGCTTTGCATCCCGCGGCTCTCGCGGCTGTGTAGCGGCGCTTTCCTATGTCAAGGGAAACTTAGCCGATAAGCGTATCATTTTCTTTGACGGCGCCGACGAGGAAGACGCATCAAGGGATATTGAAAGCTTTATAAACCAATACTATCCAATGATCGGCACTGCGCCGCGTGAGATATATCTTTCCTGCGAGATAGAAAGCAAGCAGGCAACCGAGCAGATGCTCTCCGACCTGAGAGGGGGCAAATGCAGCCTTATAATTCCGCAGCGTGGCGAGAAGAAAAAAATGACCGAGCTTGCCCAAAGCAATGCCCGTGCCGAGCTTGAGCTGATGGAAAAGAAGGAAGAAAAAGAGCGCAAGACCCTTTCTGACCTTGGTGAAATGCTTGGAATTGCCCCGCCTGAGCGGATAGAGGCTTTTGATATTTCCAATACAGCGGGCAGTGATGCGGTGGCATCTATGACGGTCTTCGTCAAGGGCAAACCCCTTAAGAGCGCATACAAGAAGTTCAAGATCAAAGAAGCCACCCCCGGTGATGACCCCGCATCCATTGCCGAGGTGCTGGGCAGACGGCTTGACAGAGCTCTGAATGGCGACGAAGGCTTTTTGCCATTGCCCGATCTGTTCCTTATGGACGGCGGAATAACCCAGACCGAAAGCGCCAAGCGGGTGCTTGAAGACAGGGGCGTGGATATTCCCGTCTTCGGAATGGTCAAGGATAACAAGCATCGTACTCGCGGACTCGTAAGCTGTCAGGGCGAGGAAACGGGACTTACGGCGACCCCCGCAATCTTTGCCTTTATAGGCAGAATACAGGAGGAGACCCACCGCTTTGCGGTGACATTCCATCAGGGCGTGCGCCGAAGCAAGATAAAAACATCCAAATTAGACAGAATAGAAGGTGTGGGCGAAGCTCGCAAAAAAGCCTTGCTCAAGACCTTTAAAACAATAAAAGCCATCTCCGAGGCAAGCGCGGAAGAGCTTATGCGCGTCGTACCCCGTGATGTGGCTGAAAGAATAGTAAGCTTTTTTGAAGGTGAAAGACAATGAGAGTAATAACAGGAAAAGCCCGCGGCAAAAAACTCGCCGCCCCCGAAGGATATGACACCCGCCCCACAACAGACAGGGTAAAGGAGTCCATATTCAATATAATTCAGTTTGATATTGAGGGCAGACACGCTCTTGACCTTTTTTGCGGCAGCGGTCAGCTGGGCATTGAGGCGCTATCCCGAGGTGCTTATTCCTGCGTGTTTGCAGATATGGACAGAAAAGCCGCAGATATTGCCCGCAAAAATATTGCAAACTGCGGCTTTACCGAGCAATCGGAGGTCTATTGCGGCGACGGTGTTGCAATGCTATCCCGAATGAAAAAGGGCCGCTTTGGACTTATCTTTTTAGACCCGCCATATCATACAGAATTGATTTCTTCCGCACTTTCTAAAATATGTACTCTTGACCTTTTGGCACAGGGTGGTATAATAATATGTGAGACAGAGCGCGGAATACCCTTCCCCGAGCTGCCCGCACCCTACAGAGTGCTTAAAGAGTATAATTACGGAAAAACGGTGATCATAACCGTGACCCGTGACGGTGAGGAGAAGAGTGAATGAGAAAGGCTCTCGTTCCCGGCAGCTTTGACCCCATAACCTTGGGGCATTTGGCAATAATAGAGAGCGCCGCCCGACTTTTTGACAGCGTGACCGTCTGCGTGATGGTCAATGAGGAAAAGCAATATCTGTTTTCTCTCGCAGAGCGTGCCGAAATGATAAGGCAGGCGGTGGCAAAGCTTCCCAATGTGCAGGTGGATACTTGGGACGGAATGCTGTTTGAGTATGCAAAGGAGCAGGGCATTACCGCAATAGTCAAGGGCATTCGAAACGAAAAGGATACCGCCTTTGAAATACTTCAGGCGGATTTCAATCGGGATAAGTACCCTGAGGCGCAGACTGTGCTGATCCCCGCGCCCGAGGGAATGGGTGAGGTCTCTTCCACCTTGGTGAGAGAGCTTGCATCAAAGGGTGAAGATATTTCGGCTTATGTGCCGCAAAATGTTGCAGATAGAATAAAGAATAAGATATAGGGGGATACATAAATGAAAGATAGCCATATGGAAGAGCTTATCGGCAAGTTGTATGAAATGGTAGAGGATGCACCCTCTATTTTGTCCAGAAATTATCGTGAAAAGCTTCTTGATCTCCTTGATGAAATAAAGGAAGAGATACCCGCAGAGCTGCAGATGGCAAAGGAAATAGTCAACAAGCGTGACGCCATCCTTGCCTCCACCGAGAAGGAAGCTCAAAAGACCCGCGCCGCTGCAGAGGAATATGCAACTCAGCTGGTCAGCACCAATGAGATCACCATTGAGGCACGCCGCCGCGCCGCAGAGACCATCGAGCGCGCCGAGCAGAATGCCAAGGAGCTGCGTCGCACCGCCGCCGTATATTGTGACGAAAGAATGCGCACTGCCGAGGCAGAGCTGAGCAAGATACAGGGCAAGGCAAACCAGACTCTCGCACAGCTTGAGGAGCAAGTTGAAGCCGCCCTTGCAAAGCTGAGTAAGGAGAGCGACAACGCACTTTCTCAGATCAGCGCCGAGCTGACCGCCGCCCGCGAGCAGTTCAACCGCGTCGCCGCAGAGATAAAGTAAGAATAGGATGGAAAAGAAATCCGCCGACTTATTATGAAGTCGGCGGATTTTTTGTAAAAAGATATAAAAAACACTTGAAACGGTTAAAAACCGTTTTGTATAATATAAGAAAGGAGGGATATAATGCAAACAATTGACGTTGTAAAGACGGGGATAGATAGAAACTTTTTGAGGAAATGTGAAGATATTGGTATAATATCGCCGCATAGAGTAAACAACGGATGGATCAGATGTGAAGAAAAGAGGAGAAGAGAATATTCGCAGAAAGATATTGAAACAGTGTGGGAAGCTTATCTATACAAAAAAATGGGTCTTTCGTACGATCAAATAGTTGAAATATTGCGAGGAAAGAATATACCTATTAGAGATCAATTTAATGGGATGATACAAAAATATGAAAATCAAATTGAAGAGTTAAGAGCAATTATTGATTTTATAAAGTATGTAAAGGGAGTTGGATATATACCAAACCGTACAGACGGTATACTGGGAAGCAAAAACTTTAAAGATTACCTTGTTGATTTGATTGAAGATTTAGATAAAGATAGAAAGCTGCAAAGAATTTTAGATGTTACAGATTCTATTTTGAGTATAAACGACATTGATACTCTTGAAAAAGACCACTTATACAAAATTGAAAAAGAGGTTAATGAAATTATACCTGACTTTACCGAGGAGGATAGAGAGGAATATTCTTTGGCATTTATTAGTTTGAAAGATATGCTGGAAGTAAATCCTCGTGCCGAAGAGACACAGAGAATTATTAGCACAATTTATTCATTTCAGAAAAAATTGTGTGGTTATGATTTAACTGTTTTAGATTTTGTAAATGGCTTTATAACAATATTTGAACATGATTCAGACATCAGGGAAGTATATATGAGGCTTTTAGGAGAAAAAACTTGCAATTATTTATGTAAAGCTTTAATCGAGTTTTTAATAATACAAGAACCAAAATTAGTTAGCCAATTTGCTGAGCAAAAATTATAGCACATAAGGAGGAGAAGTTATTTGTGATGCTTGAAGAGAAAAAACGAAAAACTATTAAATGGATTAAAGATCATAAAAAAGAATTAATTATTGCTGGAATAAGTATAACTGTGCTTGTAGGAATTATAATAGGAATAAAGAATAAAGACGACCTTGAAAAAATATTGTTAAGGTTAAGATATGAAATAAAGCAACAGGAAAAATATAATACGACAATCATAGAAAAAACAAAAAATACCAATGTAGTGATTGATCTGCCATCTGAACCGCGAAAATATTCATTGCCAATAGTTCCTGTAGATGTTAGGCGCCATATTAGAAACTTATCGGGGGATAGAGTACCATCGTTGGAAAAACAAAAGGAAGCGGAAAGATTAGGAATAGCATTAGGTGTAAATCAGACATTGGTTGATTCATACACAAAATATAGAAATAAAGCGGCTTAATAAGGAGGATATACATATGAAGATTTACGAAACAAGAGAATGGAAAGGGTTTGGAGATCAGGAGTATTACCACAATGAGTATCACCAAGAGGGTGATGAAGTTGTTAAATACAAATGCTCAAGAATGAAGACCTTTGATGGTAAAGAAAACTCATGGAGTGGTGAAGATAAGCAAACAGACTCTTGGAAGACCGATGATCCGTCTATGCCGGGATGGCTTAAAAAATATTTAAAATAAATAACAATAACCCTCTCGGCTCAACAGACCGAGAGGGTTATTCTATCTCTGCGTATATGATATCATCGGTGGGGATAAGGGTGTCGAGCACTGTCAGGGTGCGGTTTGTCAGGTCGATGCTATGGCAAACACCCACGCGGGTCTCGTAGCGGTCAATATTATAATAGCTTACCCTCAGCATATCGCCCTTTTTGACCTTGAGCAAAAGGGCGTTTATTTTTGCCTCTTCCTCCTCGCTCAGCCGGCGGCGGGGCTCGGTCTGTCTTTGCTGAGTTTGCACCATGGTGTAGTATCCACGCAGAGAATCAAATGGTGCAAACTGCACCGCTCTGTCATTATTCACCGTTATGACCTCCTACCGTTTTATTCCGCGCTCTCGCGGTGGATTTTTCCTTAAAATTGATACCCTTCAGCACCGAGTTTTTTCCGTATTTGTCCTTTAAGGCGATTACAGTCTCCTGAAGCTTTCTCTCCTTTTTTATATCCTGCTCGGGAATAAACAGATTGACTGTGGTGTAGCTGTCGTCCTGCACATCGCTTATGCACACGTTGAGCTTGCGGATGGGCATATTGCGGAGCGTGGTCTGCATATAAAGCTTTTCAAAATATGCCGCAAGCTTTTTGTACGAGTTGGTGTATTCGTCTATCTTCCGCACGCCGCCTGTTGGAGGAGCTATCTCCTTTGAATAATGCACGCTGAGTGAAATGCTGTTTCCCACCAGCTTTTTCTGAACCAGCTCCAAGGACAGAACATCCACCATTTCCTTGACTATCAGCAAGGCATCATCAAAATTGTAATCCTCAAAAAGTATCTGTCCGTGTGAAAGTGACTCGCTTTTTGGCACATAGCTTTGAATATCCTTGATGGTGCAGGTCTCAATTCCATGGGAATGGTCAATAAGGTATCGGGCGTTTATTCCAAACTCACGATAGAGCAGCTTTTCGTCAAGCAGGGTAATGCCGTGTAGATCATAGACCCCGTATTTTTCCAGCCGCTTGGCAATGCCCTTGCCGACCTGCCATATATCGGTGATGGGGCGGTGATGCCAAATGCTGCGCCGAAACTCATCTATATCAAGAATACCGATATTGTCGGGACTGTGCTTGGCGGTCACATCAAGCGCCACCTTGGCGAGAAACATATTGGTTCCCACCCCCGCTGTAGCACAAATGCCGGTCTCGCTCAGCACCGCTTCCATCAGCATTTCTGCCATTTCCTTGGGCGTTTTGCCATATGTGTGCAGATAGGGCGCAACGTCAATAAAACACTCGTCAATGGAATAAACGTGGATATCCTCGGGACTGATATAACGGAGATAAATACCATATATCTGCGCCGAGACCTCCATATATCGCTTCATTCTCGGCTTGGCGGCAATGTATTTTATGTGCTCGGGAATCTCAAAAACGCGGCAACGGTTTTTGACACCCAAAGCCTTCATGGCGGGAGAAATGGCAAGGGTAATGGCGCCCTTACCGCGGGAAATATCACAAACAGCGAGATTGGATTTAAATGGGTCAAGTCCTCGGTCAACACATTCAACCGAGGCAAAAAAGCTTTTCAGGTCTATGCAGATATAAGCATTCCGCTCCACTGTTCACCACTCCCACCGTACTTTTTGCACCAAGATGACATATTATGCCGCAAAAGGTGGCTTGCTTGCCTCAAAAGGGGGCAATTTGCCACCTATCACCACTACTGCGTCATTCCGGCGAAGCCGAAGAATCTCGGCAACCGCGATAATTTAAGGGCGATATTTCACCACTGCAAAACTATTATAATACTATCTTCTCCAAATATCAAGAAAAAATAGAACAAATGTTCGAAGAAAATGATGGAAAAGGGGAAAGAAAAAAGCTTCCTTATTAAAGGAAGCTCGGGGGTTAGATAATATGGATAGTGAGCAGTGATTGTGCTGGTTTTAATATAGTGACAATCCTCCCGACTTCGCTATCGCTCAGCCACCCTCCTTTGCACAAGGAGGGCATTAAAAGGCTCCCTTGTGTAAAGGGCGCTGGGTGCGGGTCACCGCACACTGAGGGATTGTCAAACTTTATCCTCACATCTTATGCTCGGGGACTACCGCATAAAACATCAGAGGCTCGCTTCCGGTGTTTATCAAGCTATGCTCGCTGCCCATCTTGCAATAATGGCACAGACCGGGGGCGACGGGTTCTTCCACACCGTTGTGGATGACCTTGCCCTGACCGCTGATAAAAAAGATAATTTCCGAAGATGTATCGTGTGTATGCAGACCGATGGAGCAACCCTCGTCTAACTTGCCCAGCATAATTTTATTAAGCTCATCGGAAATCATTTTGGGAGTAAATGCACCTTCGCCGCCTTTGAAATTGGGTAAATATTTTTCGGGGACATTTTTAAAATCTATCATAGCAAAAACCTCACTTTTGTTGTTACTTAAATTATGCATCAACCGCCTCATTTTGTCAAATGTAAGGGCTTTATTGACAAATATCACAAATTTCTGAGCCGAAATCATAAAAAGTTCTGATATATTTGCAATAAAAATATTGCAAATATATCTTGCAAAGCCTAACTTAAAATGGCATAATTTTATATAACAAAAGGAAAGGAGTGCCGCAAGGCATAGGGTGAGCGCTTTGGAAAAGCATTATGTTTTTTCCGCAGTACTGTCTGCTTGTAATGCTATTTAATAAATAATATTACAAAAAGGAGTATAAAAATGTATAATATCAAGCTTATCAATAAGATCGCCCCCGTGGGCGTCAACGTGTTTGACAAGAATCTTTACAATGTGTCCGAGGATATCCAAAACCCCTGCGGTTATATGGTGCGCTCGGCAAATCTGCTTGATGAGGTATTTCCCGAAAGCCTTTTAGCCATTGCCCGCGCAGGTGCGGGAGTTAATAATATCCCTGTTGACCGCTGCGCAGAGCAGGGGATCGTGGTCTTCAACACCCCCGGCGCCAATGCAAATGGCGTTAAGGAGCTTGCCATTGCCGCGCTGATGCTGGCATCCCGTGATATAGTGGGCGGTGTTCAGTGGGCAAAAAGCCTTGAGGGTGATGTTGCCAAGGCGGTAGAAAAGGGCAAGGGGCAGTTTGGCGGCTGTGAGATAGCCGGTAAAAACCTTGGCGTTATCGGCTTGGGCGCTATCGGCGGAATGGTGGCAAACACCGCCCGTCATCTTGGGATGAACGTTATCGGCTGCGATCCTTTCCTTACAGTCCACGGCGCGTGGAATCTATCCAGCGCGGTACATCACGCACAGAATTATGACGAGATATATGCCCAGTCGGATTACATAACCCTCCATGTTCCCGCCACAGCCGACACAAAGGGAATGATAAACCGCGAATCCATTGCCAAAATGCGCGACGGCGTCAGGATCATCAATCTTGCCCGTGCCGATCTGGTCAATGCCGATGATCTGGCTCAGGCGCTTGAGAACGGAAAGGTGGCTTGCTATGTCACCGATTTCCCCACCGAGCAGACTCTTAAGATGAAAAACACCATCTGCATTCCCCATTTGGGCGCTTCCACTGCGGAAAGTGAAGACAATTGTGCCGTTATGGCGGCAAGGGAGCTTGTAGACTATCTGCAGTACGGAAATATCAACCGCTCGGTCAATTATCCCACAGTGTCCATTCCCTACAGCGGAAAGAGCCGCATTTGCATCGCTCACAGAAATATAGCCAATATGCTTTCGCAGATAACCGCCATTGTTTCGGGCGAGGGACTGAATATTGAAAATCTGTCCAACGGCTCCAGGGGCGATTATGCCTATACCATCGTTGAGGTGGATAAAGATATCCCAACACGCGCCGAGGGGGATATAGAGGCTATTGAGGGCATAATAAGAGTAAGAATTATCGATTGAGTTCTGCGGTCCTTCTATATAAAAACCACCCGATGTCATTACCTCTCGACATCGGGTGGTTGATTTTTTATTTATATCTTTGAATGGGGAGTGTCTTCGGTGGGGTCGGCAAGCACTCGTGAGCGCTCCATTGCAACAGTACCGGTACGGACTATTTCAAGGATGCCCAAGGGCTTCATAATATCGATAAATGCATTTATCTTTGCGGGCTCTCCCGTGACCTCAACACAAAGGGAGTCAACGCTGTAGTCAAATATCTTTCCGCGATAGATCTCAGCAGCCGCCATAACCTCGGTGCGGTTATAAGGGGAGTTTTTGACCTTGATAAGCATCATTTCACGCTCTACGCAGTCATCCTTGTTGAGCACATCAACACTCTTGACGTTGTGAAGCTTTTTCAGCTGTTGGATCAGCTGATCGCAATGATAATCCTCGCCGCGCAGGGTGATGGTTATGCGGGAAAAAGCATCATCGTTGGTCATTCCACTGGCAATGGAATCAATATTAAATGCCTTACGCATTATCATACCTGAGATGCGGGCAAGAACACCGTATTTATTTTCAACATAAACACCGATTACAAACTTTTTCATTTTGCAGCATCCTCCTTTGAAGTGATAAGGTCGGACATAGAGCCTCCGGGAGGCACAATAGGAAGAACAAACTCGTCGGCATCGATCGCCACTTCGATGAGATAAGGACCATCAGCCTTGAGGGAACGGGCAAATGCCGCTCTGAAATCCTCTGCAGTAGAGACCCTTTCGCCTTGCAGACCGAATGCGTCGGCAAGCTTTACAAAATCGGTCTTTCGGTCAAGAATGGTGTTGGAGTAGCGCTTTCCGTAGAAAAGTGTCTGCCATTGACGGACCATACCCAAAACACCATTGTTCATCAATACGATAGTGGTGGGAATATTATATGAGGTCGCTGTTGCCAGCTCGTTGAGGTTCATACCAAAGCTTCCGTCACCGGTGATGAGAATACTTCTCTCACCGCTTGCGACCTGAGCACCCAATGCAGCACCCAGACCATAACCCATTGTGCCGAGACCGCCGCTGGAAGCAAACTTACGGGGCTTGTCAAAGCGGAGATATTGTGCACTCCACATCTGATGCTGACCTACATCGGTTGCAACCACCGAATCCTCGCTCTTAAGCTCGTTGATAATGTCGAATACCTGAGCGGGGGTCAATCGATCGCCTGCCAAAGCTGCCGCTCTGTCGGCAATGGCCTGCTCCTTGGCAAGGCATTCCTTTACCTGAGCATCCCACTGGGGCAGATTACGCGACTTTACACCCTTGAGTATTTCGGAGAGAGAATATTTAAGGTCGCCTACAAGGGCGAGGTCTACATTTATATTCTTATTGATCTCGCTGCGGTCACAGTCCAGCTGAATGATCTTTGCATCCTTGCAATAGGTTGATGTGTTGCCTGTTGCGCGATCGCTGAAACGAACACCGATACCAATGATAAGGTCAGCCTTGCTGTTTGCCATAGTGGAAGCAAAATGACCATGCATACCCTCCATACCAAGGAATCTTTCGTGGTCGGTAGGTGTTGCGGAAAGTCCCATCAGTGTGCAGCCCATATATGCATCGCACTTTTCAGCAAGCTCCATTATCTCACGACCCACATTTGCAGCAACCGCGCCGCCGCCTATATAGAAATAGGGTCTTTGTGAGTTGTTTATCATTTCTATGGCCTTTTCAATGCGCCAATCGCTTACCTTTTTATTGGGGAAGGGAGCAACGATACCCTGCTTTTCAAACTCACAGAGCGCGACCTGCACATCCTTGGGAACATCCACCAAAACGGGACCGGGTCTGCCCGATTTTGCAAGCTGGAATGCTTCACGAATGGTGTCGGCAAGCTCGCGAACATCGGTTACAAAATAATTGTGCTTGGTGATGGGCAGTGTGATACCTGTAATGTTGATCTCCTGAAAGCTGTCCTTACCGATAAGGCTTGTGGGCACGTTACCGGTAATGGCAACCATAGGAATTGAGTCAAGCATAGCGGTAGCAATACCGGTTACCAGATTGGTTGCACCCGGTCCGGAGGTAGCAATAACAACACCCACCTTGCCGGTCGCGCGGGCATAGCCGTCAGCCGCGTGGGAAGCGCCTTGCTCGTGAGCGGTAAGGTAGTGGTTGATTCGGTCACTTGCCTTGTAAAGCTCGTCGTATATATTCAGCACCTGACCGCCGGGATAACCGAAAACATCGGTAACGCCTTGCTCAATAAGAGTTTCAATAACGATCTGTGCGCCGCTCATCATTTTGTTGTCCATTGTAATATCCTCCTTTGGATAAATAAAAAAGCTTCCATCTCTGTCAAAGAGACGAAAGCTGAAATCTTCCGCGGTACCACTCTTTTTCCCTTATAACAAGGGCACTCTCGGATGCTAACACATCCATACTCTGTAACGGGAGTTCCCGTCTGCGTTTACTCTCGAATGATTTCAACCCAGCCGCTCCATGGTGATTTTGGGGTGGTCTGCCTTATGTCTTGCACCAACCGACATCTCTCTGTATAGGTAGTGGACACCTTACTCTTCCATATCTCAGCGTTTGTTTATTTTTTATCATTATATTATTGTATGAAGTTTTTGTCAATACATTTTTTGTGCCGTGAAATTATGTGTACCCGAGAGAAAAAGGATTTGGGACGGCTTATTTAAGTTTGCTTAGTTTTGCTGTGTTGGCAATGACTATTAAAGTCATTTCGGGATCAAGCACCTGTTCGGGAGTGATGTTTACGTTAACATTATCGCCGCTTTTGATGGCTACAATGTTAAAGCCGTATTTTTTGCGTAGATTAAGCTCGATCAGATTCTTACCTATCCATTCGTCTTTAACCTCTATCTCAACCATTGATACATCTTTGGACAGTGATATCATATCAATAAAACCGGAGCTGAGCAGATTTCTGGCGAGGCGGATACCTGACTCGTTTTCGGGAAATACCACCTGATCTGCACCGACTCGGAGTAATATTTTTTGATGTAGTTCATTTCCGCATTTTGCAATAACAGTCTTAACGCCGGCGTCCTTGCAAAGAGCCGTTGCCATAACACTTGCTTCCAAACTATTTGCCATACATATAATAACGGTATCGATATTTCCAATACCGAGATGTGAAATAACTTCAGCATCGGTTACATCGGCGCACTTGCATATGGGCAAGCATACCGCCGCATCATTGACTATCTTCTGATCGGTGTCAATGGCGATAGTCTCCATACCGTTCGCTACCAACTCTTTTGCCACCGCGATACCATATCTTCCAAGACCGAAGACTGCATATGTTTTCTTTTTTTGCATAATAATTCTCCTTTAGCCTATGCTGAGTTCTTCAGTAGGCTCTGATATAAGATTTTGGCTTTCGTTTTTGCTTCCCAAAGCTACCGCCAAAGATATGGGACCGACCCTGCCGAAATACATAGTTATGATAATAATGATCTTACTGAAAATATTCAGCCCTGCCGTTATATTCCTTGACAGTCCAACCGTTGCAGTTGCGCTTACGGACTCATAGATCACATCAAGGGCAGGGGCATTGCTCGCTGCAGCCAAAAGGACAATAGAGGAGGAGCATATGAATACGAAGGTAATTGCCACGGCAACAGCCTTTTTAACAGATGCTTCAGATATGGAGCGACCGAATAGCGAAGGGTTGTTTTTGTTGCGAATCGTTGAGAATGCCGAACAGAAAAGGACAGCGATCGTTACAGTCTTCATTCCGCCCGCCGTTCCTACGGGGGAACCTCCGATGAGCATCAAAAACACGGACACAACGGATGATGCATTTGTAAGGTTTTCCTGAGGAACAGAAGCAAAGCCCGCGGTTCTGGTAGTTACCGATTGAAATAAGGACACCTGGATCTTGTCAAATAGAGGCATATCTCCTATGGTTTTTGGATTTGAATATTCAAAGATGAATATTAAGATCGCACCGCCGAGAATAAGTAACAGGGTGGAGGAAATAGCGATCTTGCTGTGCAGAGATAGGTGCCTGAATATTTTTCGGTTTTTAGCTGAACGAGTTTTGAGCACACTGAGAACATCCCACCATACGATAAAGCCAAGTCCACCCAAGATGATAAGAGCAGAAGTGACGATATTGACCAAAAAATGAGTCGAATAGTTGCAAAGACTGTTTTCGGCGATAATATCAATTCCTGCATTGCAGAAGGCCGATACCGAATTGAATATTGATATCCAAATACCTCGTGCCCCGAACTCCGGTACAAATACAAGCATATAAAGAAAAGCACCAACAGCCTCAATGATAAAAGTACCAAGAATAACATTTCTTATAAAGCTTGCAAGCCCTGACATTGTATTAAGATTAAAGGCATCCTGAATGAGAAGTCTGTCACTTATTCCCATTTTTCTTTTCAACAGAAGCATAAGTCCCGACATAATGGTGATGATACCAAGACCGCCTATCTGTATCAAGATCAAAATAACGATCTGCCCAAAAACACTCCAGGTTGAAACGGTGGGGAGGGTAACAAGTCCTGTAACACAGGTCGAGGTAGTTGCTGTAAACAACGCATCGATATAAGGAACAGCATGACCGTTAGCAGAGCTTGCAGGTAGTGACAGGAGCAAACTACCAAGCAAAATGGTTATAAGGAAGCTGAGCAATATGATCTGTGTAGTGGACAATGAAAACCTTTTCTTTCTTGCCATAAAGACCATCCTTTAAAAAATAAAGGAACCAACACTTCATATAAACAGCCGGTTCCTTAGATATAACTCGTTTGATTAATTATATTATGTCATAGATTATTTGTCAATATTGGTTCGCCCTACAGAGCAACACTCAAATCAACCTGATCCGCTACCAAACAAAAAAACCACCCTAATGGGTGTCTTTTACTTGTATAAAGGCTACGAAAAAGATATTTTTTGCGTTTTGAAATAAGGTTTCGAACTCAAACCGGTTTTAGTGAAATATTCGGCGTTGCCGAATGTGAAATAATTTCCTTACGGAAATTGTGAAATATCTCACTTTGTTCGATGTGAAATGAAATTCGCCTCCTCACATTTGCGAAGCCAAATTTCACTCGCCGAAGGCGAATTTCGTTGAAAAAACGACAAGTCGAAACTTGTCGTTTTTTCTGGCAGCGCAAGGGTATAGCCCTTTGGGCTATATTCCCACCGCTTGCCGCTTACGAGCAAGCTCGACGCGCTCTGCGCGGGGGAATGCGACCCCTATTCTGTGCGCAAGCGCACAGAGCAACACTCAAATCAACCTGATCCGCTACCAAACAAAAAAACCACCCTAATGGGTGGTTTTTGTTGGCAGCGGATCAAGGATTCGAACCCTGACAAACAGATCCAGAATCTGTCGTGCTACCTTTACACAAATCCGCTATATGCACTTTTCTCAAGGCGCATAAACTATTATACCCAATTATTTCAAGATGTCAAGAGTTTTTTAATAAAAATAGCAAAATAAAAGGAAAGCTCCCGCATATAAAACGCATCAATGCTCCCTCTTTGAGGGAGCTGGCTTTTTGCAAAGCAAAAAGACTGAGGGAGTTTAAGCCATTGTGACCGATAGGTCACAATAGAATGTCGATATGTGCTTTGCGCTCGATATATTGATCCGCAATATATTCATATTACACCTCAATTCGATATATCCTTCGGGCGGCATAAAAGGGTATTTCAATTACTGACTATTTGTGATATAATACTATAGTTAGGAGTTGATCTTATGAAGCTTTTGGCTATTGACGGAAACAGTCTTATAAACCGCGCCTTTTACGGAGTGAGAATGCTAACCTCTTCCAAGGGTGTTCCCACCAATGCGGTGTTCGGTTTCTTTAATATGTATCTCAGATTGATCGAGGAGCATAGACCGGAGTGTGTCTGTGTCTGTTTTGATGTCAAAGCCAAGACCTTTCGCCATATAGAATATGACGGCTACAAGGCTCAGCGCCGTCCTATGCCCGAGGAGCTTAAAACGCAGATGCCCATTATCAAGGAAATGCTCGATTATATGGGGGTGCCTCGCCTTGAAGCAGAGGGCTACGAAGCCGATGACCTTTTGGGCACTCTTGCCCGACTCTGCAAAGAAAGCGGAATGGAATGCATCATCGTCACGGGAGACAAGGACAGCCTGCAGTTTATTGAGCAGGATGCAAAGGTTGCACTTGTCACCACCCGAATGGGCAACACATCTACTGAAATATATGACAGGGAGCTTTTTGCCGAAAAATATTGCGGCTTAGAGCCACAAAAAATAATCGACCTGAAGGCAATAATGGGTGATGCCTCCGACAAAATCCCCGGTGTCAAGGGAATCGGTGAAAAGGGCGCAATGAATCTGCTTTGCGCCTATCGCAGCCTTGACGGAATCTATGAAAATATAGACAGCAAGTCCATCACCGACTCCACCCGCAAAAAGCTCATTGAGGGCAAAGAATCGGCATATCTCAGCTATTGGCTTGCCACAGGCTGCTTAGAAGCGCCGGTGGGTATTTCACCCGATAAACTGACCATTTCAAAGGTTGACAATGACAACCTTTACGATCTGCTCAACAAGCTTGAACTTAGAAGCATTATCAAGCGTATGGAACTTACCCCTACCGAAAAAAAGACCGAAAGCTACAGCTTTGCACTCCCTACGGTTCAGAGAGTAGAAAACCTTGATAATCTGCATATTTCCGAGGGTGATACACTGCTTGTCAATAAGCAGTTCACCGCAGGCGCACTTTGCACCGATGATAAATGCCATGTCTTTTCTGCCGCATCTGCGGGGGATAGCTTTGAGCGCTTTTTAGCTAAGTTGGGCGGATATAAGCTCAGCGTTCACGATTGCAAGAGCTTTGCATCAAGTCTGCTCAAAGAGGGTAAGACCCCGCCTGAGTTTGTCTTTGACACCGCTCTTGCGGGATATCTGCTCGACCCTACAGCGAATAATTATTCCATAGCCGCATTGGCTGAAAAATACCTCGATATTCAGCTTCCCGAGGCGGTTTTCGACGACGAGGATGCTTTTGACCTGCTCGGCGGCGGTGACGAGGCTTTTTCGGCATTGGCATTTCATTGCTCGGCATCTCACACGCTTAAGAGTGCACTTCAAAACGAGTTGAAAAAGACAAATATGGAAAGCCTGCTTTATGATATGGAATTGCCCTTGTCCAAGGTTCTGGCACAGATGGAAAACGACGGAATCGGCATAGATAAAGCCCGTCTTGCCGCTTTCGGTCAGGAGCTGACCATTGATATTGATCGCTTGGAGCAGAAGATATACGACCTTGCAGGGGAGCAGTTCAACATTGCATCACCCAAGCAGCTTAGTGAAATACTGTACGATAAATTGGGGCTCAATCCGGGCAAAAAGACCAAGACGGGCAGAACCACCAATGCCGACACCTTGGAAAAGCTGAAGTTTTTCCATCCTGTCGTCGAAAAGATACTTGACTATCGCAAGCTGACCAAGCTAAAGTCTACTTACGTTGACGGACTTATTAAGACCATTGCTGCCGACGGAAGAATATACGGCAAGTTCAATCAGACCGTCACCGCTACGGGCAGACTGTCAAGCACCGAGCCCAATCTGCAAAATATCCCCGTCCGCCGTGAGCTTGGAGCAGAGATACGCAAGTGCTTTGTGCCTCGTGAGGGTTGGGTCTTTGCCGATGCCGATTACAGTCAGATAGAGCTTCGTATACTTGCCCATATTGCCGATGATAGAGAGATGAAAAAAGCCTTCTCAGGCGGTGAAGATATCCACACCGTTACCGCATCTCAGGTGTTTAAGACTCCTATAGATGAAGTTACCAGCCTTATGCGCTCCCGCGCAAAGGCGGTAAACTTCGGTATAGTCTACGGCATTTCGGGCTTTTCTCTGTCGGAGGATATAGGCGTTTCTGTCAAGGAAGCCAAGGGATATATCGATGCCTATTTAGAGCATTACAGCGGTGTCCGTGAATATATGGATCGCATCAAGACTCAGGCGGAAGCGGACGGCTTTGTTTCTACCGTTTACGGCAGAAGAAGATACCTGCCCGAGCTTAAATCGAGCAATTTCAATATCCGTGCCTTCGGTCAGCGTGTGGCGCTGAACGCCCCCATTCAGGGTACAGCCGCCGATGTAATAAAGATAGCTATGATAAAGGTCGCTCAAAGACTTGAAGCAGAAAATCTGCAGGCAAGGCTCATTTTGCAGGTACACGATGAGCTTATCGTCGAATGTCCCGCAAGCGAGCAGGAGCAGGTCAAAGCGATCCTGCAAGACGAAATGGAAAATGCCGCAGACCTCAGTGTAAAGCTGCTTGCCGAGGTGGCGGTAGGAGAAAATTGGTATGATGCAAAGAAATGACCTTAAAATAACCGCGCTCGAGCCCCAGCACGTGCCGCAAATGGCAGAGATAGAAAAGCTGTGTTTTTCAGAGCCTTGGAGCGAAGAGACTATTTATGACGAGTTGGAAACGCCACTTTCCCGTTATTTTGTCTGTACTTGCGAAGGACAGGTGCTTGGCTATATCGGCACTCGCATTCTGCTTGACGAGTGCGACATAACCAATATTGCAGTACATCCCGATCTTCGCAGGCAGGGAATAGCGACCATTTTGCTCGACGAGCTGAAAAAATATGTAAAAGAACGCAGAGTGCGGGTACTTCATCTTGAAGTTCGTGAGGGAAATATCCCCGCCCGCGCATTTTATGAAAAGAGCGGGTTTGTAGCCGTGGGAAGAAGAAAAAATTACTACAACCTTCCCACCGAGGATGCAATACTTATGACCTGCCTTTTGGAGGAAAGAGAATGCTCATTTTAGCAATTGAAAGCTCTTGCGACGAGACCGCCGCAGCCATATCCCGTGACGGACGGGAAATACTTGCCGATGTGGTCTATTCTCAGGTGGATATGCATGCCGAATACGGCGGCGTTGTGCCCGAGATAGCCTCCCGCAAGCATATCGAAAAGGTGAGCTTGGTGGCTCAGCAAGCACTGAAAAAAGCGGGCATCAGCCCCTCAGAGCTTGATGCCGTTGCCGCGACCTGCGCACCTGGACTTATCGGAGCATTGCTTGTGGGCGCTAACTTTGCCAAGGCTGCTGCTTTGCAGTTGGGTGTACCCTTTATCCCCGTACATCATATCCGCGGTCATATTGCCGCAAACTATGTGGCATTCCCCGAGCTTAAGCCGCCCTTTACCGCCCTTGTGGCAAGCGGCGGACATACCGTTATTATAGATGTTGAGGATTACACCAAAATGACCGTCTTGGGAACCACACGTGACGATGCCGCAGGTGAGGCATTTGATAAGACGGCGCGTATATTGGGGCTTGACTATCCCGGCGGTGCGGCGATAGATAGGCTTTCCAAGCAGGGAGACCCCAATGCTTATAAGCTGCCCCGCGCAGTTGTTCACGACCGACCCTATGATTTTTCATTCAGCGGAGTAAAGACTGCGGCGGTCAATGCAGTACATAATGCCAAGCAAAAGGGTGAGGAAATTAATGCCGCCGATCTGTCGGCAAGCATCTCTGTTGCCGTTGCCGATGCCATCGCGCCCCGTGTTGTTGCCGCTGCAGCGGAAAAGGGCAGAAAAACAGTTGTTGCCGCAGGCGGTGTTGCTGCAAACAGCACATTGCGCGCCGAGCTTCAAAGGCTTTGCGACAAAGAGGGAATAACCCTCTGCTTGCCGCCTTTGTCCCTCTGTGGAGATAACGGAAGTATGATAGCCGCTCAGGCATATTATGAATACCTTGCGGGCAATACCGCAGACAGCGGACAGAACTGCTATGCAAGCCTTCCCGCCGATGAGCAGCTCTGCGGATTGGAGTTATAAGCACAAAAAAGAAGTGCAAAAGCCGTAAAACTGCGCGACTTTTGCACTTCTTTTTTGTGCCGTTATGAATTAAAAAAATCTTTCTACAAAGAGTAATAAAAAGACCTCTCTTTACTGTATCTTTGCCGAAAAGTTCTTGTGGAAAAGAGTGGAAAACCCACTGTTTTTTATTGGAAAAACAGGTCGAAAAATGGCAAAAGTCAGTGGTATCAATGGTTTGTCTTGTGGAAAACCCTGTGGAAAATGTGTATAACTCTCTGTAATCATCCCTTTCAAAAGATGCACAAAAGTGCAAAAATCTGCATAAAGTGATAAAGAGGTGATGATTTTGAACTTAAAAGGCGGAAATGTAACCATCGGTGAAATAATGAATGATCCCAAGGGTTTTGCCATAATGAAGCGTGAGTTTCCTAAACTTATCGGTACACCGATGTTTAAGATGGCTCAGGGAATGAGCCTGAATAGAGTTATACAACATTGGGGACATCATGTTCCAAGGGCAAAGATACAGTCGATAATTAATGAGCTGAAAAGTATTTGAAAACACATATTTCGCACTGAATACTGCAGAACAGTCGCTTGCCGTACAAATAGTACTGTCTGCGCTTCTGTTATTTGTATCAGCACGAAATCTGCGTTTTCCGCTAAGCAACCGAAGCGTATCTGAAAAACGCGCCAATATTACACAATTCGATAACAAAAAACCTCGGTGATTGCTCACCGAGGTTTTTATATTGCTTATGTAGTTGACTATTAATTAAATTAATAACCGACCTTTTCCCAGCACTCAAAGGGAGCAGCCAGCTCTTCACTGATGTAGACCTGAGTCTTCTTGGTCTGCAGCATTGTGGAGGGCAGATAGGGAGTGATGGGGCCGTGGGTGCACAGACGGCTGGTCATTCTCTGCCAGGAGGAGAATGTTCCGCAGGTTGCCAGTGCATGAACCTCGATACGCTCCTTAGCACGCATTACATCGAGAGGACCGATGGTTGCAGCGCAGGGAGGAACGTTAGCGATATCACCGGACTGACCGAATGTACCGTTGAGGGAGTTCTGCATAATGGTCATGGGATGGAGCTTTACGATCTGAGCGGGCTGATTGAGCCACTCTTCGATGTCGCCGCTGCCGATGAACTCGGGAATGGGATCAACGAATGCCATATGACCTGCCCAACCGGGGGAGGTGGAAGCGATATCAGCACCGGTTCCTTCGGTGATATCGTCGATGATCTTGGAATAATCCTTGATGTTAGCATTGGTGGGGAAGTGAACGTTTTCCATGGGCATACGGAGCTCGGGCTTGATCTGATAGTAGAAGTACTTGATCATAGAATGAGCAAAACCTGCCTCATAGGTGATGGGAGCGATATTGCCGTTCTCATCAGCCCACTCGTCCTCTGCAACAAGGTGAACCTTACGGCAGTCAACGTTGAAGTAGTTGATCAGCTGTGCAAGGGGGATGTAGGTGTCGGGCTCGGGGTTACCGAGGATCATAGTGAAGCTCTTACCTGCTTCGGAAGCAGCCTTCAGGCGGGAGAACAGAGTTGCGATAAGGATGGGATGGGGGTTCATAATGACCTTAACGTCAAACTCGGGATGCCACCAAGCTTCGCGCTTCTCAAGGTCCTTGCCGCTCAGGCTACGAACATATTCGCAAACCTTCTTGTCCTTAAAGGGAACAAACTCGTGGGGCTGGAAATCAAATTTTGTTGCGGGATCGGTGATGAAGTCTTTCATTTTATGATTTCTCCTTTCAGAATTACAGATTTAATATTCAACTGATGATCGCAGATCACCAGGTCTGCACGAAGTCCTTCGCGGATCTCACCGCGATCGGTAAAGCCAACGGCTTTGGAGGGATTCAGCGACGCGTAGCGGAAAACATCAACCAGGGATGCGCCGGTATGCTTCATCATATTGCGGCAAGCAACCTCAAGGCTGAGCTTTGAGCCTGCGATCTCGCCTGCATAGTCAAAGTTGATATCGGTAACACCGTCATATCCGGGAGGAACAGGTCCGTCAAATACGCAAGCGTCGGAGATAAGCACTATCTTCTCTTCGCCCTTTATCTTACGAACAAGGCGGAGCATATAGGGGTCAACGTGGATTCCGCGGCTATCGCAAATAAGCTCGGCATAAATACCGCTGTTGTAATTTACTGTCTCGTCAACGCAGACACCGCGGCACTCGGGATACTTGGGAAGATCACCGGTTGCATTGGTGTGGTGCGTGCCGATGCACAGACCGTAGGGCATCAGCTTTTCGATCTGCTGGGGAGATGCCTCGGAGTGACCTACCGCAAAGCGAACATCGGGATTAGCCTTTTTGGCATCACGGACAAACTGTTCAATGTTTTCACGCTCGGGAGCAACTACCCAAACCTTAACGTCGGAACCGACCTTTTCAATAATGGGCATATAATCGTCGGGATTTATAACATCTTTCCAAGGATTGTTCTCTCTGTCAGCACCGAACTTGGGGTTCATATAGGGAGCTTCCATATAGAAGCCTGCCATATTTGCGCCCTCGGGCTTTTTCATAGCCTCGCGAACAAAATCGATCTGCTCGATCAGCTGCTCAGCGTTCATATTAAAATACAAAGTGGGCAGAATGGTAGTAGTACCGTGCTTGAGGTTGAACTGTGCAGCCTCGATGGGCTCGTTATAGAACCAATGGCTTCCGCCTGCGTGGTTATGTATATCTACCAGACCGGGACCCACATAAAGACCCTCGGCATCGATGATCTCGCATCCCTCGGGGATGGGAGTGTTACGCATTTCGCCATAGCCTGCGATGATTCCGTCCTTAATAAACAGAACGGCTTCGGGGATATAGTGATCGCGCATAATTAAAGTAGCATTTTTAATTGCAATCATTGTATAGTCTCCTTGAAAGTCACACTAAATATGGGATGGTCATATACAGATTCATTTTAACATTTACTTTTGACACTGTCAACATTTATGGGGGTAAAAAATGGCACATTCACAAAATATTGTATACCATTCGGCAAGGTTTGACAAAAATCATATTTATGGGGTATTATTATAGTGTATATTTGTGTGCGTGTATATTCTATTCCTACTTAAATACAGAAGAAGAGTGCAATATGAAGTTTAAACTGAATCATGATCGCATAGGCAGAGACCTGCTGCTTTATTTTATAGATGCGGTGATAGTTGCTTGTTGCTATACGCTTATATGGCTCTTAGGCGCTGTTCAGGGGCATATTGAGTGGCAGCTTGTTCCATATGCTATAAATATCGGCGTTACCGCTTTTATATTTGCTCTGTGTCTGCTCGTTTGCCGCATCAATGCCACCATATGGCGCTATGCAAATGGCAGGGAATACATAAAGCTCTTTGCCATTGCCATCGTTGCAGGGCTTTTGTCCGCTATCGTTTTTGAGATCTTCAAAGAAAAAATGCCCGCCACCATCTTTCTCGCCTTTGCGGGAGTGCTGGCGGCTACAATGATAACCATTTCCCGCATAGTTTACAAGGAGCTTACGGTATATTTCTCCCGTAAAAACAATGTGAGTGAGGGCAGACGGCTTCTCATAGTAGGTGCGGGCGAAGCGGGTTACCGTATGCTTGACGAGATCAAGGGCAACCCCGCCAGCGGACTTGTTCCCATAGGACTGATCGACGACGATATCCACAAGCAGAACCGAACCATAAATAATGTCAAGGTCTTGGGCAAGATGTCCGATATTGAAAAGATCTGTGCCGAGCATAGCATTCAGGTCATTTATATTGCCATTCCCTCCGCCACCAACGAGGAGCGCAAACGCATACTCGACGAGTGTGCAAAAACCACCTGCTCGGTCAAAATATTGCCCTATCTATATGAGCTTAACGAGGAGGGCGGCGATATCGTCAGCCGCGTCCGCGATATAACCCCCGAGGAGCTTTTGGGCAGAGAACCCATCAAGGTGGCAAACGAAAAGATCCTCTCCTATGTAAAAGGCAAAAAGGTGCTCATCACCGGCGGCGGCGGAAGCATCGGCTCGGAGCTTTGCCGTCAGATAGCATCCCATCAGCCTGAAAAGCTGATATTGGTCGACATTTACGAAAATACCACCTATGAGATACAGCAGGAGCTTCGCAGCAGATACGGTGATAGGCTGAATATGGCGGTGTATATTCTCACTGTCTGCGACTATGAGCGCATCGACAGGCTGTTTGCCAACGAAAAGCCGGATATCGTCCTTCACGCGGCGGCGCATAAGCACGTACCCCTTATGGAAACTGTCCCCGAAGAGGCGGTCAAGAATAATGTATTCGGCACATATAACGTCGCCCGCGCCGCAAATAATAACGGCGTACAGAAGTTTGTTCTTATCTCCACCGACAAGGCGGTCAACCCCACCAATATAATGGGAACCACCAAGCGCGTGTGTGAAATGATAGTTCAGTATTTCAACCGCATCAGCTGCGGTACTACCTTTGCCGCTGTTCGTTTCGGAAACGTTTTAGGTTCTCACGGCTCGGTCATTCCTCTGTTTAAAGAGCAGATCGAAAAACGCCGTGACGTCACCGTCACCCATCCCGATATCATCCGATATTTTATGACCATTCCCGAGGCGAGCCAGCTTGTGTTGACAGCAATGGTTATGGCTGACGGCGGTGAGTTGTTTGTTCTCGATATGGGCGAGCCCGTCAAAATAGACACCTTGGCGCGTAAGATGATAAGCCTTGCGGGACTCACCGTGGGCAAGGATATCAATATCAAATATGTGGGTCTCCGTCCCGGTGAAAAGCTGTTCGAGGAGCTGCTTATGAGCGAGGAGGGACTCAAAAAGACCTCTAACGGAAGAATATTCATCGGCGGCGCCATCAATATGGATTATGACCGATTCCCCGATGACCTTGAGGCGCTTAAAAGCCTTGCCACCCGCCCCGATGTGACCCCCGATGAGATGGAAACCGCCCTGATGAAGCTTGTTCCCACATTTAAGCGCTACAAGCCAGCCAAGATAACCATCGAAGAAAAAATATAAGATAAATAAAATCAAGCCGTTGGGTCACCCCGATGGCTTGATCCAGTCTTTAAAAGATAAATTAAAAAACAAAAGTGGCTCTCTTGCAGTATCTATTGGTTTTTTCTGTGTTGTTGGTGCGGCAAGATATGACCCTGCTGCAAAAATGAAAACTGTTCCTCGCTGTTCATCGGACTCACTCCCTTTCGTGGTTATGAAGTGTCTTTCACTTATTTTCGCTATAACTTAAATACACTAAAGGTATTTTACGAGGCTCTTTCCCGGGGATAAAGTATCCACTGACCCTCAGCATACTCCATAACAAAGCGGGCGCTCGGTCCTCCATCGTTTCCGATACCGACATAAGTGCCGTCAATTTCACCCCAAGCAATAACATACTGATTCTCCGCAAGATTCATACCTCGATAATATTCGTTATTCTTATATTCTTTGCTTTGGCTGCTGATGACCCGGATATCCCACCCTTTATAGTTTTCATAATAGAAAAATCTGTTGGGCGCAGTCTCGCAAAGCTCTTTTGCCAATTCATCCATCAATATTTTTGCCGCTTGCTCGGGAGTGAGTTGTCTGGTGGCATCGTCCAGTATTAAGGGCTCGTGGCCGCTTAGACTCCATGACCATTCAAACATTGATGTTATTGCATTTCCCTCGTCAATAAGAAAGGTCTCTTCGGTCATTCCATGAGTGTTTAAAAGTTCTACCAGTTCTTTTTTGCCTTCATCGGTAAGCAGATATATTTTACCGTCTGCCATCTTGACTGCAACAAAGTCTTCGTTTGATGCGTATTTAAAGGAAATAAGCAAAGTTTCTCCGCTGTCAGTGGAGAACTCGGCGGAAAACGGTAGTTCTTCTCTCTGCATCCAAGACACAAGCTGCAGATCTTTTAAACTTATAGCTCCTCGTTCCTTGTCGACCTTTTGCAATACGAAAAACAGCTTGTCAACTGTGGACTCGCCTGTGCCGGATTTTGTAAGAGTAAACTCGTAATCCCGCTCGGGAAAATCCAGACCTTCTGCAGTGTATCCCGCAACTTTAAGGTGATTTTTAAGAATGACCTTTTCAAAACCCTTATCGGAGTAGTTAATATCGGGGATATCCTGATTATCATCTTCGGGCGGGGTGCAAGGTCCCGGCGCATCGGGTGCGGGTGGTTTTGGAATATTTGCCAATGGATCCGATGAATCGGGGGAATCGGGCAATTGCGGCTGCTTGGCTTGCTCATTGGCATTTTCACCGCAAGCGGTAAACAAGGTAAGGGCAAGTAAAAGGCATAAAATAATAACGGTTTTCTTCATCGGATTCATCTCCTTTCAAAACTGTGATGAAGTATGGGGTTACTCTCTGTAACTTCAATATAGCAAAAAATACCATCCAATGCAATTACAAAAGGGTTACAGCCTGTCATGCTTTTGTAAACAAATCAGTCATGCCTATCAATTGATATATTTCGGTATCCTGATGCTGAAATACTATAGGGATAAACTTGCAAATAATATGCTCCTTTCGGTTAATTATTATTTCTTTTTTTAAGTACATGTGCGGCAAGATATGACCTTGTTGCAAAAATGAAAATTGTTCTTCGCTGTTCATTGGACTCACTCCCTTTCGTTATGTTTTCTGTCTACCCTTCTACTAAGCAAACCGACTTAATGCAAAATCGTAACACAAAAAACTAAGAATTTTACTTTTTATTTTCAAAAAACTATGTCGATTTTAAAAAAATCAACTTTTTTAAAAAATTTTCAAAAAAAGTGTTACGTTTTTCGGTTTCGTCGGTTTACTTAGTAGAGAGGGAAAAAAGAAAGCTCCTCAGAGCGTGATAAGATCTCTCTTTTCAAGCCAAAGCGGAGTGTTACTCGCGGCGGCTTGAAGATAATGTAGTAGAGGCGGTGGTGTAGCGGAGAAGGATAGTTTGTCCGTGCCGTGCATTTGCGCGGGCTGAAGGCTCTTTTGGTGAAGCTTAAGGAGGAAAATAATTTTGAATGAACAAAAAGGCAGAGATATGACGGTTTTTGAGAATGATGAGTTTTGTGATGTCATAAACAACATATCAGCCGCCGAGGGTCAAAGACTTGTCTCAAAGTCAGAAACACTGGGGCAGTCGGGCTTTAGGGTCTCCGAAAGGTTGGACGAAAGATGTCTTCGCATTATCAGAGGAGAAAAAGATGAGTGTACCATTCGCGCTAAACGCAAGCACAAGATAGGAATGGCGCTTATTGCCGCACTGATCGCGGTGCTGATGCTTTTCTCCGCTTACGCAATTTTCCCACAGGTAAGAGAAAAGATTAACAATATATTTTATAAAACAACGCAACGATATACAGAAGTATCGCTTGCAAACGAGCCTATCCAAAACACATCACTGCCCACAGTCCGTTTTACCTATGTGCCCGACGGCTTTGAGCTGATACGGGAATATGAGGGATACGCATTCTATCAAAACGATAATGGCGATAGTTTTTATTTGTCGTGTAAACAGTTGGAAAAGCAGAAAGAGCACGGAATAGATACAGAAGATGCTGTGGTTGAGGAATTAACAGTAAACGGACATAATGGCTTAATTATAAGAAAGTATGATAGTGAGTTGGATAAAGATCGAACTCATGTAATATGGACAGATGTTGATAGGAATCATATATATAGGTTATTTATTACAGGGGTTGACAGTGAACGGATAGACAAAATTTTAGCAGGAATGATAACAGAGTACGGAGAGGAAGAAACAGAATGAAAAAGCTCAGCAGAGTCAGCGCGTTAATATTGATCTTGGCAATGCTCTTTACTACGGCATTTTCAGCTTCTGCACAGGAGAGAATGGTTGCCATTACCGATTTCGGTATTGGCGCAGATATTGAAAACGGCGAGGTCGTATGTGAGTTTTATGTTTATACCGCAAGCTCTACATATACCTTGCAGGTGGAGATAGGTCTTTATGAAGACGGAGAAATGTTTGACTATCTCTATGTCGAACAAACTCTCGCAATAGATGAGACCTTTAGCTTCCCTGCGGAAAGAGGTCACAGCTATTACTTTGACATTTATGTATTGGTGTTCAACAGCAGCGGCAGACAGATAGACGAGCTCTATCTTGACTCCAATACTGTTACATATTAATAATTTATTTTCGGTTTAAACAAGCTCCAACTTGTTTGAATACATCCTATCCAAAGGGATACGGCATCATGCCGTATCCCTTCCTACCTTTTTATAGGGCTTTTTATCACAACAAAAAGGAAATATAAAAAATCTGCCCCTTGCCTCCCTCACCGAGGGAGGTGGTAAAACCAACGGTTTTGACGGAGGGAGTAAGGCTCGCTTCGCTCGCAGGTAAGAGGTAATAGTGAAGAAGTAAGAGGTAAGGTGTCGCATTCTGCGACGGATAAATTAGTGGATTGTGACAAATTTGTCACAATGGCATAGGGGTCGGTGTCCCCGACGATCCCTATGCTTCGTCTGCAGACGAGCAATGTGCGCCCATACGGGCTCACGACAAAAAAGCCTCCCTCACCGAGGGAGGTGGATTTT
>JAFQUM010000015.1 GCA_017408485.1 Clostridia bacterium | reverse complement strand
CTCGGTTCCTGTTACAACGTGAGAGGATGCTGCACGAGCGCCCTCTGAGCTGTACGAAAGCGAACCGTCCTCAAGGAGAACTGTAAGCTGGAATTCATCATCAACGTAAAGATCGAGTGTAAGCTCGTAAACATTGCCTGTACCAGCCTTCTTGGTAAGGTGATAATTGTCAAGGTTGGAGCCCCAACCGTTTACAGAACCAGAAAGTACCCAGACACGGTCATCCTGGAAGTCTGCCATCTTCCACTGAGCGTATGCCTTAGCATCCTCAGTCATAACAGCAGCAAAGTCAAAAGCCTTAGAAGAAGTGGGAGTTACAAACCAACCTGCGAAGACATAGCCTTCCTTGGTAGGATCTGCGGGTCTTTGAGGAGCCTTGCCCTCTTCTACCTTAATTGTGTGAAGGATGGTAGTGCCGTCGTTGTCATAAAGAGTGAGTGTGTATTCCTTTTCGCCAAAGAGGAAACAGGATGTAAGTGTTCCGCAAAGCATAACAAAAGTCAACACAAATGCGAGTATCGATGTGATTTTGCGTTTCATAAAAACCTCCAACATCAAAAATATTTCGGTTTACTTAACCGTTAAGTAAAGTATATCACATCTATATTTTGTTGTCAATGTACAATATGCAAAAATATTTTTAGCCGAAAATGTTTATTATTAACAAATTGGTTTCAAAAGCAGCTGAGCCAAAATTCCCGAAAATATCATTACACTATTCTATTTATTAACAATTTGTAAACAATCCTCTCCGCAGCAACAGTTCAAGGATGAACTGAACCATTTCAAGAATATGGATATCACCACCGATGAGGGCAAAAGAAAGATCATAGACAACTTTGTGAATTGTGGATGATCGATCAATTCGGCTGATTTTTACAAGTACTTTTTTTGCGAAAAAACAAAATTAACGCCAAGCGGCAAAATTGGTCGCTCGGCGTTGCTTTTTTAAAATTTTGAGAGGCTTATCTTAAGCCTTCGGATACTGGCTGTTATATATTTTTGAATACAGTCCGTTTTGCTTCAGCAGCTCTGCGTGCTTGCCTTGTTCGACAATATTGCCGTTATCAACGACCAAGATGATATCCGCATTTTCTATTGTGGAAAGCCTATGGGCGATGACGAATGCGGTGCGACCGCGCATAAGCTCATCCATCGTTTGCTGTATGAGAAGCTCGGTGCGGGTATCGACGTTGCTCGTTGCTTCGTCGAGAATAAGTATTGGTCTGTCGGAAAGGTATGCTCTTGCAATGGTCAAGAGCTGCTTTTGTCCTGCGCTTATATTGGTGCTATCCTCGTTTATCTCGGTATCATATCCTTTTGGCAGGGCATCGATAAAGCTATCTATATGAGCCTTTCTTGCGGCATCCATTACCTCGTCCCTCGTTGCGCCATCCTTGCCGTATGCTATATTATCATAAACGGTTCCCGAAAACAGCATCGTATCCTGCAATACCATTCCGAACATCTCTCTGACGTCATTGCGGCTCATTGAGGTTATATCCCTTCCGTCAACAAGGACCTTACCCGATACCGCGTCGTAAAAGCGCATTAGAATATTAACGATGGTCGTTTTTCCGCCGCCGGTGGGT
>JAFQUM010000014.1 GCA_017408485.1 Clostridia bacterium | reverse complement strand
GAAAATTGCGGATGTCCACTGTTCTCCTGTTGGCAGCGTTTTGCTCCTCTCGATAAATGCGTAACCAACTGTAAAAGGTGCTCTTGGGCATGCCGGTGTCGGCGAGGATACGCGCAGACGGTTCGCCGGATATAACACGGTTAATAACCGCTTGCTTTTCTTCTTGGGTGTAAGTTCTCATATTTTCAACTCCTATATTGAATGCATTGAAACAATTTTACGACATTTTCTGTAGGAATTGAAAGAAATGAAAAAATATGATATAATGAATTAAAAGGTGGTGGTCGGATGGATTTGGTACAAGAATATATTGCATTAGTAATTGATATAGTGGCACCCAAAGAATTTACTGAAACTGCGTATTTTATAGATTTTTCCAAAGAGCATAATCGTAAAGTAACAAGGATGCGTAATATTGCTACTATAATTGATCGAAAGTATCCAGACCTTAAAAACGAGTTTTGCAAACTGCTTTCTCACGAGAACAGTGGTGTTCGTCTTTGGGTAGCACACCATATTCTTGAGGTTATGAACTGTGATAAGTCCTACCGGAAGAGCGCACTGCGAGAAATTCGCCACAAAGCAAGAACAGATAAAACAGCGAATGGCTTTGGAGAAAGAGTTTGGTTGAAAGATTGGTATAAGACACATCCAAAGGATAGGTGGATGTGATTATATTGTTTTCAGATTTGAATAGGTGTATCTTAGCGTTAATAATTGACCAACTTGTGAGGGTTCAAATTCATACGCAAAAACGACAAAAATATCTTTTTTGTAGCCCATAGACAAAAATCGACATTCTTCGTAAGAAGGATGTCGATTTTTACTTATTCACTATTCACTCTTCACTATTCACTCTTCACTACAGATCCTATGTCGATTTTTGGGAAAGTAATTGTTAATAGTGAATATTATTCAAAGCTTTTAATAAAGTATGCACAATACTTCGCTCACCCTATTGCAAAAATTAAAAAAGGTAGTATAATGGGACTTGTAAAGGCTGAAAAGACTTGAAAACACTTGTTTTTTTGCTTTTATTTGTTTTTTTAGAATAAAATATATTGGTTATATCTGCGCCGTTGCACAATTCATATATTTATCATATTTATTTGACACTATGTGTCTATGGAGCACTCATGAAAAGACTGGTTTCTACAAGTGGAAAGCATAGAAGAGCCCTCCCGCCTTTAGGGAAGACTATTCTTAAAGTATCTATCAGTCTGCTTTTAGCGGTGCTTCTAATTTTTACCCTTTTCACCTATATTTTTTCCATTGTAAGATATTATGGTGACGGGATGACACCGACTCTTAAGGACAGAGATCTTCTTGTGCTTGTCAAGACCGATAATATAAAGGAGGGCGACATTGTTGCCTTCTATTATAATAATAAGGTATTGGTTCGAAGAGTCGTATGCACCGAGGGAAAAGCCGTAACAATAAATGAATCAGGAAAGCTGTATATTGACAACTTGCCAAAAAGCGAGCCATATATAACAGACCCATCTATAGGGCAGTGTAACATCACATTTCCTTATACTGTCCCACCCGAGTGCTTTTTCGTTTTAGGCGATAACCGCGAAATTGCAATGGATAGCCGCCTAAGCGAGATCGGTGCAATTTCAAAAGACAGAATTATAGGAAAGGTAATTTTGCATTTTTAGTATAATTCGCGAGTATTTGGAAGGAAGACATGAGAAAACAAAGCAGCAACTTTAGTTTCATACTCGTTTTAGCCGCAACGATCGTTGCGGCTATTGTTGCTTTATTTAATCTTCAGAACTCCGTGTTTTCCTCCATCGCATTGGAGCAAGAACCCTACTGCCGCGTTGAAGAACACACACATTCTCCCTCCTGCTATGATGGGAACAAGCTGACTTGTACTAAGCCTGCCCACAGCCACAACAGTAACTGCTATCTGCTTTTACTTAAGGACAATGACATCAATTCACTTCTTTCCTCGGTAGACAGTACGACGGGCAAAAGCCTTAACCACCTTATCTCAAACACGGTATATACCGCAAAAGCTCTCACCTATGGCAGCGATGCCGCCGCGGATTCCAAAGCTGTAACAGGCTTGGACATTCGCCTCATCAACGATACTATATCCGATAATAATATTTCTCCCGCCGTTACACTTAACAACGACCTTTATAAGTCGGCTGTCCTTTCAGAAGCACCGACAGACAGTTCTCTGTTTGCGGCAATAGATTCGGTCTCAACCGATATCAATATCGTTAGGGCATCGACAAGCAATAACAGTGCAAACTTCTATATTCAGATAGACAATACATGGGAATGCATCGGCAGTGAAACTTTTTCCGTGTCGCAAAGTGGTTGGTACTATGTCGCCAGAATGGGCACATCAACTATGCTTGAGTTTTTAAATGACACCTTGGGCACTACTTTCACCCGTAACGATATTTCACTCAAATATGCCACTTCAGCCACCACAGCCGAAGGAAGCTGGGACACCGCCGACATCACCTCAAGCTATACCGTTTTTGGTGATGACTGGTCACGAAGAAACTCCGCACGAGCTGCAAAGTATGTGCGTGTCTATGACAGCGATGGACTTCCTATTTCATATTATACAGTACGCTTAAACTATGTGGATGGTACTTCTGAGACCTTCTATGTACGGAGTGGCAGTGCCGTTACTCTCCCCTCCGATTATAACTGGAGCGACGGCTCTACCGAGTACAGTGGCGGTCAGGACATTCAGATATTTGCCCCCACTACCCTCACTCAGGTAGAAAACGACGGAAAATACCGCATTATCTACGACATCAACTTCCCCACAGTCAGCGGCGTAACCGTTTCTACATATCCCACCATTTACGGAATAGGCGCGAATACCCATACCGATGTGACCGAAAGGTTTACATCCACTACTATTAGAAATGTCACCCAGCACGAGGTTCGTGCAACGGTCAACAGCGCTTCCAACGGACTTACCCGTGTAATCCGCTTTTCAGGTTGGAGAGTCGGCGACAGTAACGTTATTCTCAGTGCCAACTCCTCACTTACTTGGGACGAGTTTGAAGCTTATAGTGACGGCTCGAGGCTTACACTTTCTGCTGTTTGGGAATATCGACCTGAGCAGACCGCATCCTTCTTTGTACGTTATGACTCGGTGGCGGTAGACAGCGGCGGTCAGGTATCGGGTCAAGACCAAACAAAGTATACACCCGAGATCTTCTCCACCTTTGTTGGCGGCGAGGATGCCCAAAATCTCAGTTGGGATGCTCTTCACGATAAGTATCACGTTGTTGACTCGTCAATTGACAACTCATTCACCGCAGACCAGACCATCCGTTCCCTCTATGGCGAGCAGGCAGGAATATGGCTGCAGAGCTTCCCCGATGACGATTATATCTTTGAACAGCTAAAACAATATGCACAGTATCTCTCGGTTGATGGTGAGCCGGTTAATGTAAACGAGCTTAACGACAACGCTTATACCATTCGTTGGTATGTTATGAAATGCCAAACCGACGCGTGGCATATCGACGGACGATTGGTCAAAAAAGAAGGTCTTATTCACGTCACAAAATCCTTTGCCGGTAATAAAGACGGTATCGATATGGCAAAGAATAACTTCTATATCGAAGCTTATAACGGTGATGATGACCACAGATATATCCTTACACTTGAGCCTGTATCAAACCCCACATCTCACCCAGGATATCGGGCAGGCGCAAAGTTTATTACTCCGAAAACATCAAATACATCCACAGAATACTATTTGTGGGAACTTAGCGAAATTATATTTGGCGAACCGTGGATCATCACGGAGTATCCCGGTGAGGTTGACTCAGAAGACATCAAGGTCCACAGCTCATATACAGTTGTAGATATTGAAAATATCCAAAACAAGTCGGGCAACGGTACAACTGTAAATGTCGACGGTGTCACTTATGCCACCGACGCAGATCATTATGAAGTCCTTCGAGTTGAGTTTACCAACATTTATCTTTTCACTAATTCAATAGTTATCAAAAAAGAAGACGCAACTACAGGAAACCCCTTGGGCGGTGCCATCTTCAGTCTTATTCAGAATGGAAATCCTCTGCGCTTCAGCTATGACAGTGAAAGAGAACGCTTTATATACGATCCCATAGGCGAGCACACTCAGCTTTCGGGTTCACAAAGCGGCTATTATGAGATCTATATCGCCGGATTCAGTTATGACAATGGTGATATAACCATTCAGGAGCTTTCTCCCCCTGCAGGATATACACCCATAGAAAACATCCTTTTGGGCTATGAAACCGATCCCAACACGGGACAGTCTAACGGCAATATCGCAATACTCAACGATTCGCCCTTGGTCAGCTATAATGACGGCCTATTGACTGTTCAAAACACCACCGAAAGCACCTCGGTCACCGCAAAGAAAGAATGGCTGTGTCCCGAGGCTGAATGGAATGATGTTACAGTTCAGCTGCTTGCCGACGGAATGGTAGTTACATCCATCGTTCCCGGTGTTGATCCTACCGCGGTTTTGAATGAGGATAACGGATACACTTACACGTGGACCGGCCTTCCCCTCTTTGCTAACGGGCGAGAGATAAAATGGTCCATCCGCGAGATAAAGATAGGTTCAGAAAACTGCAAGACAGACTACACCTTTGCAAACTGGTTGCCACATTATCTTGAGCCGATCTACACCTATGAAAACGGCAAGGTCACAAACACGCTTCTCACTGTCCAAAACGATACTCGCCGAACACTGTTAAGGCTGATAAAGACCAATAAGGACGGCAGCATTCGTCTTGAAGGTGCAACCTTTGTTTTAGAGCGTCTGCTTGTTCAGTCGGACGGAACATATACAACCGATTCGGATTTCCTTGTCAGAACACAAACTACTGCGTGGGACGGCACCTTGACCTTTGATAACCTGCTATTTGGCACATACAGACTTCGCGAGACCGTATCTCCCGTCGGATATATCGACAATACCGAGCCAATATATCTGACCATCCTTGAGGACGGAACGGTTATTGTGGAGAGTCACCCCTTTGCTCAGGCAGGCGACACAGCATACACCATATATGTACGGAATGAGTCCAAACGACCCTTACCCGAAACGGGTGGCGGCGGAACGGACATTTATACGGTAGTCGGCACAGCCCTTGTTTTGATTTCGGTTGCCGTGTATATACTTCCAACTTTCAAAGAAAGGAGGAGGAAACATTCTGAACAGAGATGAAAATATCTTGCTTTCTTACGCACAAGCACCACCGCACAATTCACAAGCACCACCGCACAAATCACAAGCTCCACCCGGCAAAGCTTATCCTATCCACAGCAGATACCATCCGCCCCCCGGGCGAAATGAACTAATTGAAAAAAATTATTTTAAAAATCTTAAAAGAAGAAAAGGAGCAAAAAACATGAAAAAGTCAATGAGTTTCGCAGCATTGATCATCACTCTTGCAATCATGATCAGCATGATGGTCATCCCCGCAAGCGCAGCAGGTCCCTACACCATTACCATCAACGGCACTGCAGAAGGCCACACCTATGAAGCATATCAGATCTTCACCGGTGATCTTTCTACCGAAGGCGTTTTATCCAACATTGAATGGGGCAACGGCGTTAACGGCGCAACACTTCTCCCCCTGCTCAAAGCAGACAATGCTTTTATTAAGGACGGCAACAACTCTTTTGCTTCCGCTTCAACCGCTGAAGCAGTTGCACAGGTACTCTCCACCTGGAGCCCTGACTCTGTACATCTTGACCGTTTTGCTGAGTTGGTAGGCAAATCCCTTGCTACCGCATCCGGTTCTTCCTCAGCATCCGGCACCACCTATACCATCAGCGGTCTTGACGCAGGTTATTATCTTGTCAAGGATACATCCGTACCCGATACTAACGAAGGTGATATGTATACCAAGTACATCATCCGTGTTGTAAGAAGTGTTGAAGTAAGCCCCAAGGGCGGCGTTCCCACCATCAACAAGTCTGTACACACTGCTTTGGATGGTACATATAAGGCCAATGAGGATGCATCTGTCGGCGATACAGTGTATTTCAAGCTGGAAGGTACTCTTCCCTCTAACTACATAAGCGACTACGCAATGTATTACTACAAGTTCAGCGATACCCTTCCCACAGGTCTTACCTTCTCAAATGTTGAGGCTGTATACATTCTCCACGCAAATGATACTACAACAAACATTGACGCTTCCGCCTTTAGCGCTGAGAACGCAGGTCAGATAGTAAATGTCACATTCACCGACCTTAAGACATCCGTCCCCACACTGCTCGCAAGTGATAAGATCGTTGTTAAGTACTCCGCAAAGCTTAATGAGAACGCTGTCGTCGGTAGCACAGGTAATGTAAACAGCGCAAAGCTGATCTACTCCAACGATCCTAATCAGGATGCAGGTGAGACCCCCAACACCGGCGTAACCTCTACCACCTCTGCAACTGTCTATACATTTAATATGGCTGTTTCTAAGGTTGACGGAATCAATACCTCCAAAAAACTGGCAGGCGCCGAGTTCTTACTCTACCGCAACTTTGTTTCCGGTTCCACCACCACCAAGCTTTATGCTCAAATAACCAATGGCGTTATCTCCGGCTGGACAGAAAACTCTGTAGATGCTACAAAGCTTGTTTCCTCCTCAGACGTAGCAACTCTCGGTCAATTCAGCGTTGCAGGACTTGATTCCGGCATCTACTATCTGGAAGAAACAAAGTCCCCTAGCGGATATAACAAGCTTGATTCTGCCGTCCGTGTAACCATTACCGCAAACTATGCATCAAGAGCACTCTCCACCCTTACCTTTGATGTTGACGGCGTTCCCGGCACAGGTGACATTGCAACAGGTACTGTCAATGTATCCATCCGCAACAACGCAGGTGCAACCCTGCCTTCCACCGGTGGCATTGGTACCACTATCTTCTATGTAGCAGGTATCCTCCTCATTGCCGCTGCAGCAGCAGTTGTAATCATCAGAAAGCGTTCCGAAGCTAAGTAAGCTTATATATTTCCACGGCACGGCATTGCCGTGCCGTGGAAAAACCTTTCATAAATCTGTAAGGAGAACTCTTCGTGAAAAGTAAACGGATCATTACAAACTTAATAGTTGTGTTGATATTTCTCGTAGGGCTGTCCTTACTGCTTTATCCAACAGTCAGCAATTATATCAACACTAAAAACCAATCTTACGCCATCGTATCATACGATAAAAACGCCGCTCAGCTTGACAAGGAAAAGTATGAAAAGATTATGGCTGATGCAAGAGAATATAACAGAACTATGGGCACATATCAAAATAATTTTGCCTTGGATGAAAGCAGAACGGCACTGTACAACAGTCTGCTGAATATTTCCGACGACGGAATAATGGGTTATGTTGATATACCTTGCATCAATTGCAAGCTTCCCATATATCACGGCACGAATGAGGCAGTGTTGCGTGTTGCCATCGGCCATGTGGAGTGGAGCAGCCTTCCCGTTGGCGGAGAAAGCACACACAGTGTTATATCAGGTCACCGCGGATTACCCTCCGCAGAGCTTTTGACACATATTGACCGACTTGAATTGGGTGATACCTTCTATATCAACGTACTGAACGAAAAGTTGGAATACCGTGTTGATAGCATTAATGTGGTTCTTCCCGAGGATACTTCGAAGCTTGAAATAGTAGAGGGTCAGGATTATGTAACACTGGTGACCTGCACCCCCTATGGCGTAAACTCCCACCGTCTGCTTGTACGCGGAATAAGAGTAAATGAGGGGATACCTGTCTATTCCGATGGTCAGCTTCTTATGTCAAATGAGATCAAGCCCGTCAGCAATTTTTACACCGTGCCCATAATAGTTTTTATAATTGCCGCAATTGTCTCTGTGGTTTATGGAATCTACAGATTAATGATCACCATAAAAAAGAAAGGAGGAAAAAACAATGAAGAAAATGATTAGCGTTATGCTTATTTGTATAATGCTTTGTTCGATTTTCCTTTCTTCGCACATAATCGCAGCCGATAACTACAGTATTGCCGTTTCTGTTTTTGATAACAGCGGAGATCCCGTCGGCAGTATCAGCACGGAGCTTATGTGTGTTGCTCTGCAAAGCGGAAGCGGATATTCCTTTACATCTGATTTTTCCTCCCTCCCATACACCCCCGCTGAAGTAGCTCTTTTAAGCTCTGTAACCGCAGAGGAGATATACCAATATATTATCTCCTGTGATTATTACGGAGATGTTCTGCTCACCTCCGACGCGGGACTTGCGCGATTTGGAAATCTCGAAAGGGGCATTTACATTGTCTTTGAGCGTGGTAATCAGGCTGTTACATTTGATCCTTTTCTCGTTGCTCTTCCCACGATCACTCCCGAAGGTGAGCAAGAGCATATAATATGCTCTCCGAAGATATCTGATACCGATACGAAAAGCCTTTTGGTTTCGGTTCTGTGGGATGACAATATGAACGCCGAAGGCAAACGCCCTTCTTCTGTAAATGTTACCCTTTCACTTGACGGAGTCGCATACAGACAGGTAATTCTCAACGATGCCAATATGTGGATGTATACCTTTTCCGATCTTCCGCTGAATGGTAACTATTCGGTCAAGCAAGAGTCCGTTAGCGAATACACCACCGAGGTTCAATCCGTTCACGAAGGATTTATTATTACTAACAAATATGTTCCCCCGTATATACCTCCCACGCCACCCGATCCGCCGCAACCGCCCGATCCTCCCGACCCTCCCCAGCCTCCTGAAATAAAGCCACATCTGACAGTTCGAAAGGTATGGGATGACAACAATAACGCCGCAGGCAAGCGTCCTGCCTTTGTAACTGTACAGCTTATATGCGGCACCGAGGTCTTGAAGACCGCAAACCTCAGTGACAGTAATCTATGGGAATATACCTTTGATAATTTGGATAAAGGTAAGGCTTATACTGTTCTTGAAATTGCCGTTTCAAACTACTCGGCATCATACAGCGGTAATGCATCAAGCGGTATCACCATCACCAACAAGTATACTGCAGGCGGTACCGATCCGGGCACAAACCCCGACCCTATAGTTCCCACCCCCGAAACCACCGACATACCAATTGTTGTAAAATGGGCAGACAATGATAACTCAGCACAAAAACGCCCCGAAAAGGTTCTTGTTCACCTTATGGCAAACGGAGGTCTTGTCTCATCTGTTACGATAACCGCTGAAGGAGATTGGAAGGGCACATTTAAGGGTGTTCCCGCCGACTACAGCTACACTGTATGGCAGCAAGCTGTAACCGACTACTCAACCACCTATTCAGGCTCCGCAAGTCAAGGTTTTACAGTGACTAACACCTATACTGACGGAAAGACCGACCCCGGAACTCCTCCGCCGCCTACCCCGCCCGACAAACCTGATGAGCCTGATCCCGATAAGCCTGACAAACCGGACAAACCAAATATTCCTCAGACGGGCGCAGACATGATGCCGATATTTACTCTTCTTGCTGTGGGTATCTCTCTTATTTTGGCGGGAATAGTGGTTCTCCTCTGTAAAAGGAGGAAGCCGCAATGAGAAAATTGATTGGTTTTGTTTTGATCCTTTTTGGACTTGCTTTGTGCTGTAATGCCGCTGTAATGTATGGCGAGCAGGTCCAACACGAGGAAATTGCGGCAGAAAATGCCGAGATCATTCTTGTAAATCTTGAGCAAGCTATTGAAGAAAAAGTGGAGCAGGCAATCATTGAACCCGAACCTGAAGAGCCGCCAAAGGGCGAAATGCCTAAGATAACTTGGAATGGCTATGACCTTGTAGGTATTATCTCTGTCCCCTCTTTTGATATAGATCTTCCCGTTTTGCAAAATTGGGACTTTGATATGCTCGATCTTGCACCCTGCCGCTATTCGGGTAATATTACAGATGGCAACCTGATAATAATGGGGCATAACTACAAGGGTCATTTTAAAACTCTTCTTGATGCAAAAGCGGGTACTGAGATACATTTTAAGGATGCCTATGGCAACGAGTATTTATATATGGTCACTGCAACCGAGAAGCTTGGTAAAAATGACTTGGACAAGCTTACCGGCACGGACTACGATATGTCCATCTGCACTTGTACCTTTGGTGGACAGAACAGATTTATTCTCAGATGCCAGCTTGTAGGACAAAAAACCTGAACGCAAAACCTCTCTTTGATGTTCAAAGAGAGGTTTTACTTAACAAAAAAATATGCTATAATGACACTATATTGATTTAAGGAGCTATTTATGTTTAATATTGTTCTTCATCAGCCTGAGATACCACAAAATACGGGAAATATCTCCCGCACCTGTGCAGTCACGGGCACACATCTTCATCTCATCAAGCCCTATGGCTTTGAGCTTTCTGAGCGAACAGTCCGCCGTGCGGGACTTGATTACTGGCCCAAGCTCAATCTTAGCGAATATAGTGGTCTTGACGAGTTTTTTAAGCTCAACCCCAACGCGAACATCTACTATTTCACCACAAAGGCAGACAAGAATTACGCACAGGTGCAGTACAAGCCCGGTGATTTTCTTATGTTTGGCAAAGAGACCGCAGGTCTGCCCGAATGGCTCATAAAAGAAAACTACGCTCACTCGGTGCGCGTGCCAATGCTTGATTGGGCGCGAAGCCTCAATCTTTCAAATACCGTTGCTTTGGCGCTTTACGAGGCATTAAGACAAAACGGCTTTGACGGCTTGGAGGAGCAGGGCGAGCTGACGGGCAGAAGCGAAGAAGGTCTGTATTAAATTGCAAAAACTACAAATAATAGCCATACTGCTAATGTAGGATGGTAACAAATGAAAAGAGAAGGTTTTAGATCCCGACTGGGTTTTCTGCTGGTAAGCGCGGGGTGTGCTATCGGCATTGGCAATGTGTGGAAGTTTCCCTATGTTGCAGGCGAAAACGGAGGCGGGGTCTTTCTTTTATTTTATCTGCTCTTTCTTGCCGCGTTCGGCATTCCCCTTTTATCAATGGAGCTTGCGGTGGGCAGAGCGGGCAGGGGCAGTGCCGTCAACGCACTGAAGACCCTTGAAAGGCAAGGACAAAAATGGCATCTGCTCGGTTGGATGGGGCTTTTGGGCTGCTATCTGCTAATGATGTTTTACACAACTGTATCGGGTTGGATGCTATGCTATTTTTTTCGATATGCAACGGGATATTTTGATGGTCTCAGTTCAGGAGCCGCAATAAGAAGTGCATTCTACTCCCTGCTCAACAGCCCCTTCCAAATGATCTTTTGGCTGATCCTTATCATTGTTGCAGGCTTTATGGTCTGCGGCAAAGGGATTGCAAAGGGGCTTGAACGGGTTACCAAGCCAATGATGATTGCCCTGCTTATACTTCTTATTATTCTCGTTATAAACAGCCTGACCCTCGACAAAGCAGCAGAGGGACTTTCCTATTATCTGTTTCCCGATTTTGAAAAAGCCGCTTCACGCGGATTGGAAAAGGTGATCTCCGCCGCTATGAGTCAGGCATTTTTCACCCTGAGCATCGGTTTAAGTTCAATGCAGATCTTTGGCAGTTATATGTCGGATGAACGCACCATCGTAAGTGAATCTGTACGCATCTGTGCCCTTGACACCCTTGTGGCGGTGTCTGCGGGGCTGATAATTTTCCCCGCCTGCTTCACCTATGGTATTGAGCCAAGCTCGGGACCCTCCCTTATTTTTGAAGCCTTGCCAAATGTTTTTGCAAATATGCCCGCAGGCAGACTGTGGGGAACACTATTCTTTTTGTTTATGACCTTTGCAAGCTTTTCCACCGTTACCGCAGTATTTCAAAATATCGTGGCGGGCTGCACAGAAAATCTGGGTTGGAGCAGAAAAAAAGCGCTGACATTCAACACTGTCGCGCTAACTCTTTTGAGTCTTCCCTGCGTTTTCGGCTTTAATAAACTGAGTCATATAAGCATTCCTAAAATCGGAAATATTCTAAGCATTGAGGACTTTATCGTAAGCAATATGCTTCTTCCCGTAGGATGCCTTGCTTATCTTCTGTTTTGCGTATATACAGAGGGATGGGGCTTTGACAGCTTTATCAACGAGGCAAACCGCGGAGGCGGCATCTGCTTTCCGTCCTCAAAAGGCTTTCGCTTTTACCTCGGCTATGTTCTCCCACTTGCGATAGTATTGATCTTTATTCAGGGACTTGTAGGTATTTTCAAAGCATAAAAAATGTCCGAGTGAAATCACTCGGACATTAATTTTATTCTCTTACAGAGCAGCCTTTGCCTTTTCAACCAGTGCGGTGAAAGCAGCAGCGTCGCTTACAGCGATCTCAGCCAGCATCTTGCGGTTGAGCTCGATGCCTGCCTTCTTCAAACCGTTCATGAAACGGGAATAACTCATATCATTCATCTTGCAAGCTGCAGAGATACGGGAGATCCACAGGCGGCGGAAGTCACGCTTCTTAAGGCGACGGCCTACGTATGCGTAGGTCAAGGACTTCATTACCTGCTGGTTCGCCATTTTATAGCGATTCTTCTTAGCGCCCCAATAGCCCTTAGCCAGCTTAATTATTTTCTTTCTTCTTTTGCGCGTCATCATAGCGCCTTTAATTCTTGCCATTTTAAATAAGCCTCCTTAATTCTATTGGGATTACATGTAGGGGATCAATCTCTTGATCTGTGCTACATTGGTCTGATCAGCATAAGTTGCCTTACGCAGACCTCTTTTACGCTTTGTGGTCATCTTGTTGAGGATGTGACGGCGATTCATCTTTGCTCTTTTGACTTTGCCGCTCTTAGTGACGGAAAATCTTTTCTTTGCGCCGGAGTGGGTCTTAATTTTCGGCATGATTTTTGCTCCTTCCTTGTAAAAGCCTTAGGCTTAATATAACTTATTTATTTCTTCAGGGGTGCTATGAACATCAGCATCTGGCGGCCTTCAAGCTTGGCGGGCTTTTCTACTGAGCCGTATTCAGTAAGTGCATCTGCAAAACGATCCATAATAGCCAGACCTAAGTCTGTATGAGCCATTTCTCTGCCTCTGAAACGGATAGAAGCCTTGACCTTGTCTCCGCCTGTCAGGAACTTCTGAGCGCTTTTAACTCTGACTTCGAAATCATGAACGTCGATCTTAGCGGAAAGGCGAACTTCCTTAATGTCGACAACCTTTTGGTTGCGGCGGGCTTCCTTTTCCTTCTTTGCCTGCTCGAAGCGGAACTTTCCGTAGTCCATAACGCGGCAAACGGGGGGCTGAGCCATAGGTGCGATCTTGACCAGATCAAGTCCGCGTTCTTCGGCCTTGTCAAGTGCGGTCTGAATGTCGACTATGCCCAACTGAGCGCCGTCGCTGTCGATAAGACGAACTTCTTTGTCTAAAATCTCTTCATTGATTTGGTATTCCTGCGTGCTAATACTTAAACACCTCCGTAAAAATCAAAAAAGGGCGGTTTTTACATAAAACCGTCCACAACCAAAGAATGACGCCAAATGTCGCCAATTCTGTACAGTGTTAACCTCTTCTCTTCGATGGAGGTGGGAACGGTCAAATGTCCCTCTTTATTGTCTCAACAAGTATACCAAAGAAAAACTTGTTTGTCAAGGGGTAAAATTATCGGAAAATATATTTTCTTTTATTGCAATATACTGTATAATATTATCATAAAACAAGCATATTATAAAGTGTAACGGAGGAAGTACAAATGAGCGAAGAATACGGCAATGATTTCGTAGTTCTCACCGATGAAAACGGTGCAGAAGTAGAGCTTGAGCATCTTGATACAGTAGAATATAATGGCAATATTTATATGGCTTTTATCCCCGCTGAAATGAAGCTGGAAGAAAGCTACGAGCTTATCATTATGAAGGTTGAAAAGGAAGGCGACGAGGATATTCTTGTTACCCTTGACGACGAAGACGAGCTTGACGAAATGTTCCAGATCTTCTCCGAAAGACTTGAAGAAGCCTTTGAGGACGAAGACGAGGCAGAAGCCAAAAAGGAAGGCTATTGATCTTATAAATATCTATTCATTCTATCCCTTGTCAGGGAGTATGGGTCGACTTTATTTAACCTACAAAGTGTTAAACGGGATCGCGGAGTCCGTTCCCCATTTGCAGACCTCCGGCTTATTGCCGATGTTGGGAGCAGCGTAAAGGAAAGGCAGCGAACCCACCTGCGAGAGCGGGTTATTTAACGTGATCCGTGCTTCCCGTCAAGGGATAGAGTTTATTGTAGATATATTTTGCTCAGCAAAAAGTAAAAGAAAATGTAGGGCAGGGTAGCGAAGCGGCGACGCGGTGTTGAATGACATCACGGTGTGATGTCAGACCCGCGGCGTGACCGACTCGCAAAGAGACCTTGCTCCTGCCGCATTGCCTGTTGTTAATGATAAAAATAATGAGGTATTTTTTATGGCAAAGGTAACCTGGAATCCCGGTGCAATACTGGCTCCTCTGCCCGCCGCGTTGGTTTCTTGCGGCAGTTTGGACAAGCCAAATGTTCTGACCATCGCTTGGACGGGAATCATATGCTCCAAGCCGCCCCGTACATATATTTCGGTGCGCCCCGAGCGATTTTCCCATAATATAATTAAAGAAAGCGGCGAGTTTGTCATAAACCTGCCGCCTCAAAGCCTTGCACGCGAGGTTGACACCTGTGGAGTCAAGTCGGGCAGAGATACCGATAAATTTTCCCTTTGCAAGCTGACCGCAGAGCCCGCCCAAAAGGTCTCAGCGCCCACCATTGCCCAATGCCCCATCAGCATTGAATGCAAGGTGTTTGATGTGCGGGAGCTTGGCTCACACAATATGTTTATGGCAGATATCGTTGCCGTAAATGTTGACCCCGCCTATCTTGACAAGGATGGCAGACTGATGATCGAAAAGTGCAACCTTTTAAGCTACGCTCACGGAACTTATTTTGCATCGGGAGAAAGGCTTGGAACATTCGGCTATTCTGTAAGAAAAAAGCCGATCTCCAAAAAGAGACCGACTAAAAAAACTCAAAAGGCAAAATAATGGAGCTTTCTTCCGCAAGCACCGATAAACCGAGCAAGCTCAGCACCCGTCATTACCACTGTTTCGGTATTTACACCGGGGTGCATGGCTATTCGCGGCGCATTTTCAAGTGATGAATCCAGCACCACCTCTACCCTCTCGGTAAGGTCGTTTATCACGCTCAACACTCCAACGCTGCCCGGCACCTGATCAAGCAGACGGGCAAGGGCATCGGTGCTTGCAAAGCAAAGGCGCGCTGTTTTGAACTCATCCCTCATTGCCTTCAGATCGGCATCCTTTTCAGCGGGAAGCATACACAATAGAAACCGAGCCTCATTGCGGGTGGTTATCAGCAGATTTTTGCACACGCAGGCATCAAAGGACAGCTCCATAGGGTATCTGTCCAATGCCGAAAGTACGGGTGCGTGGGTGTAATGCTCATATTTAATTTCAGCGCTATTCAGCACGTCAAGTATTTTCTTACTGCTTTCCATAATGCCCTCTTATTGATACAAAAAATGATACCTTATATAATATAATGCAAAACTCTTCAATTGTCAAAGGAAGTGATGTCAATGCCCGAGATCAAATATATGGAGCGCGCTCTGCAGCTTGCCATTGAGTCTGCCGAAGCGGGAGAAGTACCCGTAGGCTGCGTTATCGTCAAGGACGGTGAGATCATCTCCGAAGGCAGAAATATGCGGGAGAAGCGGCAAAATGCACTGCACCACGCAGAAATCGAGGCAATAGACAAGGCATGCAAGGCGCTTGGTGACCGCCGCCTTGAGGGCTGTGAGCTGTATGTTACCTTAGAGCCGTGTCCTATGTGTGCGGGTGCAATATTCAATGCCAGAATAGATACCGTTGTCTTTGGCGCTTTTGATTCAAATATGGGCGCTTGCGGCGGCGTCATCAATATATTTGAAGAGGCCTTTGGCTTTAAGCCCAAGCTCTACGGCGGATTTATGAAAGAAGAATGTGCCGCAGTTTTAAAGGATTTTTTCATAAAACTTAGATAATTACATAAAATAATTTATATTGATAATAAAACCACCTTTCTCCGCAATACCAAACCGCCTCGCCTTGCCGCAGCTTAAGTACTGTCTGCGGCGCGTTGGCTCGTCTTGCGAAGAAACCTGTTTTTGCCCTAACCCTAATAACTGGGAGACAGAAATGTCTCCTTATTTTTTAGCACTTAAGCGCCGAGTGTGAAAAAATACATATACTATTTACATATTTTTCATATAAAACTATTGACATTGAGGAAAAAAGTGTTAAACTATACTTAGCACTCAGAACAAAAGAGTGCTAAAAAGAGAAAGTGAGGCGGCAAAATGGGTCTTCAGGAAAGAAAGCGCCAGATACTCAAGGCAATTATTGAAAACTACATAGATACCGCCGAGCCGGTCGGATCAAAATCCTTGACTGTGGCATTTGACAGACCTATCTCTTCGGCAACCATCCGCAACGAGATGAGCGAGCTTGAAGAAATGGGCTATCTCGAAAAGCCCCACGTTTCAGCGGGCAGAGTACCATCCTACGCGGCATACAGACTTTATGTCAACGAGCTGATGGATTCGGCAGCGGGACTTACCGCCGAGATAGATGCCATCAGGATGGAGCTTGAGGGCAAGCTCCACGAGCTTGACGATCTGGCTTACACAGCATCGAGGGTCATTTCTTCTATGACCAACCAGACCACCGTTTCGGCAGTCAAGTCAAGCGGTGCAAAGGTTCAAAAGGTGGAGTTGATCCCCACCGACAACGGACACAGCTATGCAGTGGTGCTTATAACCGCATCTGAGGTCAAGAGCAAAATGTTCCGCTCCTATGAGCCCATCGATCAATCGGCAGTAGCAATGTTGTCAACGGCACTTAACCTTGCTCTCACCGAAAACAGAGTGGAGTACCTTCTCCCCTCCATCGCCCGCAGTATGGGCGCCGATGCTTCTGTTTTCAGATTGGCTGACGCGGTGATAAAGTTTATCGAAGAGGTCGAGCGCGAGGGTGACGGAAACAAGGTTCACGTTGAGGGTGCTGAAAAGCTGCTCAATATGCGCGAATATCAGGACGCATCAAAGGCACGTGAGCTGATGGAATATCTCTCCGATTCCGAAAAGGTTATGGATATGCTTGACGAAGCAGGCGACGAACCCATCGGCATCAAGATAGGCTCAGAGCTGGGCGACCCCAGAGCAAAGGATGCAAGCTTTGTTTTCACTACCTACGACATAGACAGTCATACAAAGGGAATAATAGGAATAGTCGCCCCCACGCGAATGGATTACCATCGGGCATGCGCCCACCTTACCGCCTTTAAGCAAGCGGTCAGACAGTTAGGCTCACACCCGACAGACATAGGAGAAAATGATGAACACAGATAATGAAAAGCAAATGAATGAGGAGCAAGCAACCGCTGCTCCCGAAACCGAAGTAAAGTCCGACGAGGTTAAAAAAGAAAACAAAAAGGAAAGCAAAAAGGACAAAAAGTCAGCCGAGATAGAAAAGCTCAGCGCTCAGCTCGCGGAGCTTGACGATCGATATAAGAGAGTGCTTGCCGAGTATGATAACTTCAGAAAGCGTACTACCCGCGAGCGCGAAAGCGCCTTCGGTGACGGCAAGGCAAGTGCGATCAATGCCTTCCTTCCCCTGCTTGACAATCTGGGACGGGGCGCTTCACAGCCCGATGCCGATGAGGGTGTCAAGATGATGCACAAGCAGGCACTTGAGCTGCTTGAAAAGCTTCACGTCAAATCCTGTGCAAAGGTGGGCGACAGCTTTGACCCCAATTTCCACAACGCAGTGCTTCACGTAGATGACGAGACCTTGGGCGAAAATGTCATAGCTGAGGTGCTTATGGACGGATATACCGTCGATGACAGACTTTTAAGACCCGCAGTGGTCAAGGTAGCAAACTGAAAATAAAAAATATTTATAATAAACGGAGGAAAAATCATGTCTAAAATTATTGGTATCGACCTTGGTACAACCAATTCTTGCGTCAGCGTTATCGAAGGCGGCGAGCCCGTCGTTATTGCAAACGCCGAAGGCGCACGTACCACCCCTTCTGTCGTAGCATTTTCCAAGACCGGCGAGCGTATGGTCGGTCAGGTTGCTAAGAGACAGGCTGTAACCAACCCCACAAGAACTATCAGCTCCATCAAGAGAGAAATGGGTACCGATCACAAGACCCATATCGACGATAAGACCTATTCCCCTCAGGAGATCTCCGCAATGATCCTTCAGAAGTTGAAGATCGACGCAGAGGCATATCTTGGCACAAAGATCTCTCAGGCTGTTATCACAGTTCCTGCATACTTCACCGACGCACAGCGTCAGGCAACCAAGGATGCAGGTAAGATCGCAGGTCTTGAAGTTCTGCGTATAATCAACGAGCCCACCGCAGCAGCTCTCGCTTATGGTATGGATAAGGAAAATGAGCAGAAGATCATGGTCTATGACCTTGGCGGCGGCACATTCGACGTATCCATTCTGTCCATTGGTGACGGTACCATTGAGGTTCTTGCAACCGCAGGTAACAACCGTCTCGGCGGTGACGACTTTGACGATCGTATCGTAAAGTGGATGCTTGCTGAGTTTAAGAAGGATCAGGGCATCGACCTTAGCGGCGACCGTATGGCTATGCAGCGTCTGCGCGAGGCTGCTGAAAAGGCAAAGATCGAGCTTTCCGGTGTTATGAGCTCCAATATCAATCTGCCCTACATCTATGCAGATGCAAACGGCTCCAAGCACCTTGACCTTACCCTTACAAGAGCTAAGTTTGACGAGCTTACCCGTGACCTGGTAGAAGCTACCATGGGTCCCGTCCGTCAGGCTATGAGCGACAGCGGTCTTGAAAAGAGCGAGATAAGCAAGATCCTGCTGGTCGGCGGTTCAAGCCGTATCCCCGCTGTTCAGGAAGCAGTTAAGGGCATTATCGGAAAAGAACCCTTCAAGGGCATCAACCCCGACGAGTGCGTTGCTATAGGTGCTGCAATTCAGGCAGGCGTTCTGGGCGGCGAGGTCAAGGACCTTCTGCTCCTTGACGTAACTCCCCTTTCCCTCGGCATTGAGACTCTGGGCGGCGTTTGCACAAGAATCATTGAGCGCAACACCACCATCCCCGTAAACAAGAAGCAGATCTTCTCCACCGCTGCAGACAATCAGCCCTCTGTTGAGATCCATGTCCTTCAGGGCGAGCGTGATATGGCAGCAGGCAACAAGACTCTGGGCAGATTCCACCTTGACGGCATTCCCGCAGCACCCCGCGGTGTTCCCCAGATCGAGGTCAGCTTTGATATAGACTCCAACGGTATCGTTAATGTTTCCGCAAAGGATCTTGGCACCGGCAAGGAGCAGAAGATCACAATCACCTCTTCCTCCAACCTTTCTAAGGAAGACATCGACAAGGCTGTTCGCGATGCTGAGCAGTTTGCCGAAGAGGACAAGAAGAAGAAAGAAGCGATCGACACCCGCAATCAGGCTGAGTCCTTGGTATATCAGACCGAAAAGTCCCTCACCGAGCTTGAAGGCAAGGTAACCGAAGAGGAAAAGGCACCCGTTAAGGAGCAGCTTGAAAAGCTGAAAGAGACCCTTAAGGGTGAAGATGTCGAGGCTATCAAGGCTGATTCCGAAGAGCTGACCAAGCGTTTTTACGCTATCGCAGAGAAGCTCTACGCTCAGGCTAACCCCGAAGGAGCTCAGGCACAGCCCGATAACAACGTTTACGACGCTGACTATCAGAAGGTCGACGACGAAGGCAATAACTGATAACTTTATACGCAGGGCGGGGTAATTCTCCGCCCATGCGTTGCGTTTTAGGAGAATACTTATGAGTGAAGAGCGGCGCGATCTTTATGAGGTGCTTGAAATACAAAAAGGCGCCTCCGATGAAGAGATAAAAAAAGCATATAGAAAGCTGGCTAAAAAGTATCACCCCGACTTAAACCCCGGTGACAAGACCGCTGAGGCAAAGATGAAAGAGGTGAACGCCGCATATGAAGTCCTTTCCGACAAGGAAAAGAAGAGCCGTTACGACCAATACGGCTGGGCGGGAATCGACCCTAACTATGGCGCAGGCGCAGGCGGCGCGGGCGGTTTCGGCGGCTTTGGCGGCTTCGGCGATTTCGGAATGGATCTCGGCGATATTTTCGGCAGTATGTTTGGCGGCTTCGGCGGTGGCGGCTCTGCCCGCAGTACAGGACCTGTCCGCGGCTCCAATATAAATATGAATATTCAGCTGACCTTTGAAGAGGCGGCTTTTGGCTGTGAAAAAGAGATAACCGTTACCCGCACGGAAAGCTGTCCCGACTGTAACGGCTCGGGAGCTAAAAAGGGCACAAGCGCTGAGACCTGCCCCCACTGTAAGGGCTCAGGTCAGGTTCGCACACAGCAGCGCACGGCGTTTGGTGTATTTCAGTCAACCGCCCCCTGCCGCAACTGCGGAGGTACCGGAAAGATCATCAAGGAGCCCTGCGATAAGTGTAACGGCAACGGCACGGTACGCAAGAGCCGCAAGCTGAAGGTCAAGATCCCCGCAGGCATCGACAACGGACAGACTATTTCTGTTCGCGGCGAAGGCAATAGCGGTCTCCGCGGTGGTAATGCGGGCGATGTTTATGTGACCGTTTCCATCAAGCCCCACAAAGTCTTCAGGCGTGACGGCAATGATGTTATCATTGATATGCCCATCTCCTTTGTTCAGGCAGCATTGGGCGATGAGATAATCATCCCCACGCTGGAGGGCAAGTTCAAGTTTGATCTTCCCGAAGGCACACAGACGGGCAGAATAGTCCGTCTTAAGGGTCAGGGCATCAAGTCGGTCAACGGCTGGGGCAAGGGCGATATGTATGTAAACATAATCGTCGAAACACCACAAAACCTCAACAAGAAGCAAAAAGAAATGCTTCGTGAGTTTGAAAAAGCCTGCGGCGACAGCCAGTATAAAGAGAAAAAAGGCTTTTTTGACAAGGTTAAAGATTTTCTTAAATAACAAATGCTCCGTCGTTGGATAACGGCGGAGCTTTTGTTTTTTCTTTGCTCAACTTGGTATATTATTTTCAAGTTTTGTTTGTATTGATAGCAAAATTATGATATATTATTCAAATGAAAAAAAGAGAAAAGGTGCTTTGTTCACCGGAAAGGCGGTACGGGTTGTGAAAAAAAACTGTTCCGATTATTTGAGCGATCTAAAGACAATTGCACTCTATCTGGTTACATTTACTAAATGGACCTTCCTTGCTTGCCTTATGGGCATCATCGGCGGTACGGTTGGCGCGTTATTTTTCAAAGCGATTACTGCGGTGACCGAGCTCAGGCAGTTAAACGGATGGCTTTTATACCTTCTTCCGTTAGGCGGAGTGGTGATAGTCGGCATATACGCATTGTGCAATGTTGAGGGTCTGGGAACAAATCGCGTTTTTGAAAGTGTACGTTCGGGCAAAAATGTGCCCTTGCTTTTGACTCCCGCTATATTTGCAGGCTCTTGCATAACCCATCTCCTTGGCGGATCTGCAGGCAGAGAGGGTGCGGCTCTGCAGCTTGGCGGAAGCATTGCGTCCGGATTGGGAAAACTGTTCAGAATGGGCGAAAAAAGCCGTCATATTTTGGTTATGACAGGAATGAGCGCGCTGTTTTCCGCCGTGTTTGGAACTCCACTTTGTGCCGCAGTCTTTGCCGTAGAGGTGGTCAGTGTAGGCTATATCTACACCTCGGGACTGTACCCATGCCTTGTTTCCTCCCTATCGGCATATTTTGTCTCCAAGGCTTTTGGAATAAAGGGTGAACACTTTACTGTAGATCTCGTTCCCGACGTAGATATTGTGATGGTGCTGCGTGTAGCGGCGGTAGCAGCCGTTGCTGCTGTTGTAAGCATAGTCTTTTGCAAAGCGATGCACGGCGCAGAGCATATTTTTTCAAAGATCAAGAATCCCTATCTGCGCGCTGTAATAGGAGGAGCAATAATCATTTGCCTTTCCCTTTTGGTGGGAAACGATACCTACAACGGCGGTGGAATACATATCATTGAAGGTATTTTTCATAACGGCACTGTAATTCACGAAGCTTTTTTGCTCAAGATCGTCTTCACCGCCATAACCATTGCGTCAGGCTATAAGGGTGGCGAGATCGTACCGACTTTATTTATCGGAGCGACCTTGGGCAGTTCAATAGGCTACCTTGTCGGTCTGCCCGTTCCCTTCAGTGCGGCATTGGGCATAGCTGCAATGTTCTGCGGCGTAACCAACTGTCCGTTGGCGACCGTATTACTTTGCCTTGAGCTGTTTGGGGCAGAAGGGCTCATATTCTACGTTCTTGCCGCATTTATGAGCTTTTTGCTTTCGGGGTATTACAGTCTTTATACAGGACAAAAAATTGTATTCTCAAAGCTTTGCGACGATACAGTAAATATCAACGGACATTGATGGCAACGCAGGTATATAATTAAATCATCTGATAACGCAAGCTATCGTCAACACTTTTTACCAAAGTGTTGACGATAGCTATTTTAATCTGTATAATATCCCTATACGTATTTGTGGGTGATAAAAATGCAGAATATCGATGTTAATTACAAAAACAAGAGGTATTACAAGACGGCAAAATACCCAATTCGTCAACCGCTGATAATGACGGGACTGCTTGCTTTGGTCAGCAAGATAATGATGCCCCGTGTTCCTTATAAAATAGAGAAGATAAATATGGAGGGATTAAAGCCGCCCTATATTTTGCTGAGCAATCACATGTATTTTGTGGATTTTCAGCTTTCGGCAATGGCAACATTTCCCCACCGCGTAAACAATGTTGCCACGGTAGACGGCTATTACCGCCGCCCTTGGCTGATGGAGCTGCTTGGCTGTATCTGCAAGCGTAAGTTCACAAACGACCTGCACCTGATCAAGTCCATCCGTCGAGTACTGCAAAAGGGCGACATTTTGTGTATGTATCCCGAGGCACGATACTCCCCCATCGGCACAACGGCTATACTTCCCGACTCATTGGGCAAGCTGATAAAGATGAACAAGGTGCCCGTTGTAGTAATGCTACATCACGGAAACTATCTGCATACCCCATTTTGGAATTACCGCAAGACTCGCAAGGTGCCACTGCACACCACAATGACGCAGATACTTTCTGCCGAGGATGTGCAGAAAATGACCGCTGATGAGATAAATGCCGCCATCAGACAGGCTATGCAGTACGATGAATACAAGTACCAAAAGGAAAATAACATCCTCATCACCGAGTCTTACCGCGCAGAAGGATTGCACAAGGTGCTTTATCAGTGCCCACACTGCAAGACCGAAAGCAAAATGGCAAGTGAGGGCACCGAGCTTTTCTGCACCCAGTGCGGCAAGCGTTGGACCTTGCTTGAAAACGGCGAGCTTAAAGCCAACGATGGCGAGACAGAGTTTGCACATATTCCCTCTTGGTATGAGTGGCAACGCGCCGAGGTACGCAAGCAGATCGAGGATGGCACTTACTCATTCTCCGACGAGGTGGAGGTATATTCCCTACCCCGATGTATGAAGTTTGAGGCTTTGGGTAAGGGCAAGCTTACCCACGACAGCCAGAACGGATATTTGCTTGAAGGCTTTTACAACGGAGAGCCATACCGCATACGCCGCGCCGCAAGTGAGATGTACGGCGTTCATATTGAGTATGACTATTGCTATGTCAAGCCCTTTGACTGCATAGATATCTCAACCGAAAAGGACAGCTTTTATTGCTACCCCACCAAGCCGAATGTAGTAACCAAGCTATCCCTTGCCACCGAGGAGATATTTAAGATCAAGCATAATAAATAAAAATGCCCGTTTGGATATTCCAAACGGGTCTATTTTTTATATTCAGCAGCAGAATAATCTCAAACAAATATAGCCGAGGCACATACTTCCGCAGCTGATTCCGCCGCCTTGGGCATAACGGGCGCTGTTTTCGCTATAGGCTCTTCCGCCGTATTCCAATTGGTCGGCAAGGTTTACATATTCATCATTGGATGGGTCAAGCTCCACTGCTTTTTTTGCATGCTCCAATGCGGTCACGCGATTGCCCAATCCCGAGTTGGCAAGGGCGCTGAGATAATACCAAGCCCCATCGCGGTTTGAAATGCCCGAAAGCGCATTAAGCGCCTCTCTGAAATGTCTGGCGCGGATATAATTATGTGCCGCGTTAAGCTCATTTGAATCAAACTTCCGCTGATCATTGCTCGTTCGGTAATAATAATATCCGCCGTTACCAAAGCCGCCGTATGAGGTATATCCCCCGTACTGATAGCCGCCGTTGTTATATTGACCGTTTGTATTATTGCCCGATACATTTCCGCTTTTGATACGGTCGTATGCATCATTTATCTCTTTCATCTTTTGCTCTGCGGCTTTATCACCGGGATTCAGGTCGGGATGATATTTTTTTGCCAGCGTTCTATATGCTTTTTTGACCTGCTCGTCGGTTGCTCCCTGCTCAAGTCCTAAAACCTTATAGGGATCGGTCATTTTTCATCCCTCCTTTTCTCCATATTATATCTCACCCAAACGCCTGAATAGATAATATTCTCAATTATATCAGCATCCTGAACGATTGGCAATATATCATAAAGCTGAGCTACCTCGCCCATCAATACGCGGAGGATGCTTTCATCCCTATTGCTTTCTAAGGGATTGTATCTTCCCTTTTTCTTGTCCTTTTCAAAGTCTGCGTATGCATCAAGGACATAAATGAACCTACCCAATGCCTCTCCCAATGCGGAGAGATGACCTCTCCACATATCATCGCCGTAATCAAAGACCACGCCCATTACCTTGCCGAAGAGATTTGCACCCTCGTCAATGCCGCCGCGGCTTTTTTCTGACCGATAAAGCTGCTTGAGATATTCGCGTATGCATGCCGCCTTATCCTCCTGACGAGATCGCGCCTTTTCATAAGCCTTGTCGAGAAGGTCGATACCTATTCTTGACTTCAGGCTGTTTTCGTCGGCGCGGTCATCAAGTAGCTTTTCATAGGTCAAAATAACGCTCATATCTGCGACATATTCGGTTGCTGATGTGACTATCCTATTCTGCTTTTTGAAAGGGTGCACCATACAAGCAGCCGAGCGTTCACTCTCCTGCGGCTCATACAATCCGCCTATCAGCAGAATGAGAAAGACCATATCATAGGTCAGGGTCATTCTTGCCACATTTCCGTATGAATGATGAAGCTGCTGACAAAGTCCGCAATAAAGGCTCTTATACCGCTTTTGCCTATCCTCCGGCAATGCATCGCGGTTGGCTAAAATATATCCGAACATTATGCCTTTTTAATAAACTTCTCGCCGCACTTGGGGCAGGTTATCTGAACCGTTCCCGCGCCCTTTGGAATGCGGACAACTATGGCACACTTGGGGCATTTGAAGAACTTATAGCTCCTGCCCTCCTTAAGCTTACGCCAGGTTATCTTGAAAAATGCCAAAACACTGTTGCGACGATAGAGATATACTCTGTTTTCTTCGCGACGTTTTTGTGGCTTTTTGGACATCATACGCACATATGCATAGATGATAAGTCCCGTAGCGATACCCATAAGAATGGTGCCTGCAACGTTATTGGTGATCATACCGATCACCATAATGATCAGTGCAAAAATAAGAAGAAATCTTCCGTACTGATCCGCTCCGTAGCGGCCGCGGAAAAGTCCGCCGATTGCGTTTTTGATTGTGCCTTTTTTCATATTTTACTCCAATTCATATGCTCCGGTGTAAAGCTCATAGTACTTGCCCTTTTCTTCAATGAGCTTATTGTGATCACCGCGTTCGATAATTCTTCCGTTTTCCAAAACCATAATAACATCGGAATTGCGCACGGTGGACAGTCTGTGGGCAATTACAAATACCGTCCTGCCATGCATCAGCATATCCATGCCCCGCTGAACAAGAGCTTCTGTTCGGGTATCTATGCTGGAGGTCGCCTCGTCAAGCACCATAACGGGAGGGTCGGCAACCGCAGCGCGGGCAATGGAAATAAGCTGTCTTTGACCTTGGGAAAGTCCCGAGCCGTCACCCTCAAGCACTGTGTCATAGCCGTTGGGCAGATGCTCAATAAAATCATCAGCGCCTACAAGCTTTGCGGCGGCATAGACCTCCTCATCGGTGGCATCAAGCTTGCCATAACGGATGTTTTCCATAACTGTGCCTGTGAACAGATTGACATCCTGCAAAACTGTGCCGAGTGATCTGCGCAGATCGGCTTTTTTGATATCCTTGACATTGATCCCGTCATAAAGTATCTCGCCCTCGGATATATCATAAAAGCGGTTTATCAGGTTTGTGATGGTGGTCTTGCCCGCGCCCGTAGCGCCTACAAAGGCGACCTTTTGACCGGGCTCGGCATATAGGGTGATATCGTGGAGGACTGTTTTTTCCTCGGTATAACCGAAGTCAACATTATTCATACGGACATCGCCGCGAAGGGGCACTTCTCCGTCGGGAGTATTCCACACCCAGCCATTACCCTTCTTTTCAAGGGTAACTGTACCGTTATCCTCTTCGGGCGGGACATCCATCAGGTCAAATATGCGTTCTGCGCCCGCAAGTGCCATAACCACCGAGTTTATCTGCTGTGATATCTGAGTAACAGGGCGGGTAAAACCACGGCTGAGCTGCAAAAACGCCGCTATAGCACCCAGGGTAAGGCCCTCTATCCCATTGACCGCAAGCACCGCACCTGCACAAGCAAGCAGTACATACTGAAGATGCCCTAAGTTATTCATCATAGGCATCAGGATATTTGCAAAGCGGTTCGCCTCGGTTGCATTTTTGCAAAGGCGGTCGTTGCGTTCATCCATTTCTGCCTGCACCATATCTTCCCTACAAAATACTTTTACAACCTTTTGTCCGTTGATAAGCTCTTCGATATATCCGTTGACCTCACCGATGGATTTTTGCTGTGCGGCAAAGTATTTACCCGATCTGCCGCCCACCTTGGCGGAGATCATCATCATAAAGAATATGGTTACAATAACTATCAGGGTCAGCCAACGGCTCTTGACGATCATTGCAACAAACACCGCAACCACCGAAATGATGGACGACACCACATTGGGCAGGCTTTGGGTTATCATCTGCCGCAGTGCGCCCGTGTCATTGGTGTAACGGCTCATAATATCGCCATAGGTATGTGTATCAAAATACTTGATGGGCAGGGTCTGCATTTTCCCGAACATTTCGTCGCGGACCTGCTTAAGCACCCCTTGTGAAACAGATACCATAAGGCGAGCTTGCAGGTAGCTTGCAATAATGCCCAAGGCATAAATGCAACCCATAATGACGATGGCTTTTATAAGTCCCGAAAATACGGGGTTCTCCATTTTAAGCAGCGGCTTGATGTAATCATCAATGAGAGTCTCAATAAATACAGAGCCCACAACACCCACTAAGGCATTGATAATTATGAATACAAGCACTGCAATAAGTCTTGCTCTGTGCGCGCCTGTTATATATGACATAAGGCGGGCTATAGTATTTTTTACAGACTTAGGCTTTTGCATAGGTCTGCCCAAATTGGCAGGACCGCCACGCATAGGACCGCGGGGAGGATTAGGCTGCGCCATTATCGTCGCCTCCCTTCGTCTGTGTCTCATATACCTCTCTGTATATCTCGCTTGTTTCAAGCAATTGCTCGTGAGTACCCGATGCGGAGATGCGTCCCTTATCCATAACAATGATAAGATCTGCATTCTCTACGCTTGAAACGCGCTGAGCAATAATCAGCTTGGTAGTATCGGGCAGATATTCGGCAAAAGCCTTGCGGATAAGTCCGTCGGTCGCCGTATCCACCGCGCTTGTGGAATCGTCAAGGATAAGTATCTTGGGATTTTTCAGCAAGGCACGGGCAATGCAAAGGCGCTGCTTTTGTCCACCTGAAACATTGGTGCCTCCCTGTTCGATATAAGTGTCATAGCCGTCGGGAAAGCTTTTTATAAACCCGTCTGCCTGAGCAAGCTTGCAAGCGTGCTCCATCTGCTCATCGGTGGCATATTTGTTGCCCCAACGGAGATTGTCCTTGATGGTTCCTGAGAAAAGTACGTTTTTCTGCAACACCATTGCAACATTGTCACGGAGTGTGTCAAGGTCGTAATCGCGGACATCCACACCGCCCACAAGCACTCTTCCCTCTGTTGCATCATAAAGACGGGGCACAAGCTGTGCAAAAGTAGATTTTGCGCTACCCGTACCGCCTAATATACCCACGGTCATTCCCGATTCAATTCGTATGCTTGCATCCTTAAGTGCCAATCTGCCACCCTTTCCGCTATAGCTGAAGGAGACATTTTCAAAGACTATAGATCCATCCTTGACTGTATCGACAGGATCCTCCGGGTTAGTTATTTCGCTCTGCTCGTCAAGCACCTCAACTATACGCTCGGCAGAAGCGCGGGACATAGTTATCATAACAAAGATCATGGACAGCATCATAAGGCTCATAAGTATCTGTCCCGCATAGGAAAGCAGGCTCATCAGCTCGCCCGTCTTCATATCGCCGTCAACGATAAGCAGCGCACCAAGCCAGGAAATAAGCAGCATCCCCGCATACATACAGAACTGCATTATGGGCTGATTGAATGCCAGCACCTTTTCGGCATAGCTGAAATCCTCGTATATGCTTTGAGATACTGTCTCAAACTTTTCTTTTTCGTGTTCGCCGCGGACATAGGCTTTTACCACCCTGACACCGCGCAGGTTTTCTTGCACAACGCGGTTTAGGCGGTCATAGGTCTTAAAAACCCGCTTAAAGGTGGGATGTGCCTTGCTCATAATTATCCACAGTCCAATGCCTAAGATGGGCACAGCTCCAAGGAATACCCAAGCTAACTTTCCGTTGATGGAGAATGCCATAGCAAGGGAAAATATCAGCATAAAGGGACTACGCACTGCGGTGCGGATTATCATTTGATAGGCATTTTGCAGATTGGTAGTATCAGTGGTAAGACGGGTCACCAAGCCTGCAGTTGAAAACTTATCTATATTTGAAAAAGAGAAGGTCTGTACCTTTTTAAACATATCGTGGCGTAAATTTTTGGCAAAGCCTGCGGAGGCTTCTGCGGCACAGCTTCCCGAAAGGACACCAAAAAGCAGTGAAATAACAGTGCAGAGCACAAGTATTCCGCCAACTATAAAAACATAACTCAGATCGCCCTTCTCGAGGCCGTTATCTATAAGCTTTGCCATAAGCAAAGGAATGACGACTTCCATTACAACCTCAAGGGAAATATATATTGGGGCAAGTATGGACGGCTTTTTATATTCGCGCACGCTGGCTAAAAGCTTTTTTATCAAGCCTACTCCTCCTTTTTAGACTCATAATACATCAATTATACCACACTTATATATAAAGTATAATGAACTTAATGTAAAATCTTGCCAAAATGAAAAAGCATCCGAGTCACATAGAGTAGCTCGGATGCTCTTATTAAAACACCTTTATAAGTAATAGTGCGCCGTCTTTGACGCTTATCTCTGCCGTTTTACCGACAAGCACCTCATTGCTGATGCCATACTGATAGCTGCAGGTTATCTCCGCATTTTCCAAGGGATATTTTGCGTTTTTTATGGTGACTCCCTTTGCCTTTCCGGTTATATTGACAAGGGAAAAGAATGAAAACGAATCATCCACCATAGCGGGAGAGGCGGTGACCAATTCCATTTCGGAATAATCGTCAATTATCCTTCCCCTTTTACCAAAAGACTGAAGCATAGATAATATATACAGATTTCCCAAGGTGTGGTCAAGCCTTGCGCCAACCGCTCCGATTATCAAAAAATCATCAAACCCACGCTTTATACCCTCACGAACTCCGTACACAGTATCGGTATCATCCTTTTCGCAAGGAAGCACAATGGTCTCAACATCAAGACGGGGATCCTCAAAGGAGTCAAAATCCCCTACTATAAGGCTCGGTCCTACTCCAAGTCCTTCCATATGCTTAAGACCGCTGTCGCAGAATATGATATAGTCCTCATCACCAAGGCAATCCTTGATATATTCATAATTATTTATGTCGGCACCGCCGACTATCACGCATCTTTTCATACTCACCAACTCATTTTTTGATTTTATCTCTTATCTTGCTGACTACTACACAGAGTGCAATGGTTATCAGCATATCGGGTAAAGTATTACCCACAATAATGTCGACTCGCATCAGCAATCTGTAAGAAACAAATCCTATCAGCCAAATAATCAGATTTTGAATACAGAAGGCATTTTTCTGTCGATCCTTCTTCAGAATGAAAAATTCTGCAATCTGTATAGCTATCATCGGCGCGAAAACCGACCCGATAAAGTACAAAAAATCCGTAATATCGGTAAGGGGCAGGAAAATTGCGCCCACAGTGCCTATCACTGTCACTATGATCGCAACCCATTTCCCGTTGAGCTTTGTAAATATCGACTCGCTGGACACACCCGCAGAATACGCATCAAGGAAGGTAGTGGTAACAGTGGAAAACACCACGATCAAGAGGCCGCCGATACCAAGCCCCGCCTTTACCATTATCTGTGCAATATCCGACTCGGCGGTGAAGATCGCGGCGCCCATACCTATCAAATACATCCAGCAGCTTGTAATGCCGTATATGATCGCACTGACCGCAGTGGCTTTTACGGGCTTTTCCGCATCACGCGTATAGTCGCTTATCAGCGGCAGCCAAGACAAGGGCATTGCAACAGAAAGCTCCACAGCAGCGCCGAAGGTCATATATTCGCCGCCGATATTTCCCATCTTTTCCTTGCCGAAAATGAAAAAGCTTAAAATGACAGTAAGTGCAAACAATGCCGCCATTGCAACAGTGTTTACTTTGCCGAGATTTTTAATGCCTATCAATATCCATATTACGATAAGGACGCCTATCACGGCACACCATACCCAGCTACCAATGCTAAAGATGCCGTTTACCGCCAATGCACCATCATAGATCATGATAGCCGTCCAACCCACAAGCTGAATGATGTTCAGCACCGAAAAAAGCAAAGCGCCTTTGCTTCCAAAGCTCATTTTGGCGGTTTCCATAGCACTCTTGCGAGCCTTGCCGCCGATAACTCCCGCAAGGAAAAGCATAACACATCCTATAATATGACCCACCAAAATGGCAAGTATGCCTTTGGTAAAGCCTAATGGAGCAAAATATGTGCCGGTCATAATTTCCGCAATGGAGACCGCCGCGCCAAACCAAATAAGTCCGTTTTCAAAGACGGAGGTGCGTTTTTCTTCCATTTTTATGCCTCCTTTGAAAACTCGCCCGAAAGATCAAAATTGTGCATAAGCGGGCCTCTTCCCTTGCCTAAATCAAGCTGGGCTGACAGTGCGCCCGAAATATAGTCCTTAGCTCTCTGCACCGACTCGGCAAGGTCATATCCTTTGGCAAGATTTGCGGCAATAGCGCTTGAAAGGGTACAGCCCGTGCCGTGGGTGTTGGGATTATCTATGCGCTTTCCCTCAAACCAACGAAAATCCCCATCGGAATATAGAAGATCGTTTGCGTCGTTTATGCTATGCCCGCCCTTAAGCAGCACCGCGCAATTGCAGCTATCCCCTATTATTTTTGCCGCTTTTTGCATATCCTCGGCATTTTTGATGTCAGCTCCGCTAAGTGCTTCTGCTTCGGGAATATTGGGTGTTGCAATAGTTGACAAGGTCAACAATCTTTTTTTCAGTGCTGCCACTGCCTCGGTCTGCATAAGCCGCGAGCCGCTGGTGGCAACCATAACGGGGTCAACGACGATATTCCGCGCTTTATGGCATAGGAGCCTGTCTGCTATCACATTTATCAGCTCACTTGAAGAGACCATACCTATCTTGACCGCATCGGGATAAATATCCTCAAATACGGCATCTAATTGCTGTGCCAAAAAGTCGGGTGTGGTCTCCTGTATCGCCCTTACGCCGATGGTGTTTTGTGCCGTCAGTGCCGTTATCGCAGACATCCCATAGACTCCGTTCATAGTCATTGTTTTCAGGTCTGCCTGAATACCGGCGCCTCCGCTGCAGTCGCTTCCTGCAATGGTCAATGCTGTTTTCATTTTCATAAAAATACTCCTTTCTTTTTTCAGCATCGTTTTCTATAGCGACAAAAGGTGGTGCCCCCAATTTGCCGCTGAAGTTCGGAATCAAAGATTCCCAACAAACTCCACAAGCTCATCAGAAACGGATATCTTTTGCAGATAAATGTCCGCAAGTGCTTTCACCTGCTCCTGATTTTGCTCATAAGCATCAAATATCGCAACAACGGGAATGCCTTCTTTTTTCGCAGTCTTTATGGCATAAAGTGCGTCTTCAAACACTGCGGTGTTGCTTCTGTCCGTACCCAAAAACTCCATAGCTTTTCTGAATATGACAGGCTCATCCTTGCCGTGACCCACATCGGTGCAGGTAAATATCTTTAAAAAATACCCCCTTATACCACACCGCTCAAGTGCCGCTTCCACCAAATATCCATCGGTGGCGGTGGCGACACACATCTTTACTCCCCTTGCGTTGAGATATTCCAACAATTCTTTTGCGCCCTCTTTAAGCTGAACGCGGTTAATATAGAAATCCTCCGTCATAGCGTTTACTCCATCCACTATCTCCTGAGCAGAAAGGGAGATGGAGTATTCACTTTTCAAGTATTCGCCCGCCTGAATCATACTCATATTTTTGAAGTTATCTTTTAGTCCTTCTTTTGGTGTATAGCCCTTTGACAACAAATAATCCACACCCACGCTGTCCCATATACTCATAGAGTCTAAAAGTGTGCCGTCAAGGTCAAAAATTGCACCTTTAATCATTTTTTAAGTTCCTTTGCAAGCTTTAATAATGTCTGTGTTTCTTTCTTTGGATCCTGTGCTTTCATAATTGCCGAAACCACGCAAAGACCCGAAATTCCCGTATTTTCAAGCACATACACATTGTCCTTATTCAGTCCCCCTATGGCGTTTACGGGAATATCTACCGCCTTGCATATATCCTTAAGGGTAGAAACGGGGGTCAGCACTGTCTGCACCTTTGTTGTGGTGGGATATATTGCGCCTACACCAAGATAGTCGGCGCCCTTTGCCTGAGCCTCTTTTGCCTGCTCCACCGTCTTGGTGGTAGCGCCGATTATAACGCCGTTGCCCAATATGCTTCGCGCAATATCTATGGGCATATCGGTCTGGCCCAAATGTACCCCCTCTGCGCCTATAGCCAATGCAACATCAATTCTGTCATCAATAATAAGAGGCACATTATACTTTTGAGTAAGCTTGTGAACATCGGCGGCAAGCTCAATATACTCACGGGTGGTTTTGTTTTTCTCTCTGATCTGCACCATAGTCGCACCGCCCGAAAGCGCCGCTTCGGTTATGCGAAGAAAATCTTCTCGCTCAAGTCCCGTACTGTCGGTAATAAAATAAAGTGTTGTATCAAGCTTTTTCAAAATAGTCTTCCTCCATTTTTATATTTTCAACTATGTCTGTATCGCTGATATGTGAAAGTGCATCAAGCAGACCGCACATAAAGCTGCCCGAGCCTTTGGGTGTTTCTGCCTTTTCTCCGCAAATGCCTAAAAGGGCACAAGCATACTGTGCGGCAAGCAGAGGCTTTTCTGCGGAGGCAAGGCAGGCACACACAGTGCCCAAGAGACAGCCCGTTGCGGTTATACTGCCCAATTGAGCTACTCCGTTTTTTATCTTTAGCACCCTGCTGCCGTCGGTGATAATGTCGGTCTTTCCGCTGGCAAGCACCGTCGTTTTGTATCCTTTCGCCAGCGCCACTGCGGCTTTTTGGACACTTTTTTCATCTATGCTTTTATCACTGTCCACACCCGATGAGCTGTACTGCCCATCGTATAAGGCATAGATCTCCGAATAATTGCCCTTAAGCACGGCGGGAGGAGCTTTATCCATAAGCTTTAGCACAAATCTCTTACGCAGACCCGAGCAAGCCACCCCTACCGCATCTATGACCATCGGAATGGATCTTTCTGCGGCAATTTGGGCAGATGCCGTCATAGCCTGCATTTTCCCGTCTGTCAGTCCGCTCATATTCAGCAAAAGTCCGTTGGCTGATGCGGTGATCTCGGCGCTTTCCAAGGGATGCTCCGCCATAATTGGTCGCGCACCGATCGCCAATGCCCCGTTAGCACAGAAGTTTGATGCCACGGGTCCCACTATGCAATGTATCAGCGGTCTGTTTTCCCTTAAGCGGGAAAGTATGTCATTCATTCTTTTTTGCCTCCTTTATCTTGCCGATAACAAAATATATTGCCGCCGCGGCAATAAGTGCGCCCAAGGCGAAATATGCACCATAATTCCAAACTGCACCCTTGAGGGTGAACATATCGGCAAGCACCTTTATGACCACAAACAGCACAACTCCAAATGCCGCTATGGTGATGGCATTTGATGCAATGCTTGTTTTGTCGGTATAGCCTGTCGCGCCAAGGGATGTCTGTATTTTAACAAGCGCTCCGCTTCCCGCCATTTTACGCAGGAAGGCATAGGCGAGGCTTCCACCGATAAGGGTTCCGCACACAAAGGACGGCACATAGAAAAGCCAGCTAAGTCCTTCCTTGCCCATAATGAATGTCATTACAGGATAGGATGCAATAGCGCCGATAAAGCCGGTTCCGATTATCTCGCCCAAGACGGCAAAGATAATCTTGCCCTTTGACAGTCTGTAAAACACACCTGATAAAAAAGCGCCGAATACCGCGCCGGTAAGCGCCAGCGGGGGAATTCCCATTGTCATCATTCGTATTATGCCGATGGTCACGGCGCAAAGCAGAGAATACCAAGGTCCCAGCAGCACCGAGCAGACAATGTTTATAAAATGCGCCATCGGGCACATTCCCTCCACCCTCAGAATGGGAGAAATAACTACCCCTAAAGCCACCAACATAGCGAGCACCAACAATTTAAGTAAGTTTTGTTTACCTTTCATTTTTATACCTCTTTTGCTTTTTTAGTCAAAGCGCAATGCTTTGTTCGGTCGAGAATCTGTTTTCTCCTCTCACCCCGAAACACGGGTTCCCATCGCAAAATACAAGATACAAGGCGCTCCCCTTCTATCCGCCGACTCTGTCGGATATGCTCTCCTTTCTTTTTGATACGACAAAAAACGGAAGTCACCGATCTGGTAACTTCCGTTAAATACACTATGTTCAGGCATCCCTACGTTGGCATTATCCAAATCAGGTTTCATGGGTCGAAGGTTATCCCTTCCTCTCAGCCTGTCACACAAGCTCCCCGCTGTTTAATTGTCGAGTTTATTGTAATACTGTTTTTTGATAAATGCAAGTGTTTTTTATGCTTTTGCTCCAATCTCAAGCTCATCGGCATATTCCTTCATAGCCTCGATGCAGATGGCTGCCACGTCGCGAACCTCCATATTAAGCATAGCGCAGCCCTTGGCGATAAGCTCGCGATTGCACTTGGCGGCAAACTTTTTATCCTTGAACTTTTTCATAAAGCTTGATATCTCCATATCGGTAATGCCCGCGGGACGCATTCTTGCCGCAGCCTGAATGATACCTGTCAATTCATCGACGGTATAGAGTGATCTTTCCATAAGTGTCTGTGGCTCAACATCATTGATGATCTCATAGCCGTGAGCAAGAATAGCACGAATCTCGCTTTCGTCGACACCAAGCTCTCGCAGAGGCTGTTCGGTATGCTGAAGGTGCTCGGTGGGGTGCTTTTCATAATCAAAATCGTGCAGATAGCCTATCGCCATCCAATGAGAAGCATCTTCTCCGAAATGCTTTGCAAGGCCGCCCATTGCAACCATTACATTTTTTGCATGCAGAAACAGATGGGGCTCGGTAGTCGTGGTGCTGAGTATTTCTTTGGCTCTGTCAAGTGTCAACATATCTATACTTCCTTTACTTTATTGTTACTTCCATTCGCAGCTCGGGCGAAATGATTCGTGTTATCATTGCCGCCGCCTCGCTGCGCGCCACAAATGTATCGGGCAAAAAGCTTCCCTTGCTATCCGAACCGGTCAGCACACCTGCGCGGTAAAGCAGGTATATCTCCCGCGCACACTCGTCGGATATTTTTATATCGGGAATGGCATCATCGGCAATATCATTTTTCTGCTGAAGGTCTGCCGAGCTGACAGCGCGAGCAAGCATATACGCAAGCTGCGCTCTTGTGGCAGGCTTGTTAAGGTCGGCATCTGCGGCGGTATATATGCCATATTTCGATGCAAAATCCACATAGGGCTTGTACCATATTGAAGCGCCCTTGGTGTTGATATCCACACCGTGATAATAGCTATAGATACGGGATGCCACGGTGATGGCTTCGGCAATGGTGACATTGCCCTTGGGATTAAACAGCTTACTGCCTACGCCCTCCATAAGCCCCGTCTCATAGACCAGCTCAATATTGTTGCTGTACCAATCATTTTCACTTACATCGGTGAAAATGCCGTCTTTGTAGGTCTTTATTTTTGTAAAGCTTTCAAGCAGACTGTTGTTGATCTTTGAGGTGATTGCGAAGGGATGGCTTACAAGCTCACTTTCCGCACCCGATCCGTCGGAAGCTTCGATCTTTAGGATGTAATTTCCCGCCTTCAGCTTGCCGAAATGAATGTATGGGTCTATGTCGGATATATCGTAGCTTCTGCTATAAGGCTTTGCGGTCTTTTTCTGCCCGGTGCTTTGTCCGTCAAGGGTGTATATGCTTACAGTCACCGAGACGATGGAGTATATGGAGGATATTTTTCCGCTAAGGAAATATCCGCTTCCCCGCTCAACCGCCTGAGGCAGATAGTTGCCATCGCCTATGGTGATAAAGGATGGCACATCCACATATTCCAAGGGATCGACTCTTGACTCGTATGTGCCTGCAAGATGCACTTCAAAATGCAGATGATAGCCTGTTGATCTGCCCGTTGAACCTACTGTTCCTATTTGCTGATCCTGAGAAACTGTGGCTCCATCCTCCACCAAAATGGAGGTGAGATGGGCATATAAGGTTCGTTTTCCGTCGGTATGAGTTATTATAACGTGGTTGCCGTAGCCGTTTCCGCAGCCGCATTTTTTAAGCTGCTCGGCATTCTTGCCGTAGTTATGGGTGCAGGTATTGCAGCCTATTTCAAGAACTCCTTCTGCGGCGGCGTGAACCGATTCGCCCTTGGGCGCGCTTATGTCGATTCCGCTGTGATCCTGAGCCTTTCCGGTAATGGGGTGTATTCTTCCCCCGTAATAGCTGGTGATATATGTATTTGTGCCTTTAAGGGGCCAAATGAGGTCCACCTCTATGGCTTTGTAATCGGCTTCCAAGGCGTCCCTCGTCTGATCGTCATAAATTCCCGTAACGGGAAGTCCCTTAAGCTCCTGATATTTTTCTACCGAGCTTTTTGTAAGTGAGCCATAGTAGCCGCCAACCTTTATGCCTGCTGAAACGATGGCATTGAGCATGGACTGAAGCCGCATAACCTCATCACTCTCGTCACCCTTGGACAGGTTTACGGCAAAAGCGCTTTGTATTATCAATATCAAGCATAAAAGAATGCATACTGTCGAGCGAAGAAATCTTTGCATTTTGGATACGCTCCTTTCGGTATATGTCGAATTATAGCATATTTTAGTTCATAGGTGCAACAAATAATATAATTCACATATTACCGATGGGGAAATTTCTACACTCCTTTCGTCACGGCTGCGCCGCGCCACCTTCCTCAAGGAGGAAGGCTTTGCGATCACTCCGTCTCGGTTAGCCGTGTCCACGGCGGATTGTCACTATAAGATCAATCCCTCCGAGCAAAATCGAAGATTTTGCCCACCTCCCTTTACACAAGGGAGGCTTGCCGCTACGGCGGGACTACGCATAGCTAAAGCTTTTCAGAACCACCGGCACCGAGCTTTCTTTATACAAAAAAGCCGATGCGGAGAGCTCCGTATCAGCTTTGATATTTTATATCTTCTGTTGGGAGAGCCACGAAAGGAAGCTTTTTGCAAGGCTTAGCTGCTTTTCGTCCATCCCCCGAAGCATTTCAGCAATGCTTTTCCATTCTTCGTCGTCATATCGGGCAGTTCCCGTCAAAAACTCATCAGGAGTGGTCTCCAAGGCGATGGCAAGGCGCATGACCACCTCGAGAGATGGAATTGATGTGGCGCGCTCTATGCAGGACAGATATTTGTCACCTATATCAGCCATTTCGCAGACCTGCGCTTGCTTGAGTCCCAGCTCTTTTCTGCGGCGCGCAATGCGTTTACCTATCTCTGTATAATCAAGCTTCATTTTATCGCCTCCCACAATTATAATAACCAATTGTGGAAGTCACAAAAACACATTACAAGTCGAATTTACACCTTGACATATGATTAAATTCGTATTTATAATGGAATTATCGACTTATAGGTTGAGTATTATCGTAGAAAGGGTGGGCACTTATGCCAAAAATTTCAGATATCATAAAATATGAAGGCGACAACAGTACCTTCATATGGAAGCATCCGTGCGAGGATTTTAACACGACCACTCAGTTGATCGTGCACGAAAGTCAAGAAGCAATATTCTTTATGAATGGTCAGGCTCTTGATTTGTTCGGTCCCGGACGGCACACACTTGAAACTCAAAACATTCCGCTTCTCAGGAAGTTTATCAACATTCCCACCGGTGGCGAAACACCTTTCCACTGCGAAGTTTATTTTATAAATAAAACAGAGCAGATGGCTGTCAAGTGGGGAACCGATAGTAAGGTTCAATATATTGAACCAACATATAAATTCCCGTTATCAATCGGTGCATCCGGTGAAATGGCACTTAGCGTTGAGGATTCCCGAAAGCTGCTTGTAAAACTCGTTGGCACCGAGCGTGTTCTTGATAGAAATCAGCTTACTACTTTCTTCCGTGCATTCCTTATGACAAGGGTTAAAACCTACATCGCACAGGAAATGAAAGCAAGTGCTATCAATATTTTTGAGATTGATGAAAGTCTTGAGGTTTTCTCTAAAGGCATTCAGTCACGTTTGCTTGGTGATTTTGAAGAATACGGCGTAACACTAAATCGGTTTTTCGTAACTACCATAGTTAAGCCTGAAGGCGATCCACAATATGAAAAATTCAAAGAACTGCACTTCCGTCAGTATGCAGATATTGCGGAAGCTAAGTTAAAACAACAAACCGACGTGATTTATGCTCAGACAGAAGCACAAAAGACCATAATTGAATCGCAAGCGTTGGCACAGAAACGTGCTACCGAAGGTTATACGTATCAGCAAGAGCGTGGCTTTGATGTTGCTGAGTACGCCGCTCAAAATGAGGGCGTTGGTGAATTTACCAATATGGGTATCGGTCTTGGCGTTATGTCCGGTATCGGAGGCTCCGTTGGCGGTATGGTTGGTGGCGCAGTAAACGATGCTTTTGCAGGTGTTGCCGTTGGGTCGCAAACAGTTGGAAATGCCTTCTGCGATAGCTGTGGTGCCAAGTTGACACCCGGCGCTGCTTTTTGTGATGAATGCGGAGCACCGCAGTCATCACCGGATACTTGTAGCAACTGCGGATTTAAGTTTATTAAACCCGGCAAATTCTGCCCAAAATGTGGCAACAGAAGGGAGGGTTGATAAATGAAGAAAAATAAGGGTTTGTCTTATGCCGTATTAGCAATAGCATTTGTACTTTTTAATGTAATTGCTTTTGCAGTTCCAACGGCTAAAACAGCATTGTTTTGGATTACTTATGTATTTACCGTCGTTGCATTTGCTTCACAAATTGCTATATGGAAATTTGCATTTAAAGGTGCAAAAACCCTAAAAAGCAAATTTCTTGGCATTACGTTAGTCTCTGTTGGGATTACATATTTAATCATTCAGATTATCGCATTTGCAGTATTTATGGCACTACCTTTAACGGCAAGTTGGATTGCTATTGTGGTGTGCGCATTAATACTTGGCATCTCAGCAATTTGCTTGATTGGAACAGAAACCGGCAGAGAAGAAATCAACCGTGTAGAAGAAAAGGTAGAAAAGAAAGTTTTCTATATAAAATCGTTGCAGGTTGATGTAGAAATGTTGGCGAGCGCTGAAACGGATTCCGACACCAAAGTGGCACTCACAAAGCTTGCCGAAAAAATTCGTTTTAGCGATCCGATGAGCAACGAAGTTCTTGTAGACCTTGAGGCAGAAATCACTGCTAAAGTCAAAGAACTCAAAACCGCAGAAAACAAAGCGGAAATCATTACTGCCCTTGATTCGCTTATTACTGAGCGAAATAAGAAATGTTGTATACTGAAGTAGGATGTCGTTATGGATTATGAACACTGGTTACAAAAGGCAAAGGAAGGTATCAAAAGTACGCCAGATAACACAATTTTCCTTGTAAAAGAACTATTTCAAGGAACAGAGTGGAATGACTTACCAAGAGGGGATAAACTGAGATTTGGTGCTTATTTTAAGAATTTGGTGAACGAAGGAACAATTCCAAACATTAATTATGTGGGCAAAGCAGCCAACAATTCTGCTCAATATAAAAAAATAGATAGGAGAAGATAAAATGAAACAATTAGCTTGTGAAATGTGCGGGAGCACCGATTTAATTAAACAAGATGGTGTTTTTGTTTGTCAATCTTGCGGAATGAAGTATTCTGTAGAAGATGCAAAAAAGATGATGGTAGAAGGTACAGTTGAGGTTCAAGGTAATGTTCAGGTGCAAAACGCTGCACAACTCGAAAACTTAATAAAACTTGCACGCAGTTCATTTGATTCGAAAAACTATTCTCAGGCTGAAGCGTTTTGCAACCAGGTAATCGCGATGGATGATAAAAACTATGATGCGTGGAAGCTAAAGGGCGAAGCGATCAATTATCAGGTCAATTCGGAAAATCAGAGAATGCTGGAAGCATATAATTGCATTATGACTTCATATAGGGTACTTAATGATGAACAAAAAGCAACGAAAAAGCAGGAAATATTGTCTTCGTTAAAAAAATGCTTTGAGGAAGAGGTTATCTTTTGGTTATCCGAGTTTGAAGCAAAAAGGCCTTCTGAAGCTACATATACCAGAGCAACTGCAGCCTATGTAGATGCTTACAATAAACTGGCTGCTACATTCGACGAGTTAGGATTATCTGAGGAGAAGGAAAAGTACCTGTTGAGTTTTGAGAACTTCTTTATTAAACAAGCAAACTTGACTTGTGTTTCGGCATGGAAATCCACCGTTGGATATAACTATTATCGCGATGATTTCGATACTTTAGGCCGTAATTGGGGCAGAGGGTCGTCTTGGAACAGCATGGTAACCACTGATACTTATAGTTACCGACCTATGGAAGAAACAGGGCTGACTTTTTTGAATGAAACCACCGACTTAATTGCACTACTAACATATGTGGAAGAGCTGTTTAACGATGAAACAGACTGCGAAACAGTCTGTAATGTCTACGACAACATTGTGTATTTCCGCGAGCGACTCATAGACCTCATATACTATAAAATTGATTCCGTTGGCTATGAAGTTGGTTGGTGCGTAGCCGGATATATGACAGATCAAGCAAAAAGAGAACATCAAAAAGAAATAGCTTTATGCAAAAGTAAGAAAGAAAAAGCCACGAAGAAAATCCAATCAAGAGAACTAGCGACAAAAGAAAAAGCCGAGAAGGATAAAATACAGTTGTATTGGGAACAACATGCCGAAGAAGCCCAGCAACTGAAGGATGAAGAGTCTGAATTAGAGAAGAGAAAAAAGGCTTTGACGTCTGAAAAGTGTCAAGTAGAAAAATTTATCAATGAAATAGAAGCTGAAAAGAAAGTCTCATCACCATTAGAAGAGGAAATAAGAATCATTGCTGAAGAACAAATGAAACTAATAAAAAACAGAGCGTCGCTGGGATTATTTGCAATAAAGGATAAAAAAAGATTATCTGAAGAAATTAAAGAGCTTGCCCAAAAAGAAACAGATTTGAGAGGTCAGATTGAAAAAGAAAATGCTGAAAAAGCAAAAAGGCTTGACCAAAAAGCGGCTCCGTTAAGAAATCAGCTTGAGGAAATCAATAAGGAAATTGCCGTTATTAACAATCGAAAAAAAGCAATAGAAAAAGAATGGCAATCAACACCTTTTGGCGGACAAAAAATCCCTTTCACAGTTACCATAAGATCTACTGGGCATGAAGAACGAAAGGAAGAGGGCTCAACAATAAAGGAAGCTCTAGATTATTTACGTACATTCCACAATAACACTCCGCCGTTTTTCGCCTTAGATTACATTTCCCCAAACAACATTAACCTCGCATTGGCGTTTTTCTTCGAAAAATACAATGGGGATAATTACTACCTCATTCAGCTTGCACCAATAGATAGTCAAGAAGAATACTTTGATGTACATCATATGGATTTTATAGATTGGTCATTGATGGAAAAGGTCCTTACCGATTTTCTGAATGGTGATACAAAATTGGCATATCTCGAATGGGAAAGGGAATGAATATAGTTTAGTTGTTGATCCTATGCCATAAATTCTTACTCGTAATAAAATCAAGCAAAACGGCTTGAAATAAATTACTAAGGAGGATCCTAAATGAAAGCTCTAATGCTAGTAGTGGAGGTGGCTCGCTTGGTGTTGTAGTGCGTGAAAAGCATTACAAAGTTCAAGGGAGTCCCGACCCCTGCTTGGGTTGAGATAGTGATAAGCGTACTCACCGTTGTAAAACACAGTGTGTAGCTGCTGTCCTTGATACTCCCAATTTAAAGGGTAGGTTGAAAGACCTAAGAGCACCGTCGAGAGGCGGTGCTCTGAATTTTTCTCAACTATCATATTACTTAGCCTTTTATGGAATGATATTATCTTTTCACATCCCATTGACAATGTCACGATACCGTGATATAATATCAATGAAAGGAGTGAATCAGATGCCTGTTTTATCAAGATTTTATGGTATTGTTATTCGAATGTACTTTTTGCAAAAGGAGCATAACCCACCGCACATTCATGCAATTTATGGTGATGACGTTGCCGCTATAACCATTGCTGACGGAGCGATATTAGAGGGCTCATTGCCCTATAAAGCTCTTGAATTAGTCAGAGAGTGGATTTCAATCAACAGAGATGAGCTTTTGAATATCTGGCAAACTCAAGATTTCAGACAGCTTCCCCCATTGGAATAAGGTGAATAATATGTTTCACAAGATAAAAAACGTTTATCCCCTGCCCGAGTATAAGCTGAGCGTACAATTCGCAGAGGGATGTACAAAGATATATGATATAAAGCCATTATTTGAAAAAATACCGCTTTTTGAAAGCCTGAAAGATCAACATTTGTTTTCCGACATAACGGTAGATGTAGGCGGATATGGTGTTGTATGGAATGATGACTTAGACCTTTCCTGTGATGAGCTGTGGGAAAACGGAGTTTTGATTACTACTCCCTTTGACGGACTTATGGCGCTTAGTGATGCAACCGACCTATGGAAGCTTAATGAAAGCACCCTGCGAAAGGCTATAACCTACGGTAAACTGGTTGAAGGTGTTGACGTGTGCAAATTTGGCAAGCAGTGGGTTGTTTCTATAGATGCTATGCAGAGAGAATACGGAGAGCCTCGAGCATAACCATCGACAATATTTCGAATAAACATAGCAAAACCCCCGAAGGTGATACCTTCGGGGGTTGATGTTTTATTTAAATCAGTCAGCGGTGTAGGGAAGCAGAGCGATGTGACGAGCACGCTTGATAGCTTCGGTCAGCTGGCGCTGATGAGCAGCGCAAACACCGGTCATTCTGCGGGGGAGGATCTTGCCTCTCTCGGAGATGTACTTACGGAGCTTTGCAGCATCCTTATAATCGATGCTATCAGCCTTATCTACACAGAACTGGCAGACCTTGCGACGACGGCGAATTTCGCCATGGGGACGCTCGGGTCTCTCGTTGGTCTTTTCCATGATAATTTCCTCCTTATTAGATTAGAAGGGAAGATCACTATCGTCATCGGGCATGGGGAATGCGGAGATTCCTGCACCGAGATCGAAAGGTTCGGGCATAGTGTCTCTTGCGGGAGCATCGCCGCGCTTGGAATCGGCAAAGAATACCTCATCTGCTACGACTTCAACGCTCTTGCGCTTTTGACCTGCCTTATCTTCCCAGGTGCGTGTCTGGATCTTGCCGGACACTGCAACCTGCATGCCCTTGGTGAACCACTTAGAAACAAACTCAGCAGTGCCTCTCCATGCGACGATGTCGATGAAATCGGTCTGAGCCTGCTCTCCGGGACGGGAGAAGCTGCGGTTGACAGCAAGGGTAAAAGTAGTTACCGAAGTGTCACTTGCGGTCTTGCGGAGTTCGGGGTCTGCTACCAAGCGACCCATCAGGATTGCTTTGTTAAGCATAGTTACTCCTCCTTACTTCGCAATGATCAGTGAACGCATTACGCCTTCGGTTATACGGTAAATACGATCCAGCTCAGCGGGGAAGTCGGGAGCGCTCTCAAACTCGACCAGAACGTAGTAGCCTTCGTTCATGTCGTTGATGGGATACGCAAAGCGACGCTTGCCCCACTCGTCCACCTTAGCGATAGTACCGTTCTTCTCGATGAGAGCCTTAAACTTCTCAACCAGAGCGGCTACGCCTTCTTCACCGAGAGAAAGATCGGCGATAAAGATGGTTTCATAGGTTCCTTTTACTTTAGGCATTTTTTTGCACCTCCTTATGGACTTGTGGCCTGCCCATTCTCCGGCAGGCAAGAAAGTTTTTAGCGTTTTTGCATAGTACGCTAATCTAACAGAGTTATATTACACGAAAAACTGTCGATTGTCAAGCATTTTTTACCTTTTTCTGTCAGATCCCCAACGGCTTTTGGAAGAGCATTTTACCTTTTTCCCAACACCTCTGCCAAGGCATCGGCAAAGAGCTGTGCCGAGTATATCGCTTCCTCGAGATAGTTGGCGCAGGTGCCAAACTCAACAAGCATACTTCCCGTTCTGAAGTGCTGATTAAACCGCGCAGCGCGGATATTCATCGGGCGGGTTATACCCGGATAAAGCTGCTCAAGCTTTTGATGTATCTGCAGCTGAAAGCTCATATTATCCCGCCAATCGGGATGACTCAGCCCTCCCCCATCGGTGCCCACCACAAACAAGAGCTGAGCGGCATTTTTGCCGTTTATTTCGGCAGTGGCCTTGTAATAGCCGCCGCTTGCAGTAAGCACCGCGTCTCTGTGAAGGTCTATGACTATCTGCGCCTCGGGGTATTCAGAGAGCAGATCATCGATAGTTTCCCTTGCCCTATCATAGGCGCCCGTATAGTTGGGATAATCGCAAAGAGTGGTGCAATGCACCGTCTTTATCCCATAGGCTTCGAGAGCCTTTTTAAGCTCCTCACCCACCCTTAAAACGCTTTGATCTTCGTCAAGGGTGCGGTATTCGTCGCTTGCCTTATATGTATCATCACCGTGGGGTGTATATGCCTCGGTGCCGTGGGTATGCATTATAAGCACCTGCACGCCCTGCTCGGGCATATCAAGTGTTACCTTTTTGCTCAAAAGCTCCTGAGCATCCACCTTGAAGCTTGTATCGTTGCGAAGCTTAATTTCTATCGGCTCGGCGGGCTTTGGCACAGCTTGCGGCTCTTTTAAAATATTGCCCAATATACCCCAAGGGGCTGCGCTTTCAAAAAGGCGGTTGGGCAGAATAGACCGAACAGGCTCCCAAACCGAAAAGCCTCCGTCGGCATCCTTATTCTGCCCACCCTCCGCATTCATTTCACTGTATATAAATGTTACTATGCACATTAGCACTGCCAAAAGCGGAATGACGGCATATCTAAAGCCGTGGTTGTCCTTTTTCATATACTTCCACCTCGTGAAAGTATATGCGCCCGCCTACTCTTTCAGCACAAAAACTGTTCCATATCGGCGACGGTCATATCGCCCTGCAGCGCGAGATTGATGCCGTAGCCAAGCACCTTGGCGCTTTTTTCTATCAGAGCATCGATATCCTTGGGCGTAACCAAAAGGTCAGGGAGGCTTGATGCTTGCACCGCCGCGCCCGCGTCCTGCAAGGCATCGGCAACAATGGTATCGGCATCCACTACGGTGGGCACGCCCAAGGCTATGACCGGCACACCGAGGGTATTTTTATCCAGCGCTCTGCGGGCATTATACGCGCCCGCGCCGGGGACTATGCCCGTATCGGATATTTGAAATGTGCGGCAAAGTCTTTTTGTGGAAAGGGACGCCAGCGCATCAATGGCAATGACCGCCGCAGGATGCACTCTGTCGCAAATGCCCTTGACTATCTCTGCCGTCTCGACCCCCGTACAGCCCAGCACTCCCGCCTTGAAGGCGCAGACCGACCGCATACCGCCAAAGGACGAGGGCATTTTACTCACTAAATGACGGGTGACGATTATTTTGTCCACCGCCGCGGGTCCCAAGCTATCGGGGGTTATATATCTATTGCCCAAGCCTACTACGAGAACAGTCCCCTCCTTGGGCAACAAAGGAGCAAGCAGCGACCCAAGCAGACGGGCGGCTATCTCGACACCCTCACTGTCCGCTTGCCAATCCTCCCGCGCAGACAGAGTTATATATGTGCCCCGCGGTTTGCCGATGGCTTCCTCCCCTTCTTTTGAGCAGACTTTTATGCGGCTTATCTTCATTCCCTCTTTTTCAAAAAGCTCGCTTTGGATGCCGCCCGAGCATTTTTCGGTATCTTTTATGCGCTGATGAGCCTCAAGCGCCATATCTGTACGGCCTGTCATACAGCTTTTCACCCCTGTTTTTTAGCTTTTCTGTTATTTTTTCGCATAAATGTGAAAGTATTCAAAAATAATCCTTGCTTTTTTCTTTCGGTTATGGTAACATTGTAATGCTAAAAGTCAGTCTATAAGGAGGTCGTATCTGTGCCCAACATTAAGTCTGCAAAGAAGCGTGTTCTGGTTTCCCGTCAGGAGAACGCTGCCAACCGTGCTGCTAAGACCGCACTCAAAACTCAGATCAAGAAGTTTGATGCTGCTGTTGCTGCCGGTGAAGGCGATCTTGATGCAGTTTATCGTGAGTCGGTTTCCGTCGTCGATAAGACTGTTGCTGCCGGTGTAATCCACAAGAACGCCGGTGCAAGAAAAAAGAGCCAGCTTACAAAGAAGCTCGCATCTGCAAAGTAAGTTATTTAACTGCAAAATCCCAACCGAGTGGTGGGGATTTTTTATTTTCTGAGCAGGAAAAAGGTCTTGGATTTTTCCAAGACCTTTAATTTACTCTTATTTATGGATATACAGAACACCCATAGTATTCTCACCGCAGTGGCAAGAAACTGTGCAGCCTGCGCGGGTGACAAATATCTCGTCAAAGTTACCGCATTCTTTAACTGTTTTAAGCGCAAGATCGATAAGCTCCTGAGAAATGCCGCTGTGGGTGATAAATATTCTATCGGTACGCAGCTCGTCTATGTTGGCAAGGCGATCCTGAATATAGCTTACCATACACTTGTCATAAGGTCCGCGATACTTCTTTGCCGCATCCATTGTGCCGTTCTGAACCTCGATGCAAGGCTTCAGCTTAAGCAGATTTGCACCGAAAGCCAAGACTGCCGAGCATCTGCCGCCCTTTGCAAGATAATCAAGGCGGTTGAGGATAAAGCTTGCATCCACCTTATCTACAAAGACCTTCAGCTTTTCCACTATCTCCTCAGCGGAAAGTCCCTGAGCGGCAAGCTGACAAGCCTCAATTACCACGTGTCCGTGACCTGTGGAAAGATTACGGGAGTCTACAACATAGACATTGTCAAACTCTTCTGCTGCAAGGCAGGCATTCTGATAGCAGCAAGAAAAGCCCGAACTGATATTGATATGGATAACAGCGTCATACTTGGGAGAAAGCTCCTTGAAGCGCTCGGTATAATCACCGATGCTCAGTGCCGAGGTGGTGCACATTTTTCCGCCCGAGGAAACATGTGCAAAGATATCATCGGGGAATATTTCTATGCCATCCTTATAATGCTTTTCATCTTTTACTACATACAGAGGGAAAACCTCAACACCATAGCGCTCTACAAGCTCTTTTGAAAGATCACAGGTGCTGTCGGAAGTTATTTTAATATTCATTCTTCATCTCTCCTGATTGTTTGCTTCAAAATAATATATATTATATATTATCATATCTTTTCAAAAAAATCCACCCTTTTATTTATGGTTGACCTTGCGGCTTCAAAGTGATAAAATGATAGCCATAATTCTTTTAGGAGGTCTGCTGTGAAAAAGCTTATCTGTCTATGCCTTGCCCTGATCTTCGCGGCAGGCTGCGGCATTTTATCTCCCAACGAAAACAGAAACAATTCCGATCTTCTCTACGGATGGTTTGAGGATTACATTTCTGCGCCCGTTGGTACATTCTGTATGTACAATACGGCGGATACTATCCCATACAATATGACCAAACGTTGCACCGCCCGTCTTTATACTCAGCTTCTCAGTGACGGCAATGATGGTTATTTTTACACGGGCAATCTTGCCGCATCCGCTCCCGTTGCCGAAGACGAGAGCGGCACTGTTTGGAATATCTCCCTCCGCCGCGGTTACCTTTGGCAAAACGGCGAGGAAATCACCGCCGACGATTTTATCTACAGTATGATGCAGCTTCTTGATCCCAAAGCGGCAAACAGTCAGGCATCTATTTTGTCATCGGGCGCTTATGCTCCCATAAAGAACGCCAAGGAATACTTTTTGGGCAAATGCACCTGGGAGGATGTTGGCTTTAAAAAGATCGACGAGTATACCATTCAGCTTGTGACCGAAAAAAAGGTATCAAGCGAGCTGATAATGCGAACCTTTGAAACACCCTATACTATGTTGGTCTACAAGCCACTTTATGAGCAATACCGCAACGAAAACGGCACATCGGCTTATGGCACTTCGCTTGAAAGCTTTATGAGTGCGGGACCCTTTTTCCTGACCGATTGGGAGCCCGATGCAAAATATACTTTTACTACCAATCCTGATTATATATATGCAGACCGCTATTCTATAGAGGGAATAAATGTTTCGGTAATATCCAACTCGGCAACCGCCACCGAGCTTTTTCTCAGCGGAAAGCTGGATTATCTGTCCATCACCTATGCCGAATGGGAAATGTTTGAGGATGACCCACGCACCTATGAATATTGGGGCAATTCTCTGCAATATATGTTTGTAAATCTCGGTAACCCCAACCAGAACGGACTTTTGGGCAATCTTGATTTCAGAAAAGCGTTATACTACGGTGCAGACCGCGTTTCTTTGGCTGAGACCATAGGAGCGATACCCACCACGAGAATTGCCAAGAAGGCAGTGGTGGGCAATCCCGATACGGGTACGGCATTTGTAGAAATGGAAGGCTCAAAGGATTATATCGACGACGGCTACAAGGTATATGACCCCGTCTTAGCAAATGAGTATCTTTCAAAGGCATTTGAGCAGTGCAAGCTGACAAATGCCACAATGGAAATATACTACAGCGAAACAAGCACACATTCAAAGCCTGCAACCGAGATATTGGACAGTCAGTATGAAGAAGTATTCGGTGGAAAGCTGAACATCACTCTCCGTCAAGTTCCTTCCTCACAGCAATTCTCTCTGCGCCGTTGGAATCCCGAAAACCCCACCGCATTTGATGCGAATATAGGGTCTATAACTTCGCTGAATGATTCACCCCACTATACATTCCAATATTACACAAGCTTCTATTCTCCACCGAGATTTTGCTACAGCAATCCGCAATTTGATGCTATATATGAACAGGCTACCGCGTCGGAGGACTATAAAGAGATAGTCTCCCTATGTCAGCAGTTGGAAAAAATATTGCTCGATGATATGGTAGTCGTTCCCCTCTATGAATTACCCAGCAAGGCGCTTTTCTCGCAGAGGATAGATCTTCCCGGTGACGGATACATTAACAATTTTGGCTTTGGCTATGAGTATGCAATTATAGCAAAATAATTTTAAGGGCGGGCAGATCTGTGCCCGTCCTTTCTATTGACAAAGTTAAAAAAATGTCGTAAAATCACCTTGGATATACGGTTTGCCGAAATATTTCGGCTCAGGGAACACGGTGTGAATCCGTGACAGCTCCCACTGCTGTATTTGACGAAGAAAAGGCAAATGCCATTGAGCTCCGGCTTGAGAAGGCGTCTTTTCACTGTATGTGCTAGCCATACATATATCATAAGTCAGCAGACCTGCCGCGTGTCTATGCAGATCATTGCAGTCCGGGAGAGGGACTTGCGGTCATCAATAAAAATATGTACAGGCAATGCGCAGCTCTATACATATCTATATGACGACCTTTCAGCCCGCTCTCGCTCATGCGAGAGTTTTTTTATTTTGAAAGGAGCTTTTCCAATGAAAAGAATTACGGCAATCATTTTAGCAACCATTCTCGCCCTTACGCTTTTTGCAGGCTGCACAACAGAGAAAGAAAAAAGCGGCTCACTTAAGCTCACCGATATGACAGGCAGAGAGGTAGCTCTCGATAAGCCCGCAGAGCGTATCGTTGCACTTATGCCCGCCGATTGCGAGATACTCTATGCCATTGGTGCAGGCGATACCCTTGTGGGTCGCGGCGAATATTGCAACTATCCCGCCGAGATAAGCGGTGTTCCCGCTGTTCAGTCGGGCAACGAAACAAATATTGAGCAGATAATTGCCCTTGACCCCGATGTCATCATTATGAGCAAGATGGGACAGACTGTGGAGCAAGTGGAAGCATTAAGCAACGCGGGTATCGAGGTTTTTGTCAGCGACGCTCAGTCCATTGCCGATATCTACACCACCATTGAGCTTATCGGCAAGCTGACGGGCAAGGATGCCAAGGCAACCGAAATAGCAAACGATATGAGGGCCGCCTTTGACAAGATAAAGACCGATTCTGCTGCCAAAGCTCAAAACAAGACAATATATTTTGAAACATCTCCCCTTGAATGGGGTCTGTGGACTGCAGGAAAGGGCACCTTTATGCAGGAAATAGCCGATATGCTTTGTGTCAAAAACATCTTTGACGATGTCAATGGCTGGGCAGAGGTCTCTGCAGAGCAGGTCATTTCACGCAATCCCGATTATATTATCACCACTGCAATGTATTTCGGAACAGGTCCTCTTCCCGATGAGGAGGTCAAGGGCAGAACAGGCTGGGGCGGCATTTCCGCCGTTGCCAACAACGGAGTATTCAACGCAAACTCCGACGAGCTTACTATTCCCTCCGTCCGTCTTGTAGACGGCGCACAGTCACTTTATAACTTTATTTATGGTGAATAAATGAAAAAAAGAGAAGCTTTGTCCCCCGTCACATATCTGATAATGACCGCTGTGCTGATGGCATCGGTGCTTATTTGCGTGTGCATTGGAAGCGTAAATCTGCCCATAGGCGACACTGCAAGGGCACTGCTCGACGGCATTATCAGCCTTATAAGCGGCAAGGAGCTGCCCCGCGGCGGAAGTCACGCAATCATCTTATTTTCCCGTCTTCCCCGCGTTCTTTGTGTTGCCTTGACGGGTGCATCGCTGTCACTTTGCGGTGCGGCTATGCAGGGTCTGCTCCGCAATCCCCTTGCCGACGGCTCCACCCTCGGTGTTTCAAGCGGTGCTTCTTTGGGCGCAGTTGTCGCCATTGCTTGCGGCATAACACTTCCCGGGCTTGCGGGAGTTGGCACTATGGTGACCGCCATACTTTTTGCCTTTTTATCCTTGGGACTTATCTTGCTTTTGTCCTACCGCATAGACCGAAATATGTCCACAAACACCATAATACTTATGGGCGTTGTGTTCTCTATGTTTGCCACAAGTATAATCAGCCTGATAACTGTTTTTTCTCAGGAGAAGGTCAAAACCATAACCTTTTGGACGATGGGCTCACTTGCCAATACCAACTATGTAAATGTACTGACCATCCTCTTCGCCTTTATCATTTGCGCGGCGGTGCTTTTCTGCTGCAGCCGTGAGCTTAATGCCTTTGCAATCGGCGAGGAAAATGCCCGCCATATCGGTGTTAATGTCAAACGAGTCAAGCTCATCGTGCTTATTACCGTTTCTGCACTTATCGGTGTTTGTGTGTCAGTAGGCGGAACCATAGGCTTTGTGGGACTTATCATTCCCCATATGACAAGAAAGCTCTTCGGTCCCAACCATAAAAAGCTATTGCCCGCCGTTGTGTTTTTTGGCGCAACCTTTCTGCTTTTTGCCGATCTGGTCAGCCGAACACTTCTTCGTCCCCTTGAATTGCCGGTAGGTGTCGTTACATCCATTATCGGCACTGTTGTCTTCATCTTCATTTTTGCAAGAAAGGGGGCAAAGTGATGCTGAAAGCGGAAAATATCACCGTCCGTTATGACGGAAACACAGTCCTTGACAATGTCAGCTTTATCCTACCCAAAGGCAGTTGGCTGATGGTTGCAGGTCCTAACGGAGCAGGAAAAAGCACCCTTGCCCGCGCCCTTGCACAGGGTGTCCCCTACAGTGGCAAGGTGATCTATGACGGAGTGGACATTGCTTCTCTGAAGCCCGCTCAGCTTGCGCGAAAGCTTGGTATGCTTGAGCAGAGCAATCACTTGGGATACTCCTTTACTGTCAGCGAGATAGTAAGGCTCGGCAGATACGCCTATCGCAGCTCCCCCTTCTCAAAGGCAGATAGCGATGACGAAAGCCTTATAGAAAAGGCGCTTGAATACACCGGTCTCACCCAGCTTGCGGAGCGGAGCGTGCTTACCCTTTCAGGCGGTGAGCTTCAGCGTGTATTTTTGGCTCAGCTATTTGCCCAAGACCCCGAAATACTCATCCTCGACGAGCCTACCAATCATCTCGATTTAGTTTATCAAAAGGGTGTACTTGACTTGGTAAGGCAATGGGTAAAGGGCACGGGTCGCTCGGTAATTTCGGTGGTGCACGATCTGAGTCTTGCGCGGGCTTACGGCGACAAAGCGTTGCTTCTCTCGCAGGGTAAGGCGGTTGCCGAAGGCGCTCCTTGTGAAGTATTCTGTGATGAAAATCTCAATGCCGTTTACGGAATGGATGTCAGAGGTTTTCTCACCTCATTGCTGGATCAATGGAAATAAAGCTATAAATAAAAGGAACGCAGATCCTCTCTCGGATCTGCGTTTTTTATTCCATATAGAGTCGGTCATCAAGCAAAACGGTGTGATTATTGACATACCCCTCATAGAGCGGGGCTTGTGGCTCGCCCTGACACTTGATGGATATATATCTTGTCTCACCATCTGACAAAAGTGTTTTACATATTGAAACAGTTGCAATGGTCTTTTCCTTGGGCTTTAGGTACTTATAATTCTCAGAAAGATCGATGATCAATGTGCTTCCCTTTACGGTTATGTTCTCAAAATTGATGTACTCGGGTACGGTGATGTATGCGCCATCCATACCGGGATTTTTAAGCATCTCCAGCATCTCTCTTGCGCGGTCTTCCCTGCTTTCGCTCTTGAGAATTACATACTCATAGTCGAAATACATTCTTCCGTCATCATCCTTGCGGAGAATATATATTTTTGTACCCGTTTTAGTAATATCCAATTTGTGATCGTTATCCTTGCAAGAGGAAAACAAACAAAGTGCAGAAAGCAACACAAGGATCAAACATAAAAGCTTTTTCATACTCCCGCCTCCCCCGTATAAGCAGGCAGGACCACCTTGAATACCGAGCCCTCGCCATAAGTACTTTTAAGTGTGATCTCTCCGCCTAATTTATCGGTCCATTCCTTTACGATGGAAAGACCGAGACCTGTGCCGCCGGTTGCACGTGAACGGTTCTTATCAACGCGGAAGAAACGCTCAAAGACCCTCTTCTGCTCGTGCAAGGGGATGCCTATTCCCGTGTCTTCAACGGTGAACACCACATTGTCCTCCACACGCTTAAGAGTAACGGTAACTCTACCCTCTTTGCGGTTGTACTTGATGGCATTTTCAATAAGATTAAATACGATATGATAAATGCCGTCATCGGTGGCAAATACTGCACAATCGCCCTCACAGGACACCTGCAGATCTACCTGAGCAGTCTCCGCCTTTATTTTCAAACGATCTGCCGCTCTTTCAACGGTATCCGCCATATTGCAGACATAGTTTTCTTCAGCGGTAAAATCAGCCTTGTTTATGGCAATAAGCTCCTCACTTATTCGTATAAGTCGGTCTATCTCGTTACCGATATCACCTAAAAACTCATCCACAGTATCCCTGCTGATATTCTTATTCTGCGAAATCGAGTCAGAAAGTAACTTAATGGACGCGAGTGGCGTTTTAAGCTCGTGGGATGCATCGGCAACGAACTGTCTTCGTGCCGTCTCGCTGCGCTGAATGCGATGGCTCAGTTCATTGAACTCTCCCGCTATCTGTGTCAGTTCATCGGAGCCTTTCATCTTTATGCGATAATTAAAATTACCCGAGCCCGCCTCTCTGACCCCCACCAAAAGTGCGGAAAACCTCTTTCCCAGACTGCGGTTAAATATGAGCATCGCCACGATGGACAGTCCCAAAGCGGCAAAAGAGACAAGGCGGATATTACTTTCGACAGAGCCTAAAAGCTTGGCACTTTCAACATCCTGCTGATAAAAATACACCGCTCCCTCAATAAGATTTCCGCGCATTATGGGAGCCGCTGCCCATTCATCAAAGGCGCCCTCCTCGTGGATGCAATAAAAGACATCCTCGCCGCCTAAGGCGGTAATTATCTCGGCATAAACGACCACCTTGCCCTTCACCGAGTTCTTTGATGAGCTGTCATAGAGCACAAGTCCGCTGGGATCGGTAACTATTATCCGTCGGTTTTGTTCATCCAGACGAAGCACACCAATAGCACTGCTGATGGTGTCGGGACTGAGTTCAGAGCTTTGACGCAGTATGGAAGAAAGCGCGGTAACATCGGAAAGCATATTGTCGCGGGCGGTGTCCACTATCTGCCTTTCCATTATCCGCACAGGGTAGATATTAACGATGACCAATACTATTCCTAACATCAATGCATAGATGAACAGTATTTTTCTACGCAGTCCCTGAGGGGTGCGCAGAATATCAGTCTGCTTTGAAATAATAGCCAACTCCCCACTTGGTCAGTATATATTCGGGATTTGCATCATCTTTTTCCAGCTTTTCGCGCAAACGGCGCACGTGTACATCAACAGTGCGTATATCTGCAGGGAAATCCTTTCCCCATACCTCTGCAAGCAAGCTTTCACGGCTGTATATTTTGCCGCGATTACGCATAAGCGTTACCAGCACATCAAACTCCTTGGCGGTCAGCTCGATCTCTTCCCTGCCCGAAAAGACTGTGCGCTGAAGCAGATCGACCTTGATAGAGCCAATCTCTAATATCTCATCAGGATGGTCATTCTGCTTGGTTGCGCGGCGCAAAATAGCACGGATACGCGCCTTCAGCTCTAAGATATCAAAGGGCTTACTGATATAGTCATCAGCACCGTACTCAAAGCCGATAAGCTTATCCCTGCCCTCGCTTTTTGCAGTCAGCATTATCACGGGAACATTTGATTCCTCACGGATCTTGCGGCAGACTGTAAGTCCGTCAAGTTCAGGAAGCATAAGGTCAAGTATTATCAGGTCATATCTGTTTTCCTTGAATAGCTCAAGCGCGGTTTTCCCGTCATAAGCTCCATCAACAGTATACCCGTCGTTTTCAAGATTGAACTTGATTCCCTTGACCAATAGGACTTCGTCATCAACTACCAGGATTCTCATACTCAATATCCTCCTATTTGATTTTTATATACTCACGAATCGCGTCATATTTTCCCGCACCGATGCCTTTGACCGCCATTATCTCCTCAGTGCTTTGAAAATCGCCGTTCTTCTCGCGGTACTCAATAATACGCAAAGCCAAAACCTCGCCTATCCCCGGCAAGCCGCAAAGCTCCTTGGCATCGGCTGTATTTATATTAACCCTTGTACCGACATCGGTCTTTTGAGACGGGGTTGCCACTATCGGCTGAAGGGACATATTTTCTATGTTATCTGATTTTACCACAATAGTGCTTTTAAGCAGCTGAGAGCTGCCTATAAATACACCTGTGAGCAGTGCCGCAACAATGCAGACCGCTATTATGATCTTTTTCATATCTTTTCATCTCTGTAAATTTATTTTTGAGTAGTTGAAAAGCTGTGTTATTATTGCTATAATGTATTTGATAGATTTTTAAAAGGAGTGTGTTTTGCGGTGAAAAAGTTTTTATCCTGCCTTTGTATACTTGCTGTTGCGCTGACATTCATCCCTCTTAATGTGTCTGCCGCTTCCGCTCCCGATATACTTGCAGAAAGTGCAATTTTATTTGCTGAAAGTGATGACGGAACATATAGCTCTGTTTTATTTGAAAAGAATGCCGATGCCAAAATGTATCCCGCATCCTTAGTCAAAATAATGACCGCTGTAGTGGCTTTGGAAAAGCAGCCCGATCTTGATACTGAGTTCATCGCGTATAAGGCATCCTTAGATCCTCTTACCGCCATCGGCGAAGTAAAATACCTTATACCCGGCGAAAAGATGGCTTTTCGAAATATGCTCGACCTGCTTTTGGTTCCTTCATACAACGAGACTGCTGATGTTATAGCATATAACATAGCAGGAAGTATTGAAGACTTTGTCAACCTGATGAATGATAAGGCAGAGGACCTTGGTATGACGGGCACACACTTCACAAATGCCCATGGCCTCCACGATGACGAGCAATACACCACTGCAAGGGATCTGCTTGTTCTTTGCCAATATGCTATGCAGAACGAATCATTTGCCCAAACAGTATCGCAGGTCACCATAACCACTCCCATTACCAACAAGCATTCCAAGTCCTATACACTGTCCTCCACCAACCATCTGCTTCACAATAAATCGCAACCGGGATATGTGTATGAAGGTACATTGGGTATCAAAACGGGAACTACGACCCCTGCAGGTAACTGTCTTGCCGCCGCTTGTAAAAAGGACGGGATGACATACTACACGGTAGTTCTTAAAAGTGCAAAAACCGAATCCGGCAGAGACGGTCGTTTCATTGACACAAGAACGCTCTTCGATCACGCCGCGGAGGATTTTTCTGTGCAGACCCTGCTCAAGGCTACTCAGCCCATTGTTGAGGTGCCTGTAACCCTTTCCTCCGACGGAACCTCCATTATTCTGTTGCCTGAAAAGTCACTGTCCGACCTTATTCCCAACAGCTTTGATTATAACACCGATGTTGTCTTTGAACATCTGCTTGAAGAGGGAGAGGACACCACGGGCAAGGTGGTTTTAAGCTACACCGCCCCCGAAACCATTCAGGCTCCTGTTGAAAAGGGTCAGGCAGTCGGTACACTGAAGATAACCTTTGAGGGAAGAACATATGAGATGGCTCTGCTGTCTTCAAGCACACTGACCAAGTCTGAGGCAATGGAAACTCTCGACAAGGGCAAGAACTTCCTCGAAAGTCCCATCTTCAAGATCATCGTTATTGTGCTGATAGCCCTTATCGTTGTTATGATAGTTGTTACCATCATCCTCTCCCGCCGCAACAAAAAGCGCAAAAGATACGGAAAGGGCAGATATTCAAGATAATTAAAGAGTTTTTAATTTACCGAGGCAGCTTTGCTGCCTCGGTATTTTATTTATTGGAACTGTTTACTTTGTTCCGAAAATTCTGTCGCCTGCGTCACCCAGACCGGGAACGATATACTTGTTCTCGTTGAGCTTTTCGTCAAGAGCGGCAACATAAAGCTGAATGTCGGGGTGATCGCTCATAAGTTTTTCAACACCCTCGGGAGCGGCAATGATATTAAGCACCTTGATGCTTGTAACACCGCGCTTTTTAAGGAATGTAACAGCAGCAGATGCTGAACCGCCGGTTGCCAGCATAGGATCAACAATGATAACATCTCTGTTTTCAATATCCTCGGGCAGCTTGCAGTAGTATTCTATAGGCTCGTGGGTAACGGGATCACGATACAGACCAATATGTCCAACTTTTGCGGAAGGAATAAGAGAAAGCATTCCGTCTACCATACCGAGACCTGCGCGAAGAATGGGAACGATAGCAAGCTTTTTGCCTGCCAAGACCTTGACCTTTGCCTTTGCAACGGGGGTCTCGATGGTCTTTGTTCTTGTCTGCAGATCGCGGGTAGCATCATAACACATAAGCATTGCGATCTCGCTGACGATCTCGCGGAACTCTTTTACGCCCGTGGTGGTCTTGCGGATGATAGCCAGCTTGTGCTGAATAAGAGGATGATCCAGAACATGTACGTTTTTCATATCTTTCCTGCTCCTTATATTTAAATATGATTATTTGTCAAACAAATCAAGTCTTTCTTGGTGTCTTCCGCCCAAGAACTCGGTCTCGATAAAGATATCCACTATTTTCAGTGCAAGGCCTTCTCCGATAATACGCTGACCTAAGCACAAAACATTGGCATTGTTGTGTTGTCTTGTTGCCTCCGCGGAAAAACAATCGGTAACGTGAGCGGCGCGAATGCCCTTGACCTTGTTTGCCGCTATGGACATACCGATGCCCGTACCGCAGACCAATATGCCAAAATCAGCATCACCCGAAACGACCGAATCGGTTACCTTTTTTGCATAAATGGGGTAATGACAGGACTGCTTGTCATAAGTGCCGAAATCCTCGGTCTCAATACCATTTTTGTTGAGGTGCTCGATTATTACGAGCTTATAATCAACGCCTGCGTGGTCGCAACCTATTGCTATTTTCATTTTGCTTCTCTCTCCTTTTTCATTCGCTCCGCCTGGGAGTCTTTCATATATACGGGGTTAATATCGTGGCAGGAGACCTGCTCCATATAAAATGCCGCAAGAGCGGTGGCTCCCGCGCTTTGGTTTACATCTGTAAAGGCAAACATTCCCTCGGGGGCTTTGTCAAAAAGCTCGCGGCTTCCCTCTCCGCAAAGACGGATCCTACCCTCAAGCTGTGCCGCCTCGGCAAGTATCTGCTCGGTAGTCATGACCTCATCATAGGTAAGGCGGGCAAGTCTGCCTCCCGCTCTTTCAAAGAATGCACAGTAAAACTCATCGGGACGGGCGCGTACGGCAGCACAGATAACACCGTTGCCCTCTGTGCCGAATGCCGCAGAGATCAGCGTGGGAACTGCAACGCAGGGCTTGTCGCCCATAAGCGCAAAGCCCTTAACCGCAGCAATGCCTATTCTCAGTCCCGTAAAAGAACCGGGACCCGATGTGGCAGCAAATATGTCTATATCTGACAGCTTAAGTTCATTCTCTTTGAGCATCTTTTCGCACAACGGAAGAAGCGTGCGGCTATGACTTAAATTAGTTTCTTGTTTGACCTCGGCAATCAGCTCCCCATCGCGAGCGAGAGCACAAGAGGCGGTCTTTCCTGAGGTATCCAATGCGAGTATCAGCACTTTATCACCTTTATTTCTCTGCTGTTTTCATCAAGCTTATTTATATAAATGCGCCAACAATCGTGCGGCAGGGCATCTTCTACATTTTCGCTCCATTCAACAAGGCACAACGCACCGGAGCTGATGTATTCCTCCCAGCCTATCTCATAAAGGGCATCACTGTCGGAAATACGATACATATCAAAATGGCAGACTCTGCGGTCACCATAATACTCGTTAACAATATTATATGTGGGACTGCTTGCATTTTGACGGCAATTGAAGCCTTCGGCAACCCCCGCAGAAAAGGCGGTCTTTCCAACACCTAATGTACCGAAAAGCGCCACTACCGACACATTGCTCATCTCTAAGGCAAGCCTTTTGCCAAGCTCCTTTGTCTGCTCGTAGCTATTTGTTATATAAACTGTTTCCTTCAAGCTTATCCCTCGATCATACACATACTTATACAAAGATATTATACCACTGTTATATCTATTTGAAAAGTATAAAAAATGCCTTTCGGTAAAAAACCGAAAGGCATCTAAGCATTATTCAGCGGAAGTTCTTAAGACTGCGTATACATCGTGACCGAATGACGAATGAAGAACTGAATAGTATTCTTCTCCCTCGTACATCAGCCCGCCGCCAACGAACAGTCCTATTATTTTCTCTTCGCCTGCACATATAAAGGTCTTGACCGCGCTTGCCTCCCTGCAGATAAGGATATCTCCTATCATAAGATTATAATCTATAAAGCCGGTACGCTCGCCCTTTTGAGTATTGTCATCGTTTGTTCTGAAGCCTCCGTAAAGCTTGGGGACTACCATATTGTAGCAGGAGCTTTCAGGATTAAGCTGATAATATACATCATCCTTTATAAACAGCTCGTTTATGAGAGTAGTCTCATTGGGAAGATCAAGCTTGAGCCCCGCTTTTTCATAAAACTCGCGAGCCAGCGCTATACCCTCGACTTCGCTTTCTTCATCGATAACACAAACTTCTTCAAGCTTTTTAAGATTGCTCTCGTCCAGCTTTTTGCCTATATAAATGCTTGGACAAGGCAGCAAAACTCCGCCCGCGGTTGCGCTATTGCTTTTGATCACGCCATTTTTGTAAAGTTCGGGATCTTCATTCACCTTAACGGTATAACGGATAAACTTTTCTTCTCCTGCAGCCAGACTTACGCTCCAGCTCAGGTTTTTGCCGTCAACCGCATCTGCACCCGACACATAGGTTGTGTTTTCGGGAACTATATCCTTTATTTCAATGGTCGCCTGCTCCTCGCGGTCGTTTCGCAGATAGAATCCATAGGTTATCTCTTCGCCTATTTGCGCGGTCAAGCCTACGGGATGGGAGCTTATTTTTTCAACATAAATATCCCTTAGATTATCCATACGAAGCTTGGTCTGCTCGGTGATCTTTATATCCTTGATATAATCAGAAGGACGCAGAATGCTCCATATTTCCTTTTCCCAGAAATAGTAGTAATTGTCCTCTTCAAAGAAGGTATTGAGGTCGATATATTCTACGCTTCCGTCGACTTCTATCTTTGCCGAGTTTACACCGTGATCGTAATTGCCGCCGCCTGTGCTGTAATGGCAAGTGCAGTGGATCGCCCATCCGTTGCCTATGTAAAGCAAGATATGTCCCGAAGGTCCTTTATGACAAAGAGCGATTACATCACCCGGGATGAGAGTGCTTAAAAACTCTGTCTTGATCTTTTCTTTTTCTTCTTCTATCTCAACCTTTGTAGGAACATAGCTCCAAAGGCTGTACTTGCTATCCTTGGCTATTTCTGCCGCCGTCCAGGAGCCTGTATCGGTCAAGTTTACTCCCCACGCCTGCCAAAAAAGGTCCTTCATAAAAGGAGAGCACGAAGCGTAATAGGTATTCTGGGAGGTTGCCGATTCGGGAGAATAGACAGACAAGTCACCTGCCGATTCTTTGTTGGGTATAAACCATCTTTCATCAAATGCTGTTTTGAATGAGTCCTCGTATTGATTTGCAATCGTTCTTGCAATATAGGCCTTGGCTACTTCGATCAATGCTTCCACCTCATAAGAAGGCAGATCCACTTCACCCTCGGGGCTTACGGGTCTTTTTCTTATGATGGGCATTTCTAACTTACTGCTTTCTGTCGGCTCATCTGTCGAGCCGTTGTTTTTTATAGTATTTGTATTTTCTTTGCCGCAAGCAACGCTTCCCATTAGCAGCAGCATTGCAAGCAAAAGCGCAACCAGTTTTTTCATATTTTCTCCTTATTTTGCCATAGCAGGTCTTATGGTGACCCACACCTCTCTGCCAAACAGGGCTTCAATGGCGCTTGTTGTAAGTCTAGGGTTGAGTATTTTGTGGGTAGTAAGATTCACAAGTCTTTCTTCGCCCATAAATAAATATGCGATAGTCTCTCCCGCTTCCTGACATATGATTATATCGCCAATGGCGGGATTTATTTCCAAATTACGGGTGCGGGCGCCTTTTTCTGCATCTTCTCCTTTTGTGCAGAATCCACCGTAGAGGTTGGGCACCACCATACCGTAATACTCACTTGAGGTGTTGAGTGTTCTATATATTCCCTCTCCCGCAAATAGAGAATCGATTATTGTTTCCGCTTCGGGCAGATCAAGTTCCAAACCTGCTGACTTGTATATTTCTTTTGCAAGACCTATTGGGCTGTCAGCGATGATATTTGCTATGATCCAGCCCGTTTCGTTGATGTTCTTTTGTTGAGCTTCGGTGATATTCTTGGTTATATATACGGCATTGCAGGGCAGATATACGCCGCCCGCAGTAGCCTGACTCTCCACCTTTTTGCCGTACAGCGCGGAGTTTGTTTTAACTCTGACGGTATAGCAGACCATCTTCTCTTCGCCCGGGGCGAGGGTGACGCCCCAGCTTAGATTGCTACCTTCTCGTTTTTCTGCGCCAATCACATATTCGGTGTTTTCGGGTACTGTGTCCTTGATCAAGACGGTAGCCGTTTTACCGCGGTCATTACGCAAATAAAAGCCATATGTTATCTTTTCACCCAAATCTGCGCCAAGGCCCATTGGGTGACTGCTCAGCTTTTCAACATAAATGCCGTCGAGATTTTCCATACGAAGCTTTGCCTGCTCGGTAACCTTTATATCCTTGATATATTCAGCAGGGCGCATTATGCTCCACTTTGTATATTTCCAGAACTCGTAGTAGTTGCCATCTTTGAAGATGGTATCCAATCGCCTATATACGATCGCTCCCGTTTTTTCAATATGGGCATCGTTCTTTGAGTGGTCATAATTTCCTTCATCTACAGAGGTATTACAATAACTATGGATAACCCAGCCATCGCCTACATAGAAGAAAATGTGTCCCTGTGGACCGCTTTTATGCACCGCTATGAAGTCACCGGGCTTAAGCTGAGAGAGAAACTCCTGTTTGATCTTTTCCTTTTCGGCATTGGTTTCGTTGCCCTTGACTGTATAATTCCATGTGCTGTATTTATCCGCCTGCGCCATTTGAGCAGCGGTCCAAATGTTAGGCTCGGTTATATCCACGCCCCAAGCCTGCCATACAACATCCTTCATAAAGGGTGAACAAGAGCTGTAATATGTGTTCTGCGATGTTCCGCTTTCGGGGGCATAGGCAAACATATCGAACCATCTCTCGCCGGAGCTTGTGAATCCTCCATCCTCGTACTGTGTTGCCGCCGTTCGTGCAAGATACGCCTTGGCAACACTTACCAGTGCCGCTACCTCGTATGAATATTCGACCTCTCCGACATTGATATCGGGCAATGGGAGGACATTGGGCATATCAAGCATTATGTTTTCTGCGGGCTCTTCAGGCTCGGTTGGCACATCAGGCTCTGTGGGTACATCGTGGTCATCTGTGCCAGCTGTTGGATCATCAACGGAAGGCTCAACAGGAATAGTATTATTCTGTTGCTCATTTGCACAACCGCTGAGCATTGTTGCTAACATCAATATGGCTAATAAGATACAAACTATTCTTCTCATTTTGCTTCTCCTTCTTTATTGTGCACCGATCACAGGGCGCAAGACCGCCCACATATCACGACCAAAAACGGCGGTCATAATTTTTTTACTTTCGGTTTCCGATAGAAGTGTACGATTTTCAAGATCGGCAAGTTGTCCATCGCCCGCATACATATAAATGCCAAGGCTTCCCTCTTTAAACACGAGCAGGTCACCGATCATCATATTGTAATGGAAATTTCGAGTACGCTCGCCCTTATCATAAACCTCACCATATGTTCTGTAACCGCCATAAAGCGTGGGAACCACCATCTTATAGCACTTGCTGGACATATCAAGGGTGTATTCACTTTTTTTGCCCTCGAAAATACTGGAAATCAATGTGCTTTCATAGGGCAGATCGATCGTGAGACCAATACGCTCGTATACTTTTTCCGCAATTTCGGGAGCGGGATCTTTCACAAAAGTGTCAAGTAAACGACAAATATCATATATCTGCTTTTGCTGTTTGGTCGTCAAGGTTTTGGTAATATATATATCGGGGCAGTTAGTGTACACGCCACCTACAGTGCTGTCGCTGTGAATTGCTGTATTATAAAGGGTATTATCATTGTTTACCCTTACTGTATAGCATACCATTTGTCTCGCTTTAGGGGCAAGGGTGACGCTCCAGCTTAGACTGTCTCCGTTCTTTTTCTGTGCGCCCGTAATATAGGTCGTTCCCTCGGGAACTGTATCTTTTATCTCAAGTGTGACAGCGGTGTCACGGTCATTACGCAGGTAGAAACCAAAGGTTATCTCTTCGCCAAGATCTGCGGTAATGCCCGTTGGATGGCTGCTTATTTTTTCTACATAGATATTCTGCAGGTTTTCCATACGAAGCTTGGTCTGGTCGGTTATCTTTATGTTTCTGTGGTAATCTGTCAGACGCATTATGCTCCATATTTCTTTTTCCCAGAAATAATAATAATTTCCCTCGTTAAAGAAGGTGTCGATCTTGCGGTATTCGACACTGCCGTCTACTTCCCACTTGTGTTGGTTGTTCCCGTGATCATAATTTCCACCGCCCTTGGAGCCATAGTAAGAGCAATGGATGGCATATCCGTTACCTACATAAAGAAGAATATGTCCTGAGGGGCCGTTATGGCAAAGTGCTATCATATCACCGGGCTGAAGGATGCTTAAAAACTCATTCTTTATTCTTTCTTGTTGTTCACGTGTTTCGTTTCCGTTGGGAACATAGCTCCACATGCTGTATTCCTTGGTTTTTGCCATTTGTGCGGCTGTCCATACCTGAGACGTGGTCATATCTATTCCCCATGCCTGATAGACAACATCCTTGATAAAAGGCGAACAGCTACTATTGTAATTGATCTGCGATGTGGCATCCTCGGGTGAGCTCTTGAATATCTCAAACCATCTTTCAGCCTTCGAAGTAAAATATGAATCCTCATATTGATTTGCGCTTGCTCTGGCAAGATATGCCTTTGCAACCACTATCAGCGCCTCAGCTTCCTTTGATGGATACTCCACTTCTCCCTCAGGACCGGGCACATAGGGCAAAACCGCAGGCATAGGCAGAGTGCGTTCACGCTTGAGAGAGGGACGCAACACAACAAATTTATCTGCGCCGATACTCGTCATAAGAGCAAGCTCCGATGAATAGGGCGAGAGCATTTCGGAGACGCGGGGGTTCATATCGAAGACAAGTTCGTCACCTGCGTATACATATACCCTTGTTCGGTCGTCCTCCTTGGTAATAAGAATATCGCCCACAAGCAAATTACCGAAATAGAGATCCTTTGCCCGTTCATAACCTAAAGATTTGTTTGTGTTTACCAAATACCCGCCATACAGACCGGGAGCAAGCATTTCACCATACTCACCATTGACAACCAAATCAAAATTGCTTCCGTTTGCCTTAAAGAAGCCTTCAATAAGCTCACTCTCTGCAGGCAGATCAAGTTGAATACCCGCCTTGGCATAGATTTCATTTACAAGAGCGGTACCTGTAACTGTGCTTCCTTCAGCTGCTTTAAGAGCATCTATGAGCTTGGATTGCGTATCAGCGCTGAGAGCTTTGCCTATATATATTTTTCTTGCGTTTACATCGAGATCATTTACTGTGCTCCAGCTTTGGATCGGCGCACCGTAAAGGCTTTCGTCATCCTTGACCTTAACAGTGTAAGAAACCGTGGCACTCTCACCTGCCGGCACAGTGACAGACCATTTCATGATAACGCCATTTATGCTTTGTGCGCCTGCAATATAAGTAGTTCCCGAGGGAACTGTATCGCATATCTCAATATCTGCCGCAGTATTGCGATAGTTATGAAGGAAGAAGGTATAGGTTATTTCTTCGCCAATATCTACGGTCTGTCCCTCTCCGTAGGTACATATTTTTTCCGCATAGATATCCTGCATTTTTTCAAGGCGAACCTTGGTCTGCTCGGTTATTTTGCAGTCGTATGCCTTATAGGGACTGAGAATTGAGAACACAAGGGAATCCCACAAATAGTTATGCTCTCCCTCGGTGAAAAGCTCATCAACAGTGGTCCATCTTACAGAACCATAGCCTTCTTTATTATCACGATTTTGTTCCTCTGCATAACTTGCGCCCGTTGCATGGATCATATATCCGTTACCGATATAGAGCATAATATGCCCTGCAACGCTTGTTCTCGCGTATGCTATCAGGTCGCCCGGCTTTAAGACTTCAAAGAACTCCTTTTGAATACGGGCCCTCTCTTCATCAGTCTTGACATTTGCAGGCTCTACAGAGAATATCTGCATATTCTTATCGCGTGCTTCCTGAGCCGCCGTCTTGCTGATCTTAATGCCCAATGCCTGATAGAACACATCGTCGGTAAATGGAGAGCAGCTTGTATAGTAGATATGCTGGGATGTAGCATCCTCAGGAGCTTCAGTGTAGCGCTCGAAATTGGATTTTTCCCCCTCGGAAAACCTCTTATCATTGTACTGAGTATACTGACCGCGGAGAAGCCACGCCTTTGCAACGGCTACCACCGCCTCAGCCTCGGGAGTTGGATATTCTACCTTGCCAAAGTCCACGGGGAACTTACTGACAGAGCTGATAGGCAGATCTATATCTCTTGCCGGCTCTACAGTCTTTAATGACGGAGAAATGAGCAAAACAGCCCCCGCAATGCCCGCAAAAACGGCGCACAGCGTTGCAACTGTCAATAATACTGCAATAGTCTTTTTCATATCATGATCATCCCTTTAAAGATGTATTTTACTTTGCTGCGGGGCGTAAAACTATAAACTCGTCTTTCACCAAGAGTGCAGCAAGGGTTTCGGCGCTTTTTGCTTCATCGTACAGAGTGGGTGTTCCTAAATAAAGTAGCTTTCCATCACCCGCATACATATAGGTCCAACGGGTGTTTCCCTTTCGGGAAACAATAATGTCACCAATATACAGATCCTGTGGACGTATACCACGGGTACGGGTGTGCATTGCTTCGCAATCCACCACCTTTTTACCGCCATAGAGGGAATGCACCAGCATATCTGCAAATTGACCTGCGGTGTTAAGCTTCATATGCTTTTGGTCATCGCCATAGCCTGTAAACATACTTTCCACCACATTGGAGGCATTAACAAGCTTTAGATCTATATTTAGCTTTGCATATATCTGCTCTGCTAAAATCAGGCTTTTGCTATCATAGGAGGCAATATTTTTGATCTCTTTTGCAACGGTTTGCTGCTCGTCCTTTGAAAGATGCTTGCCGATATATACCGGTCTGCCCGATACACCCACACCGCCCACTGTTGCGCCGTCAAACCATACATAGCCCTTTTCGTAAAGACTTGGGTCGTTATTAACTTTGACGGTGTATGAGATGGTGGTGCTTTCACCCGCCTTGACGGTGACGCTCTTTGTAAGGCTTTTATCTTGGGGTTCTATATCACCGCTGACAAAGCTTGTACCGTCGGGGATCTGATCTTTTATCTCCACTTTTTTGTCAAATGAGCCATCGTTTCTTAAATAGATGGAATATGTTATCTCCTCACCCAAGTCAGCAGTTATGCCGCCCGGATGGGTGCTTGTTTTTTCAACATAAACATCAAGAAGATTATTAATTCTGTTCTGCGTTTCTTGGGTGACCATGGCATCGGGATATTTTATCATAGGCCTTACCAATGCCCAGCATTTTTGATTCCAAAAATAAAAATAATTATCCTCTTGGAAAATAGTTTCCAAAGCCCGTCTTTCCACTGTGCCGTTGGGTTCTGTTCTGTCTTTACCCTCGCCCTCGTTAAAGGCGCCGCCGCCTTCCCAAGAAAGCCACGTAGAATGTATCAGCTCTCCCCCGCCCACGTAGAGCATAGCGTGTCCGCCGCTTCCGTCGGCATAAAGGCAGGTAAGTATATCTCCTATTTGGATAGAGCGTTTAAACTGATCGAGTATGGACTGCTTTTGCTCTTCCGTCTCGGTGCCTTTAAGATAGTAAGTAAAGGCGTGCATATCGGTATCATTCATAAAGCGAGAAACACCATATTTGCCCATATCAATACCCAAAGCCTCTTTGTATACGTCGTAGCAAAATGCTGCACAATGGGTATATGTGGTATATTGGGAGCTTGCGTCCTCGGGACTGTATTTCCCCGCTATAAGACGGTATGTTATATTCCCGTCAACTGTTCCGTTTACAAGGCGCATTGTATCGTATTGAAGATTCTTGCCGCGGGCAAGATAGCTTTCGGCAACCCTGACCACCGCTTCTATCTGCGGAGATTGGAACACTACCTGCTCATCGGCAGGAGGCAGCACGCCGTTTTTTTCGGTGTCAGCCTTATTACTGCAGGCGGCAACCGAAGCTAAAATCAGCATAAGTCCAAGAAAAATGGCTGTCGTCTTTTTCATATTTTTAATCCTTTCATAAGGGTACACATACCTAATAATATTGTAAAAAATATCTGTTGAAAAGTCAATTGTTATATATACTCTATCCAAAATTTAAAAAGGACAGAGCATCAGCTCTGTCCTTTAAATATTCAGGTCTTACTGTGAGATAACGGGACGGATGACAATGAACTTGTCATAACCCATCATGCTGAGCAGCAGATCCTTGGTCTCAGCAAGAGTGAGAAGCTCGGGCTTGCCGTCAAGCTCAAGAATGCGATTGCCACCAACATACAGATAGCTGCTTACCTTGTCTTTAACGCTTGCAAGAAGGATATCTCCAGCCATCAGCTGAGTGCTCTGCATACCTCTTGTACGAAGCTTATCATACTCGGGGCTGATCGCGGTGTAGTAGCCACCATACATAGTGGGAACTATCATCTTGAAGTAGGGGCTTGCGGGGTCAAGCTCGTAGTGGCTATTGTAGGTCTTGTTGTTTCTTACATATGCCTTAAAGCTGCCGTGGATGATGTTTTCAGCGGTGTCAAGCTGAATGGTAAGACCTGCATCGGCATAGATCTGCTTTGCAAGGTCAAGGCCTGTCTGAGAGTACTTCTTGACATCTTCAGCGCTCTTGAACATCTTTTCGCCGATCTCATTGGAAACATTCTTATTGATATATACCTTGCGGCAGTTTACATTAACGCCACCAATGGTGCTTTCGCTGTAAACATAGTCGCCGTAGTTGCTATTGTCATTGACCTTAACCGTGTAAGAATAGGTCTCTGTGGACTGTGCGGGAACTGTGACATTCCACTTGAGTGTTGTTCCGTCTACAGACTGTGCGCCGCTTACATAGGTTGCGTTGGAGGGAACTGTATCAAGGATCTCAAGGGTTGCGTCGGTCTCGCGTGTGTTCTTGATGGAGAAGGTGTAGGTGATCTCCTCGCCCTTATCAGCGCTGAAGCCTACGGGGTGGCTGCTGAGTTTTTCAGCAATGATGCCCTGCATATTGGCAACACGGTTCTTAGCCTGATCGGTGATCTCTGCATCGGGATACTTGTTCAAAGGACGAATGATCGCCCAGAAGAATTCTTCAAAGAAGTAGTAATTATCTCCGCCCTGCCAGATGCTGTCAACAGTCTTAAGTGCAACGCTTCCTCTGGGCTCGGTAAGGTCCTTGCAGGAGCTGTAGTTGAAGCTGCCTCCGTCGGGTGCTGCGGAGTGGATGATCTGTCCATCGCCAATGTAAAGCATTGCGTGACCGCTGCTTGAATCGTGACGGCAAAGGAGAATATCGCCCGCCTTGATAAGGGACATAAACTCTTCCTGAACTTTAGCCTTTTCTTCTTCGGTCTCGACAGTGGTTACATAGTAGGACCATACGTGCATATCAACTGCATTCTGCAGAGAGCCTGTGGTATCTGCATTGTAGGAGAAACCAAAGGTCTGATAGTAAACGTCACTGGTAAAACCGGAGCAAGTGGTGTAGCAGTTAAACTGTCTTGTGCTGTCTTCGGGGGAGTTCTTGTGGATGTCGCGGCGGAAGGTGGTGGGGGTTGCATCACCTGCGATCATACGAGCCTGGTCATACTGCAGCCAGCTCTTACGGGCAAGATATGCCTCAGCGGTAACAACGAGAGCTTCGATCTCGGGGGATTCAAAGGTTCTGCCTGTGCTTTCATCTTCTTTTCCGCTGTCGGGAGTTTCTGCGGGTTTCTTTTCGCCCTCGCCGCAGCCTGCAAAGGTGCCGAGAAGCATAATGAGTCCTAATAATAATGCTAATATGCGTTTCATATTATGTCTCCTTTTCAATATGTATCTATGTGATTACTGTATTGCCATAGCGGGACGGATAACAACAAACTTGTCGTTTCCGAGGGTGGAAAGAATAGCAGTTTTGCTATCCTGAAGGGTCATTACCTCAACATCACCTGTGTTAAGGTTCATCATACGATTGATATCGTAGACCATATATGTAAGAGTCTTGTTATTTTCAGTCATAATGACGATATCGCCAACCATAAGCTGATTGACCTGAGGTCCTTTTGTTCTCAGCTTGTTCCACAGAGAAGTGGTGTTGACTACCTGATAACCGCCGTACATTGTGGGTGCAATAGCCTTAAGGTAGGGGCTTTCGAGGTTAAGTTCAAAATGAGTGGTAGAGTCTTTATATGCCTTGAAAAGCCCGCCGATTATAGCATCAGCAGATTCAAGCTCAATGGTAATGCCTGCGCTTGCGTATATCTTCTCTGCAAGGTCGGTGCCAAATACGTCAGGCTTGGAGATCTTATCCATCTCAGCAGCAAGAGCCGTGCGCTGCTCGGCGGTAAGGCGCTTGCCGATAAACAGAGGACGGGAGTTAGCGCTGACGCCGCCCACATAGCTGTCGCTTGTGATGAAGCTGCCTTCAGCCACGCCGTCGTTTATCTTAAGCACATACTCGATCTTTGTGACCTTGCCTGCGGGAATATTGGCATTCCACTTGAGTGTAGTTCCATCAACAGTCTCTGCACCGCTGACATAGGTCATATCCTGAGGAACATTATCGATTATTTCAAGAGTAGTGTCAACATCGGTGGTGTTCTTTATCTGGAAGGTAAAGGTGATCTCGTCACCGGGAAGTGCGGTATTTGCAGAGGGTGCGGAGCTGAGCTTTTCAACAACGATGCCCTGCAGATTGTTTATACGATTGAGGGCCTCTTCGGTGGGCTGTGCATCGGGGTACTCGATAAGAGGACGGCTGATTCCCCACCAGCCTTCATCCCAGAAGTAACTGTCATCGGATGACAATGCCAGCTTATCGACATCTTTGGTGGATACTGTGCCGCGAGGCTCAATGTTTTCAACATTGGTTGAATAATTATAGTTGGGGCTCTTACCCTTTTCGGATCTTGCTGAATATATGATCTTTCCATCGCCGATGTAAAGAAGGGTATTTCCTCCTGTATCGCCCTTGTGTCTGCAGACCAGAATGTCACCGGCCTTCATTGCACTTTTGAAATCTTCAAAAACCTTTGCCTGTTCCTCTTCGGTCTCTTCACCGGTTATGTAGTAAGAGAAAGCGTGGCGGTTGGTGTAATTTTCAAGAAGCTTGGTAGTCCATGTAACTATATCAATGCCCAATGCATAATAATAAACATCATAGACAAACTCTGTGCAGTTGGAATAAACATTAAACTGACCTGTTGCGGTTTCGGGGCTGTTTTTTGCTCTTTCCGCGCGACGGATGCTTGTCAGGTTTTTAAGGCTTGCAACCATGGACTGATCGTCATACTGAACATATGCCTTTCTTGCCAAGAACGCCTCAGCGGTGACTACCAGAGCTTCTACCGCCTTAGATTCAAAGGTTCTTTCTGTATCCTCAGGACTCTCGGCCTTTGAGGGGTCTTCGGTCTTTTTGTCGCCTTCGCCACAAGCCGCAAGGGTTGACAAGATCATAATAAGTGCAAGAAGAAATGCCAATAATTTCTTCATAATATCCCACCTTATCCCATAAGATTAATGTATTAATTTTAACAAATTGACCCCAAACTGTCAACAAACCGACTTTGCTTTTGGCTCAATATAGTTAATAAGTATAAAAGAGCCGTTTTCACGGCTCTTTTATTATAATTGGTATAAAATTACTGTGCCATTGCAGGACGGATCACAACAAATCTGTCATAACCCAGCGCGCTTGTAAGGATATTATTGGTTTCCTCTACATCCTGCATACCAAACTTGAGGCTGCTGATGGTGAACAGCTTGCCCTCGCCTGCATACATACATATTACAGTCTTTCCAACCTTGGGAACGCAAATGAGAATATCACCTATCATAAGCTGACAGCTGAGCATTCCCTTAGTTCTGTATCCTCCCCAGCGCTCCGTATCGGTAACAGTATAGTAACCTCCGTAAAGAGTGGGTGCAACCATATTGATATAGGGACTTTCACTATTCAGTGCATAGTGAGTTTTAGAATCCATAAAGGAGGTCAAGAGACTGTTAACGATTTCTTTTCCTTTTTCAATATCTATGGTTATGCCTGCAGCGGCATATATCTGCTCCGCAAAATCGGTATCATAAACACCGGTAGCTGCGGTAACCTTGCCAAGCTCTTCGGCGATTTTTGCCTGCTGCTCTGCGCTCAGGCTTCCACCGATATAGACAGGTCGGCAATTTACGTTTACTCCGTCAACAGTGCTGACAGACTCGATCACATCTCCAACCTTAACTCCATCCTTGACCTTAACAGTAAAGCTTCGGGTTCTGGTCTCTCCGGCAGGTATGCCCACTGTCCATTTGATAGTGGTTCCCTCTACCTTGCCGATGCCGCCGTTTACCAATGTGACATTTCCTGACAGATTCTCCACTATCTCTACCACGGTATCGGTTTCGCGTCTGTTCTCAATACTGAAGGTATATGTGATCTCATCTCCTGCCTTAACGGTATGGCCCACCGTTGCAGTGGTCTGCTTTTCGGCATATATCTTCTGCATATTATTTATGCGGTTCATAGTCTCTTCGGTGGGTTTTGCATCGGTGTATCTGAGTGTGGGGCGGATGATTCCCCACCACTTCTCACCAAAGAAATAGTACTTATCGGCGGTATCCATAAGGCTGTCGAGGGTCTTACGCATAACCGTGCCTTCTTCTTCAAAGTACTCGGTCATCTTGGTGTAATCGTAGTTTGCTACATGACCCGCGGCGGAATGAAGTATCTGTCCGTCGCCTATATAGAGCAGTGCGTGTCCGCCGTTTCCGTACTTATGACGGCAGCAGAGAATATCACCCGGCTGAAGCTTTGAGCAAAACTCCTCAAATGTCTTTGCCCTTTGGGCATCGGTCATAGCATCCACAACAGTGTGTGACCATACCTGGATCTCAGTATCATTATGCAACATTAATGTTGTCCAATCAACGATATCAATACCCAAAGCGCGATAATATACATCGTAAGTCCATGATGCGCAGTTGGTGTACCAAGTAAACTGAGAATTTGCATCCTCGGGGTTATGCTTAAGGCGATCGGGACGACGGATGTTCTTTTCAAGCAGTGTTGTTGACTTTACCAAGGAAGAGTCATCATACTGCAAATACTTTCCTCTTTCAAAGAAAGCCTCAGCAGTTACGACTAATGCCTCTTGAATAGAAGAAGCGAACTCCCTTTTATCATCGTACGGCACATCCTGCAACTGTTTGTCGGTTTCCTTTTCTTCATTTGATATCACAGGATCTGTGGGTTCATCGGGGTTTGCGGGAGTATCGGGATCTGCGGGCTCGTTGGGACCATCTACTGAGGGTTCTTCGTTTACAGGCTCTTTTTCTTCACCACAAGCGGCAAGGATACTTAATGTCATTATTAATGCCAGTAATAATGCTATTATCTTTTTCATTGTCTCTGTCTCCTTACTATTCAAAAAAGGAGATACACAGGGCATCTCCTTTTAGGTTTTATCTGTTACTGTGCCATTGCGGGACGGATGATGACAAACTTGTCATTTCCGATGGTGCTGGTCAGTGCATTCTTGGATTCAAGCAGAGAAAGAAGTTCTACCTTTCCTTCGTCAAGGCAAAGAACCCTGCTGCCGCCTGCTATCATATAGCTAGATGTCTTGCCGCCTTCGGTGCAAATGACGATGTCACCGATCATAAGCTGATTGACCTGAGGAGTCTTGGTTCTGTAGCCGTCCCACAGAACTTCGCTGGTGTAACCCTTCATAGATGTTACTACCTGATAGCCGCCGTACATTGTAGGAGCTACCATATTGAAGTACTTGCTGCTTGTGTCAAGCTCAAAATGGGTGGTGACGGGCTTTGTTCCCTTCACAAAAGTCTTGAAGCTGCCGTTGACGATATCTGCAGCTGAATCGAGTGAGATGGTAATACCTGCGTCTGCATAGATCTTCTCTGCAAGGTCGGTGCCGTAAACTGTAGCCGCCGTAGTCTTTGTGATCTGAGCATCAATGGCGCTCTGCTGTTCTGCACTGAGGTTCTTGCCAACATAGACAGGTCTGCTGTTTACGCGGACACCGCCGATGGTGGTGTTGCTTTCTATCTTGTCGCCATCCTTAACATCACTGTTTACCTTTACGGTATAGGTGATCTTCTGTGTGGATGTTGCGGGGACAGTGACATTCCACTTAAGAACATTGCCCTCTGCTGTTGCGTCTCCGCTTACATAGCTGAGTGCTGCAGGCAGTGTGTCGATTATCTCAAGGGTCTTTTCGGTCTTATTGTTATTCTTGATCTGCAGAGTAAAGGTGATCTCATCCCCTGCCTTAACGGTATGACCTACTGTTGCAGTGGTCTGCTTTTCGGCAACGATGCCCTGCATATTGTTAATACGGTTAATTGCTTCTTCGGTTGCCTTTGCTTCGGTATATCTCAAAGAAGGACGAACGATGCCCCACCAGCTTTCACCGAAGAAGTAGTAGTTATCGCCGCTGCTGCCTATGCTGTCAAGGGTCTTGGACTGAACAGTTCCCTTTGCCTCAAGGTTGTCTGTATTCTTGCCGTAATCGTAGTTTGCGCTACCGCCGCCACTACCTGATGAGTGGAGTATTTGTCCATCACCGATGTAAAGCATAGCGTGACCACCGCTGCCCTGATGACGGCAACAAAGAATATCACCGGGCTCAACAAGGCTCTTGAACTCTTCTAAAGTCTGAGTCCTTTCTTCTTCTGTCTCTTCGCCTGTTACAGCATAGGTCCAAACATGCATATCGGTAGCCTGCTGCAACGAGGAAGTTGTCCATGCAATTATATCCTGCCCCCAAGCCTGATAATAGACATCATAAGTCCAGGATGCACAGTTGGTGTACCAAGTGAACTGAGATGTTCCATCCTCAGGGTTATACTTAAGTCTATCGGGACGGCGTATGCTGCTCAGACCGGAAATGGATGCGACCATAGAAAGGTCGTCGTACTGAACAAATGCCTTACGTGCATAATATGCCTCTGCTGTTACAACAACAGCCTCAATTTCCTTGGAAGCGAAGGTTCTGGGAGTCTCCTCATCCTCGGTTTTTCCACCAATATCTATGGGATCGTTATTGGCTGCGGGCTTCTTTTCCTCGCCGCAAGCAGCGAAAACTGCCAGCATCATAGTAAGGGCGAGAAGAAATGCGATGATTCTTTTCATTTTGTCTCCTCCTAATTTATTTGATCAGCTTTCCCCAACCGATCTTATTTTCAATTCATTATAACATAAGTCCCTATACTACGCAATATCGGGACTTTAGTTTTTACTCTTTGCTTTCCCGAATAATTACTCTGCCATTGCAGGACGGATAATTACAAACTGATTATATCCCAATGTGCTAAACAGAGCATCTCTTGTGCCGATCAGGTCGAGTATTGCTACCTTACCTGCATTGAGATCCATAGCCTTGTTCTGTCCTACAAACAAATAGGATGCATATGTGTTGCCTTCTTTACAAATAACGATATCGCCTGCCATAAGCTGAGTCAGCATAGGACCCTTGGTGCGGTCTCCGTCATAAAGGTTTGTATTGGTATATACCATATTTCCGCCGTACATTGTGGGTGCCAATATCTTCATATACTCGCTGGAGGTATTAAGTTCAAAATGACCGATCGCCCTGGTGGTAGCCTTGAAGACACTGCTCATAATCTCGGCCTCTGTTCCGATGTCGCAAGCAATGCCTGCGCTTGCGTAGATCTGCTTTGCAAGAGCCAGTCCGGTTGCAGAGCCTCCGCTGACCTTGGAAGCGGCATCATATATCTTTGCCTGCTCTTCGGCATTCAGATTTCCGCCAACATAAATGGGACGGCACTGAACATCCACGCCGCCGACCTTGGCGACACTGTGAATCTTATCTCCGTCCTTTGCATCGGCATTTACCTTTACGGTATAGGATATATCCTTTTTGCCGCCGCCCGAAGGAACTGTGACGCTCCACTTGAGGGTATTTCCGTCAACAGAATCTGCGCCGCCGACATAGGTGGTGCCTGCGGGGACAGTATCGGTGATCTCAAATGTTTTTTCGGTCTTATTGCTATTCTTAATAGAAATGGAGAAGGTTACCTCATCGCCCTGATCTGCAGTCATACCTACTGCGTGGCTGGAGGTCTTTTCAACATAGACATTCTGCAGATTTGCAATTCTGTTGAGTGTTTTCTCGGTAGGAGCTGCATCGGGGTGCTTCAAGGTGGGGCGAACAAGTGCAAATGCGTTTGCGCCGGGCAGATGCTTATCTATTACCTCATCCAATGTGATCTTATAGATACCGCCGGAGGGATCGAGAACCTCCTTCTTGGCGGACATATTGTAGCTTCCGCCGGTACCGCTGTTACTGGAACAATGGATTACTTCATTGTAGCCTATATACAGCATTGCGTGACCCCAACTGTCTTTTCTGTAGTTGATGATATCTCCGGGCTGAATAGTATCACGAACCTTTTGATACCACTCTTCTTTTTCTTCGGTGGTGGTCAGCATCTGATTGCAGGTCAAAGCGTGCATATCAGTAGCACCCTGCAAAGAGGCGGTCGTCCAGCTGTAAATATCAATACCCAGGGCTTCCTTGTAAACATCATATGTAAAAGCGGCGCAGTTACTGTAAGTGGTAAACTGCTTGGTCGCATCCTCGGGGCTATATTTATGCCTGTCAGCACGAAGAATGTCGCCCGACTTGATCAATGGGTTATCCTCATACTGCACATAGACACGGCGGGCATAATATGCCTCTGCAACTACTGCAAGAGCCTCCTGAACAACGGTGTCGTAGGTGCGAATCTCTTCCTCGTCGTCCTTAGAGCCGATGTCTATGGGGTTGTTATTATTGTTCTTATTTGCCTGGGGTTTCTCTTCTTCGCCGCAGCCTGCAAGCATTGCTAAAAGTGTAACAAGTGCTAAAAGAAGCGCGATTATTCTTTTCATAGTGTCCTCCAATTATATATAATATTTCATAGCGGGTCTGAAAGCGGCAAACTTATAATATGCGGGAAGGCTCATCAAAGCGTTGTCGCATTCTTCATTTGAAAGAAGCTTTATTTTGCCATCTGCTACGGTAAGGCAAGCGCCTTCGCCGCAGTAGACTATAATTTCAAAATCTTCACATTTGGCATTCTTGGCGGCAACAATTATATCCCCCGCCATTATCTCGCGGGCAAAAATACCGCTTGTGCGAACACCGCAAAACGCGGGGCTTGTGGCAACATATCTGCCGCCGTACATTGTGGGAACGAGAATTTCAAAATATGGGCTGTTTGCATCAAGCTCAAAGTGAGTATCTGTTCCCTTGTGAGGAGCAAACACACCATTCAGCGCATCACGAGGATCGCCAATTTTGAGAGAAATGCCCGCTTTGTTATACACCACTTCAGCAAGCTGTTCTTTACTGCACTCGGCATCCGTAAGACTCTTACAGGCGGAAAGCATATTACCTTGTTGCTCCTCGCTGAGATGCTCCGCGATATATACCTTGGGGCATCTTATATAAACGCCTCCAACACTACCAATGGTCTGTATGTACTCTCCCGTCTTTGCTTTTTCGGTAATCCTTACCGAATAGGCAAAGCGTGCACTGTCGCCCGCACCCAAGGTGATGCTCCAGCTGATGGAATCATCCTCCACCTTGTCACCGCCCGATACATATTCGGTGTTTTGAGGAATGGTATCTTTAACTACAACAGTGGTCTCACTGTCGCGGTCGTTGCGAAGGTAATAAGTAAAGGTGATCTCGTCGCCTACCGCTGCAGTCTGCCCCGTTATATGGCTGCACAGCTTCTCGGCAAAAATATTCTGCATATTCGCCACGCGGTTGGCAGCACTCTCGGTAACGCAAGCATCCTTGTATTTCATCAGCGGTCTGACTATTGCAAAGTTAAGTTCGCGGAAGAAGTATCTTCTCTCGCTGCTGATATCGAAAAGCTCGTCAACCGACATATATGCAATGCTGCCGTTTGGCTCGACCTTGTCGGCCTTTGCCTCATAATCGTAATTTCCTCCGCCGGGAGCTGAGGAATGAAGTATGGTATTATCACCAATGTAGAACATTGCGTGACCGCCACCGCCAACGTGCTTGGGATCGTGACGGGAAACGATTATATCCCCCGGTCTTAATGCTGCGCGGTATGCCTTTTCCAATGTGGCTTTTTCCTCGTCGGTCTCATCACCTCGTACCTCATAGCGGAAGGCGTGCATATCCGCCGCCCCGATCATCATTTCGGTACACCAAGTCACTATATCGATACCCAAAGCCTCTTTATAAACATCATAGCAAAAAGCGGCGCAATTGGTATAGCAGGTATGCTGTCTTGTACTGTCCTCCGGACCGTTGATATGTCTTTGCCAGCGGTAAACGGGAGGCTCAACCACATTACCCGCCACAAGACGAGTGTCATCATATTGCAGATAAACACCGCGGGCAAAATACGCCTTTGCAGTGGCGATCAATGCCTCTATTCGGTTATCCATAAGCTTCACCTTGCTTTTTAAAGATGGTTGTTTCAAAAAACGGCTATTTATAAAGACATTATCTTAGATAGCATCTCCATAAATAGCCCTTCTTTGGTATGCCATTCGGGGGAAAATCTCCCCCGAATGGCAACAAAATGTCAGTTTAAATTATTTAATTGCCAATTCTGCTGCTATCTTCTGCAAAGTTGCGGCATTTTCAGGTGTGACAGAGGACTGATTGCCCGTGGTGTAGACGGCAATACCCTCTGCGCTCTTGCCTGTGATCAGTGAATATATGGTGCAAGCGCCCAGATATCCGCCGTCAGCATTGGGGAAATCCTGACCATTAGAGCCTGTGCCGTAGGGGTTGATTCCTGCAGCGATAGCCTTTTCAAAGCCGGTGGTAAGGTCAGCAACAAGAGCACCGGAAGCTACGGGCATAATATAATCAGCGACATAGGACCTGATAGCTGCCTTTATATCATCAACTGTGCTGAATCCAGCCTCACTGCGGTATCTCTCCCAATAAGAAGAGCTCTCATTAGGTCTCCAAGCGGGCTGATAAAGGATGACCTTGCACTCGGGATTGTAGGTCTTGACATAGTTCATAATATTAATAACAGACTGAATTTCCTTATCTCTTGTGCCGGGTGTGGTCAAAACATAGTCACGACCAAGCTGAAGAACTAAATAATCATAGTACTTCATCTGCATCAGGTTCTTGACCTTTTCCTGATCGAGACCGGTAAGACCGGCTTCCCAAATATTATAAGCAGATCCTTCTGCTACTATCTTATCAATTCCATACTCATAGCCGGTAGACTTGAGCATAGCATCAAGGTACCTGATAGAATCATTACCGATGCTTCTCCACTCAAAATGAGCTGCACCGACAAAGAGAATATTGCTGCTGCCTTCGAGAATATTAACCTCAGCAGGCTCTGTGACAGTACTTGCGGAAACACCTGTAGAAGTACGGGTTCCAACTACTTCGCAATAAACATAGATCTTGTCGCCCACATTATAGTTAAGGCTGGGAACTGCACAGGTGAGATCATTTGCACCTTCGATAAGGGTGCCGCCCTGATTACTGTTTGTGGTATTAACATACCACTGATATGTGTACTGATAGCCACGAGTCTCTTGAATTTCAAACCAAGGTCCCATCTTCTCGCCTCTTGCAACATCAGATGAAATAGGCTGATATGCAAGTTCTACGGGGTCAGCAGGCTCAGCGGTCAGCTTCGCCTCGATGGTGACGCTCTTGCTGACAGTATAAGGGAATGTTACCTGAGTATCGCCAATAAACCAACCCTCAAAAGTGTAACCGTTACGGTTGGGGGTCTTGGGCTCTTCGATAACATCGCCCTTTTTGTATTCTGCCTTTGTCTCTCTTGTACCATTGTTAATAACAACGGTAATTGCAGAATCCTCAGCTTCTGCTTTTTCTCCTTCGCCACATGCTGCAAAAACTGCTACGCACATCACGAGAGCGAGAAGAATTGTGATAAGCTTCTTCATTTTGTCCTCCTTATTTAATCAGTCTTATTGAACCGATCTTATTTAATTCATTATAACAGAGAACCCGATATTGTGCAATATCGGGTTCTCTGTTTTTTATATAAATATTAAAATTATTTAATATTTAATGTATGCTGTTGGCTATGATCAATATGCCATCGAAGGACGGATGACAACAAACTGATCGTGACCGATGGTGCTGAACAAAGCGTCTCTGGTCTTGACAACATCAAGAACACCAACACTTCCCTTATTAAGGCTCATCGCTTTATTCTGACCTATAAACAAATATGTGTTATAGGTAGAACCTTCCTTACATACAACGATATCGCCTGCCATAAGCTGAGAAAGCATAGGAGCCTTTGTACGATTGCCGTCATAAAGTCCGGTATTAGTATATACCAAATATCCGCCGTACATTGTGGGGACAAGCATATTCATATACTTGCTGGTGGTATTCAGCTCAAAGTGACCTGCCGCACGGGTTGTAGTCTTATAGATGCTGGAAATGATCTCAGCTTCAGTTCCGATGTTACAGCCAAAGCCTGCAGCAGCGTAGATTTCCTTAGCGAGAGCTGTGCCCGTTGCGTTGGAGGAGATGGTAGTAGCTGCATTATAGATCTTCTCCTGCTCAAATGGAAGCAGACTGCCGCCGATATATACGGGCTGGCAACGAACTTCAACGCCGCCGACCTTTGCATCACCAACGATTGTATCACCGGTCTTTGCATCGGCATTTACCTTAACGGTATAGGTAACATCCACCTTTCCGCCGTTTCCGGGAATGGTAACGCTCCACTTAAGATTATCGCCGTCAACAGTATCAGCACCGCTTACATATGTGGAATTGGTGGGAACTTTCTCAACGATATCAATAACCGCATCAGTCTTGCGGCTATTTTTAAGGCTGAAGGTGAAGGTGACTTCATCACCGGGCATTGCGGTCATACCGATAGCGTGGCTGGAAGTCTTCTCAACATAGATATTCTGCAGATTTGCAACTCTGTTGATAGTCTTTTCATTGGGTGCTGCGTCAGGGTGACGAACAGTGGGGCGAACGATACAGAACTGGTCCATATCGACCAGGCTGTGCTTACCGCCGGGGAAAAACTCATTCCAAGACATTTTGTAAATGCCGCCTGCGGGGTCGATGACCTCGGTGTTGGATGCCATATTGTAGCTTCCGCCTACGCCGCCGTTGCTGGAGCAGTGGATAACCTCTTCATAACCGATGTAAAGCATAGCGTGACCCCAGTTATCCTTCAGATAGCTGACGATATCACCAGGCTGCAGAACATCCTTGATCTTCTGCACCATATCAGCCTTTTCCTCTTCAGCAAGCTTCTTATCGACGGTCAAAACGTGCATATCCTTTGCAGCCTGCAGACGAGAGCAAGTCCATGCAACGATATCAAGGTCAAGTGCTTCCTTGTAAACGTCAAATGTAAAGGTTGCGCAGTTGCTGTAGGTGGTGAACTGCTTGGTCGCATCCTCGGGAGAATACTTATGTCTGTCAGCGCGAAGCTGTGCGCCCGACTTGATAAGGGGGTTATCCTCATACTGGATGAAGGTGCGGCGTGCATAGTATGCCTCTGCAACAGCAACGACCGCTTCCTGAACAGCAGTATCATAGGTTCTTACTTCTTCCTCGGGCTGAATGGGTGTTATAGGTGTATTATTATTTGCTGCAGGCTCTTTTTCATCGCCGCAAGCTGCAAACATACCTAGAACAGAGATCAGCGCAAGGAGAAATGCTAAAAATCTTTTCATTGGAATCCTCCTATGGATATAACGATTCATCTTATTTTTAATTTACCTTTCGGGGAATATCCCCGAAAGGTAAAAATCAAAGCTTTTTATTTTGCAAGGAGTTCTGTTGCCATCTTCTGCATCTGTGCTGCAAGAGTGGGATCGACAGCAGAAGCAGTGGTGGAGTATACCTCCAAGCCTTCGCTGGACTTACCGGTGATCAGGTTGTAGATCATGCAAGCTGCCAAGTAGGAAGCGTCTGCGTTGGGGTAGACCTGACCGACGGAGCCGGCGCCGTAGGGATTGATGCCGGCAGCGATAAGCTTTTCAAAGCCTGCGTACATATCGCAGTACAGAGCATCGGGGTTAGCGGTGCGGACAAAGTTGTTGTAGTAGTCCTGCAGTGCAGCCTTTGCATCGTCAACGGTTGCAATAGCACTCTCTCCGTATGCGCCATTCCACTTTTCAGAGCCAACGTCTGTTCTCCAAGGGGGCAGATAAAGGATGATCTTGCAGTTGGGATTTGCAGCCTTTGCATAATTGGTGATATTCTCGATAGCCTTAAGCTCTTTTTCTCTGGTTGTATCGTAAGAGAGAACATAGTCACGGCTGAGCTGCAGAATTACATAATCATAAACCTTTTCTTCGGTCTTAGTCTTAATATCGACCTGATCAACACCGGAGAAGCCGGATTCGAAGATACAGTAGGTAGAGCCGTTTCTTATAAATCTGTCAATGCTGTACTCATCCTTTGCTGTAACATTCAGCATATTCTCAACATAAGTAGTGGTGTCGTTCTTAAGAGCGGTCCAGGTCAGGTATGCAGAACCAACAAACAGGATGTTCTTCTTACCTGCAAGGATGCTGATCTTGGCAGTGTCACTGACGGTCTTTGCAGTAGCGCCGTTGGAATTACGGGTACCTGTTACTTCGCAATAAACATACAGAACATCGCCTGCGTTGTATTCACTGCTGGGGATAGTGCAGGTATTGGTGGTTGCTCCCTCGATGGGGGTACCGCCTTCAGTGGAGTCGGTGGTGTTCTTGTACCACTGATAAGTGTACTCATAGCCACGGACTTCGGTGGGGGTTACATAGGGACCCTTGCGGTCGCCGACAGCAATTTCCATATCCTCGGGCTGCTCTTCAAGCTCTACAGGTACAGCAGGCTCTGCAGTCATCTTGGCAGTAATGGTAACTGCTTCGTTAATAGTGTAGGGGAAAGTGATCTGGGTCTCGCCAACAAACCAACCCTCGAAGATGTATCCGTTGCGGATAGGATCCTGAGGAGCTTCAATGACTGTACCCTTTTCATACTCACCCTTGGTCTCTTTTATACCATTATTGATAATAACTGTCAGGGTAGTCTTCTCGGGAGTCTTGTTTTCGCTTGCACCTTCGCCCTCGCCACATGCTGCAAATACTGCAACACAAAGTGCAAGAACGAGAAGCATAGTAATGATCTTCTTCATTTTGTCCTCCTAAAATACTTTATTCTATTTTTGCATCTGCTTTATAGACAGATCGACATTGTCATAATAACATATAGTCAAGCATAAATCAAGCATAAAATGTATACAAATTGACGATATTGTTAATTTATTTTAACAATATGTTATGTCGTTTAAAAAAGCATATTTTTCAACATTTTGTGTCTTAAATACTGTATTCACTGTGATTAAAATGCATTCTTTTTTATATTTTATACAATTAATCTTAATGTGGCAGAATGTAATTTTTTACAATTTTTATATGCAAAACTTTAATTCCTTTAGGCTTCTTCAACTATACAAGGATCACTCGCCCAGCAGTGCATCGTCACAGTATATCTCCTTGCCGTTTTCGATGTAGATGCGGGGTACCCTCTTATGGATAAGTATCTGCAAATTGCTGAGTCCAACCCCTGTTTTTTCGCGGAGATCAAAGAAGTTCATTCCCTTTTCTCCGCCGTAGACCTGCACCTTATCACCCACCTTTACATCCTTTAAATGGGTAACATCGCACATACACATATCCATACAGAAATTGCCCGTGTACTCGCATTTTTCGCCATTAATGACTACCCAACCCACATGGTTGGACAATGCCTTTGGAATACCATCGGCATAACCAAAGGGCAATGTTGCGATCACTCTATCGTGATCGGCAGGGTCAAGAAGGTCGTAGCCCATTCCCTCTCCCGCAGGGACGGTGTGGATTCGGACGATCTCTGTCTCGACAGTCATACTGGGCTGAATCGCATCAGTACCGGGAACATTGAGACAGAAGCCTGTGATAACCGAGCCCGCACGGCACATTTCATAGCGCATATGGGGATATTTGATGGCACTTTTTCCGTTGCAAAGGTGGCGACGCTTAAAGGTCACTCCCCTATCCTTGCACAGAGCGAGAAACTTTTCAAACTTTTCGTACTGCTGCTCATCGTGCTCGGCATCAAGCTGTGCCATATGGCTGAAAACTCCTTCGATCTGCAAAGAGGGCAGATCAAAAATCTTTTTTACCTCATCGGCGCTCTCGGCGCTGACCGCAAAGCCAAGACGGTTCATTCCCGTATCCACCTTGATCTGTATTTTTGCATTTAGACCAAGATCGCTGAGTATCTTCGCTTGCTCATATGAATAGATGGTTTGCGTAATGTTATTCTCGGCAGCATAGTGGAGAAGTCTGTCGGGAGTGTACCCCAAAACAAGTATCTCTCCGTCCTTGCAAGTCCTACGAAGCTGCATAGCCTCGTTCACCGCGGCAACAGCAAACCAAGTAACACCCTTTTTTAGAAAGTGCTTCATCATCTGAGGTGCACCGTGACCATATCCGTCAGCCTTGAGCACCACCATAACATCACACTCATTATTTATCTTATCCCTGAGAGTCTCAAGGTTAATATCCATTTGATCAAAGTTAATATAGCACACCGTGCTTCTGCAGCATTCCATAGTATTATCTCCTTTGCTCCCTGTTATGGAGTGAGTCTCTTTTTTCCTTATCTTGCAAGAAACGGTATGCCGAAGCAGAACTCGGCATACCGTTTAATCATTGCTTAAGTTTTACTTCTTAATGAAGTTTGTGCTTCTGGTGGTGGTTGCAGGAGGAGCGGGATCCAGCTTACGGTCAGCGATTCCAAGAATGTCCTCAGGCTTGATCCAGGGACGGCCCTGAATACCGGAGGTCTCTTCGTGGGTCAGGTAGCCCTTGTAAGCGGTCAGGCTGCGGCGGATATATCCGTCGCGTACGCAAGCCTCTTCCAGACCGTTGTTCATAATATTCAGAAGCATGGGCAGAGTTTCACCTGCCAGTGCGACAGAAGTAGAATGAGCAACTGCACCGGGGATGTTGGAAACGCAATAGTGAACTACGCCGTTAACAACATATCTGGGATTGTCGTGATGGGTCTCATGGCTGGACTCGATAGCACCGGGATCATCGTTGGAGATATCAACCAAAACAGAGCCGGGCTCCATCAGCTTGAGCATTTCCTTAGTGATAAGGAAGTCCTTACGCTGCTTGGGCCACTTGACGCAGTTGATGATCATATCTGTCTGAGGAAGAACAGATGCGATAGTCTCCTGTGTGCAGAACATTGTATTGATCTTCTGATTGTAGCGATCGCCCAAGGTCTTCAGCAGACCGGGGTTGATGTCCATAACGGTGACATTTGCGCCCAGAGCATAAAGCACGGACAGAGCACCCTGACCGACGATACCGCCGCCGAGGATAACTACGTTCATACCGGGTGCGCCTGCGAAACCGCCGACGAACTTACCCTTACCGCCGTTGATAGTCAGCATGGACTCGAGGCCGAACAATGCGCCCTGCTTGCCTGCTGCTTCACAGTTAGGAGAGCCATAGCGGTGGCTGTCCTCAGCGGTGATAGCGATGCACTTGCTGTCCAGAATCGCCTGAACCTCTTCGGAATGTCCGGCGGGATGGATACAGCAGTAGATCATTTGATTTTCTCTCAGGAATCCAAACTCTGAAGGATCGATCTCTTTGACCTTAGCAAGGAAATCGCAGGAATCCCACATTTCCTTCTGAGAGTCAACAATACGGGCGCCCATCTTAGCATATGCTTCATTGGAAAAGCCTGCGCCTACGCCTGCATCCTTTTCAACAAGAACGGTATGTCCTGCAGCAACGATGGAAGCAACCTCCAGAGGAGTGCAGATAACTCTGTTCTCGCCTACTTTAATATCTTTTAATACGCCAAATACCATAACTAAATCATCTTCTCCTTTTATACTTGCGAGGGGCGTATGCCCCTCGCGCTCGCCTTAATTATTCCCCTTTAAGGCTTGCTTCGATCTCCTTAACTTCTGCCTCGTATGCGGGATATTCAGCATCGGAGCAATATACGAAGTGATCGGGTCTGACCTCGAAATAATGAGGCTTGTTTTCGCCTTCATCATAATTGTGGATTGAAGAATCGTAAGAGATTCTGACTCTTCTGCGCTCGTGGTGAGGATCGGGCTGAGGAATAGCCGAAAGCAGAGCCTTGGTGTAAGGATGCAGAGGATATTTGAACAGCTCGTCACAGCTTGCCAGCTCAACCAGCTTGCCGAAGTACATAATACCGATACGATCGGAGAAGTACTTAACGACTGACAGGTTGTGAGCGATGAAGAGGATTGTAAGACCGTACTCTTCCTTCAGGTCGTTCAGCAGGTTGATGACCTGTGCCTGAACAGAAACGTCCAGAGCGGAAACAGGCTCGTCAGCGATGATGACCTTAGGATTGGTAACCAGAGCACGAGCGATACCGATACGCTGTCTCTGTCCGCCGGAGAACTCGTGAGGATAACGGGTTGCGTGCTCCTCCATAAGTCCGACCTTCTTCAGCATATCAACAACGATCTGATGTCTTTCTGCGGGATCTTTAATGCCGCGGATCTTAAGACCTTCGCCGATGATCTCCTGAACGGTCATACGGGGGTTAAGAGATGCGATAGGATCCTGGAATATCATAGCGATATTGTCAGTGATCAGCTTACGGAGCTTTGCATTCATTCTGCCGTGGAGAGGCTGACCTTCAAAGTATATCTCGCCACCGGTAGGATTATAAAGACGGATGATGGTACGGCCGGTAGTGGTCTTACCGCAACCGGACTCGCCAACCAGACCGAAGGTCTCGCCGCGTTTAACACTAAAGCTAACGTCGTCAACAGCCTTTACCTTATGGGTCTTTCCGCGTTTTTTAGTCTTGAAGTGCATTACAAGGTTTTTAACTTCCAATACGACTTCGTTGTTATTGATTTCACTTGCCATGCTTCTCCTCTGCCTCCTTCATACGCTTAATTCTGTTCTTCAGTATTTCAGGCATCTCAACCTTGGGTGCATCGGGATGACACAACCAGGAAGCTGCATAGTGGGTCTCACTAAGCTTGAAATAAGGAGGTGCTTCTTCGAAATCGAGAGCCAGTGCATATTTGTTACGGGGTGCGAACGCATCTCCCTGAGGAGGTGTGATCATGTTAGGAGGTGCACCGGGGATCGCGAACAGCTTTTCCTTAGTATCAAGGTCAGGCATAGAGGACAGAAGTGCCCAAGTGTAAGGATGAGCGGGCTCATAGAAGATCTCATCGGCAGTACCGACTTCAACTATGCGGCCTGCGTACATAACGCAGATTCTGTCAGCCATATTAGCAACAACGCCCATATCGTGGGTGATGAAGATAACAGAAACATTGCTCTTTGCCTTCATTTCGTTGATCAGGTCAAGGATCTGAGCCTGAATGGTAACGTCAAGAGCGGTGGTAGGCTCGTCGCAGACGAGTATCTCGGGGTCGGATGCCAGAGCGATAGCAATAACTATTCTCTGTCTCATACCGCCGGAGAACTGGAAGGGATACTGCTCAAATCTGACTTCTGCCTCGGGGATACCGACAGCCTTCATCAGTTCGAGAGCTCTTGCCTTAGCTTCTGCCTTGGGCATCTTAAGGCTGAGGATCAGAGCTTCCATGATCTGCTTGCCTATCTTCATGATGGGGTTAAGTGCGGACAGAGGATCCTGGAAAACCAGAGAGATCTTCTTACCGCGGATATTGTAGAAATCCTTTTCGGTGTACTTTGCCATATCCTCGCCGTGATACCATATCTCGCCGCCGTCGATTCTGCCGTTTTTGGGCAGGATGCCGAGGACAGCCTTGGTGGTAACGGACTTACCGGAACCGGACTCACCGACTATTGCCAGGGTCTCGCCTTCGTAAAGCTCAAAGCTTACACCGCGAACAGCCTGAACAGTACCTGCATATGCGTTAAAGTTAACGACCAGGTCATTTACTTTAAGGATGGGTTCTTTATTAAGATTAGCTTCCATATTTATCCTCCTCCCTTAAACGCCGCGCTGGGTGGGGTCAAATGCGTCACGCAGACCGTTAGCCAGCATATTGAAAGCGATCATCAGCAGAGAGATAACGATAGCGGGGCACCAAACCTTGTAGGGATACTGCATAAGGGACTTCTGTCCGTCGGAAAGCAGAATACCCATGGAGGTGTCAGGAGCCTGAACGCCCAAACCGAGGTATGCAAGGAAGGACTCGGTGAAGATAGCGGAAGGAATAGCTATCATAGCTCTGGTAATGATGGGGCCGATAGAGTTAGGCAGAATGTGCTTGAAGATAAGTGCAAAGTCCTTAACGCCCAGGGTACGTGCTGCAAGAACATACTCATAACCCTTATAGCGATAGAACTGAGTTCTTATCATACGTGCAGTACCTATCCAGTTTTGGATAAGCAATGCGAATATAATAGAGGTAAGGCCTGCACCAAAGTACAACATAAACAGTGTTACGATAACGATCTGGGGAATTGCGGCGATGATCTCAGTGATACGCATGAGAACCATATCAACCCAACCGCCGTAGTAGCCGGCAATAGCACCGTATACCAGACCGATTGCAACGTTAGCAAAGGTGGAAACGAAAGCGATGATCAGAGAGATACGTGCGCCTCTCCAAAGACGAGTCCACAGGTCACGGCCCAGATAGTCGGTACCGAACCAGAAATAAGTATCGTCATCCAAGCCGACATACTTGTAGTAGTCGATCTTAACACGGCACATTTCCTTGCCGGCGATGACTTCTCCGGTCTCTTCGACCTTCAGGATGCAGCCTGCATACTTTTCGGAAACCCTGTCCAGACTCTTGGTCTCATCAAGGTAAATACCAGCACCGGTGTTGGGATCGTAGTAGAGCTGACGGCCTTCCATCCAACGGGTACCGTCCATAATGCCGATCTTGCAAAGTCCGGGGACTTTAGGAGGAAGGTCCTTAATATCGCCGTTCTGCTCGTTGTATCCATAATCATTGAAGTTAGGTCCAAAGATTGCCAAAATGATCATAACGAGGATAACGAAGAAAGCGATAAGGGAGCCCTTATTACGGCAGAAGCGGATAGCAGCGTCCTTAAAGAAGCCGATAGGCTTGCCTTCAAACTTAGTATCGGAGATAGTTTCATCCATCTGGACAAGCACAAGCTTGCTTGTATCAACAGACTGATATTCGGGAGCATCAGGTGTGAATATCTTCATTCTTTCTTACCTCCTACACGAACTCTCGGGTCAACAACGCCGTACAACAGGTCGCACAGCAGAATGGAGCCCAAGGAAATAAGGCTATAGAAGACAAGTGTTGCCTGAGTAACGTTGTAGTCTATAGCATTGATGGACTTGATCATCAGACCGCCCATGCCGGGGATGGAGAATATACTCTCGATAACCAGCGAACCGCTCATAATGTTGGTGAACAGAGCGACCAGGGTGGACAGGATGGGGAGAATGGAGTTACGGATGCCGTGGCGAACGGTTGCCTGAGCCTCAGTAAGTCCCTTTGTGCGTGCAAGGAGCATAAAGTCAGAGTTGATGGTCTCTGCCAGCTCAGCACGGAGATAACGGGTAATGGTTGCGATAGGATTCAGAGCCAGCGCAACTATAGGCAATGTCATAGAATAGAACATTGCAAAGCCGGTGGAGCCGGGCTCATAAACGATGGGGAATAATCCCAGTTTAAATCCAATAAAATACTGGAGCAGCGATGCGAAAACGAAGGACGGAACCGAAATACAGATAACGACCATAACAGAGATAACGTGGTCGATCCAGGTGTTCTTCTTAATCGCTGCAAGAATACCGAAACCAATACCGAGAGGTATAGAGATCATCAGAGAGAAGATGTTCTCATAGATAGTAATGGGTATCTTGTCGCCGAGGATTCCCCAAACAGTCTGGTTGGGCTGTAGCTTCAGAGAGTAACCCCAGTCCCAATCGGTAACAACATTTTTAATGAAGATACCGAACTGAACGAGAATAGGTTTGTCAAGATTGTGCTTTGCATAGAGTGCATCCAATTGCTCTTGGGTAATGTCTTCCAGCTCATCATAAATACCGCCGGGCATCATACGTATCATACAGAATACCAGGGTAAGAATGATCGCCAGGGTGATAAACATCGCCAAGAGTCTTTCACCAATGTACTTAAGCATTTGCCTTTCCTTTCTTTCTTTATGTATTTTTATTAAATGTACTAAAGTTTTTGGTCCTCTTTGTTCCCTGCTTTAAAAGGAGCCGGAATCGCCGCCGTACCCTCTTTAGGCAAAGGTCTCAGCTTGATGGAAAGCCTCAACAAAACGCAGAAAGACGCTTATACATTTATATGTTACAGTATAACAAAATACACAAAAAAAATCAATCCCTCAAATTGCGATCCATTTTTTAAGAAATCTGTCTTTTTTACTTAAATCTTTTGTAATGTTTGATTCATTTTATACAATAAATCCACTTAATTTTTGTATATTTTAACGAAAAAATGCCCTTTTTCTGTCAAAATGCTCAATTGGTAAGGGCTGAATTATTAACCAATTTTCGACTTGAAAAACCAAATTTTGTCGGTTTCGTCAAAAATAACGCTTTCCTTTTGTGCATATTGCACAAAAGTTAACTCTTTGTCTTACGATTTCAGCCACCAGATAGCCTTTTCTCTGCCGTTTTGTGACCGTTTTTTATACAAAAATGCACTGTTTTTGTGCATTTTTTAGATTGAGTTCAACTCACTTTGTATACAATCTTTCCGCTTTTATCACGCAGAAATATCTGTCACCCATTTGATCACGCATCTGTTCCTTTACAGTGCTGACTATTTTTTCGTCGGACATTTTTACATCATAGGGCACCGCAAGGTCAAATATTATATTGGTGTGGGAGGGACCTGTTACGGTACGCAGATCGTGGAAGGACAGTCCCGGGTGGATATCACGCAAAATTGTTTTAAGCTTCGAGGATATTTCCGGCAAAAGGGGGTTTTCCGTATCAATTGGGTCCATATGGATCACTGCCTCACAGCCGAGGGCCTCATAAAGCTCCACCTCGATATGATCGATAACATCGTGAAGCTCAAAAACATTCATATTCCCCGGCACTTCGCCGTGAAGGGATATCATCCGTCTGCCCGGGCCGTAATCGTGTACCACCAGATCGTGTATGCCAATGATCTGCTCGTGGGAGCAGACTATCTCCTGTACCTGTGACACAAACTCTTCCGACGGAGCCTGACCCAGCAAGGGATTTATGGTCTCCCCCGCCGCTCTGATTCCTGACCATAGAATAAACAGAGATACCGCCGCTCCACACCATCCGTCGATGTTCACATTGGTAAAATGCCCGATAATTCCCGAGACAAGCACTGCACCCGTTGCCGCCATATCGCCGAAGCAATCAAAAGCAGTGGCGCGCATAGCGGCTGAGTCAAGCTTTTTGCCTATATTTCGGTTGTATATGTACATATAAAGCTTAACGCCCACCGATAAAAGAAGGATAACCGCCGAAACCACCGAAAACTCGGTATCCGAAGGGTTTGCTATCTTTGATATAGAGGTCTTCAGCACCTCAATGCCCATCAAAATAATAAGGAAGGATACCGCAAGTCCCGAAATATACTCAAATCTTCCGTGTCCGAATGGATGGTCGGAATGGGGCTTTTGGGATGCAAGCTTAAAGCCAAGCAATGTAACGAAAGACGATGCCGCGTCAGATAGATTGTTGAACGAGTCTGCGGTTATTGACACCGAGCCGCTTAAAACTCCCGCAAAATACTTTGCACCAAACAGAATGATGTTAAGTACTATTCCTACAATACTGCACAGCAGTCCGTATGCCGATCGCACCGATGCCGAGCTGTAATTATCCTTGTCTTTTATGAATATCCTTGCCAATAAAGATATCAATTTTCTCACCCGTTTCTACTTCTGTTATAAGTGTATAATTAAAAGGTGCGCAGACATCTGCACACCTTTCCCGTTGAAATTATTATTCAGCGATCTCTTCTGCATCGCCGCACTCTTCGCAGCAGCACTCGCAGGTATCTTCCTCGCCGCAATCATACTCGCAATCACAATCACAGGTATCACAATCGTCTTCGCAGCAGCAGCATTTGAGCTTACCCTTGTTAAAGAAGTAGTAAACAGCAGCTGCAGCGCCTGCAATGGCTACGATGCCACCGATAACGGCAAGAATGGTTTTTAATGTCTTGTTCATAAATCATTCCTCCTTATATCTTTGTTGATTTTATTGTACCATATATTTTTACTCAAAGGAAGATGCAAAATGAAAATAATTTTAAAATATTTTCCAAAAAAGAGCAGACCGCCCAAAAGCAGTCTGCTCTGATCATATTATTTAAAACTTTGACTTATCTGCCCACAGACCGAGCGCGGGATTACTGATATAGAATATCTCCTCGCCATTAATTGTGTGATATCCATCGGTCAGCTTTTCGGGGTCATAGGTCTTGACTATTTCATCATAGGGGATATAGTCAAAGCCTACACCGCGCACCTCTTCTTCGGAAAGAAGCTTGGTGCAGTAGGTGATCTTGAATCTTCCGTCGGATGAGCCGTGGATCAAGTGAGCCGCCGCGGACATATTGCCCTTAAGGTCCTCGCAGGTCTTGCAGCATTCGATGATATGCTCTCTGCCGGTATATCCGTACTTGCGGATAAGTCCGTCGATAGCCTCATCCTCACCGAACTTGTGAACACCGGGAGCAAGGACTATCAACTCACCACCGTCGGCGATCGCCATACGGGTGCGGTAGACCGATTTATTAGCAAGCCAAGTGGTCTTGAACTCGGAGGGGTCCATATTGACAACTACCTTCTTAAAGGGCTTGTCAACAAAAATGAGATTCTTCTCCTGAGCCAAAGCAACAGCCTTTTCAAAGCTCTGTCTTCCCTCACCCATAAACAGACCGTGGATGCGTGCAACATTTCCGGGAGCGGTAGTGACAGTCAGAACATACTGCAGAGGTACATCCTTGAGGAAGTTTTCCTGAGCGTAGTCAAATACCTTGCGAACAGGGGTATAGTCCTTACCCATCATCCTCTCCATACCATAGAAAGCACCGAGAATATGGGAGGCGTTGATCATTCTGTTGCCGCCACAACCGACGAATACGTTTTTGGAATAGTTAGCCATTCCCACCACCTCGTGGGGCACGACCTGACCTACCGAAAGAATAAGATCATAGCTCTTGTCCATTATCAGCTTGTTGACCTCGACGGTGATCGCCTCATCCATAATGCCTTCGGAAACTTCCTTGACAAAGGATGCGGGAACCTCACCGATCTTGACAACATCGGTACGCCAATTGTGAACAATGAACTTATCATAAGGAATGTCGGGGAACATGATCTTGCATTCTTCCTCGGTCATAGCAACGTGTGTTCCCAGAGCAGGAAGAACGTCGATCTCGCATTTATCCTTCAGCAGATTGTAGTAGGCATTGGTTATCTTGCCCGCACAGGAATAAAAGCGTGTAAAGTCGGGAGGCAGAAGAAGGACCTTCTTAAGCTCTCCGCAGCTTTCAAGGGATTCTTCGATGGCGGCATAAAGCTGCTCATCGCTGATTCCTAAATTGTCTTTATCATAAAGCGCAAATGCTTTCATTTATATCACCTTTATACAGAATAGGTATTGGCAGTGGTGTTGCCGCCCTTGCCTGTCCAATTGGTGTGGAAGAACTCACCGCGTGCGTGATCTAAGCGCTCATAGGTATGTGCGCCGAAGTAGTCACGCTGTGCCTGAAGCAGATTTGCGGGGAGTCTGTCGCACTTGTAACCATCAAAATAGCTCAGTGCTGCGCTCATTGCAGGAGCGGAAACACCATTAAGTGCTGCGGTTGCAACAACATTTCTCCAGCTCTGCGCACACTCTTCGACCGTCTTCTTGAAGAAGGGATCAAGCAGCAGGTTCTGCAGCTCGGGGTTATTGTCATAAGCTTCCTTGATCTTGCCGAGGAATACGCTGCGGATAATGCAGCCGCCGCGCCACATAAGAGCAATGCCGCCGTAGTTAAGATTCCAATCATAGGTCTTAGCAGCGGTACGCATAAGGGTGTAGCCCTGAGCGTAGGAAACGATCTTAGAAGCATAAAGTGCCTTTTTGATATCGTCAATGAAAGCCTTCTTATCGCCATTAAAGACGATGGGGGTCTTTTCAAAGACCTTGGAAGCGGCAACACGCTCATCCTTCATAGCGGACAGGCAACGTGCGAAAACTGCTTCACCGATAAGGGTAAGGGGTACACCTTCGTCAAGAGCGGCAACGGTCGTCCACTTGCCTGTGCCCTTCTGACCTGCGGTATCAAGGATCTTGTCAACGATGGGAGCGCCGTCGGTATCCTTATAAGCAAGGATATCGCGGGTAATCTCGATAAGATAGCTGTCAAGCTCGCTGTCATTCCACTCAGCAAAAACCTCGTGCATTTCGTCAGCAGACATACCGAGAACATTCTTCATCAGCTGATATGCTTCACAGATAAGCTGCATATCGCCGTATTCGATACCGTTGTGAACCATCTTTACAAAGTGACCTGCGCCGTTTTCACCGACCCAGTCACAGCAGGGAGAACCGTCCTCGACCTTTGCGCAGATAGCCTGGAAGATGGGCTTTACGCTTTCCCAAGCAGCCTTGCTTCCGCCGGGCATAAGGGAGGGACCAAGCAGAGCGCCTTCTTCGCCGCCGGAAACACCGGTGCCGATATAAAGCTTGCCCTTGCTCTCAACATAAGCGGTTCTGCGGGTAGTGTCAGGGAAATGGGAGTTGCCGCCGTCGATGATGATATCACCATCCTCAAGAAGAGGAAGCAGCTGCTCGATCATCTCATCGACAGCCTGTCCTGCCTTTACCATCATCATGACCTTGCGGGGCTTTGCCAGAGAATCAACAAGCTCCTGTAGAGAGTATGTGCCGATGATGTTCTTACCTGCGGCTCTGCCTTCTACAAAGTTCTTTACCTTTTCGGTGCTGCGGTTGAAAACAGCAACGGTAAAGCCCTTGGATTCCATATTCATAACAAGGTTCTCGCCCATAACGGCAAGACCTATAAGTCCTATATCTGCCTTTTTCATTATCTTTGTCTCCTTATTTTATCTCTTTACGCGGGCATTTCCTGCATAGATGGACCAGACCTGCTCCTCATCAGCGGGTGTGCCGTAGTCGGTAAGCATTGTGGTTGCAAGTGCACCTGTTGCCCAACCGAACTTGATCCACTTTTCAGGCTCCCAATCACGGAGGATGCCGTAAAGCATACCGCCGACATAACCGTCACCGCCGCCGATACGATCAAGAACGGTGATCTCGCGAGGCTCTTCAACATACCACTCGTCGCCGGCCAGCATAATTGCACCCCACATATGTGTATTAGCGGAGATGACCTGACGGAGAGTTGTTGCAAATACCTGTGCGTTAGGATATGCAGCCTTGACTTCCTTGATCATACCCTTGAAGCCGTCGATCTTAGCAGCGATATCCTTGCCGCCCGCTTCGGGACCCTTGATGCCGAGAGCAAGCTGGAAGTCTTCCTCATTGCCGATGAGGATATCGGAAACAGATGCGATCTCGGAGAATATCTCGCGGAGCTCCTGCTCTCTGCCTTCCCAGAAGGAAGCGCGGTAGTTAAGGTCGAAGGAGATCTTTGTTCCGCTCTTCTTTGCAGCCCGTGCAAGCTCGAGGCAGAAACGGCTGGTCTCGGGAGACAATGCTCCTACAAGACCGGAGAGATGAAGGATCTGTACGCCTTCTTTATTGAAAATACGATCAAGGTCAAAATCCTTAACATTCAGAGTTCTGCCGACTTCACCTGCGCGGTCGTTCTGAACGCGGGGACCTCTCATACCAAAACCGCTGTCTGCAATGTTGAACTGATGACGATAACCCCAAGGTCCGCCCTGAGCTACTTCGGGACCTTCAAAGTCGATGTTGCGGAAACGTAGCTCGGACTTGATGAAATCTGCAATGGGGCTTCCCTTGACAAAGGTGGTCAAGACCTTGGTCTTAAGGCCGAGAGAAGAAGATACATTAAGCACATTACTTTCAGCGCTGGTAGCCTGCATAATATAGTTGCGGCTGACGTGAACAGGCTGACGGTCGGTGGGGGTGATACGAACACCCATACTGGTAGGAACGACCAGGCTATAGGCACAATTTTCTTTCAGTTTCATTATATTTTCCCTCCATTTTTGCATATTAGAGTTCTACTCAAATTACCTCATTATACATAATATATTATTTTTTATTCCCAGTCAACCTGATTAATATTGCATTTATGTTGAATTTAGTATTGCAAATGTGCTATAATTAAACCACTTTACAGAGAGGGGTATCCTATGAATATTTATGACATAGCCAGAGAGGCAGGCGTATCCATCGCCACCGTTTCCCGCGTCATCAATGGCAGTAATAAGGTCAGTGAATCAACCAAGAAAAAGGTTTTAGACCTGGTTGAAAAATACCAATACTCTCCCAATGCATTTGCCCGCGGTCTCGGTCTGGGAACTATGAAGACCATCGGGGTACTTTGTGCAGATATATCCAACCTCTATATCAGCGAAGCGATGGCGCATATTGAGCACGGACTTCACGACTATGGCTTTAATTCCCTGCTCTGCTGCACAGGCTACGATCATCAGGATAAGGAGAACGGCGTAAAGCTTCTTCTCTCCCGTAATGTTGATGCTTTGATACTTTTAGGCTCTCACTACACCGAGCAGGACGACAGCGCCAATGAATATATATACCAAGCGGCAAAAACTGTGCCCATATTTATGGTCGATTCGGTGCTGCACGGTGAGAATATATATAGCATTGCCTGCGATGATTATGATATAACAAAGCTGCTTGCCCAAAAGCTTTTAGACAGCGGTACAAAGTCGCCCATCTTCCTTTACCGTCACGATTCATACACCTGCCGTCAAAAAATAAAAGCCATCACCGATGCCTGCCGCGAAAAGGGCATTGCTTTCGGTGATGACCGTGTATTTCTTTGTCCCGTCGGTATATCAGGTTGTGTCAAGACGCTGAAAAAAGCGGAGGGTCTTTTATCCTTTGACACAGTTATGTGTGACAATGACCTTCTTGCCGCATCCACACTGCAGTATGCTCAGGAAAAAGACTTTTCCGTTCCCGAGGATCTGCGTGTCACGGGTTATGACTTTACCATTCTGTCGCTGACCACTACTCCCCTTTTGACCACCATCGACAACAAGGTGGAGCATGTGGCAAGAGCTGTAGTGGACACTCTGGTGCTTCGTCTGAACAACGAGATAATCTCTCAAAAGACCATTTTCTCCGCTGATATTATTTCAGGCCGTTCCATTTGACCGAGACCCGCTTTTCGTTGAAAAGCACACCGGTAAGTCTGGGCACACCGAAGCTTTTTACAAACAGATCGCATTTGCAAAGATATACATAATAAACATTAAGTCCGCAACCGAGCATTGTTTCAAAATTACCCTGTCCCTTGGCGATGATAACATCAGCATCGTCAAGGGCTTTTTTCATCTCTTCGCCCACCTCGCTGATCTGTGTGCCGGAAATATCGGTACCGTTGTCGATGACCTTGACTATCTTATCAAGACCGATGTAGTAGGCGTCCTCGCGGGTGGCATCGTTGATAACGGGCGCACCGCGGGTGGCGGCTACAAACTCGGCATTGGGGTAGTATTCCTTAAGCTTTTGCAAAAAGATCTTATCAAGCACTATCTCGCCCGCGTTGTCGGTGATATACAACACCTTTTTTGCCTTTGCAAGGTCGGCTTTAAGGTTTTCGTATTCTACGGGGTCAACCGCCTCGTCCTTGGCACTGTCCAGCTTTTTGTCAAGCTCCGACATATCAACACCGCCGTGAAGAGCGCCGAAATCGATATAGTTACCAAGTCGGGCATACTTGAGAGCGCAAAGCAAGGGATCATCGGACGAATCAATGACCTGCTGAACTCTGTCAAGACGCTCAAGCACAAAGTCGTTGGACTCCTTTTTGATCTCGGCATAGACATCCTTTATGTGAAAATACTTGTCAAAGGCTCTGCCGAAGCGGGACACCAAATATGGCGCGGCAACACCCTCGGGGGATTCCGCGATGATGCGACAAACATCCTTCATATAATCAAGCTTTTTCTGCTCATCGTCAAACTCGGCTATCTGAGCCATTTGTCTTTTTATGAGACAAGCTATACATTGTGAGTTGAATTGCATATCTTTTTACCTGCCTATATGTTTTTATATATGTGAACCTATGCGTTTTTATATAGTATAAAATGGCTTTTTGAATTAGTCAACACTTGAATCGATCTGTTTAATGTGATAAAATGACCCTGATAAGAAAAAACTTTTCAGAGAAAGAGGTAAAAGTCATGGCAAAAGATATTGCTGCTGAAAGCCTTAAAATGCACTACGAAAAGCGCGGAAAGATAGAGGTCGTCTCTACCGTTCCCTGCTCCACAAAGGAAGATCTGTCCCTTGCATACACCCCCGGTGTTGCTACTCCCTGTCTTGAAATACAGAAGGATGTAAACAAGTCCTATGAGCTGACCCGCCGCCACAATCTGTGTGCGGTCATCACCGACGGCACCGCTGTTTTGGGTCTCGGCGATATCGGTCCCGAGGCAGGTATGCCCGTTATGGAGGGCAAATGCGCTCTGTTTAAATCCTTCGGCGATGTTGACGCATTCCCCCTCTGCGTAAAGAGCAAGGATGTTGACGAGTTTGTCAATGCTGTTTATCTCATTTCCGGCTCCTTTGGCGGAATCAACCTTGAGGATATTTCCGCTCCCCGTTGCTTTGAGATCGAGCGCAAGCTGAAGGAAAAGTGCGATATTCCCATTTTCCACGACGATCAGCACGGAACTGCAGTCATCACCCTTGCAGGTCTGACCAACGCTCTTAAGGTAGTCGGCAAGAAGAAGGAAGATGTCAAGATCGTCACCTCCGGCGCAGGCGCTGCCGCTATCGCAATTGTAAAGCTGTTGCTCAGCGCAGGCTTTAAGAATGTTATTATGACCGACCGCACCGGCGCCATCTATGCAGGTCGCGAGGGTCTTAACTGGATCAAGGAAGAAATGGCTCAGGTCACCAACCTTAACAAAGAAAAGGGCAGTCTTGCCGATGTTATCCGCGGTGCTGATGTATTCATCGGTGTTTCCGCTCCCGGCACACTGACCACCGAGATGGTAAAGACAATGGCGAAGGATTCTATCATCTTTGCTTGCGCTAACCCCACACCTGAGATCTTCCCCGATGACGCCAAGGCTGGCGGCGCCGCCGTTGTTGCAACCGGCAGATCCGACTTCCCCAACCAGATCAATAATGTTCTGGCATTCCCCGGCATCTTCCGCGGTACATTCGATGTAAGAGCATCCGACATCAACGAAGAAATGAAGGTCGCCGCCGCAACCGCTCTTGCCGAGCTTATCTCTGACGACGAGCTGAATGCAGAGTACATCATCCCCGCCGCATTTGACAAGCGCGTAGGCCCCGCAGTTGCCGCCGCAGTTGCCGAAGCCGCCCGAAAAACAGGTGTAGCAAGAATATAAAAATATAAACCTGATATAAAAAACATCGCTACCCGAGGGTAGCGATGTTTTTATTTTATTCTTCGTCGCCTAAATCGTGCAAGTCGATTTCAGGAAGCTCGTTGCTTTCAAGCAATATATCCTCTACCTTAATACTGAAAAGCTCAACTGTGGGTGCTGTATATTCTTTCTTCATTTTAATATCCTCACTTACCGAAATATGTATTTGCCGCATCGTTGTAGAGATATATCGCCTTCAGCAGATTGCAAAGGTCGGTATATTCTGCCTTATCCTTGCAAGCGTTGAACATTGCCTCAACATAGTTCATTGCGCTGTAGGATGCGGTGTAGGAAGTAAAATCACTCTTGCGAATTACATTTAATGTATAACCCGAATCCAAGGATGCCGCAGGAATATTGGCTATGGTAACCACATATCTGTTTCCATCAAGCACAGGAGTAACTACCGCATTATTAGCCTGAATGAAGTAGTTGTCAATGCTGTCGCCATCACTGAGAGTAATATAATGCTTTATAGTTGTCTCACTACCAAGCACTATGGATGCAGAATGCTTTGCAATTCCAACACTCTCGGGTGTTCCGTTGAAGGTTGCATCCTCTACATCAATGGCGGTAACCGCATCTACTGCTCCCTGGCCATCAGCATCGCTGAGTCCTGCATTTGCAAGAGAATCGGTGCTATAGCCGAAGTATTTCTGTGCCATTGCTCCGTAGTTAAGCATTGATTTTGCCATGGGCACAAGCTCAGGATATACATCGGCATATTCGCTTATTATCTGATCACAATAGCCCTTGATGGAGTATTTATAGCTCGGTCCGCACTCGCCTTCACCGTTATATACCGTCGCGGAAATAATATCGTTCATATTCTTTGCCGCTACGACCGACTTAAGAGAATACTTTCCGCTTTCACTGTCATAAGTAAGCGCACTGAAGGAAATATTGCTCTCGCTGCCGTTTATCACTACCTTGACATACGCACCTTCGTCTGCAAGTAGCTCATCGGAAAGTGTCATCTTGAGATTGATGCCGATATCTCCACCATTGCCGCCCTGCAATGTCAGGGTGTATCCGGTGACAGTTTCTCCGATAGTCTTGACGACCATTACCTCACAGGTTGCGGTAAAGCCGCCGTCAACTGTAGTTGAGGTAATAATTGTTGTGCCGCTTGCAACTGCGGTAACCAAGCCGTTTGCATCAACTGTTGCAACAGAGGTATTGGAGGATGTCCATATTACAGATTTATCATATGCGTGATCGGGGATTACAGTTGCGTTAAGCTGCAAGGTCTCGCCCACTGGTTTTAAAGTTGCGTTTGTCTTATCAAGACTTACACCGGTGGCCTTACCATATCCCCATACAACAGGACAGTTGGAGTAGTTCCAATTTGAGTTCCATCCCGTAGGCGTTGATGTTGCCTCGGCGCAGATGGTCAGGCTACTGCAGCGAAGAAATGCATAACTGCCAATGCTGGTCACGCTATTGGGGATGGTTATACTTGTCAAACCATTGCAATATGAGAATGCATGATCTCCGATGCTTCTCACACTGTCAGGAATGGTTACGCTTGTCAGACTGGTGCAATTTTGGAATGCGCCGTAAAGAATTTCCCCTCCTGTTATGGTTACAGATTTTAAACTTGAAGGGATATAGTATTTCGATTTATATCTTGAACTTGTGTCCACACCATAATAATAATACTGTACTGTTTCAACTCCGCCCGTATAGCTTGATGTGCCAAAAATATAGCCCAAAGGGTATTTATATGAGTTTGTATCGCTCTCTCTCTTAATAGAACCGCCAACAAAAGGCAACACCATACTCTCAAGAGATGAACATCCACTAAACGCACCACTATCGACACTGGTCACGCTGTCGGGGATAATGATGCTGGTCAAAGCTGTACAACCCCGAAATGTATATCCAGCAATTTTGGTTACGCCGTTAGGGATGGCTATGTTGGTTACCCTGTCGCAATTATAAAATGCAAAGTCACCTATGCTAATCACGCTGTCGGGGATGTTTATGTTGGTTAAACTGTCGCAATTATAGAATGCATAAGCACCGATGCTTGTCACGCCATTAGGAATAACTAATTCAGTCATAAGAACGTTATTCACATAGAGATTTGCTGCAATATGCAATGGATTTGCATAATAACCCATAAAACTAATGCCGCACCATGCCTCTATATCGGTTATATTTACCTTAGTCAATCCGCTACAATATTCGAACGCATAATTGCCGATGCTTGTCACACTGTCAGGGATAGTTATGCTAGTCAAGCTGCTGCAATATTCGAACGCATAATCGCCGATGCTCGTCACACTGTCGGGGATTACAAGATCTGTAACAAGCTGATTATTAACATACAGATTCTTTGCATAATGTAATGGATTTGCATTAAAACCCTCAAATCTGATATTGCACCATTTTGCTATATCGGATATATATACGCCTTTCAGACTATCGCAATAGTAGAACGTATATTCCGGAATGCTTGTCACGCTGTCTGGGATGGTCACTCTTGTCAAAGACCTGCAATAGCTGAAAGCACAAGTTCCTATGCTTGTCACGCTGTTAGGGATGACTATGTTTGCCATATTGCTGCATAAAAAGAATGCATAATCCCCGATGCTTGTTACGCTGTCAGGGATAACCACATAAGTTATGCTTTCACAACCTGAAAACGCAAAATCTCCAATATATGTCACATCGTCAGGGATAATAAGTGTGGTAACCAGCTGATTGTTCAGATACAGATTGTCTGCATATTCCAATGGGTTTCCACTTGATCGATTCGTTAACTGTCCCTGAAAGCCAAAATTAATACTGCACCATCTTGATAAATCTGTTATATACACATCACGCAAACTGGAGCAACCAGCAAATGCTCTAACTCCTATATAGGTCACACTGTCAGGAATACTTATGCTGATCAATCCATCACATGAATTAAAAGCATTCGCTCCAATGCTTGTAACGCCGCTTGGAATTGTTACACTAGTCAATTTTGTGCAATTAGAGAACACACCACTACCGATGATAGTAACAGGATATCCTCTTATAATTGACGGAATTATTATATCTCCCGATTCATCAGTACTACAACCAGTGATCGTTACTTCTCCGTTCTCTAAGCTGCATTCATAGGGACCCTCGTAAAACTCGTATGCGGCATCTGCATTGATATATGTTACCATCACTGTTACAAGAAACGCGATAATTATAATATTAAACCTTTTCATCATTTAATCTCCTTAGTCATCTCATCCTATATGAAATATACACTAATCCTGCTTATACTCTCTTTCAATTTCAAAAGTGTATATTTCCTTTTTCCCCTTTTTACATTTAAGTACAGCTTTTTTGACTTTTCCTTGGTCATCAACTTCCTTTCTTAGACAAATACTATCTAACCGATTAATAAAATACTGTCTATCTAGCATTCTCATTTCACATTTACACTTGACAATTTTATATATCAAGAATAATACGATAAGAAAAAATAGTAATATTATACCTGAACACGCAATGGCATATAATCTATTTCCTACCTCAAATATATTCATACATTTATCACTGACACAATTCATTTCTTTCCCCTCGCTTCTCTTTTGACTTTTTGCCACTCCGGTTCTAATATCTTTCGAGATAAATAAATTAATGTTTCAACCTTTTCATTGTCTTTTTGGCAAAATGTCAAATCACGCAACATTTCATCTAAAATCTGATTATATTCATTTCCAAAGCGGGATATATCTTGATTAAGCCGTGTTCTTAACTTTGCCCGAGCCTTATATGCATTTTTCATGGAAGAGGTATCGTTGTATCGGCAACCGCCTTGAATCGCCGAAATAATAACCGACATTTCTTCTCTGAAATTATTTATCCAATCCATTCTGTGCTTGGACACATTTTCAGCAAAAAGACTGTTATAATTATATTTAAAAGTGACTATACCTCCGATTACAACTGTTGCGATAATCGTCAACAGTATTTCTAAAAAAGCCATCTTTCTCTCCCTCCCTTTTTCATATTTTAGTACAAATGTTTACTAAAATCAATAGTAAATTTCTTTACTTGTTACAATAATAACAGTAAGGAGTGTGTGCTATGGAAATATATGTAAAAAGGCTTCGGGACTTGAGGGAGGATCACGATCTGACACAACAGCAGATTGCCGATGTGCTGGGTACATCACAGACTATGTATGCACGCTATGAGCGGGGTGCAAATGAAATGCCCATACGCCATTTGATAACCCTTTGCAAGTACTACAAGGTCAGCGCAGATTATATTTTAGGAATTGAGAATAAATAAAACGGATCTTTCGGTTGGAAAGATCCGTTTTTTGTTCGGTTTTATAATGCATTTTAACCCCTCCGTCACGGCGGTGCCGTGCCACCTCCCCTTTCAGGTGAGGCGAGGGCGAAGCGTTGAGCCTATAATTTTGATTCACTTGAAAAGCAACGATGAACGGCAGGAGCAAGCCCCTGCCCTACAAGGTGTCACAAAGCGGCACCGTGCTTCTTACCTGCGACCAACGGGAGCATTACTCCCTCAGTCAGCTTCGCTGACAGCTCCCTCAAAGAGGGAGCCTATCATCCGTCACGGCGGTGCCGTGCCACCTCCCCTTTCAGGTGAGGTGAGTTTTGCTGTATCTCGTCTTAGGCAAGCGAATGTTGTGCGGTATTCGGCGCGAAAGGCGCGAGTTCAACCTTTTTAATTCATCGTTGCAGATTTGGTTTCCATTATCTCTAAAACTTTGCTGAGTAACGCGCCGTTTTGCTTGAGCCGTGGGTCGGCGGTGATTATTTTTTCCGCCTCCTCCTTGGCACAGCTGAGTATGGTCATATCGGTGGCAAGGTCTGCTACCGCAAACTCGGGCGAGCCGTGTTGACGGTCACCCAAGAAATCACCGGGTCCGCGCAGACGCAGATCCTCTTCGGCTATTTTAAAGCCGTCGTTGGTTTGACACATTATTTTAAGCCTATCCTTTGCGCTGTCGACCTTGCTCATAAGGAAGCAATATGCCTGCTTATCCCCTCTTCCTACGCGGCCGCGGAGCTGATGGAGCTGAGAAAGGCCGAACATTTCGGCATTTTCGATGACTATTATCTGTGCGCCGGGAGCATCAACACCGACCTCAACGACGGTGGTGGAAACGAGGATATCAAGCTCGCCCTTGGAAAAGCTTTCCATAACCGCGTCCTTTTCGGCAGATCTCAGCTTGCCGTGCATAAGGCCTATGCGGGCATTGGGAAGCTTTTTCTGCAAGGTCTTGGCATATTCGGCTGCCGCTTTTTTCTCGTTTTCCTCGCTATCCTCACCCTGCTCAATAAGGGGGCAGATAATATAAGTCTGCTCCCCCGCTTGCGCCTTTTCCCAGATCATTTTGTACATTCCGTCACGCTTATGTTCGGGAACGGTATAGGTCAGCACCGATTTTCTGCCTGCGGGCTTTTGGTCAAGGACCGACACAGAGAGATCGCCGTAAAGTATCAATGTAAGTGTACGGGGGATCGGGGTTGCTGACATAACCATAAAGTGAGCATCCCCCGCCTTTTCGTGCAAGGCGGCACGCTGTCTTACACCGAAGCGGTGCTGCTCGTCTACCACAAACAGATAGGGGTTGCAGTATTCCACACTATCCTGAATGAGTGCGTGGGTACCGCAGACTATCTTTGCCTCACCATTCTTAATGCGAGCCTTTGCCGCTTTTTTCTCGGCGGCGGTCATACCCGAAGTGAGCAGAGCGCACTCCACTCCAAAGGGTGCAAAGAATCTTGTAAAGGTCTCATAATGCTGATTTGCCAATATTTCGGTAGGTGCCATAATGACCGCCTGACCGCCGTTTTTAACTGCCGCATAGCTTGCCGCCGCGGCAACAAGTGTCTTACCCGAGCCAACATCGCCCTGAAGCAGACGATTCATCTTTTCGCCCGAGCACATATCCCGCAGTATCTGCTCGGCGGCATTTATCTGTGCATCGGTGGGGGTAAAGGGCAAGGTGTTGTAAAGTTCGTCAAGCTTGACAGGAGTAAGCTTGATGCCTTTTTTGCGTTGCACGTGACTCATATAGCCTGTGGTCAGGCAGAACATAAAAAGCTCTTCAAATATGAGTCTGCGGCGCGCCTGCTTGACGTCCTCCCAATCATTGGGGCGGTGTATCATTTGATATGCCTGCTCGATGCCGCAAAGCTTGTATTTTTCACGCAGATGTCTGGGCAAGGGGTCTTCCCTTATCCATTCTGCAGACAAGAGAGCAAGCTCAACGCAACTATTGACCACTCTCGGCTTGAGTCCCGCTGTGCCGGGGTAAATTGCGGTCAGCTTGCCCGTTTTGGCATTAAGCTCGGCAGGCTCAAAGATGGGATTGGTCATACTTTTTCTTTTTCCAAAGGTTTCAACCTTACCGAAAAAGACATATTCTGCCCCAACCTCAAGATTGTTTTTTACATAAGGCTGATTAAAAAAGACCATTTCCATGTTACCCGTACTATCGCAGACGGGCACCTTGACAATGGTCTTTCCGCCACTTATGCGAGTGGCAACGGGAGTGCTGCGCACCATAGCGCGGACACACACCTTGCCCTCGGCAAGTGTTGATTCAAATATATTAACTGTTTTGCTGCGGTCTTCATAGGCACGGGGAAAAAAGGTGAGAAAATCACCCAGCTTGCAAAGTCCCATACTCTGCAAACGCTTTGCCGTTTTCTCACCCACACCGGGGAGGGATATTACCGCAGTGCTCAGCGCTCTCATATAACGTTGGTGCGGTAGAGTCCTACCACGAGACCGAGTATGGAGCAGTGGCTGCCGTCGATGGGGGCATACGCCTCATTTTCAGGCATAAGCCATATGCCGTTCTTTGTGGAAAGGCGCTTGACGGTGGCTTCATCCTCGATAAGAGCTACAACTATCTGTCCGTGATGGGCGGTACTCTGCTGACGGACGATGACGATATCTCCGTCTAAAATACCCGCGTTGATCATACTGTCGCCGCGGACCTGCAGGCCGAACATTTTTACACCCTCGGCATTTTCATAAGGAACATAGCCGCATATCTCTTCACGGGCAAGGATGGGCTGACCCGCAGTGACAGTACCCACGATGGGCACCGCCTTAAAGTTAGGCTTATCCTTGACGGTGACCGAACGGGTCTTGCCGTCGTCTTTATCCAAAAAGCCTTCGTCCTGCAATACCTTCAAGTGAAAATAAACAGTAGACGGAGAGCGCAGACCGACGGCATCACAGATCTCCCGCACTGTGGGCGGAAAGCCGTTACTGTCGGAAAACTCGGTGACAAAGTCAAGTATTTTTTCTCGTATGGGTGTTAAGATCTTCATTTTGCCAACTCCCAATATATGATTTTCTCGGGAGGCATATGGCTGCCTCTAATACTTTCATATGCGGAAGGAGCAAGCCCCTTCCCTACACATACAATCTTCTACGATATATAATAGCACATACTTTTCAAAAAATCAAACATTTGTTTCATTTTTCCGCAGATTATTTTACCACGATATTTTTCTCTTTACTTATAGGCATTTTTTGGATATAATACTTAAGATGGAGGAGATACTATGCTTATTTATGACGATATACGCTACAAACTTAATAATTTAGCTCCCGCTATACAGAGCCTTAAGGCGGCTTTAGATCTTGAAAAGGGTGCAAAGGAGATCGAAAGGCTTGAAGCTATTTCTGCCGAGCCTGATTTTTGGAACGATCCCGCCCGCTCACAGCAGGTGCTTCAGCAGGCAAAGCAGCTTAAGGATAAGGCTGCACGCTTTGCCGCTCTGCAGACTCAGTATGAGGATGTTGTAACACTTATTGAGATGGCTGAAGAGATGGAAGACGAAAGCCTCTTCCCCGAGGTCGAGGCAGGCTTTAATGCTTTTACCGCAGAGCTTGACAGACAGACTCTTACCACACTGCTCACCGGTGAGTATGACAAAAACAATGCCATTATGTCCTTCCACGCAGGTGCAGGCGGCACCGAGGCTCAGGATTGGGCACAGATGCTGTTTCGTATGTACACCCATTGGGCAGACAGTAAGGGCTTTAAGTATAAGGTGCTTGACTACATCGATGGTGATGAAGCGGGGCTCAAGAGCGCTGACCTTCTTATCGAGGGTGAAAATGCCTTCGGTTACCTAAAGAGTGAGGGCGGTGTTCACCGCTTGGTCCGCGTTTCCCCCTTTGATGCTTCAGGCAGACGCCACACCAGCTTTTCTGCAGTTGAGGTCATGCCCGAAATGACCGACGATATTCAGATAGACATCAGCCCCGATGACCTGAAGGTAGACACCTACCGCTCCGGCGGTGCGGGCGGTCAGCACGTTAACAAGACAGAAAGTGCTATTCGTATTACACATATTCCCACCGGTATCGTTGTTGCTTGCCAGAACGAGCGTTCACAGCATCAGAACAGAGAAGTTGCAATGCGTATGCTCAAGAGTAAGCTGATGGAGATCAAGGAGCGCGAGCATCTCGACAAGATAGAAGATATCAAGGGCGAGCAGAAGAAGATCGAGTGGGGCAGCCAGATCCGTTCTTACGTATTTATGCCCTACACCCTTGCAAAGGACCATCGTACCGGCTTTGAAAACGGCAATATCAACGCGGTTATGGACGGCGACCTTGACGGATTCATCAATGCGTGGCTCAAGTGCAATGCAACGGGAGAATGGGCTAAGTAATTATGGAGCTTAACAAAATATTTGAGGAACGCTTTTCGGTTCGCAGCTTTAAGGATGCTCCCGTTGAGGAGGAAAAGATACAAGAGCTTTTAAAGGCGGCACAGCTTGCCCCCACCGCTCACAACAATCAGCCTCAGAGAATATTCGTTCTCAAGAGCGGGGAGTCTATTGAAAAAATACGAGCCTGCACAAAATGCGCTTTTAATGCGCCCCTTGTTTTGATGATATGCGCTAACACCGACGAGGTGTGGCATAACCGCTTCAGCGGTGCAGTATCAAGCGAGACCGATGCCGCCATCGTCACGACCTATATGATGCTTAAGGCTTGGGATATGGGACTTGGCTCTTGTTGGGTACATTATTTTGATCCCGTAAAGCTTCACGAGGCTTTTGATCTGCCCGAAAACCTGACACCATATAATTTATTGCCCTTGGGCTATGCCGCAGATGATGCTGCACCCATACCCATGCATTTTGAAAACAAGGCAATCGAAGAGTTCACAACTGTACTATAATATGTAAACGCTATAATATCCCCGACTTTGAGTTGGGGATATTTTCTTTTAAAAAACTTTGAAATACCTCTTGACTTTATCGCATTAAAGTGTTAAAATGGCATCACGATAAAAAATACCTTACATAAAAGGAGAACAAAATTATGAAAAAGATTTTAGCTATCGCATTTGCAGCTATGATGCTGATTTCCTGCTTCGCAGGCTGCGCAAAGGAAGAAAAAGAAACCATCGTTGTTGGCTACACCATTTATGAGCCCATGAATTATCTGGATGATAATGGCAAGCTTGTCGGCTTTGATACCGAACTGGCTAAAGCAGTTTTCGAAGGACTTGGCTACAATGTTCTCTTCAAGGAGATCGAGTGGAGTGCAAAGTACACCGATCTGGCTTCTAAGAACATTAACTGCATCTGGAACGGCTTTACCTGCAATGTTGCTGATGACGATGACGGCATCCAGAGCGCTGAAAAGGTCGACTTCTCTTACAACTATATGGAAAACCGTCAGGTCGTAGTTGTTAAGAAGAATTCCGGCATCACCAAGGCTGCCGATTTAAGCGGCAAACAGGGCGCTGCTGAAAGCGGCTCCGCAGGCGAAACCTACGGCAAGAGCTTTGAAGGCGCTACCATCAAGGGCTTCTTAAAGCAGACCGACTGCCTGTTTGAGGTCAAATCCGGCACCGCTGCATTCTGCGTACTTGATGCACAGCTTGCAAAGAGCTACTGCGGCAAGGGCGACTATGCTGATCTTCAGATCGTTGACGACCTGTCCAGTGATGTTGAGTACTATGCAATCGGCTTTGAAAAGGGCAGCGAGCTGACCGCAAAGGTCAACGAGCAGCTTGAAAAGCTAGCAGCTGACGGCACAATTGCTAAGCTTGCTGAAAAGTACGGCGTTGCAAACACTGCAATCACCGATTTTTCTGATCAGAAGTAATTAACCTTAATATCAAAAGATAATTATGTCCTTTTTAGAAGTAACATTATTTCTTTGGGAAGGCTTTAAAATATCTTTGCTTATCTTTGCGGTGACACTGCTTTGCGGTGCACCGCTTGGTTTGCCTATAGCCTTCTGTTCAATGAGCAAGTTTAAGCCTCTCAGGGCGCTTTCAAAGATCATAGTTTGGATAGTTCGCGGCATTCCTCTTATGCTGCAGATATTCATTATCTACTATGTACCCGGTCTGCTGTTTGAGTTTCCTCTGTTCAGTAAGATAGATATCTATATGCTGGTCAATTACGACATTGTGGATGCGGGAAGGATCGTTGCGGTCTTGATCGCTTTTACACTCAACTATGCTTGCTATTTTTCCGAAATATATCGTGGCGGAATTGAAAGCATTTCATACGGTCAGTATGAGGCGGGCTATGTTCTCGGTATGACCAAATCGCAGATATTCCGCAAGATAATTCTTGTTCAGGTAATCAAGCGCATCGTTCCCCCAATGTCCAACGAGATCATCACTCTTATCAAGGATACCGCCCTTGCAAACTGTATTATGGTTTGCGAGATAATCAAGAACGCAAAGGAGCTTGCCGCTAATGAGGCTTTGGTATGGCCTCTGTTCTTTACCGGTGTGTTCTACCTTGTATTTGTTGGTCTGCTCACCATTTTGTTGGGCAAGCTTGAAAAGAAACTTGACTATTTCAGAGGTTAAGCTATGGCACATTTGATAGTAGAAAACTTAACAAAGAGCTTTGGCTCTCTCAAGGTACTGAAGGGTGTCAGCTTTACCCTTGAAAAAGGTGAGGTCCTTGCAATTATCGGCTCATCGGGAAGCGGAAAGACAACGCTTTTGCGTTGCCTTAACTTCCTTGAGACCCCCGACGGCGGACAGATAACTGTATCTGACAAGCCCCTGCTTGACGGACACGATAACGATGACGAGATTCGCAAAAAGAGATTGCATTTCGGTCTTGTTTTTCAGTCCTTTAATCTGTTTCCCCAATACACCGTACACAAGAATGTGACCCTTGCGTTGGAGCTTCTTTCTCAGGAGCGTGAGGATTGGAAGACCAACAAGAAAGCCATTTTGGATGAGATAAACAAAACCGCCGATGATCTGCTTGCCCGCGTAGGACTTGCCGACAAGGCGCAGGCTTATCCTTGTCAACTTTCGGGCGGTCAGCAGCAGCGTGTGGCTATTGCCCGCGCCCTTGCCCTCTCCCCCGAGATACTTTGCTTTGACGAGCCTACATCCGCTCTTGACCCAAATTTAACGGGTGAGGTCTTGCGAGTTATACGCAGTCTTAAGTCTGCTGACCGCACCATGATAGTGGTCACCCACGAAATGGACTTTGCCCGCAAGGTTGCCGACAAGGTCATCTTTATGGCAAACGGCGTAATTGAAGAGGAAGGCACAGCCCAGCAGGTATTTGAGAATCCTCAAAGCGAGCTGACAAAAGCTTTCCTTACCGGCTTTGATTTTGACAAAGACGAAGAATAAAATAAGATAAAAATGACGAAGAGTTTAAAGCTCTTCGTCATTTTTCTTTGCAATTTATTTTTCGGTCAGGGATGCAATGTAATCATAACATATCTTGCCGTTTTGAGCCTCGTAGTTAATATTGTCCTTGCCGTAAAGTATCATAATATCGGAAAATACTGTGATAGTTTCAATATGCTGTGCTTTGCTGTCATACCACTTTATGACATAGGCATCGCCCTCGGGGGATTGAGATTTTCCCTTTTTGAAGGTCAGCGTGCTTATGCTATCCGAGACCTTGCTAATTACCTCTTTGTCGGTTATCTGTGTAAAATCGGTGCCGTTTTTGCAGGTTATCTCCATAACCGCGGCTTCTTCGATCTTAAAGCTCACCATATCGGGCGCTTCGGCTTTGGTAAATGAGCATCCCGCAAGGATCATACAAATAGCCAAAAGAACAAATAACAGCTTTTTCATTTTATATACTCCTCTATATTTTTAAAGTTGATCTTATACACCGCGTCCTTTATCTTGACCTTTGCACCTACGCACCACTCGTCAAGCTGCTTCATAAAGCTGTAGTCAAGGGCGGTCTGATGAACATAACTGCGGTTTTCTTCAAAGTATGTAGCGGGGACTTCTTGCTTTTGCACTATATAGTAGCCGTCGCTTTGCAGGCAAAGGGCGGTCTCCCAAGTTTCAAGTCCAAATGCCGTTTCGATATAAGGCTGCCCCTCGGCATCAAGGATGCTGACGATGATTCCCTCTGTGCCCCCTTCCTCCGCTACATCATCACTGTAACGCAGGATAAGCTCTTCAAAGGCGGTCTCGGTGTTTTTGGACTGAGCAAGTATGGACTCTGCCTGCGTCCTGACCTGAGCAAGTCCGTGTTCGGTCATAGGCTCGCCGTTTTCGGCGGTGATGGAAAGACGGACATATTTGACGCAGATATAGTTTTCACCGAAAAACTGCCTGAGCTGCTGATCGGTATACTCCTCGTCGCTCTGCTTTTGGACATATTCCTGAAGCATATTGTAATACATCTCATTTTCAGCCAGCTTGTCATAGCCGCGATCGGTCAGGCACGCCGCCTTGAGATACTCAAGGTACTTTGCGTTTCCGCCCAGCGCCTTGACGAAGGCTTTTTTATCACTTTCAAGCTGCTTTTTCTGTTCTTTTGAAAGCTTTATGCCGTATTTTTCGCACTTTTGGCGAACTGTCTCATTGAGAACTATCTGCTCTATCGCTCTTTCCCGAGCCTGCTTAAGCTCATCCTTGGTATAGCTGCTCTTATCGGCTAAAAAGCTTATTCGGTTGTAGTTGAGGAAAAATGCATATTCCGCTTGGTCCACCTTTTCGCCGTTGACAGTCAGTGCCTTGCCCGTACCCTTGCAGGCGGTCAAGGTGCAAAGGCACAATAGCAGTGTCAGTAAAAATGCTACTGTTTTTTTCATTGTTTTCCTCCTTCCGAATAGAACGCAACAAGCTTCTTTGCCGCAACAAGTGAGTTTTCTCCCGGTTTGAGTTTGAGGACAAAGCAAGGCTTATTCCCTGCATTTATGGTAAGGCGCACCTTGAAATCGGGCAAGGCGCACAAACCCAATACCCTTTCAGGCTGAATGTCGCGGAGGTAGAAATAAAGCTTTCCGTCCCGCTGAGTGATCTCTTTTATATCCGCGCGGGAAGCATCAGCACGAAGCAGTGCAATATCCAACAGTGTCTGTGCTGAAGCGGGGATATCTCCGAAGCGGTCGATAAGCTCGTCCTGCATATCTCTGAAATCATCAATATCGGTAATATTCGCAATGCGGCGATACACATCCACCCTTGTGCCGGGATCGGAAATATATGTCTGTGGCAATCCCGCAGAAACAAGTATATCGGCGGTGCAATCGGTGCGTCGGACAGGCTTCTCGCCCTTTATCTCCACTGTGGCTTCTTCAAGCAACTGCAGGTACATATCATAGCCAACACTCATCATATGTCCGCTTTGCTCTGCACCAAGAAGATTTCCCGCGCCGCGTATCTCCAAATCGCGCATTGCTATCTTAAAGCCTGAGCCAAACTCGGCAAACTCTCGTATAGCCGAAAGCCTCTTTTGGGATATTTCGGTCAGTACCTTGCCTCTCTTATAGGTCAGGTAGGCATAGGCTCTGCGGGGTGAACGACCTACTCTTCCCCTTATCTGATGAAGCTGAGCAAGTCCCATCTTGTCCGCATCTTCTATTATAAGGGTATTTACATTGGGTATGTCAACACCCGTTTCAATAATGGTAGTGCAGACCATTATTGCTATTTCTCCGGAATACATTCCGTTCATAACCTCGCTGATGGTCTTTTCATCCATTTTTCCGTGGGCGGTGGCAATATTCTCATCGGGGAATACCATTCTAAGCCTTGATGCAACACGCTCAATGCTCTCCACCCTATTATGCAGATAGTACACCTGCCCTCCGCGGGCAAGCTCACGGCGGATGGCGTCATATATAACATTATCATCGTGCTCCAGCACATAGGTCTGCACCGGCTGTCTGCCAAAGGGTGCTTCCTCAAGCACCGACATATCTTTAATTCCCGAAAGTGCCATATTCAGCGTTCGGGGAATGGGTGTTGCAGTAAGGGTCAGCACATCCACCGCCTGAGTCATTTGTTTTATCTTTTCCTTGTGGGTAACGCCGAAGCGTTGCTCCTCGTCAACCACAAGCAGACCAAGGTCCTTGAAAATTACGTCCTTTTGCAATATGCGGTGTGTACCGATAAGCAGATCGCATTCCCCCGAAGTGACCCTTTTTGCGGTGGCTTTTAGCTGGGCGCTCGTGCGGAAGCGGCTCATCATTTCTATTTTTATGGGATAGCTGCCAAAACGCTGACAAGCCGACACAAAATGCTGCCTTGCCAGCACTGTAGTAGGTGCAAGGATCGCCGCCTGCTTGCCTGACAGCACGCATTTCATAATGGCGCGGAATGCCACCTCTGTCTTGCCGAAGCCAACATCACCGCAGAGCAATCTGTCCATAGGATAGGGCTTTTGCATATCGCTCTTTATCTCCTGAGTGCAGAGCAGCTGATCCTCTGTCTCTTCATATTCAAAGGCTTCTTCAAAGCCACGTTGCCAATCGTTATCGGGGTCAAAGGGGAAGCCGTCTATCTTCTGCCTTGCGGCATAAAGCTTGATAAGTCCCTCCGCAAGATCCTGAGCGGATTTCTTGGCTCTTGCTTTTGCCTTTTCCCAGCTCATTCCGCCCAGCTTGGAAAGCTTGACGGTAGTATTTTCTCCCGCGCCGATATACTTGCTTACAAGATGCAAAGCGGTTGCAGGGACAAACACTACATCGCTTCCATCAAAGGCAATCTTCAGATAATCGCGCCACGCGCCCTCCACCTGAATGCGCTCGAGGGACACAAATCTGCCGATTCCGTGGTTCTCGTGAACAACGAGGTCGCCGGGCACAAGATCACTGAAGGATTGTATGTGGTTTTTAGAGCTGCTTTTTGCCTTGCGGCGGGTAGGCTTTTTTCTGCCCTCGGTCTGTGAGATGACCGCAAGTCCGATGGAGGGATATTCAAAACCGCTTGAAAGGGCGGTAGGCAGAACACAGACCCTGCCTTTGCCCGCCTGACTCCCGCTACTGACGCAGGAAAAGCCGTGCTCATCAAGAATAGTCGTAATTGATTTTGCTCGCGTTTCTCCGCCCGCAAGGGCATAGAGGGTGTAGTTATGCCCAGTGTAGTTTTCAAGGTCGGATACCATTGTTTCCACATTTCCGCAGGCGGGCAATTGCTTTGCAGTTATGGATAAAATACTGTCAAGAGTAACCTTGCTGCTTGAAAGAAAGCTGTCCATAAAGGCAACGCCGTAGTTTTGCACCGCTGACCAAAACTCGCCCTCGGTCAGGTTAAATCCCCGTTTTGAGGGTGCAAGCGCACCACGCTCGAGAAGGTCCTTGACCTCCTCCTGCATACGCTTATCCAGACTTTCGGCAGCGGCGCGGACGGCGGCGGTATCACTGAAAACAAGCAAGGTGCCGTCGGGTAGATGGTCAAAACCGGTGGCAAAGGGATAGACAAAATCCATCCATCTGTCAGCGGAGAACAATGCGCCTTGAGATGCCTTTTCACTGTCGGAAATAAGGCGGGTGCGGAGTGCGTCGTTTATGTTCTTTTTATTGGAATAGTCCAAAAGTGCCTTGCAAAAGCCCTCCTGACCGCCTTCGGCAAGTCGAGGAAGCACCTCTTTTGCGGGCAAAATGTTGACCTTGTCAACCTTTTCGGTGCGGCGCTGTGAGTTGATGTCAAACTCAGAAAGCAGGTCTATATCGTCACCGAAGAATTCAGCACGAACGGGAGCGGCGGCGCCTGCGGGAAAAATATCAAGAATGCCGCCGCGGAGAGCAAACTGTCCCGCGCCCTCTATCTGCTCGCAACGGGTATAGCCGCAAGCAACAAAAATCTCGCAAAGCGCGGACAGATCGTAGCTTTCGCCCTCTTTTAGTATTACGGCGCATTTGGGAAGTGTTTCTTTTGGAATGGTGCGAAGCATCAAGGCTTCGGCAGAAGCGATCATTATTCTGCTCATTCCCGTACCAAAGGAATATAGCGCACCCATTCTCTGCTGCTCAATATCGCGTGAAACGCCTTCGGCATCGTGGAATATAAGATCTCGGGCGGCTAAAACAGCGGGTTGCTCCCCGCAAAAAGCCTCCACATCGGCGGCAAAATGACGGGATGCCGCATCATCGGAGGTAATAACACAAAGGGGATTTTTGCAATCTGACAATATCGCCGAAACAAAATGAGCACGATGAACAGGCGCCGCTCCGTAAAGCGACACCTTTTTACCCGCAGTGATATCGGCAAGCAGACTGCCGTATTCCTGCAGTTTTTTAACACTGCTCAATAATGTTTGCATATTTTTCCTTTCTTGGACACCTCATCCGTCAGCTATAAGCTGACACCTTCTCCTCAAGGAGAAGGCTTTTTATTCAAAAAATCATATCGCCTCGCAAGACGAGCCAACGCGGCGTGGTATTGCGGAGAAAGGTGATTTTAAGTATAAGGCTTTGCCCCACCAAAGTATTTGGTGGGGTGTCGCAATTATGCTTTTTTCGAATTAAAATCCTGCATTGCCTGATCCACACCCTGTTCAATAAGGGTGCAAACCGCATCGGGGGCCATTTTCACACCCTTGAGCGCGTCGCCGTCCATTACATCGAGGACATAATCCACCAGGCTTTCGCCTTCGGGTGCGCCCATTCCTATTTTTACACGAGGGAACTTGTCGCTTTGCAGATGATAAAGAATATTCTTTATTCCGTTATGACCGCCGTCGCTGCCCGAGCGCTTGACTCTGATCCTTCCCGCAGGAAGGGAGATATCATCGAACACTACAATGATACGCTCGGGAGGTACAGAATATGCCTCTGCCATATCACGAACCGCCTCGCCAGACAGATTCATATAGGTCTGTGGCTTCATTATAAGAATATTCTTGCTTCCCAGCTTGCATATTTCAAACAGCGCCTTGCACTTGACCTTTTTCATTCGGTCGCCGCCAAGCTTTTGGCAAAGCAGGTCTGCCGCTTCAAAGCCCGCATTGTGACGGGTGCGCTGATACTTGCTGCCGGGATTGCCAAGTCCTGCAACGATGTAATCTATATTTGCAGGGGCAGTATCTTTTTTTCGTCTGAAAATAATCTATCACTCCGTTTATTTAAGCCGAGGGTTTGCGCCCCTCGGCTTAATCGGTTTTATGTAATTATGAGAAGAGATCGGAAACAGAAGCCTCTTCGTAGATGCGCTTGATAGCCTCGGTAAACATATGAGAAACGGGCAGTATCTCGATCTTATCGATAAGCTTTTCACCGGTTACGGGAACGGTGTCAAGCAGATAGCACTTGCTGATGGGGCTGTTTTCAATTCTTTCGATCGCGGGTCCGGACAGAACGCCATGGGTTGCACAAGCAAAGATATCCTTTGCGCCGCCGATCTCCTTAAGAGCGCGGGCAGCATTGCACAGAGTGCCTGCTGTGTCGATCATATCGTCAACCAGCATAACCTTCTTATCCTTAACATCACCGATGATGTTCATAACCTCGGAGACATTTGCCTTTTGGCGGCGCTTGTCGATTATAGCAAGGGGGAGATCAAGCTTTTCGGTGAACTTACGGGCACGGCTGACAGAGCCAAGGTCAGGAGAAACGACCACAAACTCATCAACGCTTGCGCCAACCTTCTCAGCAAAGAAGGGAGAAAGAATGGATGTTCCAAGCAGATTGTCAACGGGAATGTTGAAGAATCCCTGAATCTGTGAAGCGTGCAGGTCCATAGTCAAAACGCGGTCTGCACCTGCGGCTTCGATAAGGTCAGCAACTAAACGCGCAGAGATGGGATCTCTTGCCTTTGCCTTTCTGTCCTGACGGGCATAACCGAAATAAGGAATAACCGCTGTAATACGGCCTGCGGATGCTCTCTTGAACGCATCGATCATAATGAGAAGCTCCATAAGGTTATCGTTGACAGGATAGCAAGTAGGCTGAACAACGAATACGTCACAACCACGGACTGTTTCACCGATGGAAATAGCTATTTCACCGTCAGAAAACTTGCTGACAGTGGACTTGCTGACAGGAAGACCGAGCTGCTCGGCGATCTCTTTAGCAAGGCGCGGATGTGCGTTACCTGTGAAAATCTTGATCTTTGTGCCGTGAGAAATCATTTTGATTTACCCCCATATATGTATTAATAATAAATTACTTAAGCTTTCCGTCTTGGCGGCGTTTTTCTGCCCAGCCTTCCTTGATGGTCTGTCTCTCTCTTGCAATGGCAAGGCAGTTTTCGGGAATATCCTCTGTAATGGTGGAGCCTGCGGCAATATATGCGCCGTCCCCCACCTTGACGGGTGAAACAAGATTGACATTACAGCCCACGAAGCTGTTGTCACCCACTGTGGTGCGGTATTTATTCTTGCCGTCATAGTTGACGGTTACAACGCCGCAGCCTACATTTATCTTTTCGCCGAAATCGCTGTCGCCGATATAGGTCAAATGTGAGACCTTTGTGCCGTTTCCGATATTTGAGTTTTTCAGCTCGACAAAATCACCGATTCGTGCATTATCCCCCACCTTGCACTTGGGACGGATATACGCAAAAGGTCCAACTGTGGTATTTCTTCCCACCGAGCTATCGGTGATCTGAGAAGCATTGACGCTTGTATTATCGCCGATGATGGCATTTTTCAGCATACAATTGGGGCCGATGGTGCAATCCTTACCTATCCTACTCTTGCCGTAAATAAGGCAACCGGGCAAAATGGTAGTTCCCGACTCGATCTCTGCAAAGGGGCTAATATGGGTACTGTTGGGGTCGACCATATAAACGCCGTTTTTCATATGCTGCATATTTATCTTGCGGCGAAGCTGCTCCTGAGCGGCATAGACCGTTTCGGGAGTTTCGGCAAAAAGCCACTCGCCGTCGGGAATGCTGACTATGGGAAAATCGTTTTCCATAATGCTTTGGGTGAGGTCTTTAGGCTCGACCAATGCTGCCGCACGCATCTTTCCTCTGCCAAGGCAAGCGGGAGCATCTCCTTCAACGAAAGCCTTTATGGTCTCTGCGCTGAGATTGGGTGCGGGTGCAAAAACAGCAAGCACCCTATCCGAGCCTTTAATCTCCTCACAAAGAGCAGAAAAATCTTCAAAGGTGCTTGCACGTTCATCTATTCCGTCTAAAGCCGCATCGCAATAGATCTTATCGCTGATACAGCTACAGGCATCTATCATATAGGAAAGCACGGGGTATGACAAAATCTCCACAGCGGCGCTGCGGCGGGATATGCTCATAAAGACGACTGCTGTCATTTGATTCTTTCCCCTTTCCTGTGCACTTTTCCCTTTTAAACTATTGTTAATATAATTATACACATAATTCTATAAAAAGTCTACCCAAAAAATTTGTCAAAGTATATATTATTTATATTTAACTTAAGATATTTTTTTGTTATAATATCCATGTATCGATTATTTTTGACAAAAGGAGGGGCAAAATGGAAAAAAAGCTGATCTTAAGAGCTCAGCCAAATGCCGCCGCGGCTATGCTTACCCGCGCAGGCGAAGGCGATGCCGCGCTCCTCTATCTGTATATGACCGTCCACGGCGAGAGTTGCTTGCTTTCTCAGGCTGCAGCCGAGCTCAAGTTTACCGAAAAACAGGCGCAGAAGGCAGCAAACACTCTGCTTATGTACGGCATAATTTCCGAGGAGGGCACAATGCCTCCCCGAGATACCAAGCCTACCGATCCCGCCGAGCTTGCCGCACTGCGGGAAGGCGATGCGGATTTTAGAAATCTCTGCGGCTATCTTGAGGGCGCTTTGGGCAGAATACTTCGCAGAAACGATTTAGAGGCGCTTTGTACCGTTCATTATGATCTTGGTCTGCCCTGCGATGTGCTGATGCTTATGATAAACTATTGCCGCTCACGGCGCAGATTGAATATTCGTGAGATTGAACGGCTATCCTATGATTGGAACGATAATGGTATCAATACATACGATCGGGCAGTGGAGCATCTGACCGCCCTCAAGGAAAAACAAAGTCGGGTAAGCGTTATTATGACTATTTTGGGATTTTATGGCCGCCGTCCCTCCGACAGTGAGCGTGCATTCATTGAAAAATGGATCTCTATGGGCTTTGACGACGAAATGATAAAGCTTGCCTATGAGCGTATGATGGCGCGTACCCACGAGGTGTCTTTTGCCTATCTCAACGCCATTTTAGAGCGTTGGCATAAGGAGGGCATAACCACGGCAAAGCGCGCTGAGGCTGACAAGACCCGCAAGGTACAGCAACCCGCCCTTGATAATTCCGCTATAGAAGCACAGGTCATTGCACAATTTGAAAAGAAGCGCTCCGACCGGGAGATCCGTCAGCACAGAAGGCTTGAGGCGCTCATCAAAAAGAGTCCCGACTTTGAGCAATTGGAAAGGCAGATAAGATTACTTGCTTCTCAGGCCGCCCGCTCAACAGGCGAAAAGAGGGAAAGCCTGCTTGCACAGAGGGCAGTACTTACAGAGGAGCGGGCACGGGTTCTCAAAAGTTTCGACCTGCCTGCCGATTGGCTGGATAACACCCCCGATTGCCCCAAATGCCGCGACCGCGGTTTTATCGGCACAGAGAAGTGCGAGTGCCTGAAAAAAGCCGTTGAAGACATAAAAAATTCACAAAAATCACTTGAACAGTGATATAAAAAGTGCTATACTACAGTTTGTTGTTTTTTGAAAAGTAATCTAATCCGGAAGGTGAGATAAATGGCATCAACAATTTCCAGAGGAATCAAGGCTCCCATTATCCGTCAAGGTGACGATATCGTTAAGGTGGTCGCAGATTCTGTTATTGCCGCGATGAAAGAGGACGGCTTCACACTGAACGACGGCGACGTTATTTCTGTTACCGAAGCTGTTGTTGCCCGTGCAGACGGCAACTATGCAACCATAGATCAGATAGCAACCGACATCAAAGCCAAGTTAGGTGGCGAGACTGTGGGTGTTGTTTTCCCCATACTCAGCCGTAACCGCTTTGCTATATGCCTTAAGGGCATTGCAAGGGGTGCTAAGAAGGTTGTTGTTCTACTCAGCTATCCCTCCGACGAGGTTGGCAATCATCTTATAGATGCCGATGTGCTGGAGGATTCCGACATCAATCCCTACAGCGATGTTCTCACAGTTGAGCAGTTCCGTGCCGCATTCGGCGCACCCAAGCACACCTTCACCGGTGTTGACTATGTTCAGTACTACACCGACATTATTGAGGGTGAGGGCGCTGAGGCTGAGATCATCTTTGCAAACCATGCAGATGTTATCTTGAATTATACCAAGAATGTTCTTTGCTGTGATATCCACACCCGTGAACGCACTGCACGCCGTGTAAAGAAGGCAGGCGGTGAAAAGGTATTTACACTTTGCGATATTCTCAACACTTCTGTTGACGGAAGCGGCTATAATCCCCAGTACGGACTTTTGGGCTCTAACAAGGCTACCGAAGAGACCGTCAAGCTCTTCCCCAAAAACGCTCAGGAGGTTGCCGAAAATATCAGCAAGGCATTGAGCGAATACAGCGGCAAGCGCATTGAGGCTATGGTCTACGGCGACGGCGCATTCCGTGATCCCGTGGGCAAGATCTGGGAGCTGGCTGACCCCGTTGTCGGTGTCGGCTACACCTCCGGTCTGGTAGGTCTTCCCAACGAACTTAAGCTGAAGTTCTTGGCTGACAACGATTTTGCAAACCTTTTGGGCGACGCTCTTGCAGATGCTATTCGCGAGCGTATCCGTCAGAAAAACGCTAACCTCAAGGGAGATATGACCTCCGAGGGCACTACTCCCCGCCGTCTTACCGATCTGATCGGCTCTTTGTGCGACCTGACCAGCGGCAGCGGTGACAAGGGAACTCCTATCGTTGTTGTACAGAACTATTTCAACAACTACGCTAACTGATTTAAGTTATATATTCAAACTGCGAACGGGAACTTCCGTTCGCAGTTTTTTATACCATATATTGGTTTTTGCACCATTTTTAATACAATATTTACTCTTTTTTGACTTGACAAATGTTTACCGCTCCTTTACCATATAATATATATAAATATAATTAGCCTTATATGGAGGGATAGATATGAGAAACCGTTTCGGCGAGGTTTTTAATGCTCGCCTTCGCCAGAATATACTCAGCATAATTGCCATTGTTTTGTTTCTGTTCGCTTTGGGCGTTACAATATTTGCGCTGGTCAAGACCCCCGATATAAACGAGGTCAAGCAGCCTTCGGCATCCACCGATGACCCCAGCAAGCCTGCCGACCCCGACAAGCCCAATCCCCCTGCAAGCGGAAGCATTTCCACCTTCCACGAGATCACCGATGAGACCAGCATCACCGACGAAGAGGGCGGAATGACCATTGAGGTGGTCGCAGACGCTCTGCTCCGTCAGTTCATTATGGCGGCATCCGATCTTGACAGCACATCCTACAAGGTCACCAGCATCCAGTCTGTCCGTCCCGTTATCTTTGATCAAAACTCAACTAACCCCGGAATCTATACAGCGACCCTTAATGCCAACACTTGGTTCGTCAATGCTACCTCTAAAGTAGTCTGCGAAGGCAAGCTGACCACCGATGCTAACGGCGAGTCCTCCTTGGGTGGAAGATATATCGTTAAAAAGGGCAACACCTACACCCTTTATGCGCAGTCGGTATATGAGGCTCTGCCTCCCGAGGAGATCCCCTCCTTTGTATGGGGCGAATATGATGCATCTACCCCCATTGCTACCGCTGAAATGACATTGAGCAATGGCGTCAAGCTGGCTATGACCTATGAGCAGGTAGAAGCCAAGATGGGTGCCTTTGATTCGGTTGACACAAGCGTTGCCCGTACCCGCACCGCCGTTAAGAACGGATATACCTTCACCTTTAGTCTGGTTGATTCCACAAGCACCTCCGCTACCGATTGGGGTCTGCCCCACGACGGCAAATACTATCTCACTCAGGTAATTGCCGATGAGACCTGTACCGATGAGTTCCCCCGCGGAATCAAGATCGGTGATGCTATAGAAAATGTATTCACCAAGTTTCCCACCGCAAACACCAAGCTGCAAAAGTGGAAGGAACAGCGTCTTTACGGTGCAAGCAGTTATGTGGAAGGCAAGACTTATTGTATGCTTGAGTACCGCACAAGTTTAGGTTCTTACCGCATCATTGCCTACGACACAGAGCGCGATTATATCGCAATCGCCTTTGATAAGTCCAACAATGTCAAATCCTTCGAGTGGACTTACAGACAGTAAAAGTTAAAAATCAAGGACAGAGAGCTCTATGCTCTCTGTCCTTTTTATTTTGCCTTATAAGAGTTTAAAAAGTTATAGACGGGCGGGCCACGCAGAATACGCCCTCGCCCAGCAGACTGTCTATCAGGTCGATTGCTTCAGAGCCTGATACTTCAAAGTATTTTCCCGATGGATCATAGCCTGCTACAATGCCGTTTCCAAGATAGATGTAGCACTGAGCCTTACTAAAGCCTGTATTTTCCGCCTTGGCATCCTGCTTTGCAACGAACAGAAGCAGGTCGCCCGCCGTCAAGTTGCAGGATCTGATGTCCTTTGCTCTGTATCCAGATGCTTTTTTCAGGTTTTGCCCACCGTACAAATTACCCACAAGCATATTCTTTGCCGCGCCGCTGTAATATGTGTATTTTGTATCAGCACTGTTGTCGGCATCAAAGAAAGCGTCGAGTGCTTTTTCCGCAGTAGAATAGGTCTCAGAAAGGCTGATTCCCAGCTTATCATATGCACCGCAAGCTAAGGAGTAGGCATCCTTATAGCTTCCGCTATTGCCGCCGATAAAGCTTGCAAGCTCTTTTTGCTGTGCTTCGGTCAATGTCTTTGCCACAAGCACATCGGTCTTGTTCATCCGCACGCCGTTGATATAAGCGTTGTCCATTGCAACAGTTCCTTTTGCCGACTTGCTGACATTGACTGTGTAGCCGACCTCTTTGGTCTCAAAGGGTGCTAAGCTGAAGCTGAAGCTTACCTTGTTGCCGCTGAGCGTACCGTCTCCGCTTGCATAGGTAAGTGCCGAGGGAATTATATCGGTTATGCTTATCTCTCTTGAAAATGCAGTCATATTCTTCACCACAAAGGTGAATGTAACACTATCCCCCGCCGTGACGGTAATTCCCTCGGGGGCGGTGGTTTCCTTGTAAGATACGATGCCCACAAGGTTTTCAGCGCGAGCCTTGGCATTTTCGGTTACTGTGAGGCTGTTATAATCCGGTCTGAGGATACACACCGCCGCTTCGTCAAATACATTGCGGGGCGCATTCTCATCAAGAAGAATATCCATACTGTCTATCTGTATGCCGCCAAAAAGCTCATAAAGATCATTCTTGCTCTCTATGCGGTAATCACTTCCGCCTCCGCCTGCCTGATCACCTGAGCAATGCATAAACGTTCCGTTGCCCATATAGAGCACCACATGTCCGCCCTGATATGCAAAGGTATCATCAGGAGCACCCGACTTGGTGCTGGGATAGTGGATATATACGATAATATCACCCGGCTGAAGCTTACTTATAAAATACGCCTTTGCATCTTCTTTGGTCTTGATACTGACCGCAGGGGATCCGCTTCCGTTCACATAGGCAACAAAATTGCCATCGGTATCGGCGCTTGACAAGGGTCTTCCGTCGTTTATATCCTCATCGGTCCAGGTAAATACATTGGACATATTTCTTATGCTGTTTCGGCTGTTATACATTTTGGCACAACCATCTTTAACCTGAAACTCCGACCAGCCAAATGTATCATAGAATGCCCAGGTTATCCAATTTGAGCAATCGGTATAAAGTGTATGCTGCGGTGTCGCATCCTCGGGAGAACTGAGACTGCCTGTAAGCTCGTGACGGAACTCATAGTCTGTATTGCCAAAAAGTCGATTTATTCTTCTTTGATCATACTGCAGCCACTCTCCGCGGAGGTCATAATCCAAGATCGATGCGCGAAGTGCATTCCATTTGTCAAGGGCGGGAAGCTTGCTATCGCTTGCAAAGGTGTATTTACTTCCGCTCACCTGTGTGAAGGGCAAAGCATAGTGAGTGTGGGTCTCCTTGGGGCAGTCCGTCAAAATATGTGCTTGCTCTTGCAAAAGCTTTGCTTCCTCTTCGGTCAATCTGCCGTAGACATTTATATCCTTAACACATCTGTCTGTGATGTTATTATAAAGAAGTGCCGCCGCCAAATATGCCCCCGCCATAGTGGGATGGCGACCTAACTTTGTGCTATTGTCCTTGGAGCTTATTTCAGAAGTAATCAGCTCCAATTCACCCGTTTTAGCTTTTGAAAACAGACTTGCCATATTCATTGTGGTTACGCTTGCCGTGGGGCATTCTTGCTTTACGGCATTCGCAAGGCTTTTTGCCGCGTTATTCATAGCGGTCACCATTGCAGAAGATGTCTTATACCAACCGGAAGCGCCGATCCTTATATCATTGGAATTGTATGCGGGAGTGGCAACAAAAACCACCTCCATATCAGGATACACTTCCAAAAGTCGCGCTACAAAGGCTTTTGCCGCGATGGGTTCTAATTTTGCATTTGCACCGGTGCTTGTATAAAGTATCTCTCTGTTTATAAAAACATACAGCTTATCAATAGGCTCGCTTGTATTGGAAAGCCAATATTTATAAGTGGCACTGAAGCTTAAACCATCGTTTATGACCAGCTTGCTATGATCGGTGGTGCGTTTACCTGCGGCATCTACAAAGGAGTTATTATTTATCTTAAAGAGTTCTCTGAGTGAAAGACTGCCCGTAACACCCTGAGTGTTATAGGCGATGGAGGATATCTTCAGCTTTCTGCCGTCATTCTCGGCAAAATCTATGACCAAGTCTGCCATATTGTAACCGCAGACAAAGGAGCCTCCGAAGATCGCCACATGGGTGATCTCATCCTGATCTGTTATGCTTCCTCCCGGTTTGGTGGGATTATAATAGTAAGAAAGATCATCAGGCTTATACGGCTCAATTGCCACATCTTCTGTTTTAATATCTCCGCAAACGGTGCAGGTGTAAGTCTTAGTGCTGAGCGACACTACACCGCTGTCATATTTATGCTCGGTCAGCTTGGCGATCTCTTCGGTCTTTATCTCACCGCAGGAGCAGGTATAAGTCTTGACCCCTGCTTCCTTGCAGGTCGCCTCTTTAGTGACCTTGCCAACCTCAAAGCTGTGCGTATGAGGCTTTTCAGGCTCGGTTGGCTCCTCGGGCTCTGTAGGCTGCTCAGGCTCTGTAGGCTGCTCGGGCTCTGTAGGCTGCTCGGGCTCTGTGGGTTGCTCGGGCTCTGTTGGCTGCTCGGGCTCGACAGGCTGCTCGGGCTCTATAGGCTGCTCGGGCTCGACAGGCTGCTCAGGCTCGACAGGCTGCTCGGGCTCTATAGGCTGCTCGGGCTCTATAGGCTGCTCGGGCTCGGTGGGCTCATCAGGCTCTATGACGGGGTTCTCCGCTTTGGGTGCGGAAGACTCCTCTCCACAAGCGGTCATACATAGAGAAAGCAATAGCAAAAATGCTAAAAATAATGCTGTTTTTTTCATACTACTCATCCTCATTTACTCACTTAGGTATTTTACACAATGATATCATTGTTCACCTATTCCGTCAATCATTATAAATAATGTAAAAATCGGCAGAAAAATATTCCTGCCGATTTTTTGACCTATTTTAATATTTTTCCAAGATCGCTGACCGAAAAGCCAAGCAGATCACCCATTATTTTGAAGAACAGAAGCACAAGTACGATATATATTACAACACGGATCCGCTTTGCGCCGCCTCTTATAGCAAGGCGAGAACCCACCCAATTGCCCGCCATTGCGGCAAAAATTGCGGGTATGCCCACAGAAAAGACTATTTGTCCTCCAAAAAGCACCACAATGACCGATGCCGCATTTGATGCGAGATTTGCCACCTTTGCACAGCCGCCCGCCTTGAGCATATCCATACCGAACATGCCGCAGAACAGTAATATCAAGAATGTTCCCGTTCCCGGACCGATGAGTCCGTCATAAAATCCGATGGCAGTTCCTATGGCAAGAGATATAAGGACGGTCTTGGTTTTGGATATGTCCTTCATCTCACTGTCATCCTTGCCAAGACCCTTGCTGAGTGCAAGGAATACAGCCACGCAGGGCAAGGCAATAAGCACTATTATTTTAAGGATATTTTCATTGAGAACGGTGGCAAGACTTGTTCCGCCCGCCGCACCGAGAAGACATCCTATTGCCGAAAAAATTGCCACCCGCCAGATGAGATTGCCCGTTTTTGCATATTTATATGCCGATACTGCAGTGCCGAAAACGGCTGAAAACTTGTTCGTACCCAAAGCATAAATGGGTGAAAACCCTGCAAGGTAATATGCGGGCAAGGATATAAGTCCTCCTCCGCCTGCGATGGAGTCCACAAGTCCACCGAGAAATACAAGGGGAATGACTATTAAAAATGTTGTGGCCGAAACTTCCATAAGCTGCTCCCGATATCAATACTTTTACGGTAAAAAACTCCTTCAAAAGAAGGAGTTTTTTAAGAACATATTTCGATTATTCAACAGAAACGATGTAGGAGTAAACAGGCTGACCGCCGGGGACGATATTGATCTCAGCATTGGGGGCGCAGGCTGCAAATGCCTTCTGCACCTGCTCATCGGTAGTCTCATCTGCACCTTCACCTGAAAATACGGTGATAAATCCGGAGAACTCGTTGCACATAGTCTGTGCAAGCTCGGCAATTACTGTCTCGAATACACGGCTGTTGTGGATAAGCTTTCCTTCGCAAAGGCACATAAAGTCGCCTTCCTTGATCTCCTTGCCGTCAAAATCACTGTCGCGTGCGGCAAAGGTGATCTGACCTGAGGTTACCATTCCCATAGCGTCGCACATATTTGCCTTGTTGTCGATGCTGTTTGCATCGGGATCAAATGCCAGCATTGCGGAAACACCCTGAGGAATAGTCTTGCTTTCGATAACTATGACTTCCTTATCAGAAAGGGGCACTGCCTGCTGAGCCGCCATAATGATGTTCTTATTATTGGGCAGAACAAAAACTGTCTTTGCGGGAGTTGCATCAACGGCACGAAGAATATCCTCGGTAGAGGGATTCATTGTTTGACCGCCTTCAACAACACTGTCAACGCCAAGATCGCGGAAAATTCCGCAAACACCCTCGCCTGCCGCCACGCTTACAAAGCCGTAACGGTTGTCGGGAGCGGCAATTACACGCTCAGGCGCCTTGTTTTCAGCATCCTCCTGAGCCTTCTTTGCGTGCTGCTCACGCATATTTTCGATCTTGACTGTCAAAAGCGAGCCAAACTTAAGTCCTTCACCCAAAGCGCGATCTGGAGTATCTGTATGAACGTGGACCTTGATGACCTCTTCATCATCAACCACCACAACGCAGTCACCAATGGAATCGAGGAACGCACGCAGTCGGTTGGGGCTGCGGCGATGATCCTCACGCTTGAGAAGGAACTCGGTGCAGTATGTAAAGGTGATCTCACCCTCATCAAACTGACTGAAATCGGCGGTATCAACAGTAAATGCAGTGCCGTCGGGCAGCTTAGGCTGAGCGTTTTTATCATACATACCGGGCTCGCCTGTAAGGCTTACCAGCATAGCCTTAAGGATAATAACATAACCGTAACCGCCCGCATCGACAACGCCCGCTTTTTTGAGAACGGGGTTTTGATTAACGGTGTTGTCCAAAGCCTTTTGTGCTGCGTCGATAGCGTGGCGCAGGACCGCTTCGGTGTCACGGTTTTTTCTTGCAAACTTAACCGCAGCATCAGCCGCCAAGCGGGAAACTGTGAGAATAGTTCCCTCTGCAGGCTTCATAACTGCCTTGTATGCAGTTGCAGAGCCCTCTGCCAATGCATCGGCAAAGACCGCTCCGTCAACCTCTTCCTTTGTTTTCAGCACTTTTGACATACCCTTAAAAAGAAGGGATGTAATAACGCCTGAATTACCTCTTGCGCCTCTAAGCAAGGCATCAGAAGTGATCTCACAAACGCGCTTAAGTGTGGGGGCAGTTGTCTTTGCCAGCTCACCTGCGGCGTTATTAAGTGTAAGCGACATATTCGTTCCTGTATCACCATCGGGTACAGGGAATACATTTAATGCATTTATCAGTTCTTTTTCGTTTTCAATTTCGGCTGCCGCTTCAAGTATCATATCTCTGAATATCTCGCCGTTTACAGTGTAAACGGGAGACTGAGAATTGCTCTTAGTCGCCAAGTCGGAACCCTCCCTAATTATGCCTTTACCGCGTCAACGAGTACCTCAACCGATCCAACGGTTATTCCCGTGCGCTGGGAAACAGTATACTTAACTTCCTTAATGATAGAACGGCAAGCCGCTTGAATATTAACTCCGTTAAGCACGATTATTCTTATCTGCAATGCGACGCTTCCGTCGTCAAGGCAACGCACCTTTACTCCCTTTTTGCGGGTCTCTCCTTTGAGAATGCGGACAATGCCGTCAATTGTGCTGGCGTCAGCAAGCCCTTTCACTCCAAAGCAACCGGAAGCAGTATCACTTGCTACCGTGGCGATAACATCATTTGAAATACCTATAATACCAAGGTCAGTGGAAAATTGCATAAACTGCCTCCTTTCATTTTTAGGCAAGTTATTTGTCTCACTTCAAATCATTATAACACATATATAACAAAAATGCTACTATTTTTTTGAGCGCTCAACATTTGGTGCTTATTTCATCATTATCATAGCGCCCTGAACGCCCCGTTCATCCCCGTTCCTGCGTTGAGACCACCACAACTCAGGCTGATGGGTACAGGCAGGGCAAAGGCTTGATACACTTACATTTATGGGCGAAAGTCCCCACTGCACAAGCGCTCTGTAGGTGATGTTTTTCAAGTCAACGTGCCATTTATCGCCCTTTTTAAAAATATATTCCGAAACATAGCCGTCATAGGTCTCCATAAGCATAGCGGGCACATCTTCATCGGTCTCAAAGCATACTCTGCAGATAGACGGCCCCACAACAGCAATAATGTCAGAGCCCTCGCAGCCCCATATCTCGTGCATTTTGTCAAGGGTCTTGATGGCAATGGCATTGGCGACCCCTCTCCAGCCCGCGTGAACGATGGCGCAGACCTGCTTTTTATGGTCATAAAACATTATAGGCTGACAGTCGGCGAAATATGCCGTCAGGCACAGGCCTTTTATGTTGGTAACCAGTGCATCCACCGGCTCGTTGGCATCAAACTCGTGAACGGTATCCTTAAATACACGGATATTATCGGTATGCTTTTGATTGGTGCAGACAATATTCTGAGGCTCTGCACCTAAAAGCTGACCTGCAAGCAAATGGTTTTGGATTACATTTTCGTATTTATCCTCACCCGCAAATCTGAAGTTCAGTGAGTCATACACACCCTCCGACACTCCGCCCGCTCTTGTAAAAAATGCATGACTCAACTGTCTGTATGCATCAAGCTGGGGTGCGGTGTAATAAATAAAATTATCTTTTTCTCTTCTTAAAAGCTCTGCCACTTAAAATCACCTTATCTCTACTCGCTCGGCGGAAACGGCAAGTCTTCCGTCGGTTTCAAACAAAAATCCTTGAATGCGGCAATCCTTATCCGACGCTTCAAACCTCGGTGCAAGATAGCCTCTGAAATACTGTATGGATTGCTCCGCCTTGATGCCGATGACCGACTCGATAGAGCCTGTCATTCCCACATCGGTAATATATGCTGTACCTTTTGGAAGCACGCAGGCATCGGCGGTGGGAATATGTGTATGCGTGCCGTATACCGCCGCGGCTCTTCCGTCAAGATAAAAACCGAATGCCCGCTTTTCGCTGGTGGCTTCGGCATGGAAATCAAAGACGAACAGATCGGCTTCTGCCTCTTTCATTATCCTATCCGCCTCGGCAAAGGGACAGGAAGCGTTAAAATCCATATTGAGCCTGCCTATAAGATTGACAACGCATACCCGATATGCACCTGCATCCACTATGGTATAGCCGCGCCCCGGCAAGGATGGATGCAGATTGGAGGGACGGATAATATCCTTCCGCTCATCGAGATAATCGCATATCTGACGATTTGCAAAGGAATGATTGCCCAAGGTTATAACATCGGCATCCGCCTGAAAAATATCATCGGCAAGCTCAGGAGATATTCCCCTGCCGCAGGCATTTTCTCCGTTGACTATAACGAGGTCAGCGCCCGTTGTCTTTTTGAGATGATGCAGTTTTGAACGCAAAATATCCACACCGGGTCTTCCGCAAACATCGCCTATAGCTAAGATTTTCATAAAGCGCCTCCCTTTCTTATTGACAATTTTAATTTTAGCAGATAAAATGATTCTTTGCAAGGGCACACGCATATCAATCAAATACGCCTCCATAGTTAAATGGATATAACAAACCCCTCCTAAGGGTTAGTTACAGGTTCGATTCCTGTTGGGGGTGCCAAAAATCGACAAGCTTTGAAAGAGGCTTGTCGATTTTACTTATTCACTATTACCTCTTCACTCTTCACTAAAAACCATAGTCGATTTTTGGAAAGTAATAAGTAATAGTGAATAGTTTCAGTGCGGTATCCGCTACGCGGATGATTGAAAAGCCGCCGCCAAAAGGCGGAATCTATAGTGGTGGAATTATACAAAAGGCAAGTCGAAAGACTTGCTTTTTATTTTGGTATTTTCGCAGAGAGAACCTGCTCCGCGAGTAACACGAAGCGGAATCAGGTTCGCATCCCCGGCGCAGAGCAGCCGTCCGCTTGCGAGACGGTGGCAAGCCGTGGGATGTAAGGTTTTCAATTTCCTGTTGTTTTTCATTAAAAACTATGATAAAGTTATTATGCCAAACTAATTAAATATTCAAAATGGTATTTTTATAAATGGTGGTACTATGCCATTTGTAAGATCCTGTGAATTTGATAAAAACGCGAATTCTGTTATGGATCTGGTTAATACCATTTTGCATAATTAGTTTGGCGACTATCGGAGTTTGCGTTTTTTATGCGGTTACTTCGGTAGCCGCATTTTTATTTTTACGATTCAAAGGATGTGTACGGAAAATGAACATCAAAAAAGGAAAAATCATTGCATTGGTATTTGCATTATGCATTACATCCTTTTTCGGTTGTAATCGCGTAATACCTAGAAACGCCGATATCGAAAACAGCTCTTCGAAGTCTGTCTCCGATCTGGACTTTGGTGATGACTCCCCCAACGAGCTCACAAATTATTTTGATTCGAGTATCGAAACCCTTGCCCAAAAAATCGGATTGGATGTCACAACTATATCCGAAGGTGTATATCTGTACACAAGCGAGAACCGCAACGAAATTTTAACCGTGTACACCGATTCTTCAGGTAATATTGAGGCTATCAAAATAGTATCAAGTGGAGATGCCGAATATTCTTTGGTAGGATTAAAGTCCGGAGTTTCCAATTCAGAAGCTGATGTTATTCTAAGCGGAAAAGGGTTTGAGCGTTTATCCGAAAACCTATGGGCAGACGACAATTACAATGTTGTCATGATTGAAGCGGATATGATAGTGTTCGAACGAAACAGCCCAAGAGTATCAGAGGAATCATTAAGAGAGCATACCGAGTATAATTTTACACCAATACACGATGACTCAAAAAGTTTTGCGTACATTGGAAAAGGTCAAACAGTAGAATTGCTACACGATTCATTCTCAGAGTTCTCTTATAACTTCTCTAAACTCACAGATTATCAGAAAACAAACTACGGAAATGAAATATACGGGCGTTATATAATGCTTTCCGGTACTGTTGAGAAGGTTTCCTCTAATGGCACAATCTCTGTATACTGTGATAAATACGAACGTGAAAATGAAATGTTTTTGGAAGGCAGAGCAACCGGCAATGTAAAGCTTCTCTCCCAGCAACACTCAATTCTATATGACCTAAACAGCGGCGATACAATAGTTTTGTTTGCCCGCATAAAGCCAAACACCTACGATATGTCTCTTTTCGGCACCGCATCATTTGACCTATATGATGGAATCGTTGCAAAAATCAATGGTGCATATATTGATATTCCATTGCTTGAAAATGTAAGCGAAGACATCCAAAGATATATACCCACAGATTACCTTGCAGGCTTCGGCATTTAACAGCGCAAGTATATCACAGATATTACATTCAAAAAACGCATCACCCGCATATAAGCAAAGCTCTTTTCTTTTCACTCCTTTCGAATCAATATTTCCTTCTTGATTTCTACAAGTAAATGGTATAAAATATCGTTGGTTAAAATATTGCCCAAATCATTTACGCAGAAGGTTTTTCAAATGAAGAAGTCTAAGTTTTTACAAGGCTACATATTCGTTATAGTCAGCGGCGCCCTTTTCGGCTTGATGCCGCTGATGACCAAGTATATCTACACCGAGGGCGTAAACTCGCTGAGCGTTGTGTTTTTGCGTAATGCTCTGTCCCTGCCCGTGTTGGGACTGCTTGCGCTTATCCAATGCAAGTCGCTGAAGGTGACACCAAAAGCGATCCCCTCCATCACCGCCGTTGCAATGACGGGCTGCTGTTTGACTCCCTTTTTGCTTTTCTCATCATATAATTATATGGCATCAAGTGCCGCTACCATCTTTCACTTCGTCTATCCAGCGTTGGTGGTCGTGGGCGGATTATTGTTCTTTAAGCAAAAGGTAAGTGTTGGCACTATAATCAGCGTAATCATCTGCTTTACGGGTATTTGTATGTTTTATGACCCCAAAGCGACCCTGAACCTGACGGGAAGCGCCATTGCTCTGCTCTCGGGTGTTGCCTATGCTGCCTATGTTTTATTGCTATCGGTATTCAAGTATAAAGAGATATCCGGCTTTTTGTTCAGCTTTTATATTTCGCTGACATCCTCGCTGGTGCTTTTAGCCATATGTCTCGTCAGCGGCGCGCTGAATATTTCCGACTTCGCCTTGACCTTACCCAAGTCTATCTCCGGTTGGGGAATGTGCTTCCTTCTCGCTGTCGTGGTCAATGTTGGCGCGGTAGTGCTGTTCCAACGAGGAACATTCTATATAGGCGGTCAGCGAGCCACCATTTTGTCCACCATCGAGCCTATAACCAGTGTGTTTGTAGGTGTGTTGTTCCTCAATGAGACCATTACTCCGCTCGGTTGGGTGGGCTCATTCCTTGTTATTCTTGCCAGCGTGCTGATCGCAATATTCGATGCAGCAAAGGCAAAAAACGAAAAAGAAGAAGAGACTTCAACCATCGCTCAATAATTTTATTCAGTATAAAGATCCTGCCCGATAGAAATTCGGGTAGGATTTATTTTTCTAAGCAACTACCTTTTTCAACTATAATTTACTTTTAGTTGATAATTAATTGAAGATAGGGTTGTATAATCTAATCGCAGAGAATTATTTTGGGGAGGTATGCACATTGCTTAAGATACTCATTGCCGAGGATGACCGCGAGCTGCGGCAGCTTTTCTCTCACGTGCTTATAAGAAACGGCTACACAGTCAAGGGTGTTTCCAACGGGCAGGAGGCGCTTGATGCCCTTGACTGCGATTATTTTGATCTTATCATCTCCGATATTATGATGCCCGTTGTGGACGGCTATGAGCTCGTCCGTCAGCTCAGAGAAGCAGGCATTACCATTCCAGTGCTTATGATAACCGCCAAGGATGCCTTTGACGATATGCAGCGGGGTTTTGTTTCGGGCACCGACGATTATATGGTCAAGCCCATCAATGTCAACGAAATGGTGCTTCGCGTGGGTGCTTTGCTTCGCCGTGCGCAAATGATAAACGACAGACGGCAGACCATCGGCTCAACGGTACTTGAATGCGATTCACTGACCGTGACCACCGATGAGGAGAACTTTATTCTTCCTCAAAAAGAGTTTATGCTGCTTTATAAAATGGCATCCTTCCCCGGCAAGATATTTACCCGTCAGCAGCTTATGGATGAGATATGGGGATATGATTCCGACAGCGACACCCATACAGTCGATGTACATATAGGCAGGCTTCGTGACCGTTTCCGCGATAATCAGGATTTTAAAATTGTCACCATCCGCGGTGTAGGCTATAAGGTGGTAAAGCTATGAAAAGCCGTGAATTGTTTGAGCACGCAAGGAATCGAAGAAACCGATTTAATCTGCGGGCAAGGCTGGTCATCCTTGTTTCTGCGGAATTAGTGGTGGCTGTGCTTCTCTCCTATTGGTTTTCACTTTTTATAGAGTCTGTTTTGCCTGATCATATCATAATACATCCCCTCGTCAGCCTTACCGCGCTAAGCCTGATAGTAGCGATCTTGGTAACAAGCTTTATGTCCAAGCTGTTTTTCGATCCTATAAAAAAGTTAGGCAAGGCTATGGAAAAAATTGCTGACGGAGATTTTTCGGTACGACTTGAAACCAAGTCCTCCGCCGTTTCATCTAAAGAAATACAAGAGATATATTCAGGCTTCAACCTTATGGCTCACGAGCTATCAGCTACCGAAATGCTTCAAAGCGACTTTGTATCAAATGTTTCTCACGAGTTTAAGACCCCCATCAATGCCATTGAAGGCTATGCCACTCTGCTTCAGGAATACACGGGCGCCGATGCAACCGAGCAGGAATACATTGAAAAGATACTTTTAAACACCGAGCGGCTGTCATCCCTTGTGGGGAATATTTTGCTTCTTTCAAAGATAGAGAATCAATCCATCGAAACGGGACAGACCAAGTTCAGCCTTGACGAGCAGATACGGCAGTCCATCGTGGCGGCAGAGCCCGCTTGGTCGGTCAAGGATATTGAGTTCGAGGCTGAGATGGACAGTATAGAGTATTCCGGCAACGAGGGTCTGATGCGGCATGTATGGGACAACCTTATCAGCAATGCCGTAAAGTTCAGCCCGCAAGGCGGCACTGTATCGGTCTCGCTGAAGGCGGCAGACGAAAAGATCATCTTTACCATAGATGATCAGGGCGAAGGAATATCGGAGGACTCCAAAAAGCACATCTTTGACAAGTTTTATCAAGGTGACTCCTCTCACAAGCAGGAGGGTAACGGCTTAGGTCTTGCACTTGTCAAACGAATACTTATGATAACCGGCGGGGAGATATATGCTGAAAATCTGCCCGAGGGCGGCTGCAGATTTTCGGTCATTCTTTACAATTGATCATTTTTCAAGAAAGCATTGCTTAATTTGAGCAATGCTTTTTCTTTTTTCAACAAAAGTTGACATTGAATTGAAGTTCAGTTGCTATTCGCCCTTTAAAATATAGTCATCAAAAATCTAAAAGGAGCTGAAGCGCATGGCAATGCCCGACACTGAAAAGTATCGCAAAAAGATAATCACCCTGCCCAATATACTTTCCTTTTTCAGGATATGCCTTATTCCCGTCATAGTGTGGCTGTACTGCGTCAAAAAGGACTATCTTTTGACCACCCTTGTTTTGATCTTGTCGGCAATAACCGATATTGCAGACGGCATTATTGCGCGGCACTATGGAATGATAAGCGATTTCGGAAAGGCATTTGACCCCATTGCCGACAAGCTGACCCAGTTTGCTATGCTGCTCTGCCTTACATTCCGTTTTCGTCTTATGGCAATTCCCGCCGCGGTGTTATTTGTTAAAGAGATCTCGGCAGGTATAATGAGTCTTATGGCAATTCATCGCTCGGGCGAGGTAGAGGGAGCGGATTGGCATGGAAAGGTAAGCACCGCTCTTTTGTACGGAACTATGATATTGCACCTTATATGGTTTAACATACCCGCCGCGATATCTACCTCTCTCATAATCATTTGTACCGCAATGATGCTGCTTTCCGCAGTGCTGTATGCCATCAGGAATCTTTCTGCCATCAGCTCAGGCAAGGAGGCAAATATATGAAAACATTTATCCTCTACAATCCCATTGCGGGCAACGGAAACTGCAGGGAGGATGTTTCGCTCTTAGATGTCCTTTATCAAAACACCACCCATATAAATATGCGTAGGATCACCAACTACCGCACACTACTGTCCGATATAAGCCAAGACGACCGCCTTATCATCTGCGGCGGCGACTGAACCCTTAACCGCTTTGTAAACAGTGTGCGGGGTATGAGCCTCCCCTGCAAGGTATATTACTACCCCATAGGCAGCGGCAACGATTTCGCCCGTGATCTTGGCAAGGAAAAGGGCTCTGCTCCCGATTTTGAGATAAACGAGTTTATCACCGATCTGCCGTCGATATATGTAAATGGCAAGGAGTATCTTTTCATCAACGGCGTAGGCTACGGCATTGACGGCTACTGCTGTGAAGAGGGTGACAATATGCGTCTTAAGCGGCAGTCGGTCAAAAATAACAAGCCTATAAACTACACTATGATCGCCATAAAGGGTCTGCTTTTTCACTACACACCCACCAATGCAACGGTCAATGTAGACGGCAAGGAATACTATTTTGAAAAAGTATGGCTTGCTCCCACTATGAACGGCAGATACTACGGCGGCGGAATGATCCCCGCGCCCGATCAATCACGCATCTCCACCAGCGGAAAGGTCAGCCTTATGGTTATGCACGGCGCGGGAAAGCTGAAGACTCTTTCGATCTTCCCCTCTATATTCAAGGGCAAGCATATAAAGCATACCAAATATGTTTCGGTATTCAGCGGCAAGGAGATAACTGTTACATTCGACAGACCCTCACCCCTGCAGATAGACGGCGAGACCATACCCGATGTATCTACATATACGGTGCGGGCTGCTTGCAAGAGCAGATCATACACTGTGCCCAACTGTATGGTGATATAGCCTATGAAAGCACTGATATACGCTGCGGTTATTCTATCCACACTATGTTCGGTTTTTCTGTTAGTCAGTGGAATAATCTTAATACAGAGCGGCGGCATATTGCCCGCAACTCAGCTTTTTGTAACATCTATATGTATGCTCTGCGCCGCACTGATACTGTCTGTGCCGCTTTTTGTATCGCTTGCCGTAAGCATATCCCATCTGTTTGATAAAACCAATAAAAAGTGAGTGAACGCCCTTGAACACCCAAAAGCATATAAGCAAAGAAAAAACGCTCCATACTGTTTTAAGATACATAGGTTGGATATTGTGGATAGCCTTTATATTTCTCTGCTTTTATTACAGAGACTACATATCCACCGAGGTCATACTAAAGTTTATTCCTACTGCAAGCCTTACCTCAGCCCTTGTTTTGCTTTTGCTTTTTGCCGTAAAAAGTGTAAGCGTCTTTATCTATTGCGGGTTGATATATACCGCCACTGCCGTTATTTTCCCTTTGCCCGAGGCATTACTTATAAATACTATCGGCACATTTATTATGACAAGCATTCCCTATTGGGTGGGCAGGGCGGCAGGAGCTCCTATGGTGGAAAAGGTCACGACCCGCTATCCGCGGCTGACATTTATCAACGCCTTAGGAAACAAAAATGTATTCCTATCCTCCCTTGTCACTCGCCTTGTGGGATTTTTCCCAAACGATCCCATAAGCGCCTTGTTTGGTGCGGTCGGCGCATCTTTTCTAAAATACACATTAGGTTCCTTACTGGGTATGCTTCCCACCGCCATTGCGTTCACCTTTATGGGAACAAGTCTGAGCGAACCGTCCTCGCCTATGTTTGTAGCTTCAGTTATACTTATTGCAGCTATTACTATTGGCTCAGCAATAGCATTTATTATCCACAAGCGCAAGCATTCGCAGCACTCGGAAAACTAATTTTACGGATAGTCTTTTTCATACCATGTCCCCTATACTCCCCGACAGATACTTTATGTACTGTCGGGGACTTTCCTTTTAAGTTTTTCTTGTAAAAAAGGATGTTCTCGTTTATGATAGTTCACAGGAGGTGCTTGACATGAAAAATCCTTTTGTTAACTTTTTACTTGGTTTTGTGGCTGTGATACTAAGCCTTATCTTGATAATGGTTGCAGTTACCGATGCTCTTTTCTATACCGGAGCTGATCTTCTTAAAGCCGACCATGTAGCAGAATTATTGCATAATGCAACTCACACTGCTGTTGTCAGCCACGAAGTTTTTCAAGAAACTGCAGAAGAAAAAAATGTTTCCGACGAACTTGTTAACGATATTTTAGAAAGCGAACTCTTTGAAGAGGTTGTCTATGAGCTTTCTGAGGACTTTACTGCTGAGCTTTTAGGCGAAGACCATAGCGGCATTTTGACCACCGATGATCTTAAGGCTCTAACCAGCAAGCATATGGATGAGATCTATGAGATCGTAGACTCGCATTATGAACAAGACATCAGCCGCGAAAAGCTTGAAAGCGGCATTATGAATGCCTTGGATGAAAACAAAGAAGATATCAACGAAACTCTTGCCTCTTCGGTTATGATAGTCGAAGAGATCGACGATGGTCTTCTCTCAATCTTGCGAATAATCTTTGGTTCAACGGCAACCATTATGCTTACGGTGACAACTATCGTTTTAGCTCTTCTTATCTATGCTTGCAGATACCGTAGATTTGGCGGTTTTATATGGTTAGGTGTTGACTTTATTTTTGTCTCTTTAATGGTTTTTGGCATACGGTCTGCCCTTGACTTTGCCGCAGAATTGATGATGGCAGAAGCAGAGATCTCAACATCGGTCAGTTCTTTGATCGTTCCCATATTAAAGATTCTTGATAAAGACCTTAACACAGCTGTCATTATATATACCGTCATCGCTATTGCTTTGATTGCTGTCGGTATAGTTCTTAAAAAGACAGTAGGCAAAAAGAAGATAGCACAATAAACATAAAAAACTCCTTCAAATGAAGGAGTTTTTTTAACAATTAGTTTTTGTACGGACATGCGCCGGACAAAAACACCTCGATCCGCCGTTTTTCCGCAGAAAAAACGGCGAAACCGCACCGCAGTGCGGAACCAAAATGTCGAAAAGAACCCAGCTTTGCGCAGCAAAGCGGTTCTGACAGTCTCAAAAAAACTCCTTCAAATGAAGGAGTTTTTCTTTTATTACACTGCGGGGTAGTAAATGCTTGTGCCGATACCGATGGGCAAGCCCAAAAGCAGCCAGATCACAAACAATATGCTCCAGCATACAAGGAATGCTACGCTATAGGGGATCATTGTTGCGGTGAGAGTTCCGATGCCTGCCTTTTTGTCATAGCGCTGGGCAAAGATGATTATGACCGCATAATAGGTCATCATGGGAGTGATGATATTGGTGCAGGAGTCACCGATGCGGTATGCAAGCTGACAAAGCTCGGGGCTATAGCCAAGAAGCATAAACATAGGCACGAAAACGGGAGCTAAGATATTCCACTTTGCCGATGCAGAGCCCATAAACAAATTCATAAATGCGGCAAAAAGAATGAATATGATGATAAGCGGAATAAGACCAATATTCATTGACTTGAAGAACTCTGCACCCGCAAGAGCGATGATCGTACCGAGCTTGGTATATTCAAAATACTTGATAAACTGAGCGGACACAAAGGCAAGGGCCAAAAAAGATCCCATTCCCGCCATTGCCTTGCTGAGTGCGTTACCCACATCCTTATTATCCTTAAAGGTCTTAACGGTCAGTCCGTAAGCTACACCGGGAATAAAGAAGAGCAATGCGATAAGCACAACAATGCTGTCAATAAGAGGAGTTGCGCCCAAAAGCTCGCCCGCATCATTGCGGAAGAAGGAGTTTTGAGGAATGCAGCAAGCCACTATGAGGATCACAAAAGCCAAGGCGGCAATTCCCGCATTACGCATACCCTTTTTCTGTTCGGGGGTGATGGTAGTGAGAGAGATATCTTCACCCTCAATGCCCTCATCATTATACTTGCCCAAGCGGGGCTCTACCACCTTATCAGTGATGATGGTACCCAAAATGGTGATAAGGAATGTAGATACAACAAGGAATATATAATTGCCCATCACCTGAACCTTATAGCTATCGTCGATAATGGAGGTTGCGGTCTGGGTGATACCAGCAAGCAAAGGATCAAGTGTACCTATAAGCAGGTTTGCGGAAAATCCGCCCGACACGCCCGCAAAGGCGGCGGCAAGACCTGCGATGGGGTGTCTTCCGCAAGCGCGGAAGATCATTGCGCCCAAGGGGATAAGTATTACATAGCCCGCATCGGATGCGATATTGGACATAACGCCCAAAAATACTACCATAGGGGTGAGCAAAAACTTAGGGGTCTTTTTAATTGCTCCCTTGAGCAAGGTGTCGATAAGTCCCGACTGCTCAGCTACACCAACACCGAGCATAGCCACTAAAACCATTCCCAAAGGTGCGTATGTTGTAAAATTATTCACCGCGCTGGTGAACATATACTTAAGTCCGTCCTTTGTCAGTAGACTAACAACACTCACTGTAGTCTCTTTAAGCTCGCCGTTTGAAACAAGCTCGCCTGTGACCGATACTCCCAGCAGATCACAAAGTGCCGAAATAAGCACTATAGCAAGAGCAAAAATAGCAAAAAGTGTTATCGGATGTGGCAAAGCGTTACCTACACGCTCAATACCATTGAGGCAACGGGTATATATCCCCGGTCTGTCTTTATTTTTCTTGGACATTGGGTCATCTCCTTTGTTTGTATTTTCATAGTTGACACTCGACCGCTATTATAACAAGAAACCGCTATTCCCGTCAAGTATATTTTTGTTGAAATATTTTACAAATTGTGCTATATTACTAAATTGTTGTGGATTCTTGTTTTTATTTGTATTCAGGAGTTATTATATGCAGAAAATCAAGCCAAATAATAAAATACTTATCAAGCTTCGGCAAATGATCGCATCCATCAAAAAATTCTTTGGGCCTACCGATATGACTCAGGGCAAGCCTTGGAAGACTATACTTATCTTTACTGTCCCCATGATAGTGGGAAATATCGCTCAGCAGCTTTATTCCACAGTTGACAGTATCGTTGTCGGTCAGTATGTTGGCGACAATGCTCTTGCCGCAGTTGGCAGTGCTACGCCAATACTTAATATGCTGCTTGTTCTATTTATCGGTATTTCTTCAGGCGCCAGCATTATGGTTTCGCAATACTTTGGCGCAAAGGACAGAGAGAGCCTTTCTTATTCTGTAGGTAATGCTATAACGGTCACCGCAATCGCCTGCGTGGGACTTATTGCCATTGCCGCGCCCCTTATCAATCCCGTTCTTGAAATGCTCAACACCCCCGCATCCATCAAGGGTTGGTGCTATGACTACCTGATGATCTCATTGGTAGGTATGGCAGGAATGGCATATTACAACATTCTCAGCGGTATTATCCGCGGAATGGGTGATTCTATATCCGCCCTGCTCTATCTGCTTGTTGCAACCGTTATAAACATCTTCCTTGATATTTATTTTGTAAAAGAGCTTCGTATGGAGGTCGCAGGCGTCGCATTGGCAACCGTCATCGCTCAGGTGGTTTCCTCCATATTGTGTCTACTCAAACTGTCAAGGATGAAGCAGAACTTTGACTTTAAAAAGCAGTATTTTAAGCCTGTCAAGCACTATGTAAAAATGATAGTCAGATTGGGTCTGCCTTCGGGACTTACTCAGGCAATATTCTCATCGGCTATGATCATCGTTCAGTCGCTGACCAATCAGTTCGGAGAACTGTTTATTGCGGCAAACGTTGTGGTCATGCGAGTTGACGGATTTGCTATGATGCCCAACTTCTCATTCGGCACATCACTGACCACATATGCGGGACAGAATGTCGGCGCGGGACTTTATGACAGAGTTACCAAGGGTGCAAAGCAGGGAACTTGGCTGGCGGTGGCATTTTCCACAACCATAACCCTTGCCATACTTATTTTCGGCAAGTGGCTTATGGGAATATTCACCGATACTGCAGAATTGGTAAATATGAGCTATAAGCTTATGTGTATTCTCGCGGTAGGATATATTGCAATGGCGGTAACACAGAGCCTTTCGGGAATTATGCGCGGCGCGGGCGACACCACAACCCCTATGTGGATATCCCTTATCACCAGCGTATTTGCCCGTATTCCCATTGCATACGGAATATCCTTCCTCACCCGCACACCCGAGCTTCCCCACGGAATTAAAGAGTGTATTCAGATATCTCTGCTCTGCACTTGGGTGCTTGGCGCTGTGTTGACATTTATCTTCTACTGCCGCGGCAAGTGGAAAACAAAGGCTATAAGATAATTTTTGCGATCTATCAAAAAACTCTGATGCATACTGCATCAGAGTTTTTTCTTTATACCTGATTATTTTTGGGGAGAAAATATCTTTTTTATATTTTCATAGGCTTTTTGAATATGAAATCTTGTAAGCTCCTCTGCCTTTTGGCTGTCGTGCTCTTCAATTGCCTTGAGTATCTCTCTGTGCTCAAGCAAAGCATCTCTCATTCTGTCACTGCATTGCCAGGATGCCGCTCTGAATCTGCTGACATCTACAAGCAAGCCCGACAGAACCCCGTGAAGTATCTTTCGGTCAGCAAGCTGAAATATTGTCTCGTGGAAACGACCGTCAAGATTTTTCAGCTTGTCCAGCTTTCCGTGCTCCAGATAAAAGCTGGAAAGATCAACTATTTCGGTCAGAGCTTCAATGTCTTTTTCGGTGGCATTCTGTGCAGCATATGCAGAGGCAAGTCCTTCTATCCTCATACGTATTTCATACACATCGTCCATATCCTTATAGGTGATACCCTCTACAACTGCGCCCTTATTGGGTATAAGCTGCAAGAGTCCGTCATCCTTAAGATATCTGAATGCGGTACGCACGGGAGACCTGCTTGCCTCAAAGCGTTGAGCCATCTCCTCCTCAGTGAAGGCAGAACCGGTGGGATATTTGCCGTCCAATATCTCTTCACGAAGGGTATCATATATTTTTTGCGTAAGACTTGAATGCTCTGTCATAACTGAACGCTCCTATCTTTTATATAAAGGATTCTATAGCTTTTATCAATTGATCGGTATAAGCACGGGCGGTTGCTCCTTTTTTATCTCCTGTGACTACTGCCTTGCCTTCTTCTTCACATTTTTTCATAGCATTATACAAAGTGTCGGCTTCGGCAATGCAACCGATATGGCGCAGAAGCATTTCGGTGGCTTTGAGAATACTTGCCGGATCGGCATATTCGCCTATCCCCTGCTCGATCATACGGGGTGCTGAGCCGTGAATTGCCTCAAACATTGCGTATTGGCTGCCTATATTGGAGCTTCCCGCCGTTCCGACACCGCCCTGTATCTGTGCCGCCTCATCGGTAATTATATCACCATAAAGGTTAGGAAGCAAAAAAACTTGAAATTGTCTGCGTAGCGCCTTGTTCAGCAGGTTTGCGGACATAATATCCACATACCACTCTTCTGTAGTTATTTCGGGATAGTCTGCAGCTACCCTATGACATATTTCAGAAAAACGGCCATCGGTCTTTTTCATAATATTTGCCTTTGTTACGATGGCAACATTGGTCTTTTTGTTTGCTCGTGCAAATTCAAATGCCGCCTTGGCTATGCGCCAAGTTCCCTCATCGGTGGTGACCTTGAAATCTATCGAGTATTCACCGTCTATGTCTATACCGCAGCTTCCCAATGCATATTCGCCCTCGGTATTCTCGCGGAAAAAGGTCCAGTCTATGCCCTCTTCATCCACTCTTACCGGTCTGACATTTGCGAACAGATCAAGCTCCTTGCGCAACAGAACATTAGCGCTTTCCATATTGGGTACGGCGCTTCCCTTTTGTGGCGTCGTTGTAGGCCCTTTTAAAAGCACATCGCACTCTTTGATCTTCAAAAGTACATCATCGGGCACCGTCTTGCCTTGGGCTATGCGGTTCTCCAAGGTGAGCCCCTCAATTTCTCTGAGCTCGATCTTACCGCTTTGCAGTTTATCTTTAATAAGGCATTCTAAAACTCTGCGCGCCTCTTTCATAATTATGGGTCCGATTCCGTCTCCATCAATAACACCAATGATTATTTTTGAAAGAGCGGAATGATTCTTTGGCGGCGGCGCATTTTTCATTCTCTCTATGCGCTGAGACTGACTTTTCAAAATAGCTTCAAACTGCATAATGGCTTCTTCGTACATAGCGTCACCCTCTGTTCTTTATGGAATTGATCTTTCCGCCACTGAGAATAACAGACGATTCCATATCGGTAAGCTCAATTCTTGTGTTGATGACGATTCCGTTGACAGTTAAAGCTACTACTCCGTTTTCAATCTGCATAGGGGCATTTTCGATCTTTATTTCATCACCCACTCTTATTTTATCATAATCTTCTGAATTTTCAAATACTAAAGGCAAAATACCTGAGTTTATCAGATTGGACTTGTGGATACGGGCAAAGCTTTTGGCTATGACACCTTTTATTCCAAGATAGAGGGGAACTAAAGCGGCGTGCTCGCGTGAAGAGCCCTGTCCGTAGTTTTCTCCCGCCACGATAAAGCCTCCTCCGTTTTGCTTTGCCCGTTCCGGAAAATGCTCATCGCAAGGGGTCAGGCAAAAATCGGAAAGGTAGGGAATATTGGACCTGAACGGCAGCAAGGATGCTCCCGAAGGCATAATATGATCGGTGGTTATATTATCCTCTAAGCAGATAAGCACCTTTCCCTCTACTGTATTTCCCAACGGGCTGTTCTTTGGGAAGGGCTTGATATTGGGTCCCTTTATGACCGTTGCATTTTTCGGATCATCGGTGGGCACAACTATCATATTATCGTTTACCGCATAAGAAGAAGGCATTTTCACACTTATATCCACCTGACCATCAAGAACCCGCGGATCGGTAAGCTTTCCCATCACCGCGCTGACGGCGGCGGTTTCGGGACTTACAAGATAAACATCGGCGCTTGCCGTGCCGCAACGGCCTTTAAAATTACGGTTTGTAGTTCTCAGCGAAATGCCGTTTGTAGCGGGAGCCTGTCCCATTCCGATACAAGGTCCGCATCCCGTTTCCAAAATGCGTGCACCCGCAGAGATCATATCATAAAGCGCTCCGTTTTGTGCAAGCATAGAAAGGACCTGTCTTGAACCGGGAGCAATGACAAGGCTTGTATTGGGAGGGACCATTCTTCCCTTTAGTATTGCCGCCACCTTCATCATATCGGTATAGGAGCTATTGGTGCAAGACCCTATCACTATCTGATCCACCGAGGTACCTTCCACCTCGCTGACCTTTTTAACATTATCGGGGCTGTGGGGTAATGCTATCATAGGCTCTAATTTATCAAGCTCAATAACAAGTTTTTCGTCATATACGGCATCTTTGTCGGCAAGTATCTGCACGAAATCTTCACCTCTGCCCTGCGCTTTCATAAAGGATTCGGTGACCTCATCGGAGGGAAATACCGATGTGGTCGCGCCCAACTCGGCGCCCATATTGGCAATGGTTGCTCGTTCAGGAACGCTAAGGCTCGCCACACCGTCACCGGTATATTCCATAACTCTGCCGACACCGCCCTTGACCGAGATACGGCGCAGTACCTCCAAAATTATATCCTTGGCGCTTACAAAGGGGGCAAGCTTTCCCCGAAGCTCCACTTCTACCACCTTGGGCATATTAAGATAGTAAGTACCGCCGCCCATCGCTACTGCCACATCCAAGCCGCCCGCACCGATGGCAAGCATTCCCATTCCTCCGCAGGTTGGGGTGTGGCTGTCGGAGCCTAAAAGAGTTTGACCCGGAACGGCAAAGCGCTCCAAATGCACCTGATGGCAAATGCCGTTGCCCGCCCTTGAAAAGTATATGCCGTATTTGTTTGCCACAGTTTGTATGTATTTGTGGTCATCCGCATTTTCAAAGCCCTGCTGCAGCATATTATGGTCAATATATGCCACCGAGCGCAAGGTCTTGACCCTGTCTATCCCCATTGCCTCAAGCTGTAAGTATGCCATTGTTCCCGTTGAATCTTGAGTAAGAGTTTGATCTATGCGGATCCCTATCTTGGTTCCTGCAAGCATTTTTCCCTCAGAAAGATGCTTGCTTATTATTTTTTGTGTAACATTCATACCCATATATATCAGCCCTTTCTCTTCATACCTAAATTGTACTTCATATTCATTTTATCGGTAAGGCTGTAAAGCTCGCCGTCAGAAATAGCGGTTACCCGCCCATCATTGTACTGAGTGACTATCCAATCGTGAATATCCGCCACAGCGGGACTTTGCTTGGATATTTTACCATTCTCATCATAATGGGAGTGTATCCAGTGCACGATTCCCGCAACACCCGAGGTATTGTTTATCATAACCTTTGGCTGTTTTCCCAGCAGCTTTTCGGTGTTAAAGATATTGTATATCTCCTCATTTTTGTTCAGCCCATCAGCATGCACACCTGCTCTTGTGACATTGAAATCCTCACCTACAAAGGGCGTTCTTTGAGGAATGTGATAGCCTATCTTCTTTTCGTAATACTCTGCTATCTCGGTTATGACCAAAGGATCCATTCCGTCGAGAGTGCCCTTTAGCTGTGCGTAGTTTATTACCATTGCTTCCAAAGGACAATTTCCCGTTCTTTCTCCAATGCCCAGCAATGAGCAATTGACCGCGGATGCACCGTAAAGCCACGCAGTGGTTGCCGTATTTACCGCTCCGTAAAAATCATTGTGTCCGTGCCACTCGATAAGCTCCGACGGAATGCGGGAATGATGATTGAGTCCGTATATGATTCCGGGAACGCTTCGGGGAAGGGCTGCACCCGGCAAGGTGACCCCGTAACCCAGCGTATCGCAAGCACGTATTTTAATGGGAACCCCCGATTCCTTCATCAGATTGGACAGCTCCAATACAAAAGGAACAACGAATCCATAGAAATCCGCTCTTGTTATATCCTCTAAATGACAACGGGGCTTTACACCCGTTTCTATACAGTCACGAACTACAGAGATATAGTGATCGATCGCCTGACGGCGGCTCATCCCCATTTTATAAAAAATGTGATAGTCCGAGCAGCTGACGAGGATTCCCGTTTCACTCATACCTATCTCTTTTACCATTTCAAAGTCTTTTTTAGAAGCACGTATCCAGCTTGTTACCTCGGGAAACTTGTATCCCTTTTCCATACATTTGTAGGCGGCATCACGATCCTTTTTGCTGTAAAGAAAAAACTCACTCTGCCGAATGATACCCTTTGGCCCTCCCAAACGATGGAGCATATCATAGAGCGTAACTATTTGCTCGGTGGTGTATGGCTCTCTTGACTGCTGTCCGTCTCTGAAGGTAGTATCGGTGATCCATATATCCTTAGGCATATTCATAGGAACAAGCCTTCTGTTAAAGGCAATTTTGGGGATCTCATCATAATTGAACAAAAATCTGTAAAGATTAGGCTCTGCAACATCCTGCAATACATATTTGAACTCAGTTTTTTCAAGCAGGTTGGTGTTTGTATTCATCATTAACTCATTATAGTGGTCGGGCATTGCCTGTCCCCTCCTTTTTGTTTGATTGTACAATTATATACAATTGTACAATCCTTGTCAATGACAGTTTTATAAATATTTTTCAGCTCTTGCTCTGCTTCGCTTTTTGCACAACAAAAAACGCATTGTCCTTTTTTGGACAATGCGTTTTTTGATCTATTTTGTGCTATTTTGTTCTTATGGCATATTTACGATTCCGGCAAATATTGGAAGGCCATTGCTGTCGGTTACCGCAAAGATGAAGGGGCGGTCAACGATAAAGTCTACCTCATCGTCGGGCGGCTCGGATGCACCGGGCGCTGCGGGTATAATTGTATATGCCGCGCCTTCGCAACCCTTTTCGTCAATTCTTACACGAACTCCGTGCTTCACTTCGGTGGCATAGAGTGAGTATCCGCTTGGCAAAGCCCCACCCTTCAGCACCGGTGACATATCCGACTTTAAAGGATCAAACACGTCGGTGATCCCCATCTGTTTCAGCACGTCTGACAGGTCGGTATTATACTCAACATCAAACTTGGGAATTGACATATTGACAATAAGGGATTTTGACTCTGCGGTCTTCTTTACGGGGGTCATAAACTCCAACACCTGCTGACTATTAAAAAGGGTCTCTGCCTCTACTCCCTCGTCGGGCAAAATAAACCACATACTGTCTCCGCCCTGCATACGATAGCTTATTGCCGCAAATCCCTCGCCCCAGTAATAGTTATGGATAGTCTTTTTATTCATAAACGCCACAGGTACATCTCCCTTTGCACCGTGGAATATGCCTTGGGTATTCATGCTTTTATTAAACTCATTGTCTCAACTTCCTTTAAAATACACGGTGGACATTATGGCATAAAGGGTTTCGGGGGCAAGCTCGATATCTTTGATCTGCTCACTTAAAATATTCTTGGTATTTTCGTTGAGCCACGATTGCGCCACTTTATTCATCTCATCGCTGCCTAAATTGCCGCTGAATGAAGATGTATAAAAGTTATCGGCAATGGTTTTCATTGTAGAAGAGTTAAACTCTACGGATTTATCAAGCCACACCGAGTTGGCAAGCAGACGGGTCGCACTTTTATGGGTGTTATGCACAGAGTTAAAAATGGTCTTGGCGCTTGTTCTCAAAAGCTCCATTTGGGAAAGACCCAATATCTCTTTATCTGCATATCCCAGCACATCAAGTATCTGCTCTCTGCTTTCACCGCTTGTGGATTCTGCCAATATACACATTGCCATATAAACAGAGAGAGGCGATACAAGAACATTTTCATCTCCCGCCCCCGTTAGCGATCTTGCTATAAAATCATTAAAGAAGGGGGAAAGGCACTCTTTAAGTTCATTATTGACCGGACGGTATGAAAGATCGCTTCTATCGGGATACTCCGCCTCAAAAATGGCATTTGCAGAGATGACTATGGAATCCTTGCCGGGCCAAAGCACCACACCGACCACGATAGCTACCACCAGCATTGCGGCAACCCAGGATATCCACAGCTTTTTTGACGGCTTTTTCATCTTTTTCACCGCGTTGTCGCAACGGGTGATGTTTTCTTCACTTATATTGGTTATTGCATCATACAGTTTTTCACTTTTCATAGATTTATGCCCTCCTTTTGCAAATAGGCTTTAAGCTTTTTGCGAAGCGCAAACAAGCGTTGTGACATTTTATCGGGGGTCAAGCCAAAATCATCGGCAATTTTTGTGACCGTTTCGCCGTAGAAATATCTGCGGACGAATATTGCACAATCGCTGTCAAACTGACCTTGCAGCCAATCGTCCACGATACGGGAAAGCTCCCTACCCTCGACCTCGTTTTCGGTATTGCTTGGTGACGGAATGCACTCGTCAAGCTCTGAAAGCAAAGTCTCAAAGCCGCTATAGCGCTTCTTCGCCCGCTTAGCACGGAAAATACTTATGGATATATTGCGTACTATACGCACCAAAAAGGCGCTGAGGGCATTGGGGTTTTCGGGCGGCATCTTGTTCCACGCCGCAAGATAGGTGTCGTTGAGACACTCCTCGGAGTCTTGCAGATCTCTTAAAAGATTATAGGCTACACCATAGCAAAGCTTGCCGTATTTTTTGTCGGTTTCATCGATAGCGGCTTCATCTCGGCTGAAATACAGCTCAATTATTTGCTTATCGTCCATACTTTTCCCCCTCTCACTCAAGTGTTAAGAGCTCTTACCTATATAGTCGCAAAAGCGGGATAAATCTTGATAACTATTTTTATTTTATCATAAAATATCCCTGCCGTCACCCTGCAAAAGCGACAGTTATTCACAAACTGTTTAATAAATCTATTAATTTTCGTAAAAATTATGGTGCATAATAATGGCAAGATTATGGAAAGGAAGTTTTTCCTAATGAAAAGAATGATTCGTTTTCTTGCAATGTGCATCTGTGCTTGTATGCTTTTGGCTATTGCCCCCGCTGCATTTGCGGCAGAAGGCAGCTACACCGATGCCCACACCATCAAGCTGAGCAGTACCCAAAACACCGACGGCAGCTATACCCACTCGGCAATGATCGACGGCAGTGCGATCAAGGAGTTCGACTACACCTGGCACGCTGACCCCGGCATTGCTCACGATGAGGTCAAAAATGCCCCCGCCGAGTATTACACAGGAACAAAGCCTGAGGGTGATGTGTATATTGCTCACGATATTTATTACTTCCCCAAGCTTGATACAAGCGGCTTTAAGCGTCAAAGCTACGACGGTGAGCAGGAATGGTGCTATTACTACACCTGCGCCGAGTATGCAAAATATATCTTTGCCACCCTGCCCGTAGAGGGCAATTCGGTGCCCGAGGATATGATGCATACCCCCGAGGAGGCATATAATAACGCGGTGCTTCACATTACAAAAGCGGGAATATATATTCTTGAAGGCACCTGGCACGGACAGATCTGGATAGACTTGGGTGACAGCGACGATGTTTTTGCAGATGAGAGCAAAAAGGTCACACTTGTTTTAAATGGCGTAGATGTGACCTGCACAGTTGCTCCCGCTTTGGTCTTCTACAGTGTTTATGAATGTGACAATACCTGGGAGGACAGAGAGGCTTATTCAAAATCCGTCGACCTGACCGATGCGGGCGCAAGGGTCATCATTGCCGACGGCACCACAAATAATTTCAGCGGCGAAAATGTTTATCGTATGCTTCGCACCAAGCTGAAGGATGAAAACGACACTTCTGCCATTCCCGTACAGAAAAAGCAACGCAAGACCGATGGCGCGTTTTATTCCTATATGTCTATGACCATCAACGGTGAAAGCAAGGGTACGGGTGTGCTGAACATCACCTCAGGCTATGAGGGTCTTGACACCGAGCTGCATCTTGGCATAAACGGCGGTAATATCAACATATTTTCCGACAATGACGGAATCAATGTCAACGAGGACGGAGTTTCTGTTGCACAGATAAACGGCGGCGAGGTGCATATACTTGCAGGTCTCGGCGCTGAGGGTGACGGAATCGACTCTAACGGCTATCTTGTCATCAACGGCGGCACGGTCATTTCTATGGCAAACCCCCGCGCCGACTCGGGAATGGATTCCGATTTTGGCTCATATATAAACGGCGGCACTGTGGCTTCCTTTGGCTCGACTATGGATTGGGCAAAGGCTGACGATGACTCCGACTCAGCTCAAGCGACTATGAATCTCCGCTTCTCCTCCTCGCAAAGTGCGGATGAGGCGGTCATAATCACCGACAAAGACGGAAATATGGTCTTCGCCTATGACCCCGACAAGGACGAGGTAGCGGGAACAAAAATACGCAGTTATCAGGGTGCAGTCATCTCCTGTCCCGCCTTGCAGATAGGCGGCAGCTATAATGTCTATGTTGGCGGCAATGTTACGGGCACAGAACGCAATGGCGTTTATGATATAGCCACGGTTAGCGCGTTTTCCGACTCGGCACAGCAGTGCTATAGCGGAAATGCTGTAGGCGGAATGGGCGGCGGCTTTGGCGGCGGCGGATTCGGTGATTTCTTCGGTGGCGGAAACCGCGGTGACAGAAATCAGCAAGGCACCATGCCCGACGGGACAACTCTTCCCCAGATGCCCGACGGCACCTTTGATCCCAATCAGCGTCCCCAGATGCCCGACGGCACAACCATTCCCGATATGAATGGCAATACCCGTCCCAATCAGCAGGGCGGTCAAAATGCCTTTGCTTCTTGCCTATCGCCCACAAGCTTTGAAATGACCGAAAAGGTCAATGCCTTCTCAGGTGTTTCCGACAGTGGAGACCATATACTTGCCAAGAGCGGCGAGCATTACATCTGCTCGGTCTGCGGCAAGACCTTCAGCGACGAAGAGGGCACAAACGAGGTTCTCTCCCCCGATGGAGCGCTGACTCCCAACGACAGCTCCGACAAGCTGACAACGGCAGAAAAGGTGCTTAGCTATTCTCTGCCCGTAGTAATTGCCGCCGCGGCAATTACATTTATCCTCGGTATCGGTGCGGGTGTTGCCATTACCCTTATCATCAAGAAAAAATAGCGTTTTCTTTCTCTTTTCTCTTCTTTTTTCAAAGGGCTTGTATCTCAATGGATGCAAGCCCTTTCCCCTTTACTTGACCAATCGGGCAAAAAGGAGTAAAATAGATATATTGTGTATAATATTGTATAAAAAGGGAGTGCAAAAAATGGACGCAAAATACGAAGCGCTGTTTACGCCTTGGAAAATAGGCAATGTTGAGATCAAAAACAGAATCGTTCTCTGCCCTATGGGCGGAACCTCACTCTTCGGCTGGATGGAGTTTACCGGCTGTAAGTTTGACAAGGAGGCAGCAAACTTTTTCCTCGAGCGCGCAAAAAACAATGTAGGTCTTATCATTCCCGGCATTGCACCCATCAGAGATACCATCTTGGGTACTTGGCTCTATAAAAATAAGAAGATGTTCCGTGACCTTAAGGAGTTCATGGACGAAATACATAAGACCGGCGCAAAGCTGTTTATTCAGCTGACCGCAGGTATGGGCAGAAGCTGGGCGATCACCGACCATATTGCTCCTCTGCACAAAAATGCCGTTACCCGCACCATACTCAAGCCCATCATAGACACAAGCTATCAGCTGGCAAGTCCCAGTGAGCTGCCTTCCCGTTGGGCAGACGGCATCACCTGTCCCGCTATGACCTTAAAGCAGATCCGCGAGATCATTGAAGCATTCGGAAAGACCGCCGCTCTGTGTAAGGAAGCGGGAGTTGACGGTGTTGAAGTTCACGCTGTTCACGAGGGATATCTGCTTGACCAGTTCTCTATGGAATACACCAACAAGCGCACCGACGAGTATGGCGGAAGCTTTGAAAACCGCTTCCGCTTTGCCACCGACATCGTCAAGGAGATAAAGAGCAAATGCGGTGAGGATTTCCCCGTTTCGCTCCGTTATTCCGTTGAATCCAAGATGAAGGGCTTCCGCTCCGGCGCTGTACCCGGCGAGGAATACACCGAGGTTGGCAGAGGGATGGAGGAGAGCGAAAAAGCGGCCCGTTACCTGCAGGATGCAGGCTATGATATGCTCAATGCCGATAACGGCACATACGACTCCTGGTACTGGTCACATCCCCCTATGTATATGCCCCAAAACTGCAACCTTGAGGATGTTGCACATATAAAGAAGTTTGTCACCATTCCCGTTGTCTGTGCAGGCAGAATGGAGCCCGATGTAGGCGCTCAGGCTGTTGCCGACGGACTTATCGACGGCGTGGGTGTTGCCCGTCAGTTCCTTTCTGACCCCGAGTGGATCACCAAGCTGATCGAGGACAGAATTGAAGATATCCGTCCCTGCATCTGCTGCCACAACGGCTGCTTTAACTTCTCACATTCAAAGGGACACGCAAACAATCAGGATTTCGGAGACACACGCGGCCTTGCCCGTTGCGCGCTGAATCCCGAAACTATGCAAAGCAAGAAGTATTACATAAAGCCCGCTGAAAACAAGAAGACCGTAGCGGTCATCGGCGGCGGTATCGGCGGTATGGAAGCCGCTCTCGTCTGTGCAAAGAGGGGTCACAAGGTCACCCTTTATGAAAAGAGTGATAAGCTGGGCGGCGCATTTATTGCGGCGGCTGCGCCCTCCTTTAAGGAGAAGGATCGCGACCTCATCACCTGGTATAACCGCGAGCTGACCAAGTTCCCCTCCATAGAGGTCAAGCTTAACACAGGCATCAACGACCTGACCTCCATCAAGGCTGATGAATATATCATTGCCACCGGCGCAAATGCCATTCGTCTGCCCGTTAAGGGTGTTGCCGAGTACGGCATTGAGGCTATTGACTTCCTGCTGGGCAAAAAAGAGGTCGGCGAGAACGTTGTCATCGTCGGCGGAGGACTTACCGGTTGTGAGATAGCATATGAGCTTTATCTGCAGGGCAAGAAGCCTACCATTGTAGAAATGAAGCCCGACATCATCGATGTCAAGGGAGTATGCCTTGCAAACGCAAGCTTCTTGCGTGATTTCTTCGATGCCAAAAAGGTTCCCGTACATCTTGAGACCAAACTTGCCGAGGTTTACGCTGACGGCGTAACGGTCACCGATAAGGATGGCAAATCCTTCAAGATAGATGCAGACAATGTCATTATGTCCACAGGTTACCGCAGCGCTCCCCTTTGCGAAAAGGGCAAGAATATCCACGTTATCGGTGATGCTTGCAAGGTGGGCAACCTGCGCACTGTCATTTGGCAGGCTTGGGACGTTGCAATGAAGATATAAGTCGAGGTGCAAAATATGAATCTTACCAAAGAACAACAAGCCATACTTGACGGCGAAAAGGGTGAGGTGCTTGCCAAGGTTATGCAGACCTTGGTGCGCTACGGTGAGCTTTTCGGTGCTACCGAGATGGTTCCCGTAACATCAAAGCACAATCATTTGGTCACATCCTTCGGCCTTAAGGCTTTAGGCCCCGTTTACAGCCTTATGGATCAGCTTATCGAGACGGGCGCTGTTTCAAAGCAGACCTTCTCGGTCGACCCCCGTCCCTTGGACAAGAATGTGCCCAGCAATTTCCTTTTGGATTTTATTTTTAATAATTTTATGTACTCCAAGCAGGATTTCTACGAGGGTCAGCTTGATAAACTGGGTCTGATGGACAAGGATGCCTTCACCTGCACCTGCTATATGGATCAGGTGGGCAATAAGCCCCAAAAGGGCGAGGTGCTCTCTTGGGCAGAATCCTCTGCAGTTGTCTATGCCAACTCGGTGCTTGGCGCAAGATGCAACCGCAACAGCGGAATCATCGACCTGATGGGCTCGGTGGTTGGCTTTGTTCCCAAGTTTGGCCTGCTGACCGATGAGGGCAGACGGGCAACCTGGATAATCGACATTCAGACCACCAAAAAGCCGGAGGCTCAGTTACTCGGCTCGGCTATCGGAATGCGGGTCATGGAGGAAGTTCCCTTTATTCGCGGCTTGGATAAGTGGATAGGCACAGAGCTGACCGATGCGGCTTGCACCTATCTTAAGGATATGGGTGCCGCCACCGCTTCTAACGGTGCGGTAGGTCTTTATCACGTTGAAAACCTGACCCCCGAAGCGGTGGAGCAGGGCGCAAGCCTTATTGCCGAGGGCGCACAGACCTATGTTATCGATGATGCGGAGCTTCAGCGTGTATATGACAGCTATCCCGTAATGTGGAAGAACAAGGATGCAACCCCCAAGCTTTGCTTTATGGGTTGCCCCCATATGAGTCTGCAGCAGCTTTGCGATTGGACAGACAAGGTAGAACGCTCCCTCAAGGAATCGGGCAACAAAAAGGTCTGCGTGCCTACAGTCTTTACCGCTTCTCCCGCAGTGCTTAAGGAGTTTGAAAAGACCCCCTATGCTGACAGACTTAAGGCAACGGGCGTTATTACATCCTACATTTGTCCCCTTATGTATATGAATAACCCCTTGGCGGGAAAGATGCCCGTAATCACATCAAGCAACAAGCTTCGCACCTATACAACCGCACGTTATTACACCGACGACGAGATCCTCGCCGAGATCACGAAGGGAGGCAAATAAGATGAAGTTCCAAGGAAGAATCGTTTCTCCCGGCACAATAACCGCCGAGGCGCTGGTCTCTCACGGCGGACTTAATACCCTTGCATCCTTTCAAAAGGCTTTGCAGTTCGGTGATAAAAAGGCAACCTGCGGCGACCAGAACAACCCCGACCTCTACGGCAAGCAGATGGCGGGAAAGGCACTTTGCCTGCCCCAGACCATAGGCTCTACCACCGGCGGACTTGTTCTGTATTGCGCCTGCTCCATGGGTCGTCAGCCCGCTTGTATGCTGTTTTCACAGCCCATCGACTCCCTTGCCGCCGCGGGCGCAGTTCTGGCAGATGTATGGCTTGACAATGTAAAAATGCCCGTAATCGACTCTCTGGGCGATGAGTTTTTAAGCTATGTCAAGGACGGAATGAAAATAACCGTCAACTCCGACGGCAGCGTAGATGTTGAGTAAGAAATATTGATACAGCAAAACGGCACGAGTTATCTCGTGCCGTTTTATATTTGGATATCTTTTAATCTTGACCACTCGTCGCTTTTTAGTCTTCCCGACCTGTTAAACCGCCTGATAAGGCAAAATACAGCGTGATGCTCGTCGGTAAAGCTTCCGTTTTCGTCAAAATAGATTATCTCTTGCCTCTCCCCACCGGATAGCCTGATTATCTTTTTATAGATCGTCGCCTTCATTGCCGTCCTCTGCAACATCGTTTTCAAGCTCATCAAGCAGGGCAAGTCCCATTGACAGCTCAAAAATATCGGTCTTTCCGTCGCGGTTAAAGTCAAACATATTGCCGAAAATGCTCATTTGTCCTTCTCCATTTCGTCTAAAAGATGTATGGTAAGAGCAAGCTCGTCTTCGTCGTTGCCCAAAAGATCGGTGTTTATGGCATCCATATTTATTGCATCGCGGTCGATAAGCTGATCAAAAACTCCCATAGGCTGCCTCCTTTTGTAATTATTATACCACAGAGCTTTGCCCCTGTCACCCTTGCTATATCCAAATAATACCAAAAGCACAGTCCCATAATACGGACTGTGCTTTTATATTTTATATTTTCTTCACTATTAATGCGCGGAGGGCGTTGAGGACGGCGATTACCATAACGCCTACGTCGGCAAAAACGGCAACGGGCATTCCCGCTATTCCCGCCGCACCGAGGAGGAGGCAAGCGCCCTTTATAAGCAGTGAGAACAGGATATTCTGATAGACTATGGACATTGTCTTTTTTGCAATGCGGATGGCTTTTGCTATCTTTTCGGGGTCGTCGTCCATCAGCACCACATCTGCGGCTTCGATGGCGGCATCTGAGCCTAAAGCGCCCATTGCGATACCCACATCTGCCAAGGCAAGCACCGGGGCATCGTTTATTCCGTCACCAACAAAGGCGACTCGCTCCTTTTTGCCCTTTTGCTCAAGCAGGGACTTTACCCGTTCTGCCTTGTCCTCGGGCAAGAGTCCGCTGTGTACTTCGTCTATTCCAAGGGCGGATGACACGGCATTTGCCGCCGCGGCTCTGTCACCTGTAAGCATAATCGTTTTCTTTATTCCCGCCTTTTTCAGCGCGGAAATGGCATTTGCGGCATTCTGCTTTATCACATCGGAGACCACTATGCATCCTCCATATTTTCCGTCTACGGCGATATGAACCACCGCGCCCGCCTCGTCGACCTGACGGGAGGAAACACTAAGCTCCGCCATAAGCTTTTCATTACCCGCGGCTATGATCTTTCCGTCCACAAGGGCTGTGACCCCCTTTCCGCTATGCTCGGTGATCATGCTCACTCTGCTTCTGTCAAGCTCGGCTTTGCAGGCATTGCGAAGGCTTTTTGCAATGGGGTGGGATGATGCACACTCGGCAAGGGCGGCATAAAGCAGCAGATCATCACTTGAAATACCCCGCTCCGCATATACCGCGCTGACTTCAAATACACCGCGGGTAAGGGTGCCCGTTTTGTCCAACGCCACATATTTAGTCTTGGAAAGGGCATCAAGGTAGTTGCCGCCCTTGACCAAAATGCCTTGATTTCCTGCGCCGCCGATTCCCGCAAAAAATGTCAGCGGAATGGATATTACCAAGGCGCAAGGACAACTGATTACAAGGAATGTCAATGCCCGATATATCCAATCTGCCCACATTGCATTCTCTCCCAATGCAAGCCGAACAACGGGCGGTACAAGGGCAAGCAGCAGTGCTCCGATACAGACCGCGGGGGTATAGACGCGGGCAAACCGAGCCACAAACCGCTCAGGGCGGGACTTGACCGCCGCGGCATTTTCCACAAGATCAAGTATCCTTGATACGGTTGACTCTTCAAAAGCCTTGGTGGTACGCACATAAAGCACGCCCGTCATATTAATACAGCCGCTGACCACATCAACACCCTCACCCACATCACGGGGCAGACTTTCACCTGTCAGGGCGGCGGTGTCAAGTGCGGATAAGCCCTTGGTGACGATTCCATCGATGGGTATCTTTTCGCCCGGTTGAATTACGATAATACTTCCCACTGGCACCTCAAAGGGATCGACCTTAACAAGGGCGCCGTCCCGCTCTATATTTGCATGATCGGGGCGAATGTCAAGCAGCTTGGTTATATTTCTTCTCGAACGGCTGACTGCGACACTTTGAAACAGTTCACCTATCTGATAAAACAGCATTACCAGCACCGCCTCGGCATAGTCCCCCGTTTTAATCAATCCCACCGCCATGGCGCCCACGGTGGCGATCGCCATAAGGAAGCATTCATCGGTAGGCTGACGGTTTTTGATTCCCTTTGCCGCCTTGATGAGAATGTCCGTACCAATAACTGCATAAGGGATCAGATACAGCCCAAACTTCAGCAAACCGCGGGCGGGGATGAAGTGCAAGGCAAGCATAAGCGCTGCCGCCGCAATAATGCGATATAGCACCTTTTTCTGTTTTTTGGTCATAATATCACCCATTTAGCCGTATAGCTCAGACTTAAAAATAGATCTCGCAGTCGCTTTCTACCCTTTTGCAATTTTTAAGCACCTGTGCCATAACTGCGGAAATATCCGCGCCCTCTTCAAACTCAACATTCATTCTGAGGGTCATAAAGCTTACTGTAGCATTCTTGACGCCGACAGTTTTCTTGGCGGCATCCTCCATTTTGTTTGCGCAGTTAGCGCAATCCACTTCGATCTTATAAGATTTTTTCATATCCTTGTCCTGCTTTCGGTGTTTTTAAGATTAAACGATTAAACAAGTATTTAATTGTTATTTGTATAATACCACCCTCATTCAAATATGTCAATAGACATTTGCGAAATTATATGGTAAAATAAGAATAAGCTAAACGCACGATTGGATGTGAAAATTATGTCAGATATCAAATTGCCCCATAACCACGCGGGGAACGAGGAATGTCTCGCTTGTCATACACCCTGCCTTGCGGAGTTTCAGGCATTGGCGGACAGCTTTAAGCAGCTGGGTGACGGAAGCCGTTTGCGTATTTTTTGGCTTTTGTGCCACTGCGAAGAGTGTGTTATAAATATTTCAGCTATGGTGGAAATGAGCAGTCCCGCGGTCTCACACCATCTTAAGCAGCTTAAAAGTGCGGGCTTTATAGTCAGCCGCCGCGATGGAAAAGAGGTCTATTACACCGCCGCCGACACCGACCGCGCCCGTTTGCTTCACAATATGATGAAGCAGCTGCTCACCCTTGATTGCGGTGGGCACTGCCATTTTGAACGATGAGACGAATTATTCCGTTTTTGCTCATTTTGATGTTGCTTTTTGCCGCTTGTACCCCCAAAAAATACGACAAAAGCAATATTCACGAGCTTTATGACGCCGATTGGATAATCGGCAAGACCGCCGAGCAAATACAAGATAAATACGGCAGGTTTGACGATGAATACACCTCCCCCACACGGGGCTGCTATGATGTCAACGAGCATATCTATGACAGCTTTTTAGACCCAAATAACATTCACGATACCTATGTTATTGAGTTTAATGAGGACGGCATTGCGGTAAATGCATTTTTTGCCGAAACTAGCCGCGGCGGATGAGACTTGAGGCATTATCTCTTTAAGCTAAAAAGGACGGATATCCGTCCTTTTATTTTTTTGCTCTGTTTTCAAAGTCCTTCACAAGACCCGCAAACTTGCCGCCCAGCAGCAGCAACACAATGAGATTTATCACCGTCGGGAAAATTGCCGAAAAGTCTGCTATCGTCCATATTTTATCGGCAGAATAGCTTGATGTCACTGCAAACAAGGTCAGGGCAACACCCATTATGGGCATTAGCAGGGTGAATACTTTTATTACCCTTTGGCGCAGTTGTTTCTTTTTTATGCCGTGGTTTATCAGAGTGAGATAATAAGCATACCAACCCACCACGCTTGAAAGTCCAAACATAAACACCGAAAGCGCCACGGCAATTCTCGCACCACCGCCCAAATATGCCTCCAGTGCGGTCAAGGTCAGTTCTGCGCCCATAAGTCCGCTGTCCTGCATTCCCGTACAGATGACCAGCAGACCCGTTGCAGTGCAGACCATAATGGTATCGGCAAACACTTCAAATGCGCCGAGCATTCCCTGCTTTACGGGATGGGAGCATTCTACCGTTGCGTGAACCATTGGGGAAGTACCCCACCCCGCCTCATTGGAATACAACGAGCGTGCAAAGCCTATCTTCATACTTTGTGCCATACAGGTTCCCGCCACACCACCAACAGCGGGCTTCAGGCTAAAGGCATTGGAGATTATCAGCTCAAAGGCGTTGGAAAGGCGTGCCCTACAAATGAACAGAACGATAGCCACACAGCCCATATAAAAAACACACATAAAGGGAACAAGGTACTCGGCGATCTTGCCAAGGCGTTTAAGTCCGCCCGAAATAAGAACAAGGCTCACCACTCCCAATATCACCGACGGGATCATAAACGGAATATCAAAGGTGGTGCCTATCGCCTCTGCCACCGCATAATTCTGCACATTAATAAAAAAGCTGACAAATATGCCTCCCCCGAAAAGCAGAGCAAGTACCTTCCACAGCTTGCTCCCCTTTTCCCTGCCAATAAACTCCTCAATATAATAGGTGGGTCCACCCCACAGTTTTCCCTCCGCATCACGGCGGCGGTAATGACAAGCCATTGTGACCTCTGCCATTTTGATTATCATTCCCAAAAAAGCCGATACCCACATCCAGAAAAGCGCTCCCGCGCCGCCCGTAACGATGGCGGTGGACACTCCCGAAATATTAGCCACACCCACCGAGCCGCCGATTGCCATACTCATAGCCTGAAATGCCGACATCTGCCCAGATGTCGGGTCTTTATCCCGAATAAAAGGGCTTTTTATTATCTGCCACAGCTTGCGAAACTGAAAAAAGCGGCTTTTAAATGTAAAGTACAGTCCCGCCGCCAAGATCAGTATCAGCAGGGGTGCGCCGTAAAACCAATAGGTTATCCTTTCAAGCATTGCCACACTATCACCTCAGGGCAATATATGAAAAAATGCGGGCAAATATAAGAAAAAACGGACAGCTTTCTGTCCGTTTTTTTGGTATTCAGATTTATTTTCCAGTGTGAAGCTTATGGCGAATCATTGACTTTTCCGGTGCAAAGATATTGACCGCGTGCATAATGTTTTCGCATTCGACTGTGGTATGCTCACCGCCAAACTCGCCGTCAAGAGTCCAAGGCAGAGGTTCTTCTGTGGTTATCTTAATATGCTTTGCGCGGGCATAGAATACTCCACCGGATGCCGCCATTTTTCCTGAGAGATAGGAGTCCACAAGGGACACTGCATCGGTGACATTTTCAAGTTTTTTAAGCATTATTACTTCTGCCAATCCGTCATCAATATGGGCGTCAAGCTGCTCACCAAGAGCAAAGCCGCCCATATAGGTGCCGTTGCTGACCATACCGATCATTACATCACCCTCAAAGGTGTTGCCGTCATACTCTACCTTTACACGATATGAACGAAGCTTGGGAACGCGCTTTGCCACCTCCCAAAAATATGCCATAAGTCCCAATGAGTTTTTAGCTTCTCGGGATGTTGCAAAGGACACATCGACAAAACTTCCAAATGCAGCGATATAGTCAAAATATCTATCGTTAAAACGGTTAATGTCCATTGGTCTGGAGTGTCCCGCGGCGATGACCTTGGCGCACTCCATCATCTTTTTAGGCATTCCAAGGGTGGATGTAATATCATTCATCGTGCCTGCGGGCATATACCCCAATGTGGGGCGGGTCTCGCACTTCATAAGTCCGTTGACTGTTTCATTAAGTGTGCCGTCACCGCCTATGCAAACCACCGCATCATAACCCTGCGCCTCGTTTTCTACCACCTTGGGCAGTTCATCCTTGCGGGTCTGGTACACGGTAACACGATAGCCTGCGTCCTGAAAACAGTCAATGATCTCAGACAGTGCGGGAGCAACCTTGCCCAATCCCGCCCGTGCATTAACTGCCAACAGCATTTTTTTCATTATAATTGCACCTTCTTAAAAAAACAAAAAATTACTTTGTAAGCTCAGGTCTCTCTGGGTCTACCACCAATGCGGGGTCGAAGAAATATTTGGAAATGCGTTCGGGATACCAAAGCATTGTCATACCGTCAAGATTAAGTCTTTCATTAAGCATATATGTGCCGTTGAACTGAGTATTCAAGGTGCTGCCTACGGGACAGTAGATGTAGAAGCCCAGCTCCTCGGTTATGTACTTCATACGCTCATCGGTGGATTTGAAGCTTACACCGAAGGGAGAAATAAGAATATGGGTTTCTCCAACGTAGGGCATAATATCATTTATCCATCTGCCGGTATCGTACTTAAGCTGTTCCATGGTCATGGTCTTGTTTGCCCAGTACTGATTGTGGGTATAGCTATGGTTTGCTATCTGCCAACCTGTGTTGCGCAGTGCATTTGCTACCTCGCGCACCTTGTTCTGCATTTGGGTCTGTTCTTCCTCGGTAAACCAGCTGGGGTCGGTGATGCGGTAACCGAAAGCGCCTTCATAGCCGGTAATTGCTACGATTCCCTTAGCGCCGCGGAAAGAAAACTCGGGATGCTCTGCAACGTAGGTATCAAGGATGGGCATTACGTCACCCTCATAGGAAATCTCACAGCCCTTATATCCCTTAACGTGCTTTTTAGCATCGTTGTGACGGATAGGAGTGCCGCCTACCATTGTGACAACCCTGCCGCTTGCGTCAACATCGAGATAACGGGCAAAGCCGTCGTCTACCATATAGGTATAATAGTTAACGTCGTCGATAGAAAGAATGAGGGGCTTTTTGCCTTCAGGCAAATAGATGGGCTTGGGAGTTACCTTTCCGTCCTTATACTCGCAGGTTTCGGTGATATCGTAAAGCACGAATCCCTTCTCCTGAAGCAAGGGAAGCATTGCCTTGAACTCAGAAACGGTGGTCATAACCTCGTTGTAGTTTCTTGCTGAGCTACCCTTGTTATCAAATGCAAGATCGGTATCAATGATCAGACTATGGAAGAATATGTGATAGATCTTACCATCGTATTTTACAAGTCCCTTTTTAAGCTTTTCTATATCCATAGCCTTCTGCTTTACTGCGTCACTGTTAAAGCTTGCCAGCACGGCGATCGCCTCGTCATAGAAATATCCCTTTGCCAGCTCCTCTGCCTTAGCCAACGCTTCTGCCTCACTGCCGGGAGCGGGAGGGGTCACAGGCTCATCGGTAGTTCCGGGGTCGTCGGTGTTACCGGGGTTTGAGGGCTCGTCTGTATTACCCGGCTCATCGGTAGTTCCGGGGTCAGAAGGCTCATCGGTATTGCCGGGATCTTCAATGCTCGGCTTTTGAGGCTCCTCATATGTAGGTTCGGTAGAAGAAAAAAGCTTTACCAAAGAGAACACTATCATAACAATAGATAAAATAATAATACCCAAAAGTATCCAAAGCTTCATATTAGAATTATTAATTGCACGCTTGCCCATTTTGGTTCCTCCCAGAAAGATATTGCATAATTATATTATAACTCACCTTTTGTAAAAAGCAATTACGAAATGGTAACATTTTTCATTCTTTTCCGTCATTTATTTACTGTGCTTGTCTTTTAGTATTAATTGTGGTAAAATTAAACATTATAATATTATGAGGTCGATAAAATGAAAAAGGTCATTGTTATCTTTGGCACAAGACCCGAGGCAATAAAAATGTGTCCTCTTGTCAACGAACTGAAAAAGCGCGCCTCGCTGCAGACTATCGTTTGTGTTACGGGGCAGCATCGCAGTATGCTTCATCAGGTGCTTGAAGCTTTTTCTGTTGTGCCCGATTATGACCTCGATATTATGAAGGATAAACAAACTCTGTTTGATATAAACACCGCTGTATTAGAGCGTCTTAAGCCGATTTTAGAGCAGGAAAAGCCCGATCTGGTTCTTGTTCACGGCGATACCTCCACCACCTTTGCCGCCGCCCTTGCTTGCTTCTATCTGCAGATACCCGTAGGCCACGTGGAAGCGGGCCTGCGTACAAACAATATATATTCCCCCTACCCCGAGGAGTTTAATCGTCAGGCGGTAAGCATTATTTCTGCCCTTAATTTTGCTCCCACTGAGCAGGCAAAAGCCAATCTGCTTGCCGAAGGACGAGGCAAAGACAATACTTATGTCACAGGAAACACCGCCATTGATGCGCTGAGATCCACCGTCAAGGAAAGCTATTCCCACCCTGATCTTGATTGGGCAAGTGACAGCCGTCTCATTCTTATCACCGCCCACCGCAGAGAGAATCTCGGCGAACCTATGCATGCTATGTTCCGCGCCATTCGCAGAATCATCGACGAGCATTCGGATGTAAAGGCGATCTATCCCATACATCTCAACCCCGCAGTTCGTCAGGCGGCAGCCGAGGAGCTGGGCGGTTGTGACAGAATAAGAATGATCGAGCCGCTGGATGTGCTTGATTTTCATAATTTCCTTGCCCGCAGTTATCTTGTTCTCACCGATAGCGGAGGAATACAGGAGGAAGCCCCTTCCTTGGGCAAGCCTGTTTTGGTCATGCGTGACACAACCGAACGCCCCGAAGGTGTGGCGGCGGGAACACTTAAGCTTGTGGGTACAGATGAAGAGGTTATTTATAATAACTTTAAGCAGCTTCTCTGTGACGAGGCTGAGTACGAAAAAATGAGCCGCGCAAGCAATCCTTATGGCGACGGCCACGCTTGTGAGCGCATTGCGGATATTATTGAGGCTATGCAGTAATGATAAAGCTTAATACTCCTTTTCGCATAGTTTTGGATATTCTTATACTTGCGGTTATAGCATTTATATGGATAAACTCCACCCTACCCGTTTCCGATTCAAGCGCGCTGAGCCACGGATTTATGGATAAGCTTTTGGACTTTTTAGGTCTTGACTACGGTGATCTGCCCATAGATAAAGAAGCCTTTCACGGAGTGATCCGCAAGCTTGCCCACGCCTTTGAGTTTGCCTGCTTGGGAGGTCTGTTCTGTTTGAGATTGGGCAAGAATAGCGCCAAAATTGCGGTGTTCACCGCTTGGGGATTAACCGTCTGCGTAGCAGTACTTGATGAGTTTATTCAATCCTTTTCCGACCGCGCTTGCCGCTTTAGCGATATGTGTATCGACTCCTGCGGCGCCGCCGCGGGAATAGGGTTTGTGTTGCTTGTTATTTATGTTATAAAGAAGGTAAGAAGCCGCCATATGTCATAAAGGAAGGAGTTATCATATGAAACAGCTTTTATGCACCCTTTTGATTATTTCACTCGTTTTATCCTTTTGTGCATGTGGAAAACCCACCGCAGAAATGCCACCCTCTGAGGATGTCCCTTTGGAGATACGGTCCGCATACTCCTTGACCGTTTCAGAAGTTTCTGACAGCGTGGAAGCTATGATGCTGGGGTACCATCTTATTGTTAAAACCTCCAGTGGTTATACATCATCCATTGCCGATGCTCCAACCGCGTTGCAGGCTTATGACAGTGCTCCCGTGCTTAATATTCAGCCCACTCCGCTCTCACATCGCGCTCCCTTTGATGCGGTATTGCTTTTTTCTGTTGTTCCCGAATTGGTAGTAATGCGTTGTTGGGAAAAAAGCCTTTGGACCGATGCAGATGCAGAAAACAAGGCAGAAACTATTACTGTGACAAAAGGTCCCGATGGTAGTTTTGCCGTAAAGCTCAAGGAAGGCGAATATCTGTACGAGGTCTATGTCCAATGGCCAAGTGCCGCTGAATTAAGTGGAAGTGCATATTATACTTTTAAAAGCACTTCGGCTATATACGAATAAAACTATGCTATCTGTTTACAAAACGCAAATCGATGATGTATAATGAGTCTATCCTGATTTGAAGGGGAATAAATATGAAGATAAAAAACGATAGTATTGTAAATGTTGATGTGCAAACCCCAAGGGAGATCGATATAAAAGGCGATTTTCTATCCACGATGATATGTCAAAACCTTGATCACGCTCGCCATGTTGAAAATGAGCGGCTTTCTTTTAACTCCATATTCCTTGCGGCGATGGCAGGTTTTGTCGCCATAGCCTTTGGTGCTTTGGACAAGCCAATCATTCTTTACCCCGTTCTTGCATTTTTGTTTGGTCTATCTTATATAGGGCTTATTTTTACAGAGCGTTGGACTGCGGTCTATAAGGGTCATTTTGAAAAAGCCAAGGCTCTTGTACTGCTTGCAGTATCCAAAAACCATGAAGATTCTGAAAAGGGTTCCCACGATCCTTATCGTTTATCCTGCGAGCCCGATACCAACGAGTTCTATTATTTCCGCCACGAATATTATCTTCCCATGCTTCAGGAAAGAGTTAATAAAAATCCTAAATTCCACGTAGAGCTGGCGGCAAAATATGAGATATTTATGGCTCAGGAGCTGACCAAGAAAAAGTATCAAAAATATGACACCGAAGACAAGAAGCGTGCAGCTGCAAAGACCCCCGTATTCAACGCTATTGCAAACTCATACTATAAGAATACCAAGTTCTTTGATAAGCCTGCTACATACTTCTTCTCCGGTCCCCGTACCCTTGCCCTTTTCCGCTTCATGTATGTGATCATTTTTGCACTGCTTGCATATCTTGCAGTTCTTCCCCTGTTTATCTGATTGGAGATATTATGAAAAAATACAAGCTTGCCGCCTTTGATTTAGATGGCACATTACTCAATAAGAAAGGTGAAATAACCACTCAGGCTGCCGCCGCCCTTAAGGGTTTGGTGGATATGGGACTTATTGTCTGCCTTGCAACGGGACGACATTTTCGTACCGCCGAGGGCATTGCCAAGGATATCGGGCTTAACGGTCCCGTACTTTGCTACAACGGCGGCGTTATTCGCTACGCGGGCGCGGACAAGCCCTACTATGCCAACTATCTGGAGCAAGGCATAATTCACGAGCTTATTGATTTTACCTATGAAAACGGACTTTATCTGCAGCTTTATGACGAGCAAAATCGCATAGTTGTTGACAAGATAGTTCCCGAGACCAAAATAGACCCCGATTTTTACACCACCGACACGGTGGAATTAGGTGATCTGCGTAAGGCATCAAACTTTACTTCGCCCAAAATGATGGTGTATAACTTTGATACCGCAGTTATCGATAAGCTGATCCCCTATCTCAAAGAGCGTTGGGGCGACAAGCTTTATGTGGCTCAATCCTCTCCCCATCTTGCCGAGATGCTGAATCGCGGTGTCAACAAGCGCAGTGCCTTAGAGCGTCTAACCGCCGATTTAGGAATTGCCCGTGAGGAGGTCTTTGCCTGCGGTGACAGCAGTAACGATGCCGAAATGCTTGCCTTTGCAGGCTGCGGCTGTGCAGTAGCAAACGGAATGGATGTAACCAAGGCTCAGGCAGATTATATCTGTCAAAATGAAAACGAGCAGGGCGTTATTGAGGCAATAAATAAGTTTATCCTGAATAAATAAAAAAATAAAGCATCTGCCAAAATGCAGATGCTTTATAACTGAAAAGGCGGCTCTTTCAAGCCACCCAACACATTTATCATAACATAGAAAATGCAGTGCTGTCAACACAAAACGGCTCTGCACTTTTAATTTCTCCCTTTTGCATAATTTTACCAAAAAAATCTTGTTAAAGCTGCCATCTTGTTTAACCTCCCAAAGTATGGTACTATATAGACACAAAGAGGTGAGTCCAATGTACAAACAGGAGAAAGATCCTGTAGAGTAGCAGGATCACAAAAGGCAGACTTTCTTCAAGTGTCTTCCGATGATATAGATGGAGAAAACTATGAAGAATGGATCGGTACGGAAGCGATCCAAATATTAAGATGAAGAAGGTTATGCCAAACTAAAGAAAGAGAGGTTAACCATAGTGGAACCCAACAAATCAATGAAATGACCTTCAGCTAAGAGGTGATGTACACCGGCTGAAGGTCATTTCAATTTTGCGGTTTAATATACTCAAGGTCGGACAGTGTCCGACTTTTTTTAATAGATATATAATTTACTGTTCCTTTGCTTAAAAATAATGTATAATATATATACTTATTTCCAAAGAAGGTGAAACAGTGAAGCTTTCCAGAAAACATATCAAGGATATTCTTATCACCCTGAGTGTCTTGCTTGGTGCCTTTGGGCTGAGCTTGCTTTTTGAATATATCTTTGATGTTCACGAGCACATAACCACTGTTTTTATATTTGGGATATTTCTTATATCCCTTTTGACTGAAGGCTATTTTTATGGCGTGCTTGCCGCTTTTATCGGCACTGTTGCAGTCAACTATGCATTCACTTTTCCCTATTTTTCTCTTAATTTTACTATTCCCGTCAATCTTATTTCGGGGATCATTATGATAGCCATTGCCGTTTTAACAAGCGCCTTGACTACCAAACTGAAGCAGCAAGAGGCTATGAAGGCAGAAAGCGAAAAGGAGCGTATGCGGGCAAATCTGCTCAGGGCGGTCTCTCACGATCTGCGCACACCCTTGACCACCATCTATGGCTCTGGAACTACTCTTTTGGAAAACGGAGCAGAAATGACCGAGGAGCAAAGAAAAAAGATCATCGCAGGCATCAAGGAAGATTCCGAATGGCTTATTCGTATGGTTGAAAACCTGCTTTCTATAACCAAGATTGACAGCGGTCAGGTCAAGATAATCAAGACCCCCACTGTATTGGAGGAGCTTATTGACTCGGTAATTTTAAAAATAAAAAAGCGTTACCCCTCTCAAAAGGTAGATATTGATATTCCCGACGATGTTGTCATTATTCCCATGGACGCCATTTTGATCGAGCAAGTCATTGTAAATTTGCTTGAAAACTCCATTCAACACGCCAAGGGAATGACCAATTTATCACTCAAGGTATTCACACTTGGCAATCAGGCAATTTTTGAAATATCTGACAATGGATGCGGCATAAATCCAAAGATGTTGGAGTTCATTTTTACCGGCTACTATACATCAAGTGATGATATATCCGACAGCCAAAAGAAAAACGCAGGCATAGGTCTTTCGGTCTGCGCTACCATAATAAAAGCCCACGGCGGCAGTATTAAAGCTGAAAATCTTAAAGCAGGAGGTGTGGTATTCCGTTTTATTTTGGATACGGAATCTGATTATGAGGCATAACAAATATAAGATCCTTCTTGTGGAGGACGAAGCAAACATTCGCAACCTTGTTGCCACAGTTCTTGATAATGCGGGATATCAAACTATACTTGCCACATCCTGCGCGGGGGCAAAGACCTTATACGCATCATATACCCCCGACCTTATCATACTTGACTTAGGTCTGCCCGATGCCGATGGAATGGAGCTTTTGTCCTTTGTCCGCAAGGAATCCTTGACTCCCATTATTGTGCTATCCGCCAGAACAAACGAAACCGACAAAATAACCGCCCTTGATATGGGTGCAAACGACTATATAACAAAGCCTTTTGGCTCGGGGGAATTGCTTGCCCGCGTACGTGCGGCATTGCGTAACAACCGATTCAGTTCCCATGATGGCCGTCTGCCCGGCGGACGATTTATTTTGCGCGAGCTTGAGATAGATTATGATGCTCGTCAAGTATTCTTAAACGCTGAGGAGGTAAAGCTTACCCAGACCGAATATAATATACTTGCCCTTCTTTCTGAAAACTGCGGTAAAATGATGACATACGCATCTATTATTAAAGCAATTTGGGGTGACTACACCCCTGAGGGCAGTATAAAAAAGCTTCAGGTAAATATGGCAAATATCCGCAAAAAGATTGGTGACAAGCCGGGCGAGACCAACTTTATTGCCAATGAGCTTGGGGTAGGATATCGACTTAACGCTTAAAGTATATGGCATTGAGGCTTATTGCTTCAATGCCTTTTTATTTACTGTTTCTTAGCCTCTCTTCTGTTAAAATATATAATGGTATATAGTTTTGCGGAAGTTGTGTAAGAATAAACTTAATTAGGAGATGTAGACAAAATGAATGAGCTTTTAAAACTGTTTGAGCCCATACTCGAGTTTGCCAGCGGAGACAACTGGAAAATGCTTATTATGTGGCTGATAGGCGGTGCGCTTATCTATCTTGCTATTAAAAAAGAGATGGAACCCACTCTTCTTTTGCCCATCGGATTTGGCGCTATACTTATGAACTTCCCCGGTTCAGGTATTGCCGAGCCTTTGGAAACACTGTATAACGCAGGTATTTCAAACGAGCTGTTCCCATTGATACTGTTCATAGGTATCGGTGCTATGATAGACTTTGGCCCCTTGCTGAATAATCCCAAGCTGATGATATTCGGTGCCGCTGCGCAGTTTGGTATCTTCTTTACCCTTTGTACTGCGGCAATGTTCTTCCCCGAGGATGTTGCAGCATCCATTTCCATTATCGGCGCCGCCGATGGACCCACATCCATCGTCGTTGCAAACACCCTTTTAGGTGGCACATCCAATTCGGGATACATAGGCGCTATCGCGGTTGCGGCATATTCCTATATGGCACTTGTTCCCATTATCCAGCCCCCTGTCATCAAGCTTTTAACCACCAAAAAGGAACGTTTGATCCGTATGAAATATGAGCAGAAAAGCGTTTCCAAAACTACTAAAATACTTTTCCCCATCATAATTTCTATTGTCACCTGTATCTTTGTACCTGCCGCGGCATCTCTTATCGGATTTTTGATGTTCGGTAACCTTATTCGCGAGTGCGGCGTTTTGGATTCTATCTCTGAAACTGCACAAAAGGTTCTCGCAAACCTTATAACCATTTTCCTTGGCATTACCATTGCATTCCAGATGAGTGCAGATAAGTTCCTTAACACCTCTACACTGCTTATTTTGGGACTTGGTCTTGTTGCTTTTGTTATCGACACCGCGGGCGGTGTGCTCTTTGCAAAGCTCTTTAACCTTTTCCTCAAGCTGTTTGGCAAAGACCCCATCAACCCAATGATCGGTGCAGCCGGTATATCCGCATTCCCCATGTCCGGCAGGATAGTGCATAAGATGGGTCTTGCAGAGGATAACCAAAACTTCTTGCTTATGCATTCCATAGGCGTTAACGTATCGGGACAGATTGCTTCGGTTATTGCCGGTTCTCTCGTCCTTGGTTTTTTCAGATAACGGGAGGTATTTGCCATGTTTGAACCTATTCAGTTTATTAACTATCTCAAATATATGGGAATCGGAATGCTGGGTGTTTTTATCATTATAGGAATTATAATGTTCGCCACCTATGCGATAAGCAAGATTTCATCCGATTCTGATAAATAACAATTTTTTAAAGGCATTAAGCGTTTTGCTTGATGCCTTTGATTTTTACTGTTTCTTAACCAAACTCGTGATATAGTAATTATAATGGGGGAAAATGGTTTTATTCCCCGTTGTAGAAAGGAGAAAAATATGTCCTCTGAAAATATTATGCAGCTTATAAACAGTCTTATTTGGCTGCTTGCCGGCGTTGGTGTTTTTATCGTCGGCATGAACTTTATGAGCGAGGCTTTGGAAAAGAGTGCCGGTGAAGGCATGAAAAAGATGCTGAGCAGGATCAGCAACAACCGTTTTTCCGGAGTCGGCATAGGCGCAGGTGTTACCGCTATTATCCAAAGCTCATCTGCAACCTCAGTTATGGTCATCGGTCTTGTTAATGCCGGTGTTATGACCTTGATGCAGGCTACCCCAATTATTATGGGTGCAAATATCGGTACAACCATAACCGGTGTGTTGGTAGCTCTTAAAAACGACTACTTCAATATGCTGATGTATCTTTTCGCATTTGGCGGAGTTATGATGGGCTTCTTTAAGAGGGAAAAGATAAAAATAGCAGGCCTACTGTGCAGCGGTTTGGGACTGATCTTCGTTGGTCTTAACGTAATGAGCAGTGAACAAGCATTTGGAAATGAATTGGTTGAAGAGATGTTCCAGAACATCTTCAGCGTGGTGGATTTCCCCTTGCTGCTTATACTTATCGGTGTAATCTTCACCGCTTTGATTCAAAGTTCCTCTGCCGCCACCGGTGTTGTAATCACCATGGTGGGAACGGGAGTTTTACCCCTGCATCTTGCTCTGTTTATAGTCCTTGGCGCAAATATCGGTACTTGTGTTACCGCGCTTTTGGCATCGGTTGGCGCTAAAGCAAACTCAAAGCGCGTTGCTCTTATACACTTTACCTTCAACGTCATAGGAACGGTATTCTTTACCGCAATAGTATGGATATTTAAAGATGCTTTTGTAAACCTTCTCACGTCTATGTTCCCCGGAAACGACCCTATGTCCCTGCAGATGCGAGTATCGGCATTCCACGTTATATTCAACGTAACCACCACACTTCTTCTGCTTCCCTTTGTTAAACATCTTGTGCGATATTCTTGCCTCGTTATCAAGGACAAGACAGCGGACAAGCCCGTCCATGCACTCAAGTACGTTGACGACAGACTTCTTGCTATGCCGTCGGTTGCTCTTATGCAGGTTAAAAAGGAAATGGACTATATGTTCAGCCTTGTTGAAGAAAATATAAATCTTTCCTTTGATGCAATGACAAGAAACGACCTGTCGGAAAGCGATAAGATTCCCGAAAACGAGGCTGTGGTGGATTTTACCAACAGCGCTCTTACCCGTTTTCTTATAAAGCTTTCCCCCAACGTTGAACAAAGGGACGAGCTAAAGATAGGTTCATATTTCCACGTGCTTAACGACCTTGAGCGTATCGGTGACCACGCAGAAAACTTCTATGAGATAGCTCAGGAAATGACCGATAAAAAAATTGCCTTCTCTGAAAAAGGCAGACAGGATCTCGAAAATATGTGCAGCACCGCTTTGGAGATGTTGAGTATATCCAAAAACGCCTTTGACAATCTGGATACGGAAAAGCTTCCTCGTCTGCTTGTTCTGGAAGAAAACGTTGACAAAATGAAAAAGGAGTTTACTGCAGGACATTTTGCCCGTCTTGCCGAAGGTAAGTGCAGTATGGATGTTTCTCCCTATTACTCCTCTGCGGTATCAGGTCTTGAGCGTGTTGCCGACCATTTGGTCAATGTGGGATACAGTATTGTTAACCCCGTCGGTGACGAGGAAGAAAAATAAATAATAATACAGCCGCAGGTCTTATGATCTGCGGCTGTTTTTTATCTGTAATATTTTATTTTGCAGTTTCCATCATTGGAAAAGGTTTCTATTTCGTATTTAAGCGGTCCTTTTTGATATATACAGTCGTATATTTCTTTGAGCTTGTGGGTTTTTCCTTCTACGGTTACCCAATTGTCATCCGGCAAAGTAATACGCAGATTTGCCCCGTCAATAACACCGCTTTTAAGTCCGATCGCGTAGGATATAGTTCCATTTTGCCACAAGTATCCCAAGCCCTGAAGATTTTCCATTCCGTAAAGGTCGGACATTTCATCCCAGAATGCGCCTATGGTATTATATTGTCCTTCCCCGACCAGAGAAAAATTCCGTGATATTCCGCAAAATACCATTATTTTTCTTCCTCTTTTATCTGTCCATCGTTTTCCTCTTTGGTTTTTTCTTCCTTTGCGCTACGGATTTTGGCATCGATACCACAACCTACCGCCATACCAATGCTTAGTCCCATGCACATACAAAGGGCAATATTATGGGTAAACGCACCCACTGCAACACCCAGCGCCACACCTATGCTCATGCCAATGGGCATATACTGAACCTGGTTTTCATTATTTTTCTGTTTGCTCATATTTTATCACCTTTTTATTCTGTCTGATAAGATTATACTATACTCGTATTAAACATTCAAGCCTTGGGTTGATACTCTCCCCTTTTTATGCTATTATAATCTCAATCAAGGTAAAGGCGGTTTGGCTATGGAAAGAATTAAAATTATGTTCGTATGCCACGGGAATATCTGCCGTCTTCTCCCATTGCGGCAGGTCGCAATGGGGACCCTCTTCATTTAATAGAAATTGTCGGAAATCAATTCCGCCAATTTCGTTCCGCCGCACTCGCGGCGGTGGCGGACTGCTCACTATCTCTTATTATCTTAGGAGGCTATTCTTATGACTAAAATTATGTTCGTATGCCACGGCAACATATGTCGCAGTCCCATGGCAGAGTTTATATTTAAGGATCTTATTAAAAAACGGGGAGTATCCGACCGCTTTGTTGTGGCATCCTGCGCTACATCCACCGAGGAGTTGGGCAACCCTGTTTATCCCCCTGCCCGCGCTGAGCTTGCAAGACACGGACTCGATTGCAGTGGAAAATATGCCGTTCAGCTTAAAAAGAGCGACTATGATAATTGGGACTTGTTTATCCTGATGGACGACAACAATGTCCGCAATATGCTTCGTATGATAGGCACAGATCCGCAGAACAAAATGCACAAGCTGCTTGACTATACCGACCGCGGCGGTAATGTGGCAGACCCTTGGTATTACGGCAATTTTGATGTCACCTATGCGGATATTCTGGAGGGTTGTACTGCCCTGCTTGATAGCTTGATATGAGATTTTCTGCCGTCGGCAATCCGTCGACGGCTTTCTTTTATACTTTTTAGTTGCATATTAGGAGTTTTTAATGTATACTATTTTTGTAGATATTAAAAATAATTTATTTCTTGTTGCAATAAAACCTACGCTTTCTCCGTTATATTAATGAAAGGGACAGAAAAAATGCTGATATTTATGCTTACAGACGAAAAACAGCATACCGATTCCGAGCAGCTTGACGGGCTGATCCAGAGCATAGCAAAAGGCGATCGCGACGCACTTGCTAAGCTTTATCACGCATCTTCAAAACAGGTCTACGGCTTTGCTCTTTCAATCGTAAAGAACTCCGCCGATGCGGAGGATGTACTGCAGGATTGTTTTATCCGCATATACAACTCGTCTTCCCTTTACAAATCAAACGGAAAGCCTATGGCTTGGATCATGACCATCACAAAAAACCTTGCAACTCAGGTGCTTCGTGACCGCGCAAGACAGGGTGAAAGCAAGGATGAAGCCTTTGACGACTTCAAAGCAAGTGCCGAGGACAGAATAGTCCTGCAGGCGTGTATGAAGCTTCTTAATGATGAGTCCCGTCAGATCCTTATTTTGCACGCCCTCAGCGGATTTAAGCACCGCGAGATAGCACAGATGCTTGACTTGGCTCTCCCCACTGTGCTTTCCAAATATCACAGGGCGATCAAAAAACTCAGAAACCATTTGCAGCAGGAGGAACATTATGAATAACAAAGAAATTGAAAATAAGGTATCCAAGGCTTTTTCAGCCCGCACCCCCGATGTGCTCGATTCTGTTCTCTCCCACTGCGAAGAGCAGAAAGGAAGTGCAATTACTATGACTAAAAAATCAAACAAGACTATATGGATAAGGACCCTTGCCGCAACCGCCGCAATGCTGCTTCTTGTTTTTGGCGGTATATTCGGTTGGCAGCAATATTCGGCAAATGCCGTTGCGGGCACGGTTTCACTTGATGTCAATCCCTCAATCGAAATAGATATAAACGGTAAGGAGAAGGTGCTTGAGGTCAAGGCTCTCAACGACGACGGAAAGATCGTTGTGGGAGATATGTCTCTTCGGGGCACAAGCCTTGATGTGGCGGTAAATGCCCTTATCGGCTCGATGCTTAAAAACGGATATCTTGACAGCGACACCAACTCGGTGCTTATTTCGGTTGACGCAAAAAGCCAGGGCAAGTCTGCAGAGATTCAGGAAAAGCTCACCACTGAAGTCAGCAAGATTCTTGAAAGCGACAGTATTAACGGTGCAGTCATCACTCAGGCTGTACGCAATAAAAACAAGCAGCTTCAGCAGCAGGCACAGGAAAACAACATTTCCTGCGGCAAGGCAAACTTTATAAACGAGATAATCGCAAACGACCCCTACTATACCTTTGAGGAGCTTGCAAAGCTGTCGGTACACGAGCTTAATCTGCTGATGAAAAATGCAGAAATATCTTCCGAGAATATTATCAACAGCGGCACCCCTTCCGAAAGCAGATATATCGGAAAGGAAAAAGCTGAAGATATTGCCGTAAAACACGTGTTTTCCCTCATCTCTGCCGTAAGTATCAACAAGGCAGAAAGAATCAAGACTGAGTTTGATTTTGGTGACGGCAAGGCAATTTATGAAGTTGAGTTTTATATCGGTTCCATAGAATATGATGTTGATGTTGATGCAATAAGCGGCAATATTATCAAGGTAGAAAAGGACTATGACGGCAACGGAAGACCCGATGCGGCCGTAACGCCTGACACTCCCGCTGACCCCGCCACCCGTCCCGAGACCCCTGATATTCCCGACTTTAATCCCGATCTTCCCGAAGGTGTAAAGCCGATCGGCCATGAAAAAGCTCTCGATGCCGCTCTCGCAAGAATCAACGCATCTCTTGACGGCATTACCCTCATCAAAAACGAGTTTGAATATGATGACGGAAAATGGCAATATGAAATAGAGTTCATCTGCGGGCATTGGGAATATGAGGTTACCGTTGACGGCAACGACGGAAAGATCATTGAGTTTGACCGTGAGATCGCCGACGGTGACGGTAAAGGCAATCAGGGTAACCACAGTGGCCAAGGAAATCAATACGGCAAGCCTGATGACATTGGAAACGGAAACGACCAAGCAGTCATAACCAAGGAAGAAGCTATAAGGCTCGCCTTTGATAAAGCAGGGCTTGCCTACTCCGATACCGCTTTTGATAAGCACTTAACCGACGTAACTTTCGACTGTGAAAACGGCAAGTGCCTATACGAAGTAGAGTTTGAAGCAGACGGATATGAATATTCGGTTGAAATAAACGCAAAAACAGGTACAGTTATCGATTTTGAAAAAGAGCGTGACGATTGATATTTTTAAGCCAAAGCGGCGGTGACCATAACGGTTTCCGCCGTTTTTGTGATATAATCACGGAAGAACCTCTTTTTTACGGATATACTATAATCAAAAAGTAAAAGGATGTGGGACAATGAGTTTATTCGGATTTTTCAGAAACAGCGATATAAACCGCAGCATTGAGGAGTTTTTAAGCACTCCCGACGGAGTTCTTCTTGACGTCCGCACTCCCGAAGAATACAATGAGGGGCATATTCCCAAAAGCGTAAATCTTCCCCTCCACAATATTTACAGAGCAGAAGAATTGTTTGAAAACAAATCTACTCCCCTGTTTGTTTATTGCCGCAGCGGGGCAAGAAGTGCTCAAGCAGCAGCAGAGCTTAAAGACCTCGGTTTCTCAAATGTCAAAGACATCGGCGGCATTTCAGCATATAAAGGAAAGGTGGAATACTAATGAAGGTTATTATCGTTGGCGGTGTTGCCGGCGGCGCCACCGCCGCGGCGAGAATACGCAGACTCGATGAAAGTGCGGAAATTACCATTTACGAGCGTTCCGGCTATATTTCGTATGCAAATTGCGGATTACCGTATTATATCGGCGGTGTCATCACCGACCCCGAAGAGCTTACTCTGCAAACCCCTGAGAGCTTTTATTCACGATTTCGCGTAGAAGTAAAAACCAACCACGAGGTAATCTCCCTTGACCCAGATAAGAAAACCGTTACCGTCAAAAATCTACATAGCGGTGAGATTTTTGAAGATGTATATGACAAGCTTCTCCTTTCTCCCGGTGCCAAACCTACATTACCTAATCTGTCGGGAATAGATTCAGACAAGATCTTTACACTGCGCACCGTTGAGGATACTCTTAAAATAAAAAGCTATATAGATGCCCATCATCCAAAATCGGCAGTTATTGCAGGCGGAGGCTTTATCAGCCTTGAGGTTGCAGAAAATCTGCGGCATCTGGGCATTGAGGTAACTATCGTTCAACGCCCCCGTCAGCTTATGAACCCCTTTGACAGCGATATGGCGGCATTTATACACAACGAAATGCGCCGCAACGGTGTAGATCTTGCTTTGGGCTACACCGTTGAAGGCTTCGAAGAAAAAAGCGGAAAGATCAAGGTTCTCATAAAGGATAACCCTGCCATAGCCGCCGATATGGTGATCCTTGCAATCGGTGTTACACCCGAAAGCACGCTGGCAAAAAATGCAGGACTTGAATTGGGCATACGCGACAGTATATTGGTCAACGAGCGTATGCAGACATCCGACCCTGATATATATGCGGTAGGCGATGCAGTACAGATCAGGCATTTTATAACGGATCAAAACGCACTCATTTCTCTTGCGGGTCCTGCCAACAAGCAAGGAAGAATTGCCGCTGACAACATTTGCGGAGGTGACAGTATATATCAAGGTTCTCAAGGAAGCAGTATAATCAAGGTCTTTGAGCTTACAGCTGCCACCACGGGAATAAACGAAACTTCGGCAAAAAATGCAGGCATTGAATATGAAAAAATTATACTTTCCCCCTTGAATCACGCAGGATATTACCCCGGCGGCAAGCTTATGACCTTAAAGATCCTTTTTGAAAAAGGCAGTTTGAGACTTTTAGGCGCACAGATCGTAGGTTATGAGGGCGTGGATAAGAGAATCGATATTCTCGCTACAGCCATCAGAGCAGAAATGAAAGCCCACGAGCTTCAGCATATCGACCTTGCCTATGCTCCCCCCTATTCCTCAGCAAAAGACCCTGTAAATATGGCAGGCTATATCGCAGACAATATCGCCCGCGGTATCGTTAAGCAATGGTATCTTGAAGACGAGCCCACCCTTCCCCGTGACGGAAGTGTCACCCTTCTTGACACACGAACCTTTGAGGAATATGCATCGGGACACATAATAGGTTTTTCTAACATTCCGGTTGACGAGCTCCGTCAACGCATTGGAGAAATAGAAAAAGGTAAACCGGTCTATGTAATATGCCAAAGCGGACTCCGCAGTTATATAGCCTCCCGTATTCTGTCAGGCTACGGCTTTGATGTATATAATTTTGCAGGCGGTTTTCGTTTTTACGATACTGTGCATTCCGACCGTTGCCTTGTTCAATCATCTACCCCCTGCGGTATGGATAAATAATCTTTTATATTGACAAAAAACGGCGGCAACAGAACTTCTGTTGCCGTCGTTTTTATTAATCTTGTTTTTTCATCTTTTCAAAAAGCTCGCCAAGCTTTTTGTTTACATAATCGTAATTCTCCCTTTTGTGGGGAACCAAGCAATTTGAGCAATCCTTATAACCGTTTGTGTAAGAGAAATTGCCACCGCAATCATCACCCAGTGCATACAAGGGGCAATAGCAGAATAAGCAATTGAAGTTCTCGGGATCGTTTGTTTTATGGCAAGGGAAATACTCACAATCCTTATGGTTTATAAAGGCATAGTTTTTCTTTTCCATACTACCTCCGTTTTTTGAACAATCTGTCCATTCGGCTCTTTATCTGCTCTCTTTCGCTCTGCAAAGCGGGCTCAAGGGTCAGCGTATCGAAGTCCTTGATAACCCTGTCCCCCTCTTTTGCTCCTTCGGGCACTGAATCAAAATGGTATATCCTTCCATCCTCAAACTCAAGCACCCAAACATTGCCCTCTCGGCGGTCTATAGTATATTTACCGTTCGGTTGTGACATCTATCTTTCCCTCCTTGACGGTGAAGGTGATATCCCCGCTCTCATCGGTGCGGTAAACGCTTTCGCAATACTTATTCAAGGTATCCATAACCGACTTGATGGGATGTCCAAACTGATTGCCCTCACCACAGCTGATGGCGGCATATGTAGGCTTGATGACCGACAAAAGCGCTTCGGTATTGCTGGTGTCGCTTCCGTGATGTGCCACCTTATAAATGTCCACCTTGCCGTCAAGGCGCTTGACATACTGCCTTTCCATCTTTGCTTCGGAATCACCTGTCAGCAAAATGCTCACATCACCGTACTGCACAAGCATTACCACCGAGTTGTTGTTAAGGTCGCTCTCCTTTGCTCCCTCCTCAGGGGAAACAATGGTAATTCTCGCACTGCCAAGAGTATATTCGTCCCCCGCATAGGCGTATGCGGCATCTATCTCCAGCTCCTCCACCGTGTCAAGCATCTCCTTAAAGGCAATGGATGTATGCTCTTTTTCCGGCATCAAGAAAAGCTCAGGCTTAATTGTCTGCATAACCGTCACAACACCGCCCATATGGTCGGTATGAGGATGGGTCGCAACAAGGTATTTGAGGCTTTCCACACCTTCAAGCTGCTCAAGCACAGCTTCTACCTCGTATTTTTCGCCGCAATCAACAAGCATATATTCATTGTCGCAGCAAAGAAGTATGCTGTCACCCTGTCCCACATCGATCACCCGCATAACAAGACTGCTGTCAGCGGACACTGCAGGAGGTGCGTCTTTCTCTTTGTTTATCCAATAATATCCAAAGAGTGCGATCGCCACAACAAGCAACAAAATAGGCACTATGGCGATTTGGTTCTTTCTTTTTCTTCTGCTCATTATATCACCATCAGTTTCTTATATATTTCCACTGCGGCGCCGAGGGATTCCTCGCTGATACGCTCCTCTGCGCCGTGGGCCGAAAATGCCGTCTTCTTCTCCATAACTATAGGTGTAAAATATAAAATACTATCGCTGAGATTGCCATAATGGGCGGCATCACTGCAGCCTGAGGATATCCATTCAAGGCAAGGAATACCCGGATATCTCTCTTTAAGCACCTCACAAAGGGTCTTATACATCTCACTGTCGGTGCTTGTCAGCTTGACCTTCTCTGTAGCACCGCTCATTGTGACCTCAATATCCAGATCCGCCACCAAGCGCTTAAGGAATGCTAAGGTCTTTTCTGCGCTCTGACTTGGCATCAGCTGGGCATTGACCACGCATTCTGCTGTTGATACAAGCATATTATCAGCATCACTTCCCTGAACTCGGGTGGGAACCAGGGTGCTTCCCATCAGTGATGAGACCTCAAAATCATTGACAAATGCCTTTTTCAAAAATGGACGGGTAAAGGGCATATTTGCAACTAAATATCGTTTGCTGAAGCTCATTGCGGGCATAGACTGAACCAAAAACCTCTTTGCCATAGGGGTCAGCTTTTTCTTGTTGCCTATCATTTCTATACGACAGACCGCCTCGGCAAGCGCGCCTAACGCTGTTCTGCCTCTCGGCATTCCGCTATGACCGCCCTGACCCGACGCCTTCAGATTGAAATAACAGCTTTGCTTTTCGCCTACACCAATAAGGGCAATGGGAAAGTCCTTGCTATCGGAATGACTCTTTGCAATATATCCGCCCTCGTCAAGGATCAGGTCAAAGGTAACTCCTTTTTTCTCAAGCAGCTCGGCAAATACCGCCGCGCCCTGCTCGCCCCCCGTCTCTTCGTCACCGCCAAAGGCAAACCATAAATCACGCTGGGGTCTGTCCCCCTCGCAAAGCAGTGATTCAATAGCTTCAAGCATTGCGGTAACGGGTCCCTTGCAATCGCAAGCGCCTCTGCCGTAGATCTTGCCGCCGTCGCTCTTGCCGCCGAAGGGAGGATGCTTCCAACCCTCTCCCGCGGGCACAACATCAAGATGTCCGCAGAAAAGCAGAGGCTTTTTGAGGTTGTTTTTTGTTTTAAGGCAGAAAAGCAAGCCGCAATCACTGTTTTCTATCTCCGCCTCGGCAAAAAGCTTGGGATAACGCTTTTTTATGTACGATATGAGCCGTTTAAGCTCATTACGGTCATCGGGTGTGGTTTGATAGCTTATCATATCAGCAAGGCTCTCTGCCGCCCTGAGGCGGATCTTTTCATCCGCCATTTTTGCCCGCAGCTGAACCTTTCGTTCCTTGCTCTGACCCGCTATGACCGTTTTAATGATAGTATACATAAAAAGGGCAAGCACCAAAACTCCAAGGCAAATAAGCGCCGCTACTCCATAGCGGGCGTTAAAGTTCTGGAACCATATCTGTACCCCTGCCCAAAAATCGCTCATCAATTCATCCCCTTTTCAGGATCGCCTCGGTTTTCTCTATATCCTTGTTTATCTGCTCTATCAGTTCATTGTAATCCGCATATACCCTTTCGCCGCGCACCTTTTCGATCAGCTGAAGGCTGACATACTTGCCGTATATCATTTCCGAAAAGCCTAAAATATGGGTTTCGATGGATATGATATCGTCACTTGAAAAGGTTGGGCGTGTGCCGATATTAGTTATGGAATCATAGGTGTTTGTATCGATCTCCACCCTTGATGCGTACACGCCATTTTGCGGTATCAAAAGCCCGCTATCCGGTTTGAGGTTCATAGTTGGTCTGCCCATCTGTCTGCCCAGCTTAAAGCCGTCGACCACCTTGCCCGTTAGGGTATATGGTCTGTCTAAAAGACGGGCGGCATACACAGCGTCGCCTTCGGTAAGCAGCTTGCGGATTCGTGTTGAGGATACCACACCGCCATCATCTTCAACATGGTCGCAGATGATAGCCTCTATGCCGTATTCCTGAAGGCTTTCGGGAGTGCCTTGTGCCTTGTAACCAAAGCGGAAGTTCTTACCGCAAACGGCATATTTGCAATTATATTTTTCCTTCAGCAATGTGGCAAACTCAGATGGTGTCATTGAGGCCATTTTCTCATTGAACTCAAGTATGGCTACCTGCTCTATACCCTGAGCCTTTATAAGCTCAACACGCTGATTTAGTGTGCAAAGCATTGCGGGTGCAACCCCGTGAACAAATGCGCGGGGGTGAATGTCAAAGGTGCAAGCTGCGGGAATGCAGTCTTTTTCTTTGGCAATGCGCACGGCAGTTTCAAGTATTCTTTTGTGTCCTATGTGGACCCCGTCAAAAAAGCCCAATGCGACTACTGTGTTTTTCATATCATCAATCCCTGATAAAAAAAGTTTTATGGCAGAATAGCGCCCGCCCGCCGCGATCAAGCTCACCGCCGCGGCCTAACATAATGAAATCGCCCTTTGTATCATAGACCCGACAAAGGACATCTGTGTCGGGAATGCTTCCATCGTTTATTTCATCGGCGCTGATAAATGCGCCGTTGACAGCGCGAGACATCCCCTTTTCGTTCAGGTATACTGACGGCATATCGTCAAAAGCGCTGTCGGTGGGGAATAATACCTTCTCGAGTCTTCCCTCTTCGTGAAGCTGCTTGACCTTGTCAAAGTCAAGGGCGTCCTCCACTCTAAAGGCACCGATAGCAGTGCGTCTGAGCGACGACATACAGCCGCCGCAGCCCAAGGATGCACCTATATCGTGGCAAAGGGTACGGATATATGTGCCCTTTGAGCAGACTATGCGAAGGTCAAATGCTCCATCGCGTTCACCTAACAGCTCTATCTCTTCTATTTCTATATCACGGCTTTGGCGCTCTATCTCCACTCCCTGACGGGCGAGCTTATATAGCCTTGTGCCGCCAACCGAAACCGCCGAATACATTGGAGGAAGCTGAGCTTGAGTGCCCAAAAACTCGGTAAGCTTTTGCTCAAGCTCCTGTCGAGTCACATTGTGCTCACACTCCGTCAGCACATTACCCGTAGTATCCTGAGTATCGGTGGTAATTCCCAATTTAAGCCCTGCCACATATTCCTTTGTTCGCGCCGAAGCATAATCGGAGGCGCGGGTGGCATTGCCTAAAAGTATGACCAAGACACCGGTAGCCATGGGATCAAGGGTTCCCGCGTGTCCTATTTTCTTTTGTCTTAAAATGCCGCGCAGCTTTGCCACCACATCGTGAGAGGTAAAGTCCTTCGGCTTATCAAAAATCAATATTCCGTTATACATTCTTTTCTATTTCCTCACGGGCGGCTGTCATAAGTCTGTTTATGCAATCTTGGAGCTTGCCGTTTATAGCTCCGCCTGCGGCACGGGCGTGTCCCCCTCCGTCAAACTTAAGACAGATATCGCAGGCGCTTGCGCCTTCTCGGGTACGCACCGACAAGCGATATGTGCCGAGGTTGGTGTTTTCGGTCAGCAAAATGCCGCAGACCGCTGTTTCCACCTGCATCATAAGAGAGGAAAGGTTGTCCATATCGTCGGCAGTTGCTTGTATCCTGTCAACAAACTCTCTCGTAAGATAGGAAATGGCTATTTTGCCATCATCCGACATTATCAAGCGGGCAAATATCTCGCTCTCAACCGCAAGACGGGCGGGTGTTTTAACAACAAAAAACTGCGTATTGATATAATGAAAATCCGCTCCAGCCTCCATACACTCAGCGGCGACCCGATGACATTCAGGGGTGGTGTTTGAATATTTAAAGCAACCCGTATCGGTAGAAGCAGCAAGGTAGATAGCCTCGGCAATCGAGGTGTCAAAAGCAACGCCAAGCTCTTTTATGACCCGATATACCACAAGTCCCGTCGCCGAAGCATCACTGTCTAAAAGGGTATTTTTTGCATAAAAACTATTTGACGGATGGTGATCTATGCAAAGATCCACCATGCCAAAAAAGCTCTCTGCCTCAAGGGTAAAGAGCTTTTCGTCAGCAATATCCACCGCTACTACCGTCTCCGCTCTGAATCCCTCGGGAGCAACAAGTCCCTCGGTAAAAAGCTCAAGCTTGGGGCTTATTCCGCTATTCTTAAGGACAAAAGCGGTCTTTCCCAGCTTGCGCAGAGCGCGGCACAGCGCCGCCGCCGAGCCGACGGTATCTCCGTCAGGTCGGCGATGGGTAAGGATTATGAAGTTGTCGTGAGCCTTAAGAAAGCTCGCTGCCGAGTTGAGATCCATCTTCATCCTCACTGCGAATATCCAATTTATTCAGTATTCCTGCAATATGAGCGCCGTAAGCAATGGAATCGTCAATAACGAATACCAATTCGGGAGTGTAGCGCAAGCTCATACTGTGAGCAAGTTCGCGACGCAAAAATCCCGATGCCGATTTAAGGCCCTTCATAATTTCTTTGTGGTCAAACTGACCTAATACACTTACATACACCTTGCACCAGCGCAGGTCATTGGTCACATCGCATCTGATAACGCTGACCATAGAGTTAGCAATGCGAGGATCCTTGACCTGACGGATAAGGGTAGCAAGATTACGCATAACCTCTTCGTTTATGCGAACCATACGACTGCTGTTTGACGGCATAATTTCTCCTTACAGCTGAATTTGTTCCATAACAAAGGCTTCAATGATGTCGCCTTCCTTGATATCGTTAAACTTTTCAATGCTAAGTCCGCATTCAAAGCCCTGTGCGACCTCCTTGGCATCATCCTTAAATCGGCGGAGGGTTGCAAGGTCGCCCTCGTGGATAACGATGCTGTCACGAACGATACGCACCTTTTCCTTGCGTTGCATCTTACCATCGGTAACATAGCAGCCCGCAATAGTGCCAACACCGGAGACCTTGAAGGTCTGACGAACCTCTGCGTGACCGATGACTACTTCCTTGAACTTGGGAGCCAGCATACCCTTCATTGCCTGCTCGATCTCTTCGATGCAGTCATAGATTATGCGGTAAAGGCGTACATCAACACCCGCCTGCTGTGCTGCATCGGCAACACCTGCTTCGGGACGGACATTGAAGCCGACAATAATAGCATTGGAAGCAGCGGCAAGCATAATATCGCTGTTATTTACGCCGCCGACTGCAGAATGGATGACAGAGACCTTGACTTCCTCGTTGGATATTTTTTCAAGGCTGCTCTTGACCGCCTCGGCAGAGCCCTTAACGTCTGCCTTGACGATGATGTTAAGGCTCTTGACAGAACCGGTCTCAATATGTGAGAACAGATTGTCAAGGGTGACCTTCTGCTGTGCGTGTGCCTGCTCTTCTTTTTCTTCATAGCGGCGCTTTTCAGCAAGGGTTCTTGCCATACGCTCATCTTCGACGGCGTAGAATATGTCACCCGCACCGGGAACCTCGGCAAGACCGATGATCTCAACAGGAACAGAAGGGCCTGCTTCTTCAAGCTTTCTGCCCTTATCGTCGGTCATAGCACGGATACGTCCGACCGCTGTGCCCGCGATGACTATATCGCCATTCTTAAGAGTACCGTTCTGAACAAGAATAGTAGCGACAGGACCTCTGCCGCGGTCAAGCTTTGCCTCGATAACAGTACCCTTTGCCAAACGGTTGGGATTTGCCTTAAGCTCCTGAATATCCGCGGTCAGCAGGACCATTTCAAGCAGGTTGTCGATACCCTGCTTCTTTTTAGCGGAGATCTTACATACGACTGTGGTGCCGCCCCACTCTTCGGGAACAAGCTCATATTCGGTGAGCTGCTGAAGGATGCGGTCGGGATCGGCGCTTTCTTTATCCATCTTGTTAACTGCAACGATGATGGGAACGACTGCTGCCTTTGCGTGGTTGATTGCTTCAACTGTCTGGGGCATAACGCCGTCGTCAGCTGCAACTACCAAGATCGCAATATCTGTAACCTGAGCGCCGCGGGCACGCATAGAAGTAAATGCGGCGTGACCGGGGGTGTCAAGGAAGGTAATATCTCTGTCGTTCAGGCGAACGCGATATGCACCGATATGCTGTGTAATGCCGCCTGCCTCACCGGAAGCAACATCAGCCTGTCTGATAGCATCCAGCAGGCTTGTCTTGCCGTGGTCAACGTGACCCATAACAACCACAACAGGGGCGCGCTCAACAAGCTCTTCTGCGGTATCTTCACGCTCGTCAAAAAGCTTTTCTTCAATGGTGACAACAACCTCTTTCTCAGGAACTGCACCCAGCTCCATAGCAACCAGAGATGCTGTGTCGAAATCAATATCCTGAGAAATAGAAGCCATAACGCCAAGCTTCATCAGTTGCTTAATGACCTCAGCGGCAGTCTTCTTGAGGCGCAGAGCCAACTCGCCAACTGCAATGGTCTCGGGGATAAGTACCTTCAAGGGAACCTTCTTAGCCTGTGCCTGCTGCTCTAAGCGGCGCATCTTTTCCTGCTCCTCGGCACGGCGCTTGTTGCCCATAAACTGCTGCTGCTTTTTCTGATTCTGCTTAAACTTCTGCTTGCCCTGCTGACCCATATGATCTGCCTGCTTGGGAACGAGGGTCTCAAGGCGCTCGTCATACTTATCCATATTGACATTTGCGCCGCGGGTATCAACATAATGTACCTTCTTTGCAGACGGCACGGGCTCGCTCTTCTTTTCAGGCTGATTGGATGCGTTGGGATTGAGGGTAAGCGTCTGTCCGCCTCTTGCCTTTGCGGGCTGCTTCTTTTCCTGAGGCTTCTTTGCCCTCTCCTGAGCCTCTTCCTTTGCCTTCTTTTCGGCAAGGACGCGCTCTTCCGCTTCTTTCTTCTCCTTAAGAAGTCTCTCTTCACTGTCGCGCTTGCGCTGTTCTGCAGCAGCGGCTGCGGGCGCAAATATATCTGCAAGAGATTTGATCTGATTCTTCTGTGACAAAACGTCAAAAACAATATTCAGCTCGTCGTCACTCAATGTCTGAGAGCTGTTCTTATTGACCTTTCCGTACTGACTCAAAAAGGCAGCTATCTCTTTTGGAGCCATACCAAAGTCCTTTGCAAGTTCAGAAAGCTTATATTTTACTGCCATAAGCTATTTCCTCCGTTTTCTTGCCGCACCTGCGGCAGTCTTTTTTGCCTTGCGTTTTTTCTCACGCTCAAGCTGTTGCGCAAGCTGTTCTTCATAAGTATTCTTTCCCAATTTCTTACAAAGTGCCAGTGCAAATCCTGTATCCGTTATGCCCAAAGCGGCACATTCCTTTTGTCCCAATGCCTCACCCAATTCTGTTTTGGTGGCGCTCAGGGTCAAAAGCGGAAGTTCCCAATTTTCTGCGGTATTTTTGATTGACGACGCGGTGTTTTTTGCCGTATCTGACGCCAGGCAAAGCAGCTTCACTCTGCCCAGCTCGGTGGCGGTGTAAATATTGTCCGCACCGATCGCCAGAGCCGATGCCTTTTTCATCAGACCGATAAAGTGTAAGGTGTTATCCATCAGCCTGCTCCTTTATGGTCTGCCTGATGCTTTCTATAACATCGTCGGGAACGGGAACCTCCAAAGCACGGGAAAGAGCGCGACTTTTGATAGCCTTTTCCAAGCATTCTTCCTTCTTACAAATATACACGCCTCTGCCGTTTGCTTTGCCCTTGGTGTCTACCACAACATTCCCTTCCGGTGTGCGCACGACCCTGAGCAACTGTCTTTTTTCAAAATGTCCTCTGCAAGCAGAGCACTGACGCATAGGAATTTTCAAGTCTTCTCTCTCCCTTCCTTTAAGAAATGTATCGATTATTTAATACGCTGCACTTTCGGGCTTTATGTCAATCTTAAAGCCGGTCAGCTTGGCAGCAAGACGGGCATTCTGACCTTCCTTGCCGATAGCAAGGGACAGCTGGCTGTCGGGAACGACTACTACGCAGCTCTTGTTGTCCTCTAACATCTGAACCGAAATAACATCGGAGGGAGAAAGAGCCTCTGCCACAAACTGAACGGGGTCTTCACTGTATTTGATGATATCGATCTTTTCGCCCTTAAGCTCGTTGACGACCGCTGCAACTCTTCCGCCCTTGGGACCTACGCAAGCGCCGATGGGGTCTACCTCGGGATTGGTGGATGAAACTGCGATCTTGGTTCTGCTGCCTGCTTCACGAGCAATATGGGTGATGGAAACTATGCCCTCAGAGATCTCGGGGACCTCAAGCTCGAAGAGCTTCTTGACAAGGCCTGCGTGGGTACGGGAAAGCATGATCTGAGGGCCCTTACCTGCGCCGCGGACTTCAACTACAAAAACCTTGATGCGGTCGCCCTCGGTGATGACTTCGCCTGCGATCTGCTCCTGTGCGGGGAGCATTGCTTCGGTATGCTCACGCTTGCCGCCCAGTTCAACGATAACGCTTCCGTAACGGGGATCGACCTTGGTAACCAAAGCGGTGATGATCTCCTGCTGCTTGTTAGCAAACTCCTCGGCGATCATAGTACGCTCTGCTTCGCGGATGCCCTGAATGATGACCTGCTTTGCGGTCTGGGTTGCGATTCTGCCGAAATCCTTCATATTGACGGGGACTCTGACCTGATCGCCGATTGCGGGGGTCTTGGAATAAGCCTCTGCATCAAGCAGGCTGATCTCGGTTGCGGGGTTTTCGACCTCCTCAACGATTGTCTTAACTGCTACCATAGAGATAGCACCGCTCTTCTCGTCGATGTTGACGAAAACATTTTCAATGGCGGCTGCCTGTGTGTCGCGCTTATAAAGTGCCTTATAAGCAGCAACAAGTGCTTGGGAAATTCTGTCGAGCATATAGTCTTTCTTTATGCCCTTTTCTTTTTCTAACGCTTCTAATGCGCTAATGATCTCGCTTGCCATTTTCCTTTGCTCCTTCTATTTTAATTTTTTCAGAACTCAAAATGAAGTCTTGCGCCCGCTACCTGTGCATCGGTGAATGTCTTCTTTTCTTCACCGCAAAGAATAGCAAACTCGCCGTTTTCGTGGCTTTCAAGAATACCGATAATGTTGCTTGCGCCTTCGATCGCCTTGTAGAAGGTCAGTTCAACGCTCTTACCCTTTGCCCAGTCATAATGCTCCTGACAGGAAAGCTTGCGTTCAAGACCTGCGGAAGAGACGGTCAGCACGTATGAGGGCAACGAGTCAAACTCGGGAGCATCAAGCATAGGATCGATAGTGCGGGATACCTTTTCGCAGTCCTCAATAAAAACACCCTCGTCGCGGTCGATGTACACTGTGAGCACATAGGAAGCACCTTCCTTTTCAAAGGTAACATCCCAAAGTGACAGTCCGTTTTCTGCGCAGACAGGCTCTGCCATCGCTTTTACTTTTGCGATAAAATCTTTTGCTCTCATTTTTGCACCTTCTCTTAATATATAAGAAAGAGTGAGAACCGCTCCCACTCTTTCAACAATCATCCACTTACAAGCAGATTATACCACTATAAATACACAAAATCAAGACTTTTTATTAATTTTAGCTCTTAATTTTCCATTTGACGGGCAAAAAACAGCGCGGAAGCCTGCGCCATACGCACATCTACCTCCGAAATAGGCTGGTCATTCTTCAAAAATGCCACGCATCCGCACAGATCTCCCTCCGAAATGACCGGTGCTACCACCGCCGCTTGCGCCGATGGCACCGACGGCGAAAGCGGCAGCCCTTCCTCGCTCTTTTTAAGCTGTCGGCTTTCCATTATCCGTTCCACATCAGCGGAAAGGGGCTTGCCCTCCAGCTCACGGCGCATATTGCCCGAGGACGCGATTATGCTGTCTCGGTCACATACCACCATGGGGCGAGAGCAGGTCTTAAACATCGAATCGCACAAATTGCTCGCCGTCGCGCTCTGCTCCCCTGCGGGAGAATACTTTTTAAATATAACACCGCCTCCCGCATCGGTGAAAATCTCCAACGGCTCGCCGTCACTGATAACACTGACATCGAAGACCTTGTCCTTTTGGTTGGTTGCACTTTGGACAATACGGCTCTTCAAGATATCTTCGATGCCTGAATTAAAATTTGCGGCATCCTCCAAGGTTCCGCTTTTCAGTATGCTGTCAATATCAGCCTGAAGGTATATTTCAATGCGTTTTTCATATACAACGATCTTCTCTATGATAAGCTCAAGGTCGTTTTTGTCCAGCTTATCCTTTGCGAGTATGTCGTTGAAAATATCGATAGCGGTCTTTGCCACGCGGTTGACCCGAACGATCATATTTCGCTTGTCGGCTATAAGCTCGATTTGATTTCTCAAGCCTTCGATCTTTCTTTGAATGTCGGACTCTATTGCGTCGTAGGTCTCTTCAAGTATCTCCTCTTGGTCAGGGTGCTTGAGAACATCCCTTATGTGCTGACGCTTGGTGGCTTTCAGCTCCTCCTGAAGCTCTTCTACGATCACTTCCAGCTTTTCTGCGGAATCCTCGGTTACAGCGATATCCTCTTGTTCGTTCTTTATGTCCTCATCCAGCCTTGCAAGCATATCCTTTGAGTTTTCCATAACCAAACGGATATAGCTTTTCAGCATTTCGTCGAGCTTTTCGTTTGCGATGTAATGCCTGCTGCAAGCCGACTTGCCGACTTTGTGGTATGCACCGCAAATGTACCCCGGTTTCAGATCACTACGCGACACAGCGAACATGGGGCTGCCACAGTCACCGCAGGAAATGAAGCCCGTGTAGGGGTTGTCGTTCTTCTTCACACCGCGATAGTTAGAGGTGGTACGCTTTTGCCGTGCCGCCCTCGTTAACGCGAAGGTGCGGTAATCGATTATAGCTTGATGGTTGTTTTCGATGACGATGTGATCCATCTCGTCCTTCTTGATGGCGTCGCCGTTGATCTTTTTACGGGTATACTTGCCCTGACGCAGGGTTCCGATGTAAAAGTCGTTGTCGAGGATGCCTTGCACGGTTACTATACTCCAAGTGGAGTTCAGCTTGCGCTTGTATTCAAGGCCTTCGGCTTCCTTGCGGTCACGCTCCGACTCGCGAGGAGTGGGAATCTTTTGGTCACTAAGGTAGTTTGCGATCTTTTTGTAGCCCCAGCCTTTGTTGGTGTAAAGATCAAAGACCAATCTTACGATCTCCGCCTCGGTGGGCACTATCTCAAACTTTTTGCTCTTGTTGATGATATATCCATAGGGCGCGGCGCAAATCCACTTGCCCTCTTCCTGACGGCGCTTGACAACACTGCGAACCTTTTTGCTTGTATCGGTAACGGGAAGTTCGTTAAAGACGAACTGAACTTGAACTCTCAGCCAATCATCTTCGTTGGGCAAGTCTATTCTGTCACCGATGGAAATTATACGGACTCCTGCATCCAGCAAATCCTCCAATTCCGCCAACCCGTGACCGCCTCTACGAGCAAATCTTGAAAAGTCTTTTATTATGAGAATGTCGTGCTTGTGCGACATAAGTTTTTTGCGCATCACCTGATACTCCTCGCGTTGCGCAAAGGTATATCCGGAGCGATCACGATCAGAATAAAGTGTCAATGTAGAACCCGGAAACTTGTCCTCAACGTACTTTTCGATTATCGATTTTTGGTTTTCTATGGATGTATTTTCCTGATCGAGTTCTTCGTCAACAGATATGCGACAATAACCGGCTATGTCAAATTTTTCTGTCAATGTTATCACCTTCTTGTTCTTTTCTTGATATCGTTATTGTACTATACCGCACACGATCTGTCAAGTTTTTAAAAATGGGATTTATTAATTGTTATCTATATAAAAATCTCACCATTTTCTAATATTTCAACTGCATCTGCATTGATACTAGATATGGGGTGGTAAAGTCCACAAGTTCACGCCTTGTCACTCAGACTAGAACTCTGTAGTCGTAAGATTCCCGATTTTTCTTTATTTATCTCGCAAATCCTCGCGAAAGCTCACGTTCCCGCAACAAATATAACGGGCTTGTTTCCCCTTCTTCGAGGGTTAAACAAGCCCATTTTTCGCCTTTGACCATATGTTTGACCACTTGCGCATAAAACATATTCTGCCATCTTTATTCTAATCTTAATACATTTATTTTTTCTTATTGCTAAAGAAGCCACTTTTCCATCCAAAAAAGATGACAGTAGCAACAATCCATCCTAGCCAACGAGCCTTGAAAAAAGCAAGCACTATCATAATTACTATGTACCAAATCCAAGCAACCTCAACGGTCCAAGACGGTGGTTTTTCTCTATCATCGCCCTTTGCTACTATTTTTTCCAACCGTGGATATACGGGAGTTATAATTTCGATAATATATTTGTTTGCAGCGGAAAAGTTATAATTATCCCATATATCAAGCGTTCCGCCATCTACCGACTTAAAATTGCCGTGGTTATTGCAATGCCAACCTTTAAACTCAGCAAGAGCTTCCTTTTTCATATCTCCCTTTATCTTTACAATGGTCCCCACGTCATAGTATTTTCCTTGATATTTCAAGTATTTGCGAGCCAGTTGATCATTTTGATCAAAATCATAATCGATCCAAAGAGGTCCCAAAATATAATCCTCCTTTTTCTTTCTCATTCATGATTTAATCTTATACCATAAAACATTTTTTTCAACATTATCCCGTTAATATTAAAGTAGTAACCTCGAACTGCGATTACCACCTTTCCGTGATTGCAATCAACCAATGTCGCTTTTGTTTGGTTAGTAACTTTCCAAATCAGAAATGATTTCCTTAACGGTAAATACTCCATTGCTATAGTAACCAACAAAACTCTTCATTCTATCTACTCCAAATCGTCCGTATTTCTCCATTGTCATGCCAGAATTACGGCGTCTTTCTTTCATAATCCATACTAAAGTTTTATTGTTCTTCTCAAGCTTTTTCAACAGAAGAGACCGGTTAATGAGTAGAGAACTTTGATATGTTCTCCACTTCTCACCTGCTAACGTATATTCCGCAATAACTTTGCCTTGTGAATCAATGTAAGTATATCCATCAGTATCTTTTATTCCAAGATACTCTCTAACCATCGCAGAAGGAACTTCATAGTGCACATCGCCAAAGTCTAGCGTATTACAACAGCATGAATCTACCGCTGCTGTTATAGCAATGGTTGGAAAATCTTCAGCAATATAAGGATCGTACCTTGTTTTCCAAGGGAAACAACAAATCTCTTTTGGTGTTATATAACATGATGAGGCAATTGATCCATTCCAATCCATAGGATTAGCAACGTTTTTATATTTCTTTGCTCTTTCGCACAATTGCTCAATAAAATCATCCACTTGCGCCAAATCGACTATTACTGAATTAATAAATATGTCTGTTTCAACGCCCGCACTACCATAAAAGCAAGAAAACATATACAACGCCATCAAGTTATCGGCGTCTACCTTATATTTATTAGATGGATTATCGACAGAAATCCATTTTTCCCAATCCAATATAGGTGCTAATACTACGCTATTCACAACATCTTCTCTCGACTGATTATCCCCTTCCAGTACTACACTTTTTTCTTCAGGAATATGCCAAGGTCTATCTTCGGGAATATTATCCGGATCTATTTGCACAAGATCATGCGAAGGGATAACAAAATCGTCAAGTAAACCGTAATCAGTAATTCGTATACCTGAATCTCCATACAACAATCTATCGCACAAAAAACCGCTAATCGAGTTTCTCGCTTGCCACACGTATTTTTCGCATACAGTCATAACAGCGCTTTTGCTACCATGCGTTGCTGCATGATAAGTTCTCAATATAGCAATATCCGCTCCACCGATAATATCATTACCTGCATCATCTTTTTCAAAGTTGTAAAACTCCTCTTCATTCCATCCCATTTCAAGTATGTATGCATAAGCCATAGAAATAAAGAATTGTTCTTCAGTAATGCCTAAGTATTCCGGATGATCTTTGGCGATGCATGCTATTAGGTTCAATATTTGTCCTTTGCTTTTTTTATTTGTATAGCTGCTAAAATCAGAAAGGAAGTGGTCAACCAATACATATCGAGAAAGATCGTAATCAATGGCTTTATAACCATTCATACGAGTTCCCGCTAACGCCTCCTTATTCAATGATATGTCATTAGTTTTAACTTGATAAGGAGGCAAGCAATCTTTACACTCATCCTCAGTTATTAACTTTTCGTATATGGCTTTTTTGACAATTGCTATTGAATAGTATCGAATTGCAATATCCCTATTCAGATCAATTTTGCTTGGATGAAGGATGTTTTCCATAATCCAACGGGTTGCTTTATCTAACAAGTCTGTGTCTTTGATGTCATGAACAAGACACATCAAGATTGAAAACAAATCGGCTCTAATTTGCGGATCATTTACGTTGGAAAATTTAAGAAACAGTTTGTAGAATTCTTGCGGCACAGATCTCGCCCACACCATCAGCCTATCTCTGTAAAGCCTCCTAAAAGAATTATTTACGGATGAAAGTGCCCATGCATATATTGTTGGCACCCCTTCAAAAGTATCCTCTGAATCAAGGTTGTATTCCTCTTCTTCCAGCGCGAAGGAATCGGGCTGATTCCACCTCTTACCATAACTATCTTTTAGGTAGCCAGGGATCGACCACAATATATCTCTTTGAGCTGGTCTTTCAAATTGACTCAAGAAATCGTCCAAAAGATTTACTCCTAGAGGATGCCCAATATCTTTGGCTAATGGAAGCACAACTCTGTTGGCGATTGTAATTAATCCGTCCGCATTTTCGTTCATGATTTCGCGAGAGCGCTCAACAAATTGAATGGCATTTTTATGATTAGTATGAACCAATGCAAAAAACTGCAGTTCTTCGAACTCATCTAAATACAAGACCTCTTTAATCGTACTATTCCTAGTGATAAGATAATCATATTTTTGCATTGATATGACAGCTAAACCGTTCAATACGTTTAAAGAAACCCCTTTGCATTTACTAAAATCAATATCTTTAGGATGTCCAAACTGTTTCAACAGAAGAGAGGAGGTCGCATAGTCGAAATATCCTTGAATACCGTGAAAATACTTATATTTGTCAGGATTCAATCCATTCCCGCGTTCACAACTGCAACTCAAGATACCATAATTCTCCAGGCAGTACAATAATTGTTCGGACCTATCCTCTGACAACCCTAATTTAGAGTTAAATGCGGACAATATGAGATCTCTATCTAATACCGATTCGGTCAAAAACATATTAGATAACAAAACAATTGCTTGCAATATATATTGATTTCTCGAATCAATAGAATACTTCTCACCAAACTCTGTCTCGACTTTATCAATTTGTTGTCTCCACAGTGTTGTCATAGAAACTTCGGAACGTTCTGAAATGGTAACCGACTTGTTTTTATTGATTTCACAAAAAAGTTTCAAGGACAACGGCGTTATTAAAGCCGATTTTAGCCACCCCCTGTTTTGCGCATTAACGTTGTACGCATGCATATAATCATCAAACAAATCTTTTGTCAATACATCCCCGCTATTACTTAAGTGATAGTGTTTGACAAACTCTCGCTGAGGATTCGGAATAGCCGTAGGCCTTGTAGTAAAACAGAATCTTATCTGCTGGTATTTTGCTGAAATAAGCTTTGCTTCTCGAATTCGTTCCTCCCACCTACTATGAGGAATAGACTCATCTATACCATCTACAACAATTAAAATCTTAGGAACAACTTTTATCTTAGAGTTCAAATACACTCCATTAAATCTATTACGGTTGGCTAACGAACATAAAGCCTGAAGTAGTTGTTCTTCACTCCATATAGATGACAACCCCAAATTCTTTACTATAATATCTCTCCAACCAAAGGATGATGGGATATCCATAGCACGAATTACCAGCGGTACATGGAGTCCCTTCTCAAATAATTTGTCCGCAAACGCTGCTATTCCGTGAGTTTTTCCCGTTCCCGGATTTCCCAAAAACAATATCGATCTAGTTTCACAACCGGCCTTAACTTTCTCTAATAATGCATTTACATCATATTTAGATAGCCTTCGAAGCGCTTTCGTAACTTCTGAAGAATGGAAATGATGATGAAATGCTTGCTGATTGTGTTGTATTCGCTCTATTATGGAGTCAAAGTTAATGTAACAATGTACATCGTCATCAACATTAAAGAACGACTTTTCTCCCGATAACAACCAGCAAATTCTTTCGCATTGGACATACAAATCTTCCAGTTTTTCACCTGTGGAGATCAAAATAGATTTAAGTTCTTCATCTTTACCTTTACAAATCGAAAGAAAATCCACAGATGCCTTTTTATATTCTTCACAATGCTTGCAAATCATATGGAAACTAGATAAAAGTGCTTCTCTTTCGATTTCATCGCCTAAGAAATCAGATAGTATTTTATCTATTTTCCCACACATATTTAATTCTGGAACATATTTATTAGACAACCAACTGCATTTTGCTCGATCAAAAGCATATTTTACCGATTCTAACGAAATTTCCGAATTTTCGAACCAAAACCTACATATTCCCGAGCAGTCAGCTTTCTGTAACTCTTCTGTGATTTTTGTTTCATTCCATAATTCAACTTCTAACATTGGAAATTCGGTACTCATTTCTTGAACCAGCGCATTCCATCTATTATCTTCTGAATTACCCGATTTAAGTGTGCGAGCCGTCTTTGATGCTAAATCTCGTGGCACACATACAATGTATCTAATAATATTAGGACGAACTCGAATTGCTGTTTCAATTGAATTTCTAATTTGACTAATCGCTGAGCTATCAATACTGCTAGGGAACCATTTAGCTTGTAATCCGATAATCTTGCCGTCATTCAATGTTAAGTACGACTCCACTCCACCATCGCCACCAGAACCATTAACCACAGCAAAAGAAGAAATCAAGCCTACATACTCGCTCTTGCACCAATTTTCAAACAACTGGTTACATAATATTTCAAATGCTTTATCCGGTGACATTTGGTGTGTATTAAAAGTTGTCCAATTCATTTCTACTCCTTACATTATTTTTGCTTTTTCTTTGTTTACTGCATATCAGTTTTTGAGTTCTCAGCATACTCAAGTAGATATTTTTTACACAAGTTCCACTTTTCTTCGCTCACATCATGTTTATGTCTTGCCTGTCGTTTTATTTCTTTGCAATAGTTATCAAGTGTAGGATATATAAATGTCTCATCTATCCCTCTTACGCTCAACTCATAAAGCAGTTCCCTTTTTAACTCTTTGGGAATTATAATTTTAAGCACCTTATCACTATCTCTATTTTTTTGATAACAATGTATTTCGCCCAGGTCAAATCTAATCGAGCTATTTTCATTGCTCAATTCAGATAAAGCTTCAATAAAATTATCTGCCTTTACCAATCGTTTTTCGTTGGAGCTGGATTTTTCCGACATTAAAATATCGTTTACTCCCAGCAAGAAAACTGCTTGTTGATTCCTTTCTCGCAAATCAATAATTGGGGCATCCAAGAATAACATGTGATTACAATGGATTTCGTTTACAAGTATGTAGTCGTATATTTCTGATTTTGAGAAAATATTCCTCAAATCTACTGCTTTATCGATATCATCTGCAAGTGCCATTTTAAAAATAGAATCGACTATTTTTTTAGGAGTATTTCGTGATGAAAAAGCCAAATAAACAGCTCCATCAGCCTCCCCGAGCTTGCATTTCGTATCTCTTTGACAAGCAAACCACAACGCAATCATCGGATTTCTTGTAAAATCCAGCAATCTTGTAGGTAATCCATAATGTTGCATAAGAGCAACCATTTCAAAATCAGTTTTACATGAAGAAAACTCATCCGGTGCGCGCGAATATAGACTATTTATTATATCCGCTTCTTTGTCTTCGAGGTTATTTACACACAAGCTGCAAATCAAATCATATTCTTTGTTTGATACTCCACGATAGAATCTGTCCCATGTACAATCATAGTGATAACTTCCTCGTCCTAAACTTGAAATGAGATACTCAAAGGCAGAAAACGAATCGATTTTGCACTGTAATATTTCTTCCTCTTCAAAAAACCGAACTCCTTTCTCTGCAAATGTACTTACATCAAATTCCAAGTTTTCTAACATTCCAGCCATATCTTTCATCCTCTATTCAACAGATACTTACCAATTTCAAACTCGTTTTTTAAATTCAGCACACCACCGCGACTTAATAACTCCGTCGAGTTCATTTTCAAACAACTCATACGTTTCGTCACAATCGTCAACGTTTCCATACCGGCACAGCTGTCCTTGTGCGCTATCAGCGTATCAAGCAAGTCCTGTGCGACCTGCAAATCTTCTTTTGTCGCCAACCCCGACTTTCCCGCCAGATATATCGGATCGTGTATTAGTTCTTTAACCATTACATCTTCAATCCTTTTTAGCTTAGCTCAATGCCTGTTCCTACTATAATAAACGATTCATCCCATCAGTAATTCCGCTTTTGGTTGTGCTTTGTTAGCTATTATTCAGAATAATTGCCCCGACATGAAGTCCGACATAAATGACTCCAATGACAATCATTAAGCAAACCATCGGGTATACCGATAACATCAGATATAACAATCCGATATGCACAGCATAAAAGATCATATACAATATACTGCCAAATGCCGGCTCCGAACCCTTTGTATAGTAAAGCCCTACGACCGCAAAGGTGACTGCACCTATAATTGGGTCAGCAATCCAATTTAATAATTCGGGTGATAATAGTAGAGACGATCCTCCGATTGTGATAGCAAGGCCTTCGCCTAAGAGTTCAAAGGGGTTAGGGATCGAAAATTGCCTAGCAATCCAAAATATTGTTGCTAATGCGGTGTAAATTTTTATTTTAATTAACATCCTTGACGGGCAAACTCTTTACGCATGGAATTTATTTTCTTCTAATTTTCACCTAAATCAATCACTTTTAAAGAGATATCAATTACTCGTACAGTGAATTATTCGAATCTATAATCAGCTTAGCCAAACGATTTGCATTTTGGCTACTAGACGAAAAACTTTGTGAAGTCAATTCAATGTTACTCATATGTAAGTGATTTTTTAAGTTTCTAAAAATTTTCACGAAATACTCTTTGCTTAAATCACCAAGTTTTTCCCCCGTTGGAATTAGCGTAGCAAGCGCAGATATCATTCCTTCAAAACCAACTGACTTTGTAAGAATATATTCATCCGGATTATTCCACTCTTTAGAAAAAACCGATTCCGCTGCAGTGAAGTAATTCATTAAAATCCGTAAAATAACTTCGTCCTTTCCTGATATAAAATATTTTCTTAAGGGAAGTTTTGGATTATCTTCCAACTTAATTTTACGTTTAATGTTAATCTCATCTTCTTGAGAATTCTTACTAATTAAATATTCACAAAGATTTGTAACAAATGTGCTCTGCGAAATCGTTTCAAGCCGATTCTCCCTCTTTTCTAGCATCTTCAGCCGACGGTAAAAAGGAGATTTGGGATCGGAATTCATAATCCGGGCAATTTGATGACAGGTTTTATAAGGACTCGGAGTTTTGTTTAAGGCAAACAAATCATATATCAATGACCTATCAACTTTAGCCTGGTTTCCATTTATAGTTGAAAAAACATAACCTTTTTGTTCCTCGCTAAGCGAAAACATAATGATTACTGGCAATTCAAAATCCAGTTCATCAGATTTAGAAATTCCAGCCATACGATGTTGACCATCGAGAATTTCAGCAAACCTTTTCGTCTCATTAAATTCAAAGCATACAACCCCAGGAATAGGACAATCTTTATTCTTAAAATCATCATAGTTTACTGAAAGAATAATGGGGGTAGGAAATGTTGCGTCCGGATCTTTACAGTATAGTGCTATTTCTTTCGCTCTTTTTTCCTTGAGTAATCTTTGATGTCCTTGACCACCCTTGCGCCTAGAAACGAAAGAAATATTAAGAATATCCTGAGCGTACATTTTGCCAACATAAAAAGTACCAATTGGCTGTCTAATTTCAAGCATATATATGTATTTCATAGCTTTATTTCAACTCCTTCCGCAGTAGTTGTGGTTTTTAATTTCTTTGCTCTACTCCTAGTTTTACTCAAAACCTCTTTTTCTGCTTCAAGATATGGCTTATCTTTGAAATCTTCAAAAACAGTATCATGCACTTCCATTTTTGTTACCAAATATGTATAAAACAAAGCAAAGAAAACAACTACAAAACAAATTAGTTGGGCAATCCTAGATGACTTAATCTCGGTAACATAGAAAAGGAAAAGGAGTATTAATATAACGATACAAATACCCATAGTCCAACCCTTATAAATAGAGTACTCTTCTTTACTCTTTTTGCGGTTCATATAAATATAATTTGATATAAATTCAATAAATACGGGCGGTAAAATAGCCATGCACGTACTGAAAACCATACCATTATTTATACTGTTAGAAAAATTATGATTAAGAAGATCAATTAATAGACCAGCAAAAGAGATAAAGTAACTTACTACCCAAAACCAATAAAATTTTTCAACCGAAAGCACTCTGAATGGTGCCGTTAACTTTTCCCATAATGTTTTGGGCTCTCTAGTTGGTTTGTTTTTCATACAACATTTTCACCGCCTTGAGAGTATCCGCTAAGTATAAAGTCGATTAAATCGGAATAAGCTTCCGCATCATACTCCATAATTAGTTTCAGTACTCTTTCTAATGTTTTTTTCTCGGATGAAGAAAGATTTTTCATCGAATTTAACGCTTTAAAAGACGTAGCACCCTTGATTGTCCCTATTAGCATATCGAGTTCTTCAAAAGCGATCTCCTGACAATAGGCATCGACCTCACCGTTGAGAGGAACTTGTCCTACCGCGGTTTGAATATTGGACAATTCGCTTTTCAAAACGTTCTTTTGAGAAGCAGACATCCCGTTATTAATTGCGTCTGTAGCAGCTTCGCTTACTCTCTCCGTCGCTTCTATAGCTGCAGAAAGCTCGGCGTTTCGTTTCAATGAAGCATTACGTATATCTTTTGTAATGCTATTAGCAAGAACGGTAAGTTTCTCAATAAACGTAAAATAATGTGGATTTTTCTCGAAATTATCCCTGCGAGCATTCGGTATAAGTTTTGGATGTAATGCAAATATTTCGCCAACAGCCCATCCGTTAAAACGAGCGTCCTTAAAAATTACATTCAGTGTTTGATTATCGCCAATTAGAATATTCCCTTTGCGCAAACGGATTCCTTTTATACTGCGATCAAATATACTGCCAAAGTAATCAAGAGTAGCAATCCAACCGGCTGCGAGGATTTCGTTTTCGGAATTCATATAACTTACAATTTGAATGTCAGATATGCGATCTATAATATTCTTGTTTCTATCTGCTAGGAAAGAATCTGTATATGGCTTATATACCTGTTCTCTCCTGTTTTGATAATTGACATAAACATTGTATGCCTCAATATTACAGCCTTTTTGGGAGAGTCTGTTTACGACTTCCTTTCCCCAGATAAACTTCTCGAAATTATACGGAACAGGAGCATTCTGAGAAAGATAGTTGATTACCTCTGTGTAATCCGTGAGTTTAACCGAATCATCAACCCCATCCATTATAACGGAAAAATAATGCAACTTTTCTTTTTCGGGATATGTTTCTACAGTATACACTTCATTTAGCACATCAACTATTGTTGATGTGCTATCAATATTGTCTACCAACAATTCCGCGAGCCTCTTTGAATCAATTGTTACTCGAGTACCTATGCATTCAGATTGCATGCTTGTTTCAAATGTTAATTTTGAACAATAACTCAATCCTGAAAGCCTACCAATTCCGCGAAACCCCCTTGTGCGGTGAGCAACTTTTTTAGAGTCGCCTATACTCAACAATCTTGCGGCCGCATCAGCAGACGATATGCCGACACCATTATCTCGTATAGTAATTCTTTTTTCAGCAATGTGCAAATGAATATCTATACAGTCGTCACCCTTACACAAAACTCCAGCCTTTATTGCGGAATCAATAGAATCAGCTGCATTTTGAATATATTCACGATATATAACAAACGGATCTGAGTACATACCCGTTGTAAGGGATTCTAATGTGTGTTTTCCAATAACTATTTCGTGCATACTAATCCCTCAAAATTTGCGACAGCTTCATTTGAATATTTTTCATAATTGCCTTCGTCGCATCTTTTAAAATCTTTTGTCCCAGCTCATTGCTCATAGCCTCGATTACCTGTGCTTCAAATTTGGCAAAATGATTGTTAAGTATAGTAGCGAGTCCAGACATGTTCATTGTTTCGATAGCATATCGAGCAAACTGGTGATTCTCCTTAGACAGAATATCCAAATCAACAAATCTTCGATATACACGTATTAACTCGAAATCCACGTAGTCAATTTTGTGCTTCTTGCTAGCTTCATTCCATTTTTTCAAAAGACGATCAGAAGAATAATTTTGTTTTGCGAGAAGCTTTAACAGATCCAAAATTCCTTCTTTGCCAAAGAAATCCGCAAAGCTCTTAAATACATATAGGGGTTGCGACTCACTGGTTGCAACAAAGTTTAATACATCAAAGTACATCTCTTTAAATTCAACTTTGATATAGTCATAAAGCAAAGTATAAGTAGGCGAGGCGTGATTAATCATTCCTAGCAAGGAAACTAATCGAGGCATTGTTAAATATGATAAATACAATTTCTTTTGAATATCAGAAGAAATACCAAGTACCTTTTCAGGAAGAAATTCATTATCACCTATAAGAGCTACAAATGATTGAATATCATCGCCTAATTGGTCGTAAAGACGATTCCATTCCTTAATCTTTCTTTGGTTTTTCTCCCAGTTTGCCTTTCTGACTTTTAACTCCTCTGAAGTTTCTTTGGTCCTACCACGTCCACCTTCTGTAAAATGCCCACGAGCTGCAATTAGTTTATCAGGCATACACAAAAATCGAACAAACTGTTTTGAATCTTTACCAAAGTCAGCTTCAAAGAAATCACGATTACCAACGCCTTTACCTTGCGTAGGGATTAGCATACATTGAACAGCTCTTAAAAACTTAGCGTTCCACATTGACCCAACATATCCACGTTCGTGCGCATTAAGAGGGATATATCGCATCGGGAAAGAGAAGGCAGCAACACGCTGATCTTCAGGTAAAGATTTGTTGATCTCATCCTTAAGATCAAGAGTGATTCTCATACGATCGTACAAATCCTCGGGGGTATCTGCATGATATTTCTTTCCCTTACCGCCAAAGTCTTCGCTATTGTACAATACATAATTCGACAACTCAGTGATACCGTTTTTCGCGCAAAGACGCAATGCTTTTTCATATGTTTCGCGGTCTTCAATGTGATCAAAAGCAACACGAGCAGGACGTAATGCGATTTCTCCTAATCGTTTCGCTTTAGCTTCTGTAAACAAGTTACCATCAAGGCCCTGATTGAAATCAACATAACGACGTACTGCTTTCTTGGTTTTGGGGTTAATGTAGGTCGCCCCTTTACCGAATCCAGCTTCGATAATATCATCAATAATCTGATCGAAATGATTAGATCTCAGCACATTATTGTCCATCAAAAGCAAGTCCTTTTTGGGGCCAAATTTTTTATCAATGGCTGCGATTTTTCCTTTGATATCCATATATGGAATATAAGTGGGCTCAAGAGTCTGCACTGCACAGAAACCACATTTCATTCCACATCCTTTTGTTGCACTCAAAAAATATGCATCGTGAAAAGGATATACATAATCAATATCATCCAGGATATCATAATCTGGAATAATTTGATCTATACACTCATCACCGGGCAATCCCAATTTTCCAGGTTCATTCAACAGACCACGCACTGGATAGATACCGGTTTCTTCAAAAATTTGATCCGGTAAAAGAGTTGCTGCAATACCTCCGATGGTTATTTTAGAGATATCATCAACTAATGTTTTGGCATAATTAATTGCTTCAATAGTCTTTGCCCATTCAAATGTAAACAATGACGTTACATAGATTCGATCCCATTTGGTATTAGACAAAGCTTCAGGGAGTCGCCCTTTAGCAAAACGAACATAATCATGCAAAATATGCTTATGAAAATAAGAAATCTTCATAAGGCCAAGCGGCGGATATTTGTTTTTATAATCCGGCTCAATTAATAAAATGTTACTCATACTAACAACCTCTCGGAGATCACGACATTTTCTTTAAAATATCATCAACCGCTTTTTTGATCTTTTTTAGCTCGAACTGAATGGATGAATTTGATGTTGCTTCTAACAATAACGCCTTTTGAAAATCATCGGATACAATCGTTTCACGAAATTTATTTATATGCTTATAGGTATTCGTAGTCTTTCCGGTTGCTTTTAGCTGCTCGTGACCGTCGTATATATCTACAGAACCATCAATGATTTCTTGCATAATTTTTTTTGCAGTCTTATCGCTTGCCTTTGCCACTTCACCTAGGACCGTTCTAACGTCCATAGCCTGTTTAATTTCACCGCTCTTGACTTGCTTTACAAAAGTATCATCAATTTTGGGGCTAGTCTCTCTATATTTGCGAATACCTCGGCTCTTAAGGTACTCTTCATAATAACTCCAGCGATCTGGACGAAGGTCGTCATGCTCTAACATAAAGGTATAAACTGATATGTAGGTGTTTACCTTGCCCTCGGTAAGTCCTACATTTTTGGCCAATATATCGTTTTCAAGACCAGAGGCCATTTTCTGACGATAAAGGTATGCCGCCTGTTCGAATACGCTCCAATCCTTACGGCCAACTAAGTGATATTGACCCAAGAGCGTGAAAATTTCGTTTTCAGTTATCTCTTCAGGAAGAATGTTTGCGCGAACTTTTTGCCATTTAACAGGATCTTTATCTGCAAGAAGTCGATATGCCGCAAGACGGCTGTTGCCCTCAAGAACAACATATTCGCCGTTACGCTTCACAACGATCAGAGGATCTATGAGACCGCCATTTTGTTCAATGGATAATCTTAATTGTTTAACGTGATCCATCGACACCATTTTGGCCTGAATTTCTTTTTGAGTTGGAGTTGTCCCGTTTGCCCTCAATATAGAATAAACGCGAGGATTCGCCTCATAAAACAACAACTCACATTGGTTGAGAAGTTCTTCAACAACCTCATATTCTTTTTTTCCAATAGTGATTTTACTCATTTGTTTCGTCCTCCTGATTCAACGACAAAATATATCTAATAATATCCCCAAAGCTATAGTCAGCCACTTTTTGATATTCGCTCAAATTCATATCTCCCTGTGCTAAAAAAGCCGCATTTTGTTTTGCTTGCAATAACACATCGACCCATTCGTCAATGCTTCCATTGAGAATAATATTGTGAACATAGCAAGTTTTCTTTTGTGAAATCCTATGAATTCGGTCTTGTGCTTGCAAATAATCATCTAAACTAAATCCACGATCATAAAAAATGACATGATTGGCCATCGTCAACGTGAGACCTTCCTTAGCAGAAGCGGGTGTCGCAAATAATACACGATAACTATCTGTGCGAAATCGTTCTACAGATTGATTTCTATCAGAGATTTTCATGCCACCATGGATTTTGACACTACCATATTCCGAGTATTTCTTTGTGAAATAATCTACATTCTCAATAAAGTTGGACCAAACAATACATTTTTCTCCAGCAGCTATGATTTTGGCAAGTAACGAGTCCAAACAGATTTCCTTTGCCGAAACCCCACGATACGCTTCATCAACTAAGCGTGGGTTGGATGCAACTTGAACTAATCTCAACAACCTTTTTACAATGGCAGAAGAGTCATCTTCTATCAGTTTGCCATTTTTTATGACCTCGATTTTCAACTCTTCACAAATTTGATCGTATAAAGTTTCTTGCTCGCGCGTAAAGTCTACTTCTTCTCTAATATACCTTTTATCTGGAAGCTCAATTATTCCACTATTCTTAGTTTCCCTCACGGAAAATGGTGCTATTTTTTTGAATATCAAAGAAACATGATTCTCAAAATTTTCTTGTAAATCTTCATTCGTGGAGAGTTTATTTGATAGATCAGTAGCTCTTTTGAACTCACTAAAATTGGTTCCCAGACTTGCGCCCCGATCAAGAAAATAAATCTGTGCCCATATATCGTACGGTCGATTGGCAACTGGTGTCCCAGTCATAATGATCCGTTTTTTAAACAACGGAGCCAGTTCGAAAAAATTTTTTGTGAGATTAGCAGATGGATTTTTTAGCTTTGCAGACTCATCGATAATAATTCCTACATTGCGAGTTTTCAAATACAACTTGAAACGCTCTTTTTCAGAAACCAACAATTCAAAGTTTGTAACCACTACGCGCGCAGGGCCGGAAAACACATAATAATTAGCATTTTTATCTGTATCCAGCACAGCGGGTTTTATCGATGTGTGATTTTTGAACTCTCGTACCCAATTTTGTACCAGCTGTTTTTTTGTGACAATCAAAACTGTATCTATCGAAGTGGATTCTAACCAATATAGCAAAATGTCTATAGCTATTTTTGTTTTCCCTAATCCCTGCTCGTGAAAAATAGCTGCATACTCTAAATCCTTAACAGCATCAAAAGCTTCTTTTTGATAAGGGAAGGCGCTATATTTTGCAACCAAACTTGGTTCTTTCAGTAACCGTATTTTTTTCATATAGCACCTCCTATTCCGTCAAGAATCTTTATCTCGTAATTGCCAGGGTGTTTCTTTTTTATTTTGCACAGAATGTTGTTTATGGTTGCATGATCCATCCACGGAACAGCAACAATAAACAATGCATTTCCTTGATATAACGAACATTTTTTGATATAGGATTCATATTGTTCTCTGCTATGCAGTCTTTCAATATCCGCACTTGTTTTAGCCTCGCCAATAATCAGCGTACTACCATAGTGATAATACACATCTGGCCGAAAGCCTTCGCTTGTAAGAGGAGGCAAAGTAAAACCATCGACAGCATCAGTAGCGATCAAAGACTTATTCTCTTCTCCAACGATACTTATTGTCTCTGCAATAATTTGCTTGACCAACTGCTGATGCTGTAAAGATTCACTCATTCTAATTCTACTCCTACTTGTTCAAGGATAAACTTTACTTCACTATACGCCCTTTGCAAACTATCCAGCTTTCCCGAATATTCTGCATCATCTCGTAAATGATTAAGTTCATGCACCCCAAAATCAATCATTCTTTTTGCAAGTTCCTGAGCCAACAATTCATACGGTACATCTTTCAACTTGTCTGCACTCATTTCTTCAACGACTAATATTTTCTTTGCTTCACGCGTGTTTTCCTTTAAGAATACCTCTGTTGCTTTTTTGCTTTTGAGGATATCAGGCAACCGACGAACATCTTGCAAAGTACTGAATCTGTCATCTATCATCCATTGTGAAAAATCTGTTTTCGTATATCCACGAGCAGTTAGAGCATCCATAATATTTCGATTCTGCAATTCGACAAAACCGTGAAATTTTCTAATATCAAATTGTGAGTCATCATCGCATAATGGTCGATAGAAGTTTTCCATATCGTTATAAGCGGCAATCATGTGTCTAATTTCAGATGCTTTAGAGTTACCGCCACAAAAAGAAATCAGTGTATTCATTGGCATATGCTCTATGTTGGCTAAATGGTTGAGGTACATAGCTTTTGAATAGGGATCCCATTCTCTCGGGCCTACTAAATGCGCTTGCAATCTAATTGAGTGCATTTCATCACTATTCAAGTCATCGTATACAATTGCACGTATTTTAGTCCAGTCTCCAGGCTCTCCAGAAGCAATGAAATCTCTATAAATTTGCAAGCGAGTATTACCCTCGATTACAACATAAGAACCATCAACTCTTTTGTTAACTACTATAGGATGAATGATCCCCTTGTTTTCTCGAATAGACTCCCTTAAACTGGCACATGCTTCGGAAGTGGATCCCAAAAGCAAAGCCATAATTTCACTCGTTATAGGGTCGTAATAAGCAAGTCCTCTTGCGATTCTAGGATTGCTTTTATCGAGTTCAATGCTATCAACCGACAGCTCAACATATTGAGACATACTATTTCCTCCGTTTTCCTTAACAATATAATTCAACCTTCGCAGTTAGGCACTATTTCAACAATATCATCCATCTTACACTCAAGCGCTGTACATATCTTCACAAGGACGTTGCTGGAGACAACGGCGCCGTCTTTTTTCATTTTGGCAAGTGTAGTGGGGCTAATTCCTGCCATTGCGGCAAGGTCTTTGCTTTTGATCTCGCGATCGATCATCAATTTGAACAATTTTTTATAGCTTGCAGCCATTTCACACCTCAAATATATAAATATTCTTTGGGTAGAGTATAACACAATATTAGACTTAAACCAACAATATTTGCAAAAATAATTCGCGATATTGAAATATTTTGCGCGTTTACGTTTTTATATTATTGACAAAACATTAGTATTGTGATATAATATCAATGTAAAATAAATAGCTGACGCGAGGAAGACGGCGGCCTACCGGGTGAAACAGACCGGGAACTGTACCAAAGCTAAGAAAGCGGGCCTGGAGCAAGGGTGCCGCAGAATACGTTATATTAAGCGTACTCACTTACTTTAAAAAGTAATGTGAGTGCGCTTTTTTTGTTTTTATTCTTTTTAATACTTTTAGGGAAATTGGCAATAATAACCAAGTAATCAAGGAGGTGTTGGCGATATGTTGATTAAGAAAACTCAAAAAACAATTCAAATATTTTTGTCTTCCGACGAAAAAAATAACGACATCGTTCGTCGTCAGGCAGAAGCCATATGCCATGAATATTCAGCACAAGGGTATAGCGCCGTCATATATTTTTCCGGTTCTCAAAATTTATTTTCCGCAACAAGCCAGCTCCTTCTCTACAACCGCAAAAAGTTCGCTGAAAAAGATCATAGCCATGAAAGATAATAGATAATTTAAACGAAAACTATAAAAAATATAAAGGAGAATTTAAATGTTATTTGATTTAGAAAAAGACAAGAACAATGAGTTTTGGAAGGACAATTTCTCCCACTATCGTGTACCTAGGGCATTATTTAAAGAACCCTATAAGAAAATGTCTATATCCGCAAAACTCATTTACGGAATTATGTTAAGTAATATCCGGCTTTCAGAGGGCCGCAAATTGATCGACGATAACGGTACATATTATACAAAGTTTACCAACTCTATGATTCAACAATATTTAGGGTGTAGTCACGGATCCGCGACTAAGGTACTCAAGGAGTTGGAAGAACACGGATTGATCAGGGTCCATCATATGTTCGCCGCCCCTTCTCACATATACGTGTTGCCATTCAAACGGGCTAAAGATTAATCACAGCGAAGGAAGGTCCCGGCTCAGCATTGTGGCCGAGCCGGGACGTAAAATACACTTTAACACTGCATGACATTAACTTCGATATTTAAAAGTAATGATTAAGGGGACTCCCCTTACCTTCGGAGAACATGGTATGTGGCTTGCCACATGCGTACCTGGCACTACGTCGCTCCACTACGTCGCTCCACTACGTCGCTCCTATATCTCTTTACACTTGTTAATATTTTTTGGAAACTGTAACACGCAGAAAGGAGTATCAAAATGCCGCGCTCCAGAGCCCGCATAATTAATTTCAGATGCAGTCAGGATGAGTACAATTATATAACGCAAAAGATCAACAGCTCCGGCAGGTCGAAAACAGAATTCCTGCTCGACACCCTAAAAGGTAAAGAGATAAATATATACCCTGGGATTACCGAAATTTTGACCGAGTTGAAGCGCCAGGGCATCAACTTAAACCAGGCTGTCCGGTATGCTCACTACGACCAAATCAGAGTGGCCGAGCTTGCCGAAACAATAAAAAATTGTAACGAATTGTATTCAAAATTTTTAGAAATTTGGAAAGATAATTACAAATAAACGGAGCAAATCGCAACCCAAATTTTAAGAAAGGAGGTGTTAAAATGGCGAAGTTCATTTCTGAAAATGCTGCCAGCAAGGCTACCCCCGCGAGAGTGATCAAATACATAATGAACCCGGATAAGTGTTGCAAAGACGAAAACGGCAGCCTAATCTTGACTACTGTCGGGCTCGATGATAGACACTCATACGCTGAGCAGTTCAAAGAAACGGCAGAGCTTGCCGGTAATCCGTATACCCCAAACAGCAGAAAATACTATCATTTCAAAATCTCATGCCATCCAAATGATTACCACCCGGGTGAAATGCAGAGAATCACTCCCGAGCAGCTAAAAAAAGAAGCGGAATACTTAGTACATAAGAAATGGCCGGACCACCAAGCTATTATCACTATTCAATACCATAACAACGGTGAGCCGGAAACGATTATTGAAAACGAATTAACGATTAAGAATCCCGCAGCAAATGAGCCTCATCTACACGCACATATTCTATTGAACGCAAGTTCCTTTGACCCCTCAAGACCTAAGCTTAGAATTACGAATACGGACCTATCGCAGCTTCGTGATTACTGCTACGAATTAGGAAAATACTACCATTTACACAACAACAATTACTGGAAAGACGAAGTGGTCGCTAAAATAAAGAAGCGTCGCGAAACTCGCAACAACTATCATTCATCGCCAATTAATCCGGAGTTTGAGGAAAAAATACCCGTCACCACTTCAAAAAGCACTCAGCCTGCGCGTCAGAAAAATACTACATATCGCAATAAAGACTTCATTGCAGCAGCAGTAAACAGCCCATACAAAGTCCGTATGTATGATGCCAACGGCCGAAAACGTTCTCTTCTGGAGCTAATGATCATATTGGCCGCTGTATCTATCAAAAAAGATGAGCCATGCCCGGAATCAATTTCGAACGCTCGGAAATCCCGACCGCGTACTATCTACGCGAAAAAAGATTGGAATGTTCAGAACATGCTTAATTCCCTCTGCGTCATTCGAGAGTCAGGTGCCGAAAGCATAAGCGATCTCGAATTGGCTGTGAAAAATGAAGGAATCGAGTTTGGACGGGCAAAAAGCTCTTACCTGCAGGCTAAAGCCTTATATGACAATTCAGTCAACATTGTCATAGAGGAGTTGTCAAATAGCGTCACCATATCGTCCATTGAAGAAAGAATACAGCATATCGAAAAGGTAAAAGCTGCCGAATACGAAAAACTGAGGCCCATTGAGGATATGTTCAACGAGGCTAAAGCGCGATACAAGAAATATGCGCGAGCTCTTGACACCGTCAAAAAAGCGCAGAGCAGACAAGCTGAAAACTATACAGATATCGAACTATGAAAGGATGTGAAAAAATGGCATACCCGTATACCAAAGGAAAACTTGCACTGAAAAAAGAGGAAATAAATACTCAAGCAGAGCAGCAATCAGATCAAGCAGAAATCGTAGTAATCAGAGAAAATATTAAAGAAATAGCCGAGATTCAAAAAGACTTGGGAGAAATCAAAGGGTTGATAGAACATTTAATATATCAGGAAGCGAGATGCGTGAACAAAAACTTCAATTATCTTGTAAATGACATTTCTCCAAAGCTCAACAAAGCAATTATTGAGCAAGTCACGCCCATGATTAGAGCGCAAAAAGATGAACTGGAGCGCATTGATTTTAGGATCCACCAAATAAAAGACAATGTTAGGTATTTCTTCTGGTTTTCAGGCATTAAGGAAGTTTTATTTTGGTTATCTACAACTGCGAATATCGGCTTAGCGGCGTATTTTATCTATAGGTTGGTACAAGGATTACATATTATCTAAACCGCAACTTCAATTATTGATTGCAATGGAGTATTTAATGAAAAATAGCCCTTAACGGGCTATTTTTACTAAGCGAATATAAAGCGCGCTATTTTGATTAATTTTGCATCTATGTGCCAGTTTTTAGCAGATAGATAGACTAAAAATTGGCATAACAATGTGCCAAAATTTAGAAACAAAATAATATATTTATATGTAAGATATATATATTTACGGAAGAGATATATATAAGAGACATAAAAATATATTAATATATATTGATATAATATATAGAAGAAATGGAAACTTATTTACGCAAGGTTGATGACTGTTTTGTTTTGGTTGGCGGCTTTTTGGGCGAATTGGTATGCGCCGCCGTAGGGGCGGGTTATATAGGTTAACACGTATTTGGATTGTTTAAGCATCTTCTGATGATTTTTTCTAAGGTCCTGATGTATATGTACAATAATTAATTAAACTTGTAGTATTTCTATTGAATACTACAGGTTTTTTGCTGTATTATAGTTTTAGACTATGAAATCATATTTACCCAATACCCGTTGGTATCAATAACAGCATTCACCATTATCATAGGAGGGATAAAAATGAACAATGATAAAATATATGGAGATTACCTCAACAGGCAGGCGACAGTTGTACAAATAGTTAGCGTTATTAATTCATGTATAGAAACTAAAAAGTCTACGACTTTTTCTATAGAAGCTGGATGGGGTGAGGGAAAAACCTGGATAATCGAGAAAATATCCGACGCATTGGAAGGATTTGACATATCCATTAAAAAACAAGATATTCTACAAAATGAAGCTAATAATATTCTAGTTATTCGATATAATGCTTGGGAAAAAGATTATTATGAGGAGCCACTAATAGCTATACTAATCACCATTATAAATCAATTAAATAAGAAAACCTCCATAAAAAATGCTATTAGTTCAGCATTGATAGAACTATTTAACCAAAGTAAAGATGTTCTAAAAAACGTGTTACAATCAATTTCCAAAAGAATTATTGGGATTGATGTAGTAAACATATTAGAACGTGGAGCAGAAATAGCTAAAAGTGTGGAAGAAACTCGAAACTTCAAGGCTGAGTCCGATTATTTAGATGCTAATATTGAAACAGATATTGAAACAGTAATCAGTGCTCTTAATAAGATATCTTGTTCAACCCCAATTGTTTTCATCGTCGACGAATTAGACCGATGTCTTCCCGAACATGCAATTAAAACACTAGAAAGGTTGCATCATATTTTCACAAAAATCAATTCGTCTGTAACAGTGGTGTCATTAAATGAATGTCAATTACGTGAAACAGTAAAAAAAATGTTCGGTGACGATACATCTTTTGATGTATATATGAGAAAGTTTTTAGACTTCCGGTTATCCCTATATCCGGGCATTCCGAACACTGAGGAACTACAAAACAAGCTTACCAATTTTTGGAGTTACTTCGGCGAAGCTGATAACCCTCAGTTGTGTAATAAAATCGTTGATGATCTATGCCGATATATGCCTGCTAGAGATTTTGAAAAAGTATGCAATAGCGCAGAATTATGCCATAAAATAATAAATCAAAATGCATTGATTTTTCCAAAGGAATATGCCGTGTCTGAGCTCTTGCTATTTTCGTGTAAAATTGCCCTTGAAAAAGAAGAAAGCATTAGCAACATTCTTCCATATTACGAAAATCCTCCCACATCCGAACTAGGGAGGTATTTAAAAGAATTATTAACTTTCCTCCCTCGTAATACATATACAAATCTTTCAAGTTCTGAGAATAAGATTTGCTACATATGTATAAAGGGGGTGTCAGTTTCAGCAGATTTTGCTAAGATTTATCACGTTAATATAGAACCTGGTCTAGTGGAATTGCTTAACTTTTATGACAAATACATAGAGCTATACAAGATAATTAAAATCTGATAATCCAAATTATATTCCTAGACTATCACACAATTTGAAATCACTTTTAATATATTTTATTTTTATTCGTTCCTCGCAAAATATTTCCTAGGGATATTATTAATGTCTCCTCATTCGCACTACTCTCCATAAAACTCGCTCATCTTGTCCATGCTGTGTTTCTTATGGACAAATAGTGCGTGGGCATAGAGGTTGAGTGTGGTTGAGGCTTGGGCATGGTATAATATGCCTGACGGAACTTTTATACCCATATCGAACTCCAGCATCCTAATTGCAAAAGTAAATCGCAAGCTGTAATTTTGCACAACACATATAGTCTTTCTTATTCAATTATCCATTTTCATCTCATTCTTGACAAAGATCTAAATCAGTAATAAAACACCATTGCGCATTGTTTCGGCATCTGGGATGGCTATTTTTTGCCACGATAGTACATGCCCTGCCGAGCAATCAACAGAGAAGCGCCGATATATTACAATGGATGGCCTATATATCCCATCAATCACTGTCATCAGTCTCTGAAGTGTGGCAACCAAATCATTGACAGATAGATGTATCGTTTAATACCGAAGGCACAGTGCTGCTGGAACTTCTTTGCGATGCATCTTTCTTATTATGTTAGGATATGTTATAATAAGTGCAAGGTGGTGATTTTATGGCAAGTTATTTTATACATTCTGCTGATAGGCAGGGCACTTGCTATTATGAGTTTTATGCCGGGCCTTGGAGCAAGGAGAAAATGGAGTTTTGGCACAAGGATTCCATTTGTATTTCAGATGATAATTTTACCGATATTGGTTTTGAAAAAGCTATCGCGGAAGTTGTTGAAGCCTACGATCCTTATGGTATTACTGCAGTTACACAAAGTGAATGGGATAAAATAATGCAAATTGCTACCGAGGCGGGCGGAGAATTATTGAAAGCTGCCCAGGAGGCCTCTGAGTGGACCAAAGAGAACTTTTCCAAGCACGACGTGTTTACCATTTTAGGTCTGTAATCAACTTGGTTTAAAAATTACATATTATTAAACAAAAATCACCGTCACAGAAAGATCCGTGCCGGTGATTTTTGTTTAATCTACGATTTTACACTTTTAGTATTCGCTTTGTATTAGGCTTATTCAGCTACAAAGGCGATGCCGTTTTCTTTTGCATACTGCTCGGCGTAGCTGTCGGCGGGGGCGTGGATTGTGAGGTTTTTGCAATAAGCGAAGGCGTCCTTGCCGATGCTTATGACAGTGTCGGGGATGGAGACGCTTTCAAGACTGAGGCAGCTGAAGAATGAATAGTCTCCGATGCTTGTTACGCCATCGGGAATAATGACGGTTTCAAGACATTCGCAATCATAGAACATATAATCGCTGATTTTTTCCACGCTGCCGGAGATGGTGATGCTTGCAAGTTCGTAGCAATACTGGAACGCTCTATCTCCGATATTTGTCACGCTATCGGGAATTGCGATACTTGTAAGGCTTTTGCACCAGCCGAATGCACTTCTGCCGATACTTGTTACGCTATTGGGAATGGTAATGCATGCAAGGTTTTTGCACTCGTGGAATGCACATTCACTAATGCTCGTCACACCATCGGAAACGGTGACGTTTGTAAGATTTTCGCACCAGCTGAATACACTTCTGCCGAAGCCTGTTACACCATCGGGGATAGTAATATCTCCACCTGCGCCGTTATATTTTGTCAGTATTCCATTTTCAATGATAAAATCACTTGTGTTGCTCATATTTGCTTTCTCCTTGCGGTTTAATCTTTTCTTGTGTAGAATGTGTTTTTGCCTTTGCCCTGGCGGGTCAGTTCGCCTGAGGCGACCATTTTTCTAAGAGCTCCTTCTACAGAGCTGATGCTGAGAGTTGGGCAAAGCTCAAGTATATCTTGCTTATTAAACCGTCCGATCTTGCTCATAACGGCTTTACGGACCATCTCAATGGCAGGCAATCTTTCTGCAACCAGAGCAAACCTCTCGCCAAAATCTTTATAGGCTGCGAGAATAGTTCCAAGCAGATATTTAATGAACGGAACAACATCCTCCGTGCCTTCATGCCATCCATATTGAGAACGGTTAAGAGCTTGGTAATACAAGTCCTTATGCTTAGCAATCTTCGCCTCAAGCGAAATATATTTACCCACGAAAAATCCGCTTCGATACAAAAGCAAAGTGGTGAGCAAACGGCTCATTCTTCCATTTCCATCATTAAATGGATGAATACAAAGAAAATCATGGATAAAGACAGGTATCGCAATAAGGGGCTCAAGTTCCATATTTCCAATAACGCGGTTGTATTCCTGACAGATCTTATCCAGAGCCTCCGCGGTTTCAAATGGCGCAAGAGGCGTAAACAAAACCTCGGTGTGTCCATCGGGATAGGTTGCGCTGATGTAGTTCTGCACATTCTTTGTCTGTCCTGCCATAGGGTTATTCATATGGCTGTACATAATTTTATGAAGCTGAAGAATGTAATTGCGAGACAGTGATATAGCGTCATAGCTTTCGTGAATAAGGGAAAGAACGTCGCGGTAACCTGCAATTTCCTGCTCGTCACGGTTTCGGGGTGTGGTCTTCTCCTCTACAAGCTGCTTGATACGAGTATTGGTGGTAACAATGCCTTCAATGGCATTGGATGCCTCGGTAGACTGAATCTTTGCGATCTCAACCAGCTTATCCAGTTCTTCGGGACGCTGTTTGAGCCAAAGCTCCTGCTTGCCTGCTTCTTTATATATGGCGGCTATAAGTGATAATATCTCGGAATCCCATTTTTGATCTTTAATAATAGAATAATTGAAAGGTCTCATTCCCTTAACCTCACTTTCTTTCCCTTATATTATAGCCATAAATAAGGGAATAGTCAACATTTAATTAAAAATATTCCCTCAAATGTTCTGTGTTTTTAAGGGAACCGTAATTTAATTAAGGGATATTATCTCCATGATCTTATATTTTATTTATAACAAAGCCGGATGAACATCTGTGTCCATCCGGCCTTTTGCTATGTATTCTAACACCTCGTTTCAATAACAATTAAAACCTAAAATCGCTTGTTTTCTCGAAATTTCTTGGACAAAATCAGCGAAAAACCGAGTGTTTATGCGGCTTTATAGCTCTTGGTGTTATTATACCTCATTCATCTATTCTTCTCACAATACCTGTTGCTTTCATATATAAATCTCCTCTTTTACAATTTTAATGTGATATTAGTATCACACTTTTTGCAAGAATTATGAGCAGATTTTCCAGTTGTTTT
>JAFQUM010000013.1 GCA_017408485.1 Clostridia bacterium | reverse complement strand
TTACGTATTTAAAAACTCCGCTCACGCAGCCGCACGTTTCGGTCTTTCCGATGCCGGTAATATCTACGGCAGGCTTACAAACTCCACGCAGGACGTTTTAGAGAAACGTGTTGCAGCTCTTGAAGGCGGCGTAGCGGCTTTAGCTCTCGCTTCGGGTGCGGCGGCTATTACTTACACACTTGAAGCACTCGGTCAGAACGGCGGTCACTTTGTGGCACAGAAGACCATCTACGGCGGCAGCTATAACCTGCTGGCACACACGCTTCCCAACTTCGGCATTACCGCAAGCTTTGTGAATATTCATGATCTTGCAGAAGTTGAGGCGGCAATTCAGGATAATACAAGAGCCATCTACATCGAAACACTTGGCAACCCCAACAGCGATATTCCCGATATCGATGCTTTAGCAGAACTTTCACATAGGCACGGTTTGCCGCTTGTTGTAGATAACACGTTTGGCACTCCGTATCTTATCCGTCCCATCGAGCACGGAGCAGATATCGTAGTTCATTCTGCTACTAAATTCCTCGGCGGTCACGGTACTACCCTTGGCGGTATAATTGTTGACTCGGGTAAATTCGATTGGGCGGCAAGCGGAAAATATCCTGCTATTGCAGATCCCAACCCCAGCTATCACGGTGTATCATTTGTTAAGGCGGTAGGCCCTGCCGCGTTTGTTACCTATATTCGTGCGATACTTTTGCGTGATACGGGCGCAACTATTTCTCCCTTTGCAGCGTTCCTGCTTTTACAGGGTATTGAAACTCTGTCACTTCGCTTGGAACGTCACGCAGAGAACACCAAAAAGGTGGTTGAATTCCTAAAATATCATCCGCAGGTTGAAAGGGTTAATCATCCGTCGCTCCCAGACCATCCCGACCATGAGCTATATCAGAGATATTTTCCAAACGGCGGCGGTTCAATTTTTACATTTGAAATCAAAGGTGGCCAGGCAGAGGCTCACAAATTTATTGACAACCTTAAAATTTTTTCTCTGCTTGCGAATGTTGCCGATGCCAAGAGCCTTGTCATCCACCCGGCAACCACCACCCATAGCCAGCTCAGCGAAGAGGAGCATGCTGATCAGGGCATTAAGCCTAACACCATTCGTCTTTCCATTGGAATCGAGCATATTGATGATATTATCGCCGACCTTAAGGGCGGTTTTGATGCAGTAAAGGAGTAATTATTATGTCAAAAGTATATACATCTGCCACAGAGCTTATCGGCAAAACCCCACTTCTTGAGCTCACACATATTGAAAAAAGCTTGGGTCTTAAAGCGAAGATCGTCGCAAAGCTTGAATATTTTAATCCCGCTGGATCTGTTAAAGACCGCATTGCCAAAGCAATCATTGACGATGCCGAGGCAAGCGGCAAGCTGAAGCCCGATTCGGTTATTATTGAGCCCACAAGCGGTAACACAGGAATTGGTCTTGCATCTGTAGCGGCGGCACGAGGCTACCGCATTATACTGACAATGCCTGAAACGATGTCGGTTGAACGCCGTCAACTGATGAAGGCATACGGTGCGGAGCTTGTCCTTACCGAAGGCGCCAAGGGAATGAAAGGTGCTATCGCAAAGGCTGAAGAATTAGCGGCAGAAATTCCAAACAGCTTTATCCCCGGTCAGTTTGTAAACCCTGCCAATCCAAAAGCACACAGGGAAAATACGGGTCCTGAGATTTATGAAGATACCGACGGACAGGTGGATATCTTTGTAGCAGGTGTAGGTACCGGCGGAACGGTTACAGGTGTAGGAGAATATCTGAAGTCTAAAAATCCCAATATCAAGGTTGTAGCGGTCGAGCCTGCCACCTCTGCGGTACTGTCCACAGGTGTCGCTGGACCTCATAAGATCCAGGGCATTGGCGCAGGCTTTGTTCCCGATGTTCTTAACACCGGCATTTACGACGAGATCATTCCCGTATCCAACGAGGACGCTTTTGTTACTGGAAAACTAATCGGCAAGAGTGAGGGTGTGCTTGTAGGCATTTCTTCCGGTGCTGCTACCTTTGCGGCTATAGAGCTTGCGAAACGCCCTGAAAACGAAGACAAAACCATTGTAGTACTTTTGCCCGATACCGGCGACAGATATTTATCGACACCACTATTTGCAGAATAATGAAAAGCACTGGTGCCTTAGACTAAGGCGCCGATCTTTTTGAAGAAAGGAAGTTTACTGTTATGTCTGCTGAAAAAAATCAAAATATTAAGCGTACAACCTATTGGTTGTGCATTACCGCTGTTTTTATGGCACTTAATATAGCAATGAGTTCATTTGGCGTTCCTGTTCCCGGTGGTCATCTGTATATGAATGATATTATCATCTGTACCGCTGCCATCATATTAGATCCTCTAGCCGCATTTATGGTCGGCGGTGTAGGCGCCTTTTTGGGCGACTTATTCTTCTATCCGCTTCCGATGTTTGTTTCCCTCGTAACTCACGGCCTGCAGGCGGTAGTAATTTCGATATTCTCCCATTACGTACTCAAAAAGCATCCGGTGCTCTCTTCCGGAATCGGTGTAACGATCGGTGCCGTTATTATGGTAGTAGGTTATTCTCTCGGCAGAGCCTTTATTTACAGCACACCGGAATATGCTGTTCTCAAACTGCCTTATCAGATTTTGCAGGCAGGAGTCGGTGCTATAGTCGGCATGCTACTTTGCTGGAAGTGCAAGCTCGTAGAATTGTTTAACAAGAAAGGATTGTTGAGATGACAGAAAAGACGATTTATCTTGATAATGCCGCAACAACAAAAATGAGTAAGTCTGCAATTAACGCAATGCTACCCTACATGGATAGCATTTACGGCAATCCGTCAAGCCTTCATTCCGTAGGACAGAAAGCAAACGAGGCACTTGTAAATGCCCGTGAGCGTATCGCAAAATTGCTTGGATGTGAGGCAAGAGAAATCACTTTTACATCGGGCGGTAGCGAAGCGGATAATCAGGCAATTGTTTCTGCCGCAAGATTTGGCAAAAGCAAAGGGAAGAAGCATATTATTTCAACCGTTTTTGAACATCATGCCGTTTTGCATACACTGAGTAAACTTGAAAAGGAAGGCTTTGATGTTACTCTTCTTGACGTTCATGAAAACGGGCTTGTAACTCCCGAGCAGGTGGCGGAGACAATCCGTGAGGATACCTGCCTTGTTACGATAATGTATGCCAATAACGAGATAGGCACTGTTCAGCCGATCAAAGAGATTGGTGCCGTTTGCCGTGAAAAAGGTGTAATTTTTCATACCGATGCGGTGCAGGTAGCTGGACATCTGCATATTGATGTTAAGGAACAGAATATAGATATGCTGTCTTTGTCGGCGCATAAATTTCACGGTCCGAAAGGAATAGGTGCCTTATATGCAAGAAAAGGAATAAGACTTACAAGCCTTATTGAAGGCGGCGCACAGGAACGAGGCAAGCGTGCAGGCACCGAGAACATTCCCGCCATTATGGGAATGGCGGCGGCTCTTGAAGAGTCCTGCAGCCGTATAGATGAAAACGCAGAAATATTAACAGCTTTGCGGGATAAACTGATTGCCGGACTTTCGGAGATTCCTCATTCTATCCTCAATGGTGATGCAAAAAAGAGACTGCCCGGCAATGTGAACTTCTGCTTTGAGGGCATTGAAGGTGAATCCTTACTCTTGCTTCTCGACGATAAGGGGATTTGTGTTTCGTCGGGTTCAGCTTGCACTTCGGGATCTCTTGATCCGAGCCATGTGCTCCTTGCCATTGGCAGAGTACACGATATCGCTCACGGCTCACTGCGGCTGTCTTTGAGTGATGAAAACACAGAGGAAGAGATTGAATACACAATAAGTGCCGTAAAAGAGGTTGT
>JAFQUM010000012.1 GCA_017408485.1 Clostridia bacterium | reverse complement strand
TAATAATCGGTTGGAGGTATATAAATGTTAAATAATCTTACTACCAAAAAGAATATAACCACATTCTCGGTTTCGCCTGAAAATCTAACTGGTGAAAAGGGCAAGGGCGGTATGGCGATTGAGGGCAGCGCATCTAATGCGGCACGCGATCTAGGTCAAGGCTGGAAGGTTAATCCCTATTTGGTATTGCAACCGAGTGAAAGCATTGTGCTTGCCGATGTTAAAGGACAGGGTGCCATAAAGCATATATGGATAACCGATAGCGCAAGGGCAGGCAGACTTTTGATACTTCGTATTTTCTTTGACGGACATAAAAACCCCGCAGTTGAAACTCCGCTTTCGGATTTTTTTGCCAATGCCGAGCATACAGAATTTCGTCAGCTTTCGAGCCTTGCAATGTGTGTTAATCCCTGCAGGGGATTAAATTGCTATTTTGAAATGCCTTACTTTAAGTCGTTTAGAATAGAGGTTGAAAATATCGGTGCGGATGCTTGCAATATATATTATCAAATTGATTGTGAAGAAAAGGTTTTACCACCCGATACGCTTTATTTCCACGCGCAGTTCCGCCGTGTAAATCCGCTTCCCTATAAAGAGCCTTATGTTATTTTGGATAATATTAAGGGCAATGGGCATTATGTCGGTACCTATATGCATTGGGGTGTTAAGAATAACGGCTGGTGGGGTGAAGGCGAAATTAAGTTTTACATTGACAGCGATATCGATTTCCCAACCATTTGCGGTACAGGTACCGAAGATTATTTTTGCGGTGCTTATAACTTTGATGTTGCAGGTCAATATGCCGAATATACTACACCTTATGCCGGAATGTATAAGGTGCGCAGTACCGACGGTATTTACCGTTCTCAACGGTATTTTAATATGTACCGTTGGCATATTACCGATCCTGTTTATTTTAAGGAAAATTTAAAGGTTACAATACAGGCGCTCGGTTGGAGAAGCGAAAGAAGATATATGCCGCTTCAGGATGATATATCCTCTGTAGCGTATTGGTATTCAGATACATTGGATGATGCTTATCCTAAGTTTCCAAGTAAAGATGAATTAGAAATTATTTAATTTAGTTATAAAATAAAAAGGCGAGGTGACTTTCACCTCGCTTTAATGTTTGTTAATCGCAACAGGGGTCGGGCTTTTTGGCGGATGCGGGAGCATCGGGTGCAGGTTTGGTTGTGTCGCCAAGTCCTGCAGTTTCGGAAAAGAGAACATTTGCTTTTGTCATATCAACAGCATCGCTTGGGATGATAATCTTAGAAGCTTTGCCATTCGACATTGCAACAAGTGCTTCATATTTCTTCATTTCAAGCACGGCTGAATCTACCTGCGCATTCTTTAATTCACGAAGACCGTCAGCCTCTGCCTTTTTAGAAAGGAATATAGCCTTTGCTTCACCTTCGGCGCGGGCTATACGGGCATCGCGCTCACCTTCAGCGGCAAGAATCATTGCCTGCTTGTCACCTTCAGCGCGAGTAATTGCGGCTGCCTTGTGACCTTCTGCTTGAAGCAGGGTTTCACGGCGGTCACGCTCTGCCTTCATTTGTTTTTCCATCGCATTCTGAATTTCGGCAGGGGGGATGATGTTTTTAAGCTCAACGCGGTTTACCTTAATGCCCCACTTGTCAGTTGCTTCGTCAAGAATCTCAGTCATCTTGGCGTTGATGGTATCACGTGAAGTAAGTGTGCCGTCAAGCTCAAGCTCACCAACAATATTACGAAGAGTGGTTGCCGCAAGATTTGAAAGCGCAGAAATAGGATTAACTGCGCCGTAAGCGTAAAGCTTTGCATCATAAACCGCATAATAGATAACAGTATCAATTTGCATGGTAACATTATCTTTTGTAATAACGGGTTGCGGAGGTGAATCAAGCACCTGCTCTTTAAGGGTTACCCTTTTGGCAACTCGCTCAATAATCGGGATTTTAATGTGAATACCCGCCGACCAGGTTGTTTTGTACTTACCCAGAAGCTCCATAACAAACTCATGCGCTTGCGGAACAATTTTTATATTTGCAATGATAATTACTAAAATAACTGCTAATGTAATAATTATTGGCATTTTATATTCTCCTTTTTGAAAAAGATTTCATTTATATTATATCACAACAAGGACTTAAAATCAATACTTTAGTAGTAAAAGAGCAAGAGCGGAGTGAAGTCGCTGGCGTTTATTGATTGAAATATTTTTTTGCTACTTCTATGAAGTTTTTAACGATGGGGTTATCGTCGGTCGTATGCTGCCTTGCGATGTATATAGTTCGGTGAGATTCTTTGGCTTTCGGTAGGAAAAACAGCAAATTTTCAGCGTTATGCTGCTTTTGGCGAATGGCCGAATCGGTTGTTAAAACAGCGCCTATTCCAGTACACATCAAATTATAATGCATTTCGCTATGCCGCGCGTTTTTTATTTCACAGGCTGCGGTTTTAAAATCTCCAAGCATTTGTATCATTCTGCGCGATGTATCTGACCTATCGGCATATTTAATGAATTCTATATTCTTAAATACCGATAAGTCTTCAATTTCCCGTTCTTTTGAATAGGTGCCTGTTAAAATCTCTTCATGAGTCAAAGCAAGGTGCGATAATTCCTTAGCACCTTTCATAGATTTAGGCATTGCAATAACAAGGCGTTCTTTGAAAATAGGTTCGGTTATAAATTTGCTATGGTCGGCGGTATAGGTTATTAGTAAATCAATTTCTTCGTTTTTCAGCTTTCCCCAAAGAATGTCTGTAGCGCCTATATTACCAATATCTAGTGTTATTTTAATTTGCGGATACTTTTCATGAAAATCACCACAGATTTCTGACATAAGCAGGTATGAAGCAAAGCTTGAACCGCCTATCGTCAGGGAACCGTAGCTCATATCCGAAAGCTCGCGTATTCTTTGTCTCATATTGTTTTCACTTTCCATTATTTCTTCAATAGCTTGTATGTATATTCTGCCCTGCGGTGTAAGAGTTAAGGGTACCTTTGTTCTGTCAAAAATCCGTATTTCGAGTTCCTTTTCAAGTCTTGATATGGTAGCGCTTAAGGCGGGTTGAGAAACATATAGCGCCTTTGCCGCCAACGAAAAGCTTTTTTCTTTATAAACCTGATAAGCATATTTTGCAGCTAATTCCAAAAGTTCACATCCTTATAATATAATTATTATAATGTTATTACATTATATATATTTGATTATATATCAAGTTAGCTGTATAATCAACAGGAAATTATTAAAAGGAAGTATGCGGCAATGGAGAAAAAAGCAAATAGGTTTATAAAAATATTCCCTTGGTATCACGGTCTTATAGGCGACCTTTTGTTTTATATAGCAATAGATACCTTGTTCTTGACAGTGGTGAAAAATTTTTCGCCTGCGCAAATAGTATCTCTTACTTCAATTTCACAGTTTACCTGTATTGCTTTGCAGTTCCCGGTTCTTTTTGTAATTAAAAAGGTAGGTAATACCAACTCATCTATAATGCGTGGCTTTTGTATGTTATTATCCTCTGTACTTATAACCTTTAGCAAAAGTTTTTACCTTGTTTTACTTGGCAGAGTGTTTCACGATGTTGCCGCGATATTCGCCGGTGCTTCGGTTGTAGCGCTTGAAAACAACCTTGATTTAGTTGGTAAGCGGTATGAATTTGTGCGAGTGAGGACCGCTGCAAATACAGTTTACTCGGTTATTACAATGCTTATCTCTTTCGTGGCAAGCTTTATGTTTAACCTTAATAATTATCTGCCTATGATTGGTTGTATTACTACCTGTATGGTAGGCTTTATACTTTCGTTCTTTATGAAGGACTATTCTAAATATAATAAAATTTCTTACAAAACTGAAAAGGGCGAAAAGGTAAAAATACATTATAGCAAGTTTATTATATTGGCAATTATAGGCTATGCAATCTTTTATTTTGTTGTGGCTACAGGTCAATCCGAAGGAAAATTATTTATCCAACAGCATATTCTTTTAGATTTTAATATAGATAATACATCGCTTATATTAGGCGCAATAATTTGCGTTTCGCGTATTGTACGTGTATTTTCAAATATCTTGTTTGCAAAGCTTTACTATAAGCATAAGGCAAAAATGGGTATTGCATTACCTATATTACTTTGCGCTTCTATGGGCTTTTTGTTATTCGGCTCGTTTGTTCCTTTAATAGTTTTAAAAATAGTTATAATGTCTTTTGGGTACATAATAATTCTTTTTGCACGCGATCCTTTTAAGCTTTATATACAAGATGTTATATTTGAAAACACCCCAAAGGAACAGCATCAAACCTTACTTACAATGCTTGAATTTGGTGTAAAGATAGGGAATGCTGCTATGGGTCTTTCCTTTGCGGCTATTCTTACCGTATATCCAATGGCTGTAGTTATAACAATATTGTTTGTAGTAGCGATTGTTGAAATTCTTTTAAGTCTTAAGCTTTATAAAATGATTATGGTAGCAAGAAAAAAATAGCATAATTCAATCTATTGGTAGCAAAAGCGAGGTGAATTTCACCTCGCTTTTATGATATAAAAAATATAAATTAAACCAAACCCATACAAATTTCAACCACTAGTGCAACAATAACAACCAATGCTGAAATGATAAAACCGTGTATCATAGGGCGAATTCCTGACTTTTTCATATTTGCAAACGATGTATTGAGTCCGATTGCAGCAAGAGCGCAAACCATCAGAAATTTACTCAGTGTTTTAGTGTGTGTTATAACTTTGGTAGGTATAGAAAATATACTTGCTATAATTGACATTGCCAAAAAGCCCAGAATAAACCAAGGAAAGATTTTTGTAATGCTGAAATTCGCTTTAATCACCTGCTCATTAGCACTGTTTTGCAGGGCTTCCCTTCTTTTGATGCGAAGTTGAATCAAGGCAAAGGTTATTACTGTTGGAATAATTGTAAGGGTTCGGGTTAATTTAACCATGGTTGCAAAATCTCCGGCTGCTTCAGAAAAAGCATAACCTGTTGCAACAACCGAGGATGTATCATTAACTGCAGTTCCTGCCCAGATTCCAAAGGCTTCCGCGCTCATTCCCATAGCGCGTCCCATGATTGGAAAAAGGACTATCATTGCCATATCAAAAAGAAATGTTGCAGACATTGCATAAGCAATGTCGCTGTCGTCGGCATCAATTGTTGGCGCTATGGCTGCAATAGCTGAGCCCCCGCAAATACCTGTTCCTGCGGAAATCAGATTGGAAAGCTTCCAATTAAGCCCTAAAGACTTGCCAATAAAATAACCGCCGCCAAAACAAGTTGCAAGTGTAAAAATCATAACGGTCAGTGACATTTTTCCGACTTGTAAAATAGTGGTTATATTTAGAGATAAACCTAATAAAATTATGGCAAACTTTAAGATTTTTTTAGATGTGAACTTTAATCCTGAATATAAAAATTCGCGATTTCCCAAGAAATGATTTATTATCATCCCAATAAACATAGCAATAACAGCGCCGCCTATTATATGGATAGGTAATAGGCTTTCAATCCAACAGGCAACAAAGGCAATTGCAACAGGCAATAGTACCCCTGGAAGTATTTTTATAATTTTCATAATACAACCTCAAAATAACAATATATTAGTTGCATTATATCATAAATGCTTTTGAAAATCAAACTTAAATAGTATAAATCTCCTCAAAATACAGATAGTGACAACGCGATTTGAAAATATAAGTAGGGGCGATCCACGAATTGCTCGTTTAAGTTTCGTGCATATTTGCGGGTCATTCGTGAATCTCCCCTACGAAGATAACAAGAAAAAAGTAGATACTTGCAATGCTCATATGAGATAACACGCAAGTTGCTTAAAACTACATAAACACTTGGGTTTTCGTTGCTTTTTGTTCGGAAAATTTTTCGTGAAATCGGCTATTTTGGGCTTAAAACTCGAAGGGAGGCAGTTTTGTAAAGCGCTTACGTAGCTAAAGCTTAATATTCAAACTGTCACAAAAATCCGAATGAGTTCTCATTTCTCATTCGGATTTTGTTATACCTATTTTTCGCCATGCAATACCCACTCGGCATCGTAGCCGAACTCCATAGCAATGACCTTTGCGAGCATCGGAGAGAGGGTGGTTATTTTATTGCTTTCGCCTGTTAGAGTATAAACGTAGTTTTCAGAAACTCCAACCCGTTTTGCAAACTCACGCTTGGAGATCTTCTGTTCGTCAATAATTTGATTTAACCTATTTGCCAGTGACATTGTTTACCTCCTCAAACGTTGCTTTTATGGATTTAATGTGTTTATGTATTTCTAAAAGTTCCTTGCGGGAAGACACACCCAGCTTACCGTAAAGATTTCGGTTGTGGTATTTTAAGGTAGATTCCTTGATGTTCATATTCGCCATAATCTCCTTGGTGGTAACTCTGGCAATATACGCATCATAGATATCCCGTTCTGTAGGTGTCAGCGTTTTCAGTCCCATCATAAAGACCTCGATGCGCTCAGGTGCAATGGCATCACTCTCCACAGGCCTTTCAAGCATCACATCCGGTGTGGAAGTTTCAGCTTCGGAATAGCCCCGTACCGACTCGACCTGCCTCACGATCTTCTTCATCCGTTGGTATTCGTTCATAACAAGATGGATGCCAAGTAAAAACAGCTCGCTAATGATATATGAAATGGACAGCATTTCAAATTCAATGCTTGTCATTTGCTCAATAAACCACACCCCGATGTTGACAAATACCGCAATCGCAAGGATAACAGCGTGTGCTGTGGTGTCGATAGTCTTCTTAATCTGCGCACGGATGATGACCGTAACCATAGCGGCGAAGTAACCGAGCAGATAAACAAGGTATAACGGATGCAACGGCCCGTACACTTTTATAAGCGTGGAAACGCCGTTCACTACCGCAAAAGAAACCTCTTTGTAGTAAATCGGCAAAACACCCGAACTTGCAGCAACGAGGAACACCACAATGGATAGCGTTCCCAAAGCGCCACGCAACCATTTTGGATGCTTTGTGCCGGTAACGTTTAATATAATCATCAGCATTGCAAAAGGTAAAAATACCGAGCCGAGATATGCCACACGGTTTGCCCATAGCGCCATCGTGAGACTTGTGGATAACGCCAGGAATGTATATCCAATGTTTACCACAAGCACCGATGAGAACAGCATAACAAGCCAAGCCTTGTTTTTGCGTACCAATCGGCAACAACCAATCAGAAGCAATAAAGAAAGCATGGCGGCAGCTCCGTAGATGATTGTTAGGCTTGCGCTTTTTGCTCCGACAGCGTTACATCCCGACAAACAAAGTATTAAAAACAGCAAGATAGGTGTACTTGCAAATAACTTCTTCATTCTGATCTCCTCCGACCGTGTTTTTTTAATAGGCGGTCTAACTTAAAAATTCCTATACTTTTTTGAAAAAATCACCCTTTCCCATACTTTTAGTATGGGGACAAATCATCTAGGAACCTTTATAATTATAATGCAATTAGTGTAAGTATGTCTCTTACACTGACAGAAAGATTTTTTGTATTATATCACAAAGTGTTGAAATTTTCAATAGTGAACGAGTAGACTTTGGGAATTCGTCAAAGTTCACTCATTGATTTCGCGAAAGGAGGATAGGCCGTGTGAATAAAGAAAAAATGATTGCTACCTACAAGATCGTTGCCGATGCAGGTGGAAACATCTACAAGTTCTACTGCGACCTGTCCAGCACTCTTGTCTGCACTACAAAGCCATACAAAGCCGATACACCCGAAGAAGAATTACAGCTTGCTTGGGAAAATGAGGGCAAACAGCATTTTAACCCTTGTCACAAATGCGGTAAGTTTGTTTCCGACGTGATGTTCAACGTAGAGGTTTTGGAATGTGTCGAGTGTGCTCCCTTTGAAACGGAAGCAAAGTTCTGCAAAAACTGCGGTGCAAAAATAGAAGATCCTGCACAGCTTTGTCCTGCTTGCGGCAAACCACTTGTGTATTACGGAAAGGAGTGTGGGTAATGAGTCCGACTGAACAACTGCGATACAAAAACATGGAAGATTTCGGCTACGGCCCGAACGTAATGAAGAAAACTAAGGTCTGTCCGAAATGCAGAAAGATGGTCAATACAAGATTCCGTAGCTGTCCTGATTGCGGGGAGCAACTATCAAGCGAAACTCTTTTTGACCATTACAAACGGCAGCACAAATGCTGTCCTGAATGCGATACGGTGTTAGCATCTGGCTCACTATATTGCCCCCACTGCGGTAAAAAGATTTTGCAAAAAGTAGTGGGCTACCAAGAAAACAATCCACAAGGAGGAAGAAACAATGAAACATAAAGTTTCAAAACAATTTACAAGTATCTTATTGGCACTTGTTATGATCATTAGTATGATACCGGTATCCGCATTGACTGCCTTTGCGGCGGATGAAGTGAAATCTGAAGTCAAATGGGGAGACAACGGAAGAATTCAGTTTACTCTGGATGATTCCGGTGTACTGACCTGGAGCGTCGTCCCCGGTGCAACAAGCTACGATCTTAACATCTATATGCACGGTAGCCTTTTCAAAAGCGAAGAAGGAAATACCTCGCGAAGCTACGATTTGGTGAACGAGTTGAACAAATATAAAAAAGACTCCGGCACCGTGCAGATTATTATCAATGCCAACGGCGTGGAAGCAGGAAACGGAGATCGGGTTTCCTTTATGTATTCCAGCCCTTATCCCAAGTTGGAGGCTCCCTCTAATCTGAAATGGGATGTGAACGGCAACGCAGATTGGGATGACGTGGCAAATGCCGACGGATATACCCTTTATCTGTATCAACCCAGCGGCGGTGCCTACAACCATTACGATCTTGCAGACTCCTATTTTAATTGCACTAATTATCCCGATGTGGCCACCCGCATCAGCGACGGATGGTACTTTGCTGTTCGGGCAACCTCAACGGGTTCTTACCGCCCGAGTGAGTATAACGAAAGCTACCGCAGAGGGCATGTCATTGGCAGCGGCTTGACGGCACAGACTATGTGGGGCAACAACGGAATAGTCAAATTTACTGTGACGGATACCGGCTCTCTGAACTGGAGCGAAGTTCCCGGTGCCACCTCGTATGACCTTAATATTTGGATGGGAGACGGCCTTTTCAAAGCAGTCAATGGCTTGACCTCCCGCTTCTACGCGCTACAAGAGGAGCTAAACAATGCGAGAAAGGATTCGGGAACCGTAAAGATTGCTCTGATTCCTAAGGGAAATAACGTTGCCGATAAATCAGACGGGGTTAACCTTTTATATTCCAGTCCCTACGGCAAGCTGGAAGCCCCTACCAACCTCCATTGGAACGGCAATATGGCGGGGTGGAGTGCCGTTGACGGCGCGGAAAGCTATACCGTTTATCTCTACCAGCCCAGCGGTTCCGGCTATAACCACTGGACGACTACGGATACGTATTTTGATTTCAGCTCCGTGGCAACCATCGGTGAGGATTGGTTCTTTGCTGTGAAGGCCACCGCCGAAAATGCCAGAGACAGCGCTTACAACGAAAGCCCCCGCTATACCGGTCCCGTATCCACCACGCTCTACACCATCGGTGCCTATGCCTATGACGATACCCTCGACGTCATGGACAGCGGCGGTCAGGTGTATTTGGAAACCAATGCGGGTGTTGTAGACTGGACTTCTGCGGGCGAAACCTGCCCCGCAGTCGAGGGAACTGCCGTGACGGTGAAAGCAGCACCCACACCGGGCTACGTATTCGTGGAATGGCGGCAGGGCACGCAGGGTGCCACCATTTCCAGAGAGGCCGAATATTCCTTTACTGCCACCGGCGATAAGTTCCTGTATGCTATCTTCCGTCAAAAGGGCGCAAATGAGATCGCAGAGGTCGTGGGCAAGATCGCGGCGGACAACATTCCCTGTGCAGGCATGGAAGTGAGCCACTTTATGCCCGACATCCCCGACGGCGAGCCGTACAGCCGCACGTGGAACGGCTCGGAATGGCGGGATGAAAACGGCGTGCTGATCTCGGCTAACATCGGTCACCATTATGACCGCGGTTATGAATTTGAGGCAGGCAAAAGCTATACCACCGACTACTTCTATTTCGAAGCGAATAGCGGCTATACATTTGCGGAAAACGCCACCGTGCATCTGATGGGGCCGGAGCGCTCCATGTGGGACTATGAGGTCACGGGCTTCAATGATGACCGCACTGTTATGTTTGTCCGATTCACTTTCCGCATCCCCGGAGAACGCACTTATCCCGACATCAACAAGGTGTCCATGGTCTATTACGGCATGCACGCGGACGGCGGCGAAATGCCGGATCCCGCAAGACTGATCTATAATAACTGTGCCATCACCCGCGAGGAATGGAACACCGGCAGCTGGGGTAGTGACTGTACATGGGACACCTCCACCGGTGAGAACCGATTCGAAGCGGGCAACACATACGTTCATATGATCGAGCTGACCGCTCTTCCCGGTTACAAGTTCTCCGAAAACCTGCTGGCGCAGAAGGGTATGCAGGGGGAAGAGGAATACGGCGTTGTCAGCCTTTCCGATGACCGTACTGTTGCTACTGTAACCTACACCTACAATGTCACCGATCTGGAACCCATCAACACCGTTACTCTGGACGCAAAAGCGGGCGACGAAGACTTTTACCTGATCCGCGGCGGAGATAATCTTACCTCCGGCCTGCCCTTCACCACTTCACACACCCAACAGAATGCACCCTATGAAATTCGCTTTTCGAATTACTACGAGTGGTATAATGTGGAGACGGAGAAAAAAATTGACAGCATTGCTTCCATCGACCTTGAAGTGGGCAAAAAATACCGTCTTGAATTCGAGCTTGTCGTCAAGGACGAGTATGTGACCACCCACCGCTTTGCGGAAAATCCCACTCTGGTGCTGAACGATTACCAGCATACACATGCCGGTTTTGTAGATATTGAGACCGATACGTATAGCGGTGGTTCGCATCTGAAGGTGTATATCACATACACCGCTCAGCCAAAACCCGGCGAGGGCAGCGGTTCTCACTATCCCATGGTCTGCTACTCTTATGACGAGTTCAAGTACGCGATGGAGAACGAGGATATCCGCTACGTTGCTCTCGGCGATGTGGAGGATATGCTGCCTGCCATTCCTCATAATGAGGAACAAAACCCCGGCGGTATTACAAGGACCGCTATTTTGGTGCAGGGAACAAAGGACTTGAATCTGCTGGGCGATGCGGTCTTTAGCTGTCCGTTGACCGGCAACTATGATTTGAAGTACTATATCCAGCTGTTAACTTTGACAGACGCTGCCAATTCCAGTCTCTATATCCACGGTCCCGGTAGTCTGACCTATGCGGGCGGCACGCTGTATTTTGTAAACAGTGCCATTACGGTAGACGGTGGTCACTTGACTGTGGACGGTGCTACCGTTCGCGGAAGCAATGGCTACCACACGGGTTACTGCTACGGTATCAATGCGCGTCGCGGCAGCGTCAGCATTCAAAACGGCGCGACCGTCATCGGTGAGGTTTACGGCGGTGATGACGGCATCTGCGCAATGGCTATTGGCGAAGAGGGAGAAACACGCTCCCTTTCTGTCAGTATCTTTGATGGTAAGTTCTACGTTGAGCGCGATATGGGCGATGGTGACCTGGACCATGGCATCGCGATTTGGAACGACTGCGGTCTACGCATCTACGGTATGTCCACGGATGGCATCAGACTGGGTCGCTATGCCGCCGATACGCTGGATGACTACGTGATGGAAGGCTGTGTGATGACCGTCAACGGTGTCAATGCCGACCCCGCCACCCGTGGCACTGCCGACGGCTATGTTGAGGTCTATCAGGAGATTTCCGAAGTAGAAATCTACGTCGAGACTCCTGTAGCGGGTGAAAGCGCTACCGTTTATCCTGAAGAGGTGTACTGGGTGCCCGAGGGCTGCACAGTGGATTCTATCGTGTGGTATAAAAACGGAGAAGCGCTGAATCTGGCATATGCCCCGCGCTTTGAGGCGGGTAGCTCCTACCGTGTGGAAGTTACTCTTGTCGCCGACAATGGTGTGAGGTTTGCTAATCCTTTGACCAGCGCTGAAATCAGCTATAAAACCGCCACCGTCAATGCTCACGGCGGTAACGCCCAAAAGGGCATCGTAATGTCCGTTGACTTCGGCGTTTGTCCCAACATCGTACCCGAGGTTGATCTGACCGTCACCGCTCCCAAGGAGGGACAGAAACCCTCCTACACCGTGGGCTGTGGCAGCGATGCTTACTACGCCGTGGGCGGAAGCGGCAACTACACCGAGTTCCGCAAGTGGTATATGTCCTCCGACGGTTATGACTGGTGGGAGATCAACTCAAACCACAGCTTTATGTCGGGCTATTACTACAAGTTCGTTGTGGACATCCAAACCAAGTCCGGCTATGAGTTCCCGCTGTACGATAACGGCAGTTCCATCGTTCCCGACGTATCTGCCACGGTCAACGGCTATTACGCCAACGTAATTAAGGCCTACGATCAGGACATTTCTCGCTACGTCACCGTGGAATACGACTTCGGCGAGTGCAGCGACTCCGTTATAGAAAATATCATCGTGGAAAACGTTACTGCTCCCGTAGCAGGGAAAAGACCCGATTATACCTATTCCATCCGCGGTGGCGGCTATCAGATGAATACCGCCAAGAATGCCTATGAGGATATCTATTGGAAGAATCCGCCCGAGCAGTGGTATTTCATCAAAAACGGCATTGGCTGGTATGACGTGACAGACTTCGATTGGGTATATGAGAATGAAACCTTCATTGCCGGTCACGAGTACGAGGTACGTGTATACGTGATTACCGAGGACGGCTTTGAGTTTGCCCATACCAAGGACTACGAGCCTACCGTAACCGCCACGGTCAACGGTTATGCCGCCGCACCCCTTACCACAGGCGGAGACTGTGCTTGGTATCAGCAGGTGCAGTACAACTTTACCTGCAAGAAACAGGATGTTTCCACGATCATGATCTACGATTTGGATGCGCCGCAGGGAGATAAGATACCTGACAGAGAGATTACCACGGCTTATCCCGAACTGTACACCGTGGAGTATGTGAACTGGTACGATTGTGAAGACAATTTGCTCTTTGGCGAAGATACCTTCCGTTCCGGTGAGCGTTACAAGGTGGAGATCAAGATTGTTCCTACCCAGATCGGTGGCGTAAACGCTTCTCAGTTTGTTTCTCCCGTTGCGGCATATATTGACGGCGAGCAGGTAACTGAGCGCCTCGGCTGGGATGCGGTATACGCAAGCAGCAGCGCAGTATATATCTACTATACCTTTACAGAGGGCGCCGCAGGATCCGGCGACGTCCTCCTCGGCGACATAAATCTTGACGGATCGGTATCTGCAAAGGACTCAAATCTTATGAAGAGAGTAATTGCAGGCGTCAACGATTATAAAGCGGGAAGCGCTGAATTTGCGGCGGCGGATATCGACGGCGACGGAAGCATTTCCGCAAAGGATTCAAACCTCTTGAAGCAGATCATTTCAGGAATTATCTGATACTGCCATAAAGCGTGATTTTTACGAAAGAGAGGACAAAGATATGAAAGTAAAAGCCTTAAAAAAAGCGCTCAGCCTTCTGCTTTGCCTTGTAATGCTCCTGCCAACCCTGCCGTTTTCGGCAGGGGCGCAGGAGGCGACTTATACTCTGACCTTCATCGACCGCTATATGCTTGACCCGGAAACGGGGGAATACCCTGTGCGAACGGTAACGGTCAGCGCGGGAGAATATACTCTTCCCGCAGACGATTTTAATGTCCTTGACGGCTATACCTTTGACCGCTGGGATATAGATACTGACGGCGACGGCGAGTATGAGGCTTACGCCGTCGGCGACGTTATCAACGTATGTCACGATCTTGAAATATACATAGAGCGAAAAGCACTGCCATCTGTGGCATATGCGCTTTTCAAAGTATGCGCCCCCGAGGAATACCGCTATGGAATGAGGGCGGGCAGCATATCCGTTGAGATCGAGGATGCCCCACATATCACCCTTTGCGAGGGCGGCTACGGACACGGCTATTATCTCAAAGGCTCAGAGATCCTTTCGGCCGACGATACCCTTTCCACCTCTGACAGCTATTCTCTCTACGTTTGCTTCAGGATAGATGAGGGGTACCTGAATTACATCATCGGCACAAACGTAGATCTCTGCGGCGACTCCGTCTTTGACGGACTTGAGGCTTCCTCAGACCCCGTAGAGCTTGAGGACGGCTCATACAGGATACGCTTTGATCTTCCGAGAGCTCACGGCGAGGACCTTACGGCCGAAAAGCTGCTCTTTTCCGTAGACGGCTACTCAAAGGGCAAAAAGATTACGGACATTTCGGCAGACTCTGTGACCGAGCATCTCAGCATTACGGGCAGCGGCTACGGCTCCGTATACGAGGGTCACTCGTATATGATCTGGAGGGACAGCTTCGGTTACGGTAACGGAGTTTTTGACGGAGCGGGCGTTTTTGAGAGCGCAAGAGATTATTATATACAGATCGGCTTTTCCGTAGAGGATGGCTACAGCATCCCCGAGGACTTTTTCGACGGCCGCATATTTGACGGCAATAAGGTGGGCATCGCAGGTATGGATGATGCTCAGTTCTATTCGTCGGGAGAGAATTCCGGCGGCTATTATATCGTGTTCAGACTCCCTCAGATAGAGACCGTACCCATAGATAAGATAGAATTTGAGATCGACGGATATACTGCAGGCGAGCCTGTGTACAACGTTTCTGTCACCTGCTCCGAAAACCTCCGTTTTCCCGAGGGAGGCTACTACGTTGCATATCTTTTCTATGACGACAGCTATTATGATTACGGCTTCGGAGGCGATTTCGCGCCTGTGTATTACGATGCCGTGATCGAGAAGGGAATACTCTATAAGCTTTCCGTAAGGATCTTTCCTGATGACGGATACGACGCAGACAGCCTTGAGTGCAGTGACGTTACCCTGAAAACTCCAAACGGCACGGTAAGCGCAACAAGATTTCAAAAGGACGAGAGATTTGATTACTTTTGGGTCACCTTTGATCTGCCACCCATTCTTCCAACCGTTTCCTTTGACGGCGACGGCGCTTCGGGAGAGATGAAGAGCGCAAGCGTCTACGGAGTATATACCTTGCCCCGTTGCAGCTTTACTGCTCCCCTTGGGCAGATGTTTGGCGGCTGGAGCGTTGACGGAAAGCAGTACCGCCCCGGCGATACTGTCACCGTCCTTTGTGATACAGTAGTCAAAGCCATTTGGCAAAGGGAGCCTCTTATCACCTATAAGGTGGTCTTTAATGCAAACGGCGGCTCGGGAACGATGAAGAATGTCCGCGGCGTTGTTGGCGAATATATCCTGCCCTCCTGCAGCTTTGCTCCTCCTACGGAGCTTGAGTCTTTTGCAGGCTGGCGCCTTAATGATACGAATATCATTCTCGTTCCGGGAACGGCGCTCAGAATAACCGATGATACGGTGCTCACCGCCATGTGGAGGACGAGAGATCTTTCCTCATATTCCGTAGTCTTTGATGCAAACGGAGGGGAGGGAGCATACGGACCCGCAAGCTTTGTAGTGGGCTCATATACGCTTCCCGAGTGCCCCTTCTATGCCCCTGCAGGAATGCGCTTCAAGGCATGGATGGTGGACGGAATTGAATATGCCCCCGGCGAGAAGATCAGCGTTTTTGCAAATAAGAAGCTCACGGCTGTGTGGGAAGAGGTCTTTGTCGTCACCTTCAAGGCAAACGGAGGGGAGGGGGAAATGGCACCCGTTCTTATGAGCGCAGGAGAGCTCATCCTGCCCGAGTGCGCCTTCACTCCGCAGTGGGGCTTCGGATTTTCCCATTGGAATGGCATCAGCTGCACGTACGCCCCCGGTGATACTATCGAGGTCTCAAGAAATATGAGCTTTACGGCTGTATATGAAAGCCATACTACCTACGTGAATATAAGAGGAGAGGTTACGAGCTTTGGTGATCCTGAGGAAAGCGTGACCATCACCCTATATAAAGAAGGAGAGACGGAGCCCTTCCTTAAGGAAGTAAAGAGCGGAAACTCCGTCACATATAATTTCCCCTACGTTGAGGCAGGCACTTACGTGCTCACCGTACAGAAGGCGGGCCACGTTGATTACAGAGCGACCGTATATACTAGTCTTTCCGACGTGACCCATAACGTTGATCTTGAAATAAACCTCTCCGAGGTCCTCCTCGGCGACATCAACCTTGACACATCGGTATCTGCAAAGGACTCAAATCTTATGAAGAGAGCAATTGCAGGCGTCAATGATTATAAAGCGGGAAGCGCTGAATTTGCGGCGGCTGATATTGACGGCGACGGCAGCATATCCGCAAAGGATTCAAATCTTTTGAAGCAGATGATCGCGGGAGTTATCAGTAAATGATTCCCGAAGCAATATGAAAGGAGGATATTTATGAAACAAAAAGCATTAAAACGAATTTTGAGTACACTGCTCGCTATGGTGATGATCATAGGATTAGTTCCCACCTTCAATTTAACTGTACTTACGGGAGCAGTTGAGGCAGATACATTGGCGGGCAAGACTGTCATCACAAAGGTGGATCTTACCATTGATATGCCCACCAAATACCACGATCAGATGCGCGGCTACGATGCCGGTGACGAAACGAAAGTGGTCAATTTGTATAACAGTCCGTTTTATACAAACAACGACAAGCCTAAGGATGTTTACCAAAACGGTAAGCTACTTACCTACGAAAAACTCGAGGCAGGCGTTCCTGCTGAAATGTACATTCAACTGAATGCAAAAAAAGGAGACACCGCCTATGCCTTTGAC
>JAFQUM010000002.1 GCA_017408485.1 Clostridia bacterium | reverse complement strand
CACCCAAGCCACGGCCGACGGGCTTTGCAGCCTTAAGAGCCTTGGCGTCGAACTGGGGATGGAGAAGTGTGTCGAGGTTACGGGGATCAATCATAAGAACTGCTTCTTCCTTGGTCTTGTGGCCTTCGGCAACAAGGTCAACAGCTATCTGCAGAGCTGCGGGAGCGGTTCTCTTACCGTTACGGGTCTGGAGCATATAGAGCTTTTCATTTTCAATGGTGAACTCCATATCCTGCATATCGTGATAGTGATTTTCAAGGATCTCGCAGACCTTTACGAACTGCTCGTAAGCTGCGGGGAACTTGTTAGCCATCTCTTGGATGGGCATAGGAGTACGAACGCCTGCAACGACGTCTTCGCCCTGTGCGTTGGTGAGGAACTCACCCATCATCTTCTTTTCGCCGGTTGCGGGGTCACGGGTAAATGCAACACCGGTACCGCAATTGTCACCCATATTACCGAATGCCATTGCCTGTACGTTAACAGCAGTACCCCAGCTGTAGGGGATATCATTGTCACGACGATAAACGTTTGCACGGGGGTTATCCCAAGAGCGGAAAACAGCCTTGATAGCGCCGATGAGCTGCTCCTTAGGATCGGAGGGGATGTCGGTGCCAAGCTTTGCCTTATACTCAGCCTTGAACTGATTTGCCAGAACCTTAAGGTCTTCAGCGGTCAGCTCGATATCCTGCTTGACGCCCTTTTCTTCCTTCATCTTGTCGATGAGCTCTTCGAAATACTTCTTACCGACTTCCATAACGACGTCGGAATACATCTGAATAAATCTGCGGTAGCAGTCCCAATCCCAACGGGGATTATTGGACTTTCTTGCCATAACCTCAACAACGTCCTCGTTAAGACCAAGGTTGAGGATGGTGTCCATCATACCGGGCATGGAAGCGCGAGCGCCGGAACGAACGGAAACGAGAAGGGGATTTTCAAGATCGCCGAACTTTTTGCCGGTAACCTCTTCCATCTTGACGATGTACTCTTCGATCTGAGCCATGATCTCATCATTGATCTGACGGCCGTCTTCGTAGTACTGTGTGCAGGCCTCTGTGGTGATGGTGAAGCCCTGAGGAACGGGGAGACCGATGTTGGTCATTTCAGCAAGGTTAGCGCCCTTACCGCCGAGCAGCTCACGCATGGAAGCGTTGCCTTCGGTAAACAAATAGACATACTTATGCATTTGTTTTCAACTCTCCTTTATATTATGTATTTTGAATACAAAATTGTATTTTAGAATAACGCGCTAATATTATAGCAGAAGTTTTCCTTTTTTGCACTATAAAATTTGCAATTTTTGCAAAAATTAGGCCATTTTTTTAATTTTTGTATATTTTTACCATAAAGTGTCCTCACGCGTGCGCGCGCGTATATATATTTATTAATTAATATATAAGAAACTATTGTAAGGCAAAGGCTTTTGTGTTATAATGAGCGTGGTATGCTATGCCGTTTTTTAAGTCAAATAGATTTTAAGCTATCGCAATTTATTAATAAGACTACCGGTAGTCGCTCCTACAATACGGCAAACAACGCTGATGCAGTATTGCGGAGAGGCGCGATTTGATTACATTCAAAGAAAGCCATTCGGGAAAATCGATGGGTTTCTTCGCAAGACAAAGAAGCGGAAGTTTGGCAGTACTATCTGTACGGCAAACGACGCTGATGCAGTATTGCGGAGAAAGGCGCGATTTTCAAAAATAGATATTACATTTAGAGGGGATAGGTTATAATGCAGAGTCCTAATGCTTTACTAGATACCATAATTCAGTCACTGAACGAACAAATGGGCGAGATAGTTGTGGGCACTTTTTTCAGAAGCGCGAGAGCAATTGCCTTGAAGGGAGATACACTTATTATTTCGGTGCCCACTGTTTTGGAGAGGGACGGACTTATCGAGAGATTTTCAGATAACGTCAGCGACATTCTTTACGGAATCACGGGAAAAAATCTCCGTCCCGAATACCTTACGGAGGAAGAGGCGCAGAGATGGATCAAGCAGAACTCCTCAAATGCCTTTTCGGGGTATACTTTTAAAAACTTTATCGTCGGACCATGTAACCGATTTGCCCACGCAGCAGCAAATGCGGTAGCCGAGGCTGATTTTAACCTCAATACCGAGCGCATTTACAATCCTTTGTTTATTTACGGACCTGCGGGACTGGGCAAGACCCATCTGCTTTATGCTATCGCAAACAGATTTAAGGAGAGATACCCCAATCACACAGTGCTGTACATAAGCAGTGAGGACTTTCTGAACGAAGTGGTTTCCGGTATCAGGACCAATATTTACGGATTCCGCGAAAAGTACAGAAATGTTGACCTGTTCTTGGTTGACGATGTTCAATTCTTTGGCAACACCGATTATGTACAGACCGAGTTCTTTAATACATTTGAAACACTGTTTAAGGCAAGAAAGCAGATAGTCTGCACCGCCGACCGTCCTCCTAAAGAAATTGCAACCCTGACCGACCGTATTCAGAGCAGATTTGAGATGGGACTGCTTGTTGATGTCAAGTCTCCCGACCTTGAAACAAGGATCGCGTTGGTTGAGGAAAAGAGCAAGATGCTGGGTGTATTCCTTGACGGAAAGATGTGCGAGTATATTGCTTCTTCCATTACAAACAATGTCCGTGAGCTTGAAGGCGCGGTACATAAGATAGCCGCTATGCAAAATCTTATGGGACTTAAGGTGGATATGCCCCTTGTTAAAGAGGCGATCGCCGATATCATCAAGGAGCGCCCCGGTCTGCACCCCACTCCCGAGCTGATCTTGGATGCGGTGTCAACATTTTATTGCGTAGGAAAGGACAAGCTGATGTCCTCAAACCGCGCAAGCGAGGTTGCCATTGCAAGACAGATAGCATTTTTCCTGATGCGGGAAATGGCGGATATGTCCACAACTGAAATAGGAAAGTTCTTTGGCAAGGATCATACCACAGCAATGCACGGAATCAACAAGATAGTCAATCTTATGGAGACCAACCGAGACATCGCGGGCGGCGTAGCTGACCTGAAAAAGAACATAGAAAATATGTAAAAAGATTTTTCCACAATATCCCGTGGAAAACTATGTAAAACTTTGTGGAAAAAGAGCCCTGTGGAAAAGGGTGGAAAAGGAAAATACATTTCCACAAGGGTATGGGGAAAACTTTTATCAGGCGGGACAAAGAAAAAACCGATAAAAAGGACAGTTTTCCACATTATCTACGGCCATAATAATATTAATATAAATTTGAATTTAAAAATAATAGAAGGGGATGCGACAAATGAAGTTCACTTGTGCAAAAACCATACTCAGCGAGGCAATTTCTGTATGCTCTCACGCTGTTTCCTCAAAATCGGGAGATTCGGTCATTGAGGGTATTCTCATCCGCTGCGGAGAGGACGTCAGACTGACCGGCTACAACTATAAGATCGGCATTACAAAATCCATAGATGCAAATATTGCACGCCGCGGTCAGGCGGTCATCAACGCCCGTGTGCTTGGTGACATCGTCCGTAAGCTTGCAGGCGAGACTGTCACTATCGATGTTGACGAAAGGCCTGCCGTTACAATTACCTGCGGCGCTGCTAAGTTTAACATTATGGCAATGAATGCTGCAGATTACCCCTCGTTGCCCGAGGTTGAAAAGTATTGCGGCATCAACTTTACCAATGCTTCACTGAAGAGCATTATCAACCAGACTATTTTTGCGGTCTCCGATAATGAAAATAAGCCTACCCATACCGGCGCTTTGTTTGAGCTGCAGGAAAATCAACTGACAGTTGTTGGCGTTGACGGCTATCGTATGGCAGTAAGAAACGAAAGCGTTATTACCACTCTGCCAGAGGCACGCTTTATCGTTCCCGGTGATGCGCTGAAGGAGCTTTCCCGCATTCTGCCCGATAACGACGAGCCCTGCTGCGTATTTACCACAAAGAAGTTTGCTCTCTTTGAATTTGACACGGTCACAGTTGTTTCCCGTCTGCTTGAAGGCGAGTTTATAAACTACAAGGCGGCTATTCCCGCAAATCAGCCCATTGCTCTGCGCCTTGATAAGTCAGAGCTTATCCACGCAGTAGAGCGCGTCTCTATTATTATCTCTGAGCGCCTGAAGACCCCCGTCAGATGTCTCTTTGAGGGAACCTCCTTAAAGCTGACTTGCATCACCTCAATGGGTCGAAGCTACGACGAGCTGACCATTCCTCAGTGCTCCGAAACTGTGGAGATCGGCTTTAATAACGCTTATCTGCTGGATGCGCTGAAGGCTTGTCCCGAAGAGGAGATCATTTTTGAAATGAAGAGCGGGCTTTCACCCTGCACCATCCGCCCCGTGGAAGGAAACAGCTTTGTTTATCTTATCCTTCCCGTCCGTCTTAAGGCAGGAGAATAATGAATATTTCAATTACTACCGAGTTTATAAAGCTGGACAGTCTGCTTAAGCTTGCGGGACTTGTCTATACAGGCGGTGAAGCAAAGATCCTCATTCAGCAGGGTGATGTTTATCTTAACGGTGAGGTATGCACCGAGCGGGGCAGAAAGATCCGTCCCGGAGACAAGGTCTGCCTTAAAAATAAAGAAATCACGGTGAGCGCTGAGTGAAAATAAACAGGCTTTATTTGAAAAATTATCGCAGCTACAGTGAAGCGGTATTTGATTTTTCCGACCGAGTCAATGTAATAACCGGTGCAAACGGCTTGGGTAAGACTAATCTGCTTGAAGCAATATATATTCTTTCGGGGGCGCGCTCTTGGCGCTCGGGAAAGAATATTGAGCTTGTAAAATGGGAGACCGATGGCGCTTTTGTGTTTGCCAATGCCACATCCCGCGGCAGAGATTTTGAGATCAAGCTTTCTATTCCCGCCCGAGGCCGCGGAAGTGTGACCATCAATGATGTCAGAGTGCAGAAAAAGGCAAAAATGAGCGAGGTCTTGCGCTGTGTTATCTTTTCACCGGAGGATCTGTTTCTTATAAAAGGCCCTTCTGCCCGCCGCCGCAGCCTGCTTGACGGGGCACTTTGTCAGCTGAGTATTAAGTATGATGACAATTTAAGCCGATATGAGAAGATTTTGGAGCAGAAGAAGAAAATACTCAGCTCAGGCGAAAACTTGGCTCTTTTGCCCGAATATAACTATCAAATGGCATTTTACGGGGCACAGATAGTTTCTGCCCGCGCAGAGCTGTGTGACAGACTTCAAAAAAAGGCGCAGGAGCTTCACAGAATGATCTCAGGCGGCAAGGAGGAGCTGAAGTTGGAATATAAGACGGTTTCGGCAATTTCCGACCCGAGAGGCGATACAAAGCTTATTGCCGAGGAGATACATCAGCATCTTAAAGCTATGGAAAGCGCCGAGATAGCGGCTGAAAGCTGTCTTTCGGGGGTTCATAAGGATGATCTGATATTTTATATCAACGGCAGGGATGCAAAAGCCTATGCATCACAAGGTCAATCCCGAACCGCCGCAGTGGCGTTGAAGTTTGCCGAGCGCGAGCTGCTTCGTGAGGGTGATGAATATCCTCTGCTTCTGCTTGACGATGTTATGAGCGAGCTTGACGAGCCGAGACAAAGGTTTATAGCAAGCCACGCTTTGGGCGGACAGACCTTTATATCCTGCTGTAATGAGATAGATATAAACGGCAGCGAAACGAAGATAATAAATATTGAATGAATTGCACCTTTGGTGCATGAATTGACGATAAATCGTCATGAATTGAGCCTTCGGCTCATGAATTGCAACAGCCTCCCTCAATGAGGGAGCGGGACCACGTAGTGGTGGAAGGAGTCTGTCTGCATGAGGGTGTTGCCTACGGCAACGCATTATTTAGGTCGGCGGAGCCGACACATTCATGCAATCGAAGATTGCAATTCATGGTGAAGCCAATTCATGATTTTCGATAGAAAATCAATTCATGGAGCGAAGCGAGAAATCATCAATTCTTTTGAAAGGTTATTTCTTATGTATCTTCATCTTGGTAAAGATATAACAGTTCCTTTTGATTCTGTTATAGCGGTTATAGATATGGACACCTCAACCGGATCCAAGCATACCCGCGCATTTTTGAAAGCTGCCGAGAATAAGGGCAGGGTAATAGTGGTTGCCGAGGAATTGCCTAAATCGGCGGTTATTTGCAGAGAGTTTGACGGAGACACTGTTTATATTTGTCAGCTCAGCGCAAAGACACTTGAAAAACGAATTAATAATAACAATACAGATTTGGAAAACCTATTTTAACTTTCCATATTTTGGAGGTATTTATGAGCGAGATCGAAAAAGTCCAAACAGCCTATGACGAAAGTCAGATACAGGTATTAGAGGGACTGGAAGCGGTAAGAAAGCGCCCCGGTATGTACATAGGCAGCACCAGCGAAAGCGGTCTGCATCATCTTGTTTATGAAATAGTTGACAACTCCATAGACGAGGCACTTGCGGGCTTTTGTACCCATATCGAAGTAACTATAAACAAGGATAATACCATTACTGTCAGCGATAACGGACGCGGTATACCTACCGGTAAGCACCCCAAGATGGGTATTTCTACCCTTGAGGTTGTTTTTACCGTTCTGCACGCAGGCGGTAAGTTTGGCGGCGGCGGTTACAAGGTAGCGGGCGGTCTTCACGGTGTTGGCGCATCGGTAGTTAATGCTTTGTCCGAGTGGCTCAGCGTCAAGGTCTGCAACGAGGGCAAGATACACGAAATGTCCTTTGAAAAGGGCAAGACTGTAAAGCCTATGCAGATAACCGGTGACAGTGATGAGACCGGAACATCGGTTACCTTTAAGCCCGACGGAGAGATATTCGACACCCTTGTTTTTGATTATGACACCCTGTTCAAGCGTCTGCGTGATCAGGCATTTCTTAATGCGGGTCTGCGTATTACTCTTACCGATCTGCGCAGTGAAGAAACTCGTCAGGATACTATGTGCTATGAGGGCGGTATCCGTGAGTTTGTAACCTACCAAAACAACGGAAAAAATCCCCTCCACGAGCAGGTAATCTATTTTGACGGAAAAATGGAAAAGGCGGATGCTGCTATCGCTCTGCAGTATACCGACAGTTATTCTGAGGTTTTCCTTTCTTTTGCAAATAATATCCGTACACCCGAGGGTGGTATGCACGAGACTGGCTTTAAGGCGGCACTGACCAGAGTTATGAATGATTACGGTCACCGCTTTAAGCTGCTTAAGGATGATGACAAGCTTTCGGGTGACGATGTGCGTGAGGGTCTTACCTGCGTTATTTCTGTCCGTCTTGAGGAGGCTCAGTTTGAGGGTCAGACTAAGACCAAGCTGGGCAACGCTTATATCCGTACCTTTGTTGAAGGACTTGTTTCGGAAAAGCTTTCGGCTTTCTTTGAAGAAAATCCCGCTGTTGCCAAGGCAATTATGGAAAAGGCGATACTTGCCGCTTCGGCAAGAGAGGCGGCAAAGCGCGCCCGTGAAAATATCCGCAGAAAGACCGCACTTGGCGGCGCGGCAATGCCCGATAAGCTCCGCGACTGCAACGAAAATAACCCCGAACTTACCGAAATATACATCGTCGAGGGAGATTCTGCAGGCGGCAGCGCAACTCAGGGAAGAGACTCCCGCTATCAGGCAATACTTCCCCTGTGGGGTAAGATGCTCAATGTTGAAAAGGTTCGCCCCGATAAGATATACGGCAATGATAAGCTTCAGCCGGTCATTATCGCCTTGGGTGCGGGACTTGGCAACGAGTTTGATATAAGCAAGCTTCGTTATCACAAAGTTGTTATTATGGCGGATGCCGACGTTGACGGCAGCCATATCAGAACACTGCTTCTGACCTTCTTCTTCAGATATATGAGACCTCTTATTGACGGCGGTTATGTTTATGCCGCAGTACCTCCTCTCTATAAGCTGAAAAAGGGTAAGGAGACCCGCGTTGCATTCTCCGACGAGGAGCGCGATGCCGTTTCTGCCGAGATGCGCGGTGATAACGAAAATGCCAAGATAGATATTTCACGCTATAAGGGTCTTGGTGAGATGAACCCCGAGGAGCTTTGGGAGACTACTATGGATCCCGGAAAGAGAACTCTTAAGAAGATAACTCTTGAGGATGCAATACTTGCAGACGAGACCTTCTCACTGCTGATGGGTGAAAAGGTAGAGCCTCGAAAAGAGTTTATTGAAAAGAACGCAAAATATGCGGTCAATCTTGACTTCTAAGGAGAAAAAAGATGGCTAAAAGAAATGTAGATTACAAGCCCGAAGACATAATGTTTCCCGAGCAGAAGATAGTCAATACCGAGCTTGTTTCGGAAATGAAAAACTCTTATATTGAATATGCTATGTCGGTTATTGTCGGCAGAGCACTGCCCGATGTCCGTGACGGCTTAAAGCCGGTTCATCGCCGTATCTTGTACGCAATGTATGAGGACGGTCTGACCAGTGACAAGCCTTTTAAAAAGTCCGCTACCTGCGTCGGTGACGTTTTGGGTAGATATCATCCCCACGGTGACGCATCGGTCTATGATGCTCTCGTTCGTCTTGCTCAGGACTTTTCTATGCGCTATATGCTTGTTGACGGTCACGGTAACTTCGGTTCTATCGATGGTGATCCCCCTGCAGCATACCGTTATACCGAGGCAAGAATGTCCAAAATTGCCGAAACCATGCTTGATGATATCAAGAAGGATACAGTCGATTGGGACCCCAACTTTGATGAGAGCCGCAAGGAGCCTCGCGTTTTGCCTGCAAGATTCCCCAATCTGCTTGTAAACGGCTCAAGCGGTATTGCGGTAGGTATGGCAACTAATATTCCCCCTCATAACCTTACCGAGGTCATCAACGCTTGCATTTGCGTGCTTGACGATCCCGAAGCAACACTTGCCGACCTGATGCAGCACGTCAGCGGCCCTGACTTCCCCACAAAGGGAATTATTATGGGTAGAGCGGGCATCAAGGAAGCCTACGCAACAGGACGCGGCCGCGTGGTTATGCGCGCTCGCTGCGAGTTTGAAGAGTTTAACAAGGACAGAACAAGAATTATAGTGACCGAGCTGCCTTATCAGGTAAATAAGCGTATGCTTATCAAAAATATGGCAGATCAGGTCACCGAAAAGCGCCTTGAGGGTATTTCTGACATCCGTGACGAAAGCGACCGCAAGGGTATGCGTATCGTTATCGAGGTCAAGCGCGATGCAAATCCTCAGGTGGTGCTGAACAGACTTTATGCACAGACTGCAATGCAGTCCAATTTCTCTATAAATATGCTTGCGCTGGTTGATAATCAGCGTCAGCCTAAGATACTTTCTCTGCGTCATATTATTGACGAGTATTTGGCTTTCCAAGAGGAAATAGTCACCCGCCGTACCAAGTATGACAAGATGAAGGCAGAGGAGCGCGCTCATCTGCTGGAAGGTCTGCTTATTGCTCAGGATAATATCGACGAGGTCATCAAGATAATCCGCAACAGCTATGATGATGCTAAGGAAAACCTGATGGCTCGCTTCGGTCTTGATGATATTCAGGCTCAGGCTATTCTTGATATGCGCCTTAAGGCTCTTCAGGGACTTGACCGCGAAAAGCTTCAGTCTGAATATGATGAGCTTCAGGAGCGCATTGCGTACTATGAGAGTCTGCTTGCCGACAGACAAAAGCTTTTGGGTGTTGTCAAGGACGAGCTTATCGCTATGCGTGATAAATACGGTGACGAGCGCAAGACAGAGATACAGGATAACCCCGAAGAGGTGGATATCGAGGATCTTATCGAGGAGCAGGAGAGTGTGTTTACTCTCACTCGTATGGGTTATATTAAGAGAATGCCCGCTTCCGCTTACCGCGCACAGCGTCGCGGCGGCAGAGGTGTTACCGGTATGACCACCCGCGAGGAGGATACTGTTGACACTATCTTTACCGCTTCTACCCACGAGATTATTCTGTTCTTTACCAATATGGGTAAGGTTCACAGACTTAAGGGTTATCAGATTCCCGAAGCAAGCCGCACTGCAAAGGGTATGAATATTGTCAATCTGCTGCAGCTTGCTCCCGATGAGCAGGTAACTGCGGGAATCCACATCAAGGAGTTTAACGATACAGATTATATCTTCTTTGTCACCAAGCGGGGCACTACCAAGCGTATTCAGCTGAGTATGCTCAACACCGCCCGCAAGGCTGGTGTCAAGGCAATAGGTCTCGACGAGGGCGACGAGCTTGTTTCTGTTATGCTGACCCACGGCGATGATAAGATATTTATTGCATCCCGTAACGGCGCGGCAGTATGCTTTGACGAAAACGAGGTCCGTTGCATGGGCAGAGAGGCAGGCGGTGTCCGCGGAATCAAGCTCCGTGACGGTGACTATGTTATCGGCGCGGGCAAGGCTTCCGACGGCAAGTATGTATTGACCGTCACAGAAAACGGATTTGGTAAGCTGACCGAATGTGAAGACTTCAGAGAGGCACACCGCGGCACTCAGGGCGTCAAGGTACATAATCTCACCGAAAAGACCGGTCTGCTTGCGGCTCTTAAGATAACAAGCGGCGAGGATGATATGATAATCATCAATTCCGCAGGTGTTGTCATCCGTACAAAGGTGGAGGGCGTGAGAATTTGCGCCCGCGCTTCTCAGGGCGTATATCTTATCCGCCTTGAAGAGGGTGTCAAGGTCATATCTGTAACCCTGACCACTCGTGAAGAGGATGAAGAATCGGAAGAGGGAGCAGAAAATCTTGAAAATCCCGTATCTGAGACTGAAATTCCTGAAGAAAACGCATAAACTATGAAAAAACACGTGGAAATATACACCGACGGAGCTTGCTCCGGTAACCCCGGCCCCGGCGGCTGGGGTGTGGTGTTGCGCTATGGTGAAAGAGAAAAGGAGCTTTCGGGCGGTGAGGCACAGACCACCAATAACCGAATGGAGCTGACCGCAGTTATCAAGGCTCTTGAAGCGCTTAAGGAAAGCTGCCAGATATCACTGTATACCGACTCAAAATATGTATCCGATGCCTTTAATCAGGGTTGGATCTACGGCTGGATGAAAAAAGGCTGGAAAAAAGCCGATAATAAGCCTGTACTCAATGTGGAGCTGTGGCAACGGCTTTATGAGCTATGGAAAAAGCACGACATTACCCTGATCTGGGTAAAGGGACATGCGGAGAATCCATATAACAACCGCTGTGATGAATTGGCGGTTATAGAAAGTAAGAAATTTTTGTAAATCGCGCCTTTCTCCGTGAATACTGCGTAACTGTCCCTGCGCCGTACACAAAGTACTGTCACAGTGTCAGTTACTTGTCTCACGAAGAAATTCATCGATTTACCGATTCGTTAATTATTCTGTGTCTGCGAGTGTTTGCCGTACACCGTAGGGGAGGGGTTTCCCCTCCCGTCTGTCTTCACTCACATTACTCTCTCGCTGCGGCTCGGTCACGCCGCGGGTCTGACATCACACCGTGATGTCATTCAACACCGCGTCGCCGCTTCGCTACTCGCGACGAAATCTACAATTTACCGAAGCTAATTTGAGGCGCATTTCTATCGCTCACAGTACACCGTAGGGGAGGCAGCCCGCTGCCTCCCGCCTAACAAATTTGTTGCCGTAGGCAACACCTTCATGCAATAGACTCCCTTCGTCACGCTATCGCGTGCCACCTCCCTCGGAGAGGGAGGCTATTGCAATTCATGGCGCAGCCAATTCATGATTTTCGGCAGAAAGTCAATTCATGCAGACCTCGTCTGCAATTCATCCTCCTGCGGAGCAAGAAATATAATTTCCCTCTTGCATATTGGCAAAAAATATCGTATATTTGTATACGGAGATAATAATTAAACAACCTTTTAATCGTTTCTATCGCAAAGGAGCAAAAACCACATGGAAAAGCGATTTGTATATGCAGACAATGCCGCAACCACACCCGTTGCCGCAGAAGTTCTTAATAAAATGATGCCCTATCTTACGGGCGAGTACGGAAACCCCTCCGCGGGCTTTTATACTCTCGGTCAGCGGGCAAAGGCAGCCGTCGAAGAGGCAAGAAAGCAGGTTGCCGAGGTTTTGGGTGCTGATCCTAAAGAAATATTTTTTATGGGAAGCGGCACCGAGGCTGATAACTTTGCACTGCGCGGAGTGATGCATTCCAAGCAGGTAAAGGGTAAAAAGCGCCTCATTACCACAAAGATAGAGCATCACGCTATACTTCATACTGCCGAAGCATTGGCAAATGAAGGCTATGATGTTGTTTATCTGCCCGTTGACAATTATGGCGTAGTTGATATTGAGGCACTTAAAAATGCTATCAACGAGGATACCGCCCTTGTCAGCGTTATGGCGGCTAATAATGAGATAGGAACCATTCAGCCCCTTAAGGAGATCGCCGATATCTGTCACGACCGCGGTGTTCTGTTCCACACAGATGCGGTTCAGGCATTTGGTCACATTCCTCTCAATGTAAAAGAGTTGGGTATTGACCTGCTTTCTCTTTCGGGACATAAGATCAATGCGCCCAAGGGTGTTGGCGCGCTGTATATCCGCTCGGGACTTATGCCCCTGCCCATCATCACCGGTGGCGGTCAGGAAAAGGGCAGACGCTCGGGTACAGAAAATGTGCCTTCCATCGTGGCACTTGGCGAGGCTGCTCGTATCAAGGGTGAAAGAATGGAGAGAGAAGCCGCTTATGTCCGCTCACTTTCCAAGAGATTGCAGGAGGGTGTGCTTTCTAAGATTCCTCAGAGCGCACTGACAGGTCATCCTGAAAACCGTCTGCCCGGAAACAGCTCCTTTGTTTTCTCGGCAGTTGAGGGCGAAAGCCTGATAATGAACCTCAATATCGAGGGCATTTGTGCCGCAACCGGCTCGGCATGCTCCACCGCAAGCCTTGACCCCAGCCACGTGCTGATGTCCATCGGTCTTGCTCACGAGGTAGCACACGGATCACTTCGTCTGACCCTTGATGTTCAAAACACCGAGGAGGACGTTGATTATATCATCGAAAAACTTGAAAAAATACTCGACAGATTGAGAAAAATGTCACCTGTCTGGGAGGAATAATAAATGGAATATTCAAGCAAGGTAATGGATCACTTCACCAATCCCCGCAATGTGGGTGAGATCGAAGATGCAAACGCTGTAGGTCAGGTGGGTAACCTGAAGTGCGGCGATATTATGAAGATATATATGAAGATAGAGGACGATGTCATCAAGGATATCTCCTTTAAGACCTTTGGTTGCGGTGCGGCTATTGCTACATCCTCTATGGCAACCGAAATGGTCAAGGGTAAGACCATCAAGGAAGCCCTGCAGCTGACCAACTCTGCAGTTGTTGAGGCTTTGGAAGGTTTGCCCCCCGCAAAGGTACACTGCTCTGTACTTGCTGAAGAGGCTATCAAGGCTGCTTTGGCAAATTACTACAAGGAACAGGGAATCGACCCCACACCTATTATTGGCTGCACAGGAAATTGTGAGCACTGTCACAATCACGATTAAAAGGTGTAAAAATCACCTTTCTCCGCAATACCACGCCGCCCCACCTTGCCGTACACAGAGTACTGTCTGCGGTGTGTTGGCTCGTTTTGCGAAGAAATCTGATTTTTCTTGAGGCTAATGTAAATCGTGTCTTTCACGCTGAATATTGCCTATTACTCACTGCGCCGTACAAAAAGTACTGTCACAGTTCGCAATAGTTGTCTCAGCGCGAAATCCATCGATTTAAGTAAGTATCTTTCGCCACGAATACATCGTATTGCTCGCTCGCCGTACACCGTAGGGGAGGGGTTACCCCTCCCGCCTGTCTTCGCTCACATTACTCGTCTCGTGACGAAATCTGCAATTTACCAAATCTAATGTAAATCGTGTCTTTCACCACGAATACTGCGTAACTGCCCCTGCGCCGTACACAAAGTACTGTCACAGTGTCAGTTACTTGTCTCACGAAGAAATCCATCAATTTTCCAGAGATTTTTATTTTGATCAATGATTTGCACCAAAGGTGCACGAATTGGCGATAAATCGTCATGAATTGAGCCTATCGGCTCATGAATTGCAGCAGCCTCCCTCAATGAGGGAGGGGGACCACGTAGTGGTGGAAGGAGTCTGTCTGCATGATGGTGTTGCACTTTGTGCAACAGATTTGTTAATGTCGGCGGAGCCGACACATTCATGCAATCGTACTCCCTCAGTCGCCTTTGGCGACAGCTCCCTCTAAGAGGGAGCCATTTGCAATTCATGGCGAAGCCAATTCATGATTTTCGATAGAAAATCAATTCATGGAGCGAAGCGAGAAATCATTTTCTTGACATTTGTCAAGAAAAAGCATATAATTCAAACAAATCCTGTGATCGGGACGAAACAAAGACAAGAAAACGCCAAAGAGAGCAAGGGGCTAAGGCTGAGACCCCTCGCGACGAAGGTTTTTGTTATCCACCACCCGTGAGGAGCGTTGCAGAACGGAGTTATCCAATTAAGCAACGACGAATCGTCTGCGTTAAAGACTTAATAAGGCGGCGGCAATTTTGTCGCAAGCAGAGTGGAACCGCGAAAATAGTTTTTCGTCTCTGCATATGGAGAGTAAGTATCCATATGCAGAGTTTTTTTATTTTCTCACGCCGTCAGGCGTATATCTATTTTGCGAAGCAAAAATATCGAATTGCCTGAAAGGCAATATATCGAACTGATGTTGATGTAAATCAATATCAGTATATCGACAAAAGGAAAAATATCAGTGTATTCCTAAACAAAAAGAGAATTGAAGCTTTGTCGATATGTTTTCTCTGCGAAAAATAAATGTTTATAATATAAAATTTATCATAAAAGGAGAGACCACAAATGAAAATCATTCACAACGGACAGTCTTTCGAGATCGAAAACGGAATGCTCGCTCTCGATGCTGCAAAGATCATTCTCGGCTCTAATGCAGGCCTGCTTTCCTGCCGTATCAACGGCGAACATAAGAGCCTTCCCACTGAGTTACACGACGGCGACGAGGTCAAGTTTATGACCTTTGATGATGCCGACGGTCGTTGGGTTCTGCGTCACACCGCTTCCCACGTGCTTGCTCAGGCTGTTAAGCACCTGTTCCCTGAAACCAAGCTGGCTATCGGTCCCGCTATCGACAACGGCTTTTACTATGACTTCGACCGCGAGACCCCCTTTACTCAGGAGGATCTGACCGCTATCGAGGCAGAAATGAAGAAGATAGTCAAGCAGGGAATCCGCCTTGAGCGTTTTGAACTGCCCCGCGCAGAAGCTCTTGAGCTGATGAAGGACGAGCCCTATAAGGTAGAGCTTATCAACGATCTGCCTGAGGATGCTGTTATTTCCTTCTATAAGCAGGGCGACTTCACCGATCTGTGTGCAGGTCCTCATCTGCCCTCCACTTCCGGCGTTAAGGCATACAAGCTGACAAGCTGCACAGGTGCATATTGGCGCGGAGATTCCAGCCGCAAGATGCTTCAGCGTATCTATGGTACTGCTTTTACCAAGAAGGAAGATCTGGAAGCTCATCTTGCCGCTATCGAAGATGCTAAAAAGCGCGACCACCACAAGCTGGGCCGCGAGCTTGAATATTTTACCACCGTTGACGTTATCGGTCAGGGTCTGCCCATCCTTCTGCCCAAGGGTGCAAGAGTAATTCAGCTGCTTCAGCGCTGGGTTGAGGACGAGGAGCAGAAGCGCGGCTATCTGCTGACCAAGACTCCTCTTATGGCAAAGCGCGATCTGTATAAGATTTCGGGACATTGGGATCATTACCGTGATGGTATGTTCATTATGGGCGATGCCGACGACGAGACAAAGGAATGCTTCGCGCTCCGTCCCATGACCTGCCCCTTCCAGTATCAGACCTTCCTTAACCGCGCCCGTTCCTACCGCGATCTGCCCATGCGTTTGGGTGAGACCTCCACACTGTTCCGTAATGAGGACAGTGGCGAAATGCACGGACTTATCCGCGTTCGTCAGTTCACTATCTCTGAAGGACATCTTATTCTTCGCCCCGATCAGCTGGAAGAAGAGTTCCGCGGCTGCCTCGAGCTTGCAAAATACTGCCTCGACACAGTTGGAATGCTTGAAGATTGCACCTTCCGTTTCTCTCAGTGGGATCCCGCCCGTGCAGGCATCAAGTACGAAGGCACTGCAGAGCAGTGGGACGAAGCACAGCGTGTAATGGGAGAGATCCTTGATAATATCGGCATCAAGTATGAGATCGGTATCGACGAGGCTGCTTTCTACGGACCTAAGCTTGACATACAGTATAAGAATGTTTTCTGCAAGGAAGACACCATTGTTACCATCCAGATCGATATGCTGCTTGCAAAGAAGTTCGGTATGGAATATGTAGACAGCGACGGACAGAAGAAGATCCCCTATATCATTCACCGTACATCCTTGGGCTGCTACGAGCGTACCCTTGCTTATATTATCGAGCGTTTTGCAGGCGCACTGCCTCTGTGGATGTCTCCCACTCAGGTAAAGCTGCTCCCCGTAACCGACCGCGCACGCGATTATGCAGCAGGCGTTATGGAAGAGCTTGACAAGGTGGGCATCCGTTGCGAGCTTGACGACCGCAGCGAAAAGATCGGCTATAAGATCCGCGAAGCACAGCTTGAAAAGGTTCCCTATATGCTTATCCTCGGCGATAAGGAAGTAGAAGAGGGTACTGTTTCGGTTCGTTCCCGTAAGACCGGCGCAACAGAGGTTATGTCTCTTGACGAGCTGAAGGCAAAGCTTTTGCTTGAAGTCGCCACCAAAGCAAAATAAAGGTTTTTGGTATATTTCCGCTGAATACATCGTAACCGCCATATTGCCGTACACTGTAGGGCAGGGGCTTGCTCCTGCCGTCTGTCTTCGGCGCTATTACTCGTCTCAAAGCGAAATCTTTCAATTTTTTGCGCTTCGGACGAAGAATAAAACGCATTTGTAGGCTTGTGTTACTCTCTCGCTGCGGCTCGGTCACAGTTCGGCTCTAACTGCCACCGGCAGTCATTCACTACCGAACTGCCGCTTAGCTACTCAGCGCGAAATCCATCGATTTACCCCCAAACCCCCTATCTTAGACGTACATAATGATTACATATTGTAATATCACATTTAAATAATACAACAAGTTTACAAAATAAAAGCCTGTGGAGCGTTCCACAGGCTTTTGCTTTATCTATTGTATATTTATTTTTCGTCTGTTCTGCCGGTGAGATAATCAAGGGAAACATCATAAAGGTCTGCTATCCTTATAAGGATATCCAATTTCGGTTCTCTGGCTTGCAACTCATAATTTTGGTAAGCTTTTTCGGTTATGTCACAGTAGATAGCAACTTGATTTTGAGTGTAGCCTTTTGCTTTTCGCAGCTCTTTAAGACGGGTAGCAAGAGTTTCTTTCATATTTATCACCTACAATTGTTCTTGACAAAACAAGTATAGGCATTTAAAATTGAGAATATACCAACAATTGTTGGTGATAAAACGGCAAGTTGAAAACTGAATATATGTTTTTTAGGAGATGCTTATGCCAAAAGAACAGCAGTTGGATGGATTATGGAAAAAGATTATAAAATTTTGTGTAGAGCAAGATCTAAACAAAAACGATGACGATAGGCAAAAGAAAAACGCGGAGTAGTTTTTTATTACTTCGCGTTTTACTTTTGCCGTGGCTTATATTAAATGTCAATACGAAAGGACAGATTTGGTGGTGATACAATTAACTCGAACGAAGACAGTACTTCTTCTGCGGCGAGGGAGAGTTGGGAAGTATTTACCGATGAAGATTTTCTATTCCTATTCATCGGCTTAAATATCATAAAGGTTTTGCAGATATCTTAGTAAACCGGCGGGGATAAGCCTGTGGAGCGTTTCACAGGCTATATTTGTTATTACCACTATCAAGATTTACTTTAAAGGTTTGCTGTCTTCTGAATAATCAATGACTATTTTTTTACAGTCCTTGCACCTATAAGCATATACAGTGCGTGAATTATCGGCGGCGCCGTTTTCAATGGGAAAAGCGGCTTTTCCTAAAATTGACAGTGCGGCAACAAGCTGTTTTTTAGGTGTCCAAGTTACGCCGTCTCTGCATTGGATGTAACCTAATTCCATTTCTTTGTTACAAAAAGGACAGTTCATAAAATTACACTCCTTTATATGATTAAATTTGTCTGACTGTGCTTACAAGATTCTATCACAAGGGCTTTGCGGTTATTTTTGCGTATCTTCTCGGATATGCATCGGGTGTTTTACGCACCTTTTCAACCACCACGATTCGTCTTTCGGGGAAATCTTCGCCTACCGAATAGGTCTTGATATCCACGATCTTGCCGCCCAAGACCTGCAAGGCTTTTGCGGCTTGCTCGTCTTCTTCGGTGTTCATACCCTTCATGGCAAGGAGCTTTCCGCCCACCTTAAGCATGGGAAGGCTCAGTTCAAGCAGGATATTTAGGGAAACTACCGCTCTTGCGGTGGCAAAATCAAACTTTTCACGGTTTTTAAGGGCATATTCCTCCGCTCTTGCGGCAATAAACTGACCGCCGACGCCCAAAGCGCGGGCGCTTTCGTCAACAAAGGCGATTCGTTTTGCGGTGGAATCCACACCGGTTATATCCAAATCGGGATTGGCGCAGAGCAGAGGCAAGGAGGGAAAACCGCCGCCGCAGCCGATGTCGATAATGCGCTTTTCCTTTAGATCTGCGCAAGAAAGCAGATAAAGGCAGTCGGCAAAATGCAGACGGGCGACTTTATCATCCTCGGTGATGGCGGTCAGGTTCATTACCTTGTTCTTTTCTACAAGCATATCGGCAAAGGATTCCATTCTGCCCAGGGCGGCATCATCAAAGCTGAGTCCCCAAGGGGCAGTTACAGCGGAAATCGTGTGGGCTATCTTCATTTTTTATCACCTCTGTGGCTGAGATATACCATAAGAGCGCCAATATCGGCAGGGGAAACACCGCTGATTCGGGAAGCCTGTCCCAATGTGGCGGGACGGACGCGGTTCAGCTTTTCTCTTGCCTCGATGCGGACTGTATTTATCTCCATATAGTCGATATCCTCGGGCAGGGGGGAGTTTTCAAACTTTTTCTGCTGCTCGATATCGTTAAGCTGACGCTTTATGTAACCCTCGTACTTCACCTCGGTCTCAACAAGCAACTGAACGCGCTTGGAAAGAGCGGGACGGGTGGAATCAACGCTTGCAAGGCTTGCGTAGTCCATTTGAGGACGGCGGATAAGCTCGGCGACGGTGCTTCCGTTCTCAATCGGGGTAGTGCCGCGGGCGATGAGTATATCATTTACACCGCTTGTGGGTGAGATTACCGTCTTTTTAACGCGGTTTATCTCCTCTTCCACTTGCTGGAGCTCGGTTTTCATATGATCTACACGCTCTTTTGCAACCAAGCCAAGCTCAAAGCCTTTTTCCATAAGGCGGGCATCGGCATTATCCTGACGGCAGAGCAGACGGTATTCGCAACGGGAAGTCATCATTCTGTAAGGCTCGTTGGTGCCGCGGGTGACTAAATCATCAATAAGCGTGCCGATATATCCATCGGCGCGGGCAAGAACAAAGGGGTCTTTGCCGTCGATATACAGGGCGGCATTTATACCCGCAATAAGTCCTTGCGCGGCGGCCTCCTCATAACCCGAGCTACCGCAAAGCTGACCTGCGGCAAAAAGTCCGTCAAGTCCCTTAAGGCTTAAAGTATGGGTAAGGCACAAAGGATCTATGCAATCATACTCAATCGCATAGCCGGGGCGCATCATTTGGGCGTTTTCCAAGCCTTCAATGGAATGGATCATCTCAATTTGGGTATCCTCGGGCAGAGAAGTGGACAAGCCCTGCAGATAAAGCTCGCAGGTGTCCTTGCCGCAAGGCTCCAAAAAGAGCTGATGACGAATTTTATCGGGGAATTGCACCACCTTGACCTCAATAGAGGGGCAATAGCGGGGTCCCACACCGTCGATAGTGCCGTTATAAAGGGGAGAGCGGGGCATTGCCTCCTGGATAAACTTGTGAGTTTTCTCATTTGTATAGGTCAGCCAGCAGCATTGCTCGTTTTTCGGAGGAGTATGCTCTGTTTTGAAGGTAAAGCCTTCCTCATCGTCGTCACCATACTGGGGAATAAGCTTGCTATAATCTACAGTGCGCCCGTCAATACGGGGAGGAGTACCCGTCTTGAAACGACGGAGCTCCAAGCCGAGATCTATGAGGGATTGGCTGAGCAGATCGGCGGAGTACATTCCGTCGGGTCCCATTTGGCGGGTGACCTGACCTGTATAAGTCTTAGCCTTAAGATATGTACCGGTAGCCAAAATCACCGCGTCGGCAGTGTAATAAGCCTCGCCGTGAAGGTTAAGCTTCCACTTTCCGTCGTCTGTTTTGGTCAGCTTTGCAGCCTCGCCCTGACGGAGAGAAAGGTGTGGAACGCTTTCTAAAACATTGCGCATATATGCACGATATGCCATTCTGTCCGACTGAGCACGGGGAGAAAAAACAGCGGGTCCTTTGCCTCTGTTCAGCATACGAAACTGCAGACAAGCAGCCTCTGCCGCTCTGCCCATTTCACCGCCCAAGGCATCTATCTCGCGCACAAGCTGACCCTTTGCAGTGCCGCCTATGGACGGATTGCAGGGCATATTGCCCACTGCATCAAGGGAGGTGCAAAGGCACAAAACACTCTTGCCCATACGAGCGGGAGCAAGGGCGGCTTCGATGCCTGCGTGACCTGCACCAACAACGATAATATTAAAATGTCCGGAAAAATACTCCATAAAAAACGCCTCTATTTTTGATAAAGAAATGTATAAAAAATAATAAATATTACAATTAGTATTTAAAATCACCGCTTTTTCGGGGGAAGGGTTGCAAAATGCGGGGTGCTGCAGCGAGAGAAAGCGAGATTTTTGGTTAGGTCATATCTGCGATGGATAATTGAGTTTTATGGGATAAGCTTATTTTCCTACGCAAAAACGGCTGAAGATCTCGCTTGCAATATCGGCAGAAGCGGTCTCTCCTGTTATCTTGCCAAGCTGATCGAGGGCGCGTTCCGCATCACTTAAGAAGGCATCTGCGGTCAGGCCTGCCTCAGCACATTCTGCGGCAAGAGCACAGCTTTCGCTTGCGGAGCGCATCAGCTTTGCCTGTCTTGGGGAGGTGACAAGTACGCCCTTTGCATCGGGTATCAGTGCCTTGAGCCACTGTGTCAAGGCGTCTAAGCCGTCACCTGTTTTGGCTGATAAAATGAATATATTTGCAATGTTGAGTTTTTTAACTTTTTCTTCAAAATCGGGCAAAATGCCAATGTCACTCTTATTGATTACCGCGCATTTTGGCAGGGTATCGGGAATAAGTTTTGCTGCCTCAATGTCCTCTTCGGTCAGCTCACGTGAGCCATCAAAAACACAGATCACCCCTTGAGCAGTTTCTGCTGCCTTGCGGCTACGCTCGATTCCCATTGCCTCGGCTTTGCCGCCCGCCTGACGTATTCCCGCAGTATCAAGCATACGGAAAAGCGCGCCGCCTATGGTGATATGCTCCTCAATAACATCACGGGTGGTGCCTGCCTCATCTGTGACGATGGCGCGATCTTCACCCGCCAAAGCGTTGAAAAGGGAGCTTTTTCCCGCGTTTGGCTTACCAATGACCGCAACGGGAATACCGTTTTTAATGGCATTTCCTCTTTCAAAGCCGTCGGCAAGGTTTTTTAGCCGATTGCTTGCCGCTCTTAAAGTTTGAGCCGCTTTTTCATACTCAAAAGGCTCGATATCCTCATCTGTATAGTCGCAAACTGCGTAATAATGAGCCAAAAGCGCCGTCAGATCGGCACGAAGCGCCCTTATCTCGCCACTGACCGAGCCTGAAAGCTGTGAAACAGCCGTTTGAGCCGCCAACTCGGAGGTGGAATGTATCAGATCCGCGGTAGCTTCGGCTTCGGTAAGATCAAGCTTGCCGTTTAAAAAGGCGCGTTTTGTAAACTCACCCGGCTCGGCATACCGAGCGCCCGCCCTAACTGCGCTCTCAATGGCGGCGGTGACGATGGCGGCAGAGCCATGGGTGTATATTTCTGCCATAGCCTCGCCCGTATAGGAATTGGGCGCTTTAAAATATACTGCCATACACAGATCGACGGTTTTGCCGTTGCCTCCTAATAACTTTCCGTAATATAATTTGTTGATAATACGCTCTGTTGTGTTTTTATTGCATTTTGCGAGGAAGATCTCGTCTAAAATGCGGTCACAGCCCTCGCCCGAAAGCCTGACAATGCCGATAGCGGCGGGCAGAGCACCACCAGATGGGGCTACGATTATATCATTCACGGCATTTCACCGCCTTTGCACATAATACTTCATCTTACAGTATAGCACATTTTTCCCCTATTGCAAAGAGAAAAGGATATTATCTTATATTGAATATGGGTTTATATTGTGATAAAATCAAGAAAACAAGCTTTTTCGAGAGGTGGCAAGATGGGTTCATACATTCCTTTGTTTATACTATTTATAATTGTATTCGTTTTGCTGCGCCAAAAAAGGCTTGCAGTGGTGAAAAAGATCATTAAAAATAGAAAAAAGGGGGATAGAACCGAAATGATCGAGCTTGCAAAGAGATTTATCGGTAAAGAATGCCTTATTTATGCCTTTGACGGCGGTCATCAGTTTGAGGGCGTTATCAAGGAGGTAAGCGACGGCGCTGTTTTATTGGAAAAAGACGGACAGGTCGAGGCTATAAATCTTGATTTTGTCATCAGAATAAGGGAATTTCCTAAAAATAAAAAGGGAAAGAAAAAGTCGGTAGTCATTGACTGACAAGGGTTTTCGGGTTTTCGATGGCAAAATCTGTTTGAGTTTACAAGGAGCGAAATCAAGCTATGAAGATGACAAAGATATGCCCAAAGTGCGGCGGCACCGATATTGTCCGCATTGACGGATATTCGGGACCCTACGGAACAGGAAACAATATTATGGTGGGCAATACCATTTTTTCGGCGGTCAATGTGAACCGATATGTATGCTGTACCTGCGGTTATAGTGAGGAATGGATCGACCGAGAGGAGCTTGAAAAGGTAGCAAACAGCAAAAAAGCAAAAAGATAGGTTAAAACCTTAAAAAACGGGGCAAAATAGCTGTTTTTGAGCTATTTTCTTATTTAGGGTTGACCAATTGGATAAAAAAGAGTATTATATTTGCATAACATTTATATTTTTAGGGGGATAACCATGAAAAAGTTTTTTGCTGATTTCAAGGCCTTTATCACCAGAGGCAATGTAATCGACATGGCAGTCGGCGTTGTTGTCGGCTCCGCTTTCACCGCAATCGTCAACAGCCTTGTTAAGGACATCATCACTCCTTTCGTTGGCATTTTCACCGGCGGTGTTGATTTCTCTGACAAGCAGCACATCCTTGCTTCTCACATTGATGAGGCTACCGGCGAGACAGTTATTGACAACGCTATCCGTTGGGGTAACTTTGTTCAGCTGATAATCAACTTCATTATCATCGCTTTTGTCATTTTTGTAATTATTAAGGCTATTGCAAAGCTTGGCGAGAAGAAGCGCCTTGAAGAAGAAGCTGCTGCCGCTGCTAAGAAGGCAGAGGAAGAAGCTGCTGCTAAGGCTGCTGCAGAAGCTGAAGCAAATAAGCCCGATCCTCAGCTCGAGCTGCTGAAGGAGATCCGCGATCTGCTTAAGAAATAAGCGGATAATTACATAGATAAATATTCCGAATCCCGTTGAGCCGCAAGGCTTAGCGGGATTTTCTATTTGGCGGGCAGGGCGGTTTTGTGTCGGTTGCAGATGGCTCGGCGCTCAACGCGACCGCGTATTTTTGCATATAGCTTTGTTTTTCGACGGCGGGATTTGAGCATTTTCATTATTTCCCTATGTTATTCTTAAGGAAAGGAAGTGAGAAAATGCCGAAAGCTTTAATTTCAAGGGAATTTAGGAGAATATCTACCGACGAGATATTTCCAAACCCTAATCAGCCGAGACGGATATTTGATGAAGAGGGGATAGCCGAGCTGGCGAAAAGTATAGAAAGCTATGGGGTAATCACCCCATTGACGGTGCGAAAGACCCTTCGCGGCTATGAGCTTGTGGCGGGGGAGAGGCGTTTGCGAGCGGCAAAGCGGGCGGGAGTGAAAACTGTGCCCTGTTACATAGTGGAGGTGGGCGAAAAAGAAAGCTCACTAATGGCAATTGTGGAAAATTTGCAAAGGCAAGATCTTGATTTCTTTGAGGAAGCCTTGTCGCTCAGGTGTTTGATCGAAAAATATGGTCTTACCCAACAACAGACCGCAGAAAGAATAGGCAAGACCCAGAGTGCCGTGGCAAACAAGCTCAGACTTTTGCGGCTTTTACCTGAAACGGCGCGGGTGATCCGTGAAAGGGGACTCAGTGAGCGCCACGCAAGAACTTTGTTGCGGCTGCCCGAAGAATTGCAACAGTCCGCCGCTGAGACTATGGCACAGCGGGGGTTGACGGTTCAGCAGGCGGAGGAATATGTGGACAGACTTATTTCGGGAGAGGGAGAAAAGCCACAGAGTGACATAAAAACCGCAAGAACAACAAAGAAACCTATTGTTTTTGTGAAAGATGTTCGAATTTTTTACAACTCTCTTATGCGAGGGGTAGAGACTATGCGTTCCTCGGGTCTTGATGTTAAGGTGAAAAAGGAGCAAGAGGGAGAAAATGTGGTTTTTACTGTTACAGTGCCTAATGATCTGAAAGGAGAAAACAAGAGCGCTGTTACATAGTGGACAAGAAATATATTATATATAGGTATAGCTTCCGCGAGCTTTTGTTTTATAACCCTTTCGCTAAAATGTTTCACGTGAAACAAAAAGATAAAGCTGTCCTCCTTGCTTTGATTGTTTCACGTGAAACATTATCTTTATTAAGAAATATTTTTGATTTTTTTGTATACTGTATTGCTTTTGAACCTTTTGCAGATTATAATAAAGATACAAACTGCAAAAGGAGGGCAAAATGGGCAAAATTATAGCGGTCGCCAACCAAAAAGGCGGCGTAGGAAAGACCACAACCTGCCTGAACCTTGCTTGTTGCGTTGCGGCAATGGGAAAAAAGGTTTTAATGTGTGATTTTGACCCCCAAGGCAATGCAAGCTCAGGACTGGGAGTCCTTGCGGCTCAAGGGGAAAGCATATATGATGCAATAGTTTCAAATATAGATATACCGCTTAAAAATACCAAGTGGTGCGATGTTCTGCCTGCCGATATCCGTTTGGCATCTGCCGAGCAAGAGATCGCTTTTATGGATGATAGAGAATACCGCCTTAAGAATGTATTGAGCAAGTATAAGGATAGCTATGATTTTATCTTTATTGATTGTCCTCCCTCGCTGGGAATGCTTACGCTTAACTCTTTGGCGGCGGCTGACACTGTTTTGGTACCGATGCAGTGCGAATATTATGCCTTAGAGGGTCTTTCGCTGCTTGTAAACAGCATAAGAATGGTCAAAAAGAAGATTAATCCCGCAATAGATATAGAGGGAATCGTTCTTACTATGTATGATGGAAGAACAAATCTTACCATTCAGGTTGCCGAGGAAATAAAAAAGCACTTCGGCGGCAAGGTATATAAGACGGTTATTCCTCGCAATGTTCGTTTGTCGGAAGCCCCCTCCCACGGTCTGCCGATTATCGCATATGACAGAGTTTCCAAGGGCGCTGAGGCTTACAAGAGCCTGACAAACGAGTTTTTGGCAAAAAATAAGTAAGAAAGGGGTAAAAATATGACTTCCGGTAAAGGATTGGGCAGAGGCATTGACTTTGGAAAGGGTCTCGAAAACATCTTCGGTGACGAGGCTGTGACCGAGGAAAGTGTAAAAGGCTTGCGTATCAGCGAGATAGAGCCTAACAAGGATCAGCCCAGACGGGATTTTGACAGTGAAAAGCTTGAAGCATTGGCAGAAAGTATCCGTCAACACGGCGTTATTACCCCTATAACAGTTCGTAAAACAGGGGAAACCTATCAAATAATTGCAGGTGAAAGAAGGTGGCGCGCCTCACGAATGGCGGGCTTGTCAGAAATTCCTGCAATAATACTTGATGCGGACGATCAAAAGTCTTATGAGCTTGCACTCGTTGAAAATCTGCAGCGCGACGACTTGAACCCTATTGAAGAGGCAGAGGGTTATCGCACACTTATCGAAAGGCTGGGTCTTACTCAGGCTCAGGCATCGGAAAAGGTGGGTATATCCCGCTCAGCCATTGCAAACTCGATGAGATTGCTTTCCTTGCCTGAAAAACTGCAGAAAATGGTTAAGGATGGAGTTCTTTCGGCGGGTCACGCAAGAGCGCTGCTGAGTCTTGACAGCGAAAAAAAGATGCTTGAGGCAGCCAAAACAGTGCTTGAAAAGGAGCTGAGTGTCAGAGAGACAGAGGCACTTATCAAGGCGCTTTCCAAAGAGCCAAAGGCATCAAAAAAGGACGATATGACGGCAATTTACATTCAGCAGCTTGAGAGGGAATTGTCCAATGACACAGGACATAAAATTTCAATCTCCCACGGCAAAAAGAAGGGTAAATTGACCATAGAATATTACGGAAATGAGGACCTCGAAAAGGTTTGCGAGGCACTTAAGAATATAAAGTGAGGAAGAAAAAATGATAGATATCAAAAGAATAAAGGAAGACCCTCAGGGTGTTATTGAGCTTTACGCAAAGAAGGAAAAGGACGCTAAGGCTGAAATAGAGAGAATACTCGAGTTTGATGAGCAGCGCAGAGCGCTGATTCAGCAGACCGAGGCTATGAAAAGCGAGCAGAATAAGGTCTCTAAGTCGGTTCCCGCTCTTAAAAAGGCAGGAGAGGATGTCGCTCCCGTATTTGCAAAGATGAAGGAGCTTGCATCTCAGATAAAGGCACAGGATGAAAAGCTTGGGGAGATCGAAAAAGAATACCGCACCCTGATGCTTGCACTGCCCAATCTGCCCGATGAGGATCTTGCTCCCGGCGGCAAGGAAAACAACGAGCCTATCCGTTATTTCGGTGAGCCTCACGTCTTTGATTTTGAACCTAAGCATCACGTTGATCTGTGCACTGACCTTGGACTGATAGATTACGATAGAGGAACCAAGCTTGCGGGTAGTGGCTTCTGGATGTACAGAGGTCTCGGCTCCCGTTTGGAGTGGGCTCTGCTCAATTATTTCATAGATTGCCATCTTGCTGACGGCTATGAGTTTGTTATGCCTCCACATATGCTTGAGTACCAGTGCGGTCTTACTGCGGGACAGTTCCCCAAGTTTGCCGACGAGGTCTATAAGATAGAAAATCCCACCGATGACAGAGTTCATTATATGCTTCCCACCGCTGAAGCGGCTTTGGCAAGCATTTATCGTGATGAAATACTCACCGAGGCGGATCTGCCCAAGAAGATGTTCGCATATACCCCCTGCTTCCGCAGAGAGGCGGGTTCTTATCGTAGCGACGAAAGAGGTATGGTAAGAGGCCATCAGTTCAATAAGGTTGAAATGTTCCAGTTTACAAAGCCTGAGGATTCCGACGAGGCATTTGAAGAGCTGGTCAAGAAGGCTGAGGATCTGGTCAAGGGACTTGGCTTCCATTTCCGTACCGTAAAGCTTGCCGCAGGCGATTGCTCCGCATCCATGGCAAGAACCTACGATATCGAGATACAGATCCCCTCTATGAACGGATATAAAGAGGTCTCCTCGGTCTCCAATGCCCGTGATTATCAGGCTCGCCGCGGAAATATCCGTTTCCGCCGTGAGGGTGGCAAGCCCGAGTATGTCCATACTCTTAACGGCTCCGGTCTGGCAACAAGCCGTATTTTCCCCGCGATGGTGGAGCAGAATCAGCTTAAGGACGGCAGCATAGTTGTTCCCGAAGTTCTGCGTAAGTACCTTGGCGGAATTGAAATTATCCGCAAGGAAGACTGATTTACCCTGTAATTGTTGACTTTTCAGACTGCGCGGTATATAATAACAGTGTTGCGAATATACAAAGGAGTGGGGAAATGCTTTATCATAAGATGAACATTGCGGGCATAGATCACGCATTGCCGTTGTGCCCCGTAACCGACGATCTTTATATCGGTGCTTTCGTTATTTTGGGTAATGCCCCGTTGACCGAGGCTTCTGCCCGCGAGCTGCTTAAGCGCGCACCTGAGTACGATTATATTATCACAGCCGAGTGCAAGGGTATTCCTCTGGCACACGAAATGGCAAGACAACATGGTGATAAAAGTTATGTAATTGCCCGAAAAACAACCAAATTGTATATGGTTTCACCCTTGGAAGTTACCGTAAATTCGATAACCACCGAGGCACAGCAGACTCTGTATCTCGATTGGCACGATGCCGAAATGATCCGCGGAAAGCGAGTTTTGATAGTGGATGATGTTATTTCCACGGGCGAATCTCTCCGCGCTTTAGAGGTCTTGGTAAACGAGGCGGGCGGAAATATCGTCGGCAAAATGACCATTCTTGCTGAGGGTGATGCCCAAAAGAGAGATGATATTATCTATCTTGAGCCCCTGCCCCTGTTTAATCCTGACGGAAGCATTAAGGGGTAATTGATAAGTATTATCAGCCGTGAGGCTTTTAATAGGTAGGGATGTATCATACAAGTTTTTGGAGCGGGGAATACCCGCTCCAATATGCCGGTGTGGCGGAATAGGCAGACGCAAGGGACTTAAAATCCCTCGGTGGCAACACCGTACCGGTTCGACCCCGGTCACCGGCACCAAAAATCGACAAGTTTCGACAGAAGCTTGTCGATTTTTACTTATTACCTCTTCACTATTCACTCTTCACTAAATAGATAGTGTCGATTTATGGAAAGTAATAAGTAATAGTGAATAGTGAAAAAGTAGGACACGAGAGGAGAGAGAAACATGTCAAGTCCATTGCTTTAAAAGTCAAAAACTTTTGCACTGCAGATCATCAAGGTATGCAATGCTATCAAAACCACGAAAAAAGAATCGGTTTTGACAAGCTACAAATCGCACTAAAAGAATGTTCAGAGAGTGAGTATTGGTTAGAACTGCTAATTGAGAGTGGATATTGGGATGATGTGACTATACTTGAGCAATGCATTGAGGTCAAAAAGCTTTTAATTTCCTCTATAAACACGGCAAAGAAT
>JAFQUM010000011.1 GCA_017408485.1 Clostridia bacterium | reverse complement strand
GTCGGGCTCGGACTCGGGATCCAGGTTGATGACCTTTGCGTAGCAGCCGCCCTCGAAGTTGAACACGCCCTCGTCGTCCCAGCCGTGCTCGTCATCGCCGATGAGCAGACGCTTGGGATCGGTGGACAGGGTGGTCTTACCGGTGCCGCTAAGGCCGAAGAACAGCGCGGTGTTCTCGCCGTTCATATCGGTGTTAGCAGAGCAGTGCATAGAAGCCATACCGTTCAGAGGCAGGTAGTAGTTCATCATAGAGAACATACCCTTCTTCATCTCGCCGCCGTACCAGGTGTTAAGGATGACCTGCTCGCGGGAAGTGATGTTGAAGATAGCAGCAGTCTCAGAGTTGAGTCCAAGCTCTTTATAATTTGTAACCTTTGCCTTTGCAGCATTGTAAGAAATAAAGTCGGGCTCAAAGTTTTCAAGCTCTTCAGCAGTGGGAGCGATGAACATATTCTTTACAAAATGTGCCTGCCATGCCACTTCCATAATGAAGCGGATAGCCATACGGCTGTCCTTGTTGGTGCCGCAGAATACGTCAACCACATAAAGCTTCTTGCCGGACAGCTGCTCTACTGCAAGGCGCTTGCACTCGTTCCATGCTTCCATAGAAGCGGGCTTGTTGTCGTTTTTGAACTCGTCGGATGTCCACCACACTGTGTCCTTGGAGTTTTCGTCCATAACGATGAACTTATCCTTGGGGGAGCGGCCGGTATAAATGCCGGTCATAACATTAACCGCGCCCAACTCGGTCAGCTGACCCTTTTCAAAGCCCTCAAGGGAAGGATCCATTTCAGCCTCAAACAGTTCTTCGTAGGAAGGGTTGTAAACTACTTCCTTGACATTGGTAATGCCGTACTTGGTTAGATCGATAGTTTTCATTGTGTCTCCTCTTTCTATGATTAAATTAAAAACTTACCCAATATACACTACAAAGTATTATACCAACAATTTCCTTTGCTATCAAGGTTTTTTACGCAATTTAATATACATCTTTTTATATTATTTACTTTTGTTAAACTTATATAACCCAAAATTGCCCACCGCAAAAACTGCAATGGGTGGTTTTTTCAGTTTATTATCAATTCTCCGTAAAAAACCACACTTTGCACCTTGCCATCGCGGTCTATCTCAAAAAATCCCGATGTGTAGAACTCACCGATATGTTCTATCTCCCCATCGGAAAGCGTGCCGCTTTCTATACTCTCTACGCCCTTATCTATGGTCACCGAAACATTGCTGAAGCGGATATCCTCCGCCGCGGGAAGCTGCCACACCTGAAAACTCGCCGCGGCATCCTTGTCATAATTATATGCCGAAACGGTGAGCATTTTCCCGTCAAAATCAAGAACGGTCAGGCAAGGCTTGGTCATCTCTTCCGTGCCCGTCAGCTCCAAGGCTCCAAGAGTAACACGGGGGCGGTATGCATTGAGGTTTTCATAGACATATACTCTTGTCCACAGATCTATGACAAGATAGCTTTGATCGACATAGAGTATCTTGCCCGTTTCTTCAAGCCTCCCCTGCCCATCGTAGAGCCGCACCGACCTATCCTCCGCGTGATAAGAAAAGCTCTCGGTTATATCTCCATTTCCAACGGGCGAACCACAATAGCACCAGTTTGTAAAACTGCCATCATCCTTGAAGGTGATAACATTGACGCATTGGGTGTCGTTGCCCTCCCATTTTGCATCGGTGAGAAAAGCGCACTCGTCCCCTTTTATCTTATCGTTATTTAAACCGCAGCCACACAAAAGCACCGCCGCTAAAAGTAAAATTGCAAGTCTTTTCATATACCCTCCGCAAATCAGCTTGTACTTTGGTTATACCACCGCAGTGCCGCATTTGCAAGCATTTGTATTGCCACACCTTGACATATATGATAAAATTATATTATTAAAGCCGAAAGGGTGTATAAATATGGACGCCGGAACCTTTGCCGAACTGAAAGAAACCTTAAATATCGCATACCAGCTTTGCGATAATATAGAGCAATCGGGTTGCTGGCCTATGTCGGGTCAGCTTAAAATGTCCGACCTGCTCAAATATGAGCTTGTGGCATTTTGCCGTCAGCTTGCCGCCGCGGACAAGGATTTTTCCCTTGACGAGCGTGGCTTTATCACCTCGCTTTTCGGTCTGCAGGGTGCATTGCTTGCAGATAAAGTTCCCGAAAACAGCGGAAATGTCCCCCTTATCATTACCCTTTCTCAGCAGGTGGCTCAGTTTGAAGCGCAGAACGGCGTTTCTCACACCAATGGTGTTGGCGTGTCCACAGTGCTGCTGATGGTCTTTGAAATGACCGGCAAGGCATTCATCATCAGCGGCGGCAACGACAGCCGCGAGATCGCCGTTTATAACAACTATGTCAAGCTGATGCAGGACTTTGTCAAGAGCATTTCATAAGCTTTAATTGCCCCATAACACCACTCTTTCAGGAGGAAGTATGAGCCAAGCAAAAAGACATTTGTGGATCGACATACTGAAAATATTTGCTTGTTTTCTTGTCATAATCAACCACTCACACAGGCATATCATCCTTGCGGCGGGGATCAATTCTGCCACCGCTCTTTTTGATGCCATTCTTTTTCCACTATGTAAAAGCGCCGTACCCCTATTTGCCATGGCAAGCGGATATCTGCTTCTGAATGTATCAAGCGAGCATTCTATAAAAAAGACATTATCCCGTGTGGCGAGGGTCGCAGTGCCCCTGCTGTTTTTCTCGGCATTGTACTTCTTCTTTGCATCGGATAACAGCGGCGGGATCATCCCGTTTTTTAAAGCTCTGCTCCGCGACCCCTTGGGCACTCATTTTTGGTATCTGTATATGCTGTTAGGACTTTATTTTGCCGTCCCCTTTATGGCAAGAGCCGTCAAGGGCGCTAAAAATAGCGAGCTTGCCGTGTTTGTCGCGGTGTTTTTGCTGATACCCTCTGTTGCAAAGCTGACAAATGTCTATCTTGGAATAACCTTCAGCCGCTATTTTGAAGAGGGGCTGCTTCCCGTGGCAATTGCTTATTTAGTTGCAGGCGCTCTGCTCAGCAGGATCAAACTTTCCCGCCTCTATCTGTGGCTTGCGGTTGCGATCTATGCCCTTTCCATCAGCGGCTTTGCACTGTCGATCTATCTGCCCTACAAGGAAAGCGGCTTTTTAAACTATGATCTTGATTCCTGGGAGGCTCTGCCCGTAGTACTGTCCTCACTCTGTCTGTTTTACATAATTCGCTATCTGTTTGAAAACAAGCCCATAGGCGATAAAAGCGCCAAGATAATAAGCGAGATAAGCGCCACCACCTTTGGCATTTATATAATCCACCCCTATATTCTTATGAAAATGTTCGGAGTAAGCTTCTTTACCGCCATTTTCCGTTTTAACTTCTATTTGGGCGCATTGGCGATCCCCCTTATCTGCTTTGCCATTTGCCTGCCCGTAATATGGATCGCAAAAAAGATACCCGTCATAAAGCGTTTTATATAAAACACTAAAAGCCGAGGAAACCCTCGGCTTTTAGTGACAAAATCACTGTGTTGTTTGAAAAACTGCGTATAATATTATTATAACCACTAAAAAAGGAGCCCTTATGCAATACTTTATATCGTTTATTGAAGGAATAATTACATTTATCTCACCCTGTCTGTTGCCCATGCTTCCCATTTATGTTTCCTATTTTGCAGGCGGCGAAGAGGAGCGCACAACGGCAAAGACCCTACGCAACGCTCTTGGCTTTGTATCAGGCTTTACCGTGGTTTTTGTGGTGTTGGGCGCCTTTGCCGGAGTTTTAGGCGGACTCTTGCAGCAATACAGAACAGTTTTGAACATCATAACCGGACTTGTGGTGGTGTTCTTTGGCCTTAACTTTTTGGGCATCTTTAAGCTGAACATTTTCCGTGGAAGCGCAAAAGGCTTTGAAGGAAAAGACCTCGGTTTTTTCTCATCACTGCTTTTCGGAATGATATTCTCCATCGGTTGGACTCCTTGCGTAGGTGCATTTTTAGGCTCGGCACTGATGCTTGCCTCCCAGCAAGGCAAGGTGCTGACGGGAGTTTTGATGCTACTTCTCTATTCCTTAGGTCTCGGCATCCCCTTTATCCTCTCGGCATTGCTTATAGACAAGCTGCGCGGCGCATTTACTTTTATTAAAAAGCATTACAATATTATCAACATCATCTGCGGAATCCTTCTTATAATCGTAGGTATTCTTATGATGAGCGGACTTATGGGCAGATATCTTGCCCTGCTTTCTTGAGGTGATCATATGAAAGAATGGATAAAATGGCTTATAATAGCTCTATTACTTGTGGGACTGGTTGTATGCGCCACCATAATCTACAACCATTTCAGCAAGGACTATAACCCCAATCAACTGGTTATTGATACCCCCTCCGATAGTAACGGAGGCAAGGATGATAATGGCGAAGCAAACAATGTCAAACCCGCACCCGATTTTACCGTTTTGGACAAAGACGGAAACGAAGTAACCCTCGGCAGCTTAAAAGGCAAACCCGTTATTGTCAATTTTTGGGCAACCTGGTGCCCCTATTGCGTACAGGAGATGCCCGACTTTGAAGAGGCATATAAGAGCTATGGTGAGGATATTCACTTTATGATGATCAATGTCACCGACGGATATCAGGAAACCTTGGAAAGTGCAAAGTCTTATATCAGCGAATATAAGTACTCCTTCCCCGTCTATTATGACACCAAGCTCTCGGCTTCATTGGCATATGGCGCTTACAGCCTACCCTGCACCTTCTTTATTGATGCCGACGGCAATCTCGATTCCCACATTTTGGGAATGATCCCAAAAGAGACCCTGCAGGCGGGAATCGACCGACTGTTAAAATAATTGTTGAAAAATGTCACCCCTCCGATGTATAATGAAATTATCAAATTATCAGGAGGAAAAAACTATGAAAAAGTTCATTGCTCTGCTTATGCTCGCTTGCACCCTGTTGGTCTTTGCCGCTTGCAATATGACCGAATGTGATTTCTGCGGCGAAAAGAAAAATTGTGAGACCGAAGAAATCTTCGGCAAAGAGATCAACTACTGCAAGGATTGCGAAGAAGATCTCGAAGACATTTCCAACGGCATCGGAGATCTTTTTGATTGATTAATATCAGATTTTAAAATAAAGCCACCCAAATGGGTGGCTTTATTTTACCCTTGCAAGCGCAAATAATATAGGATATAATAATATGCAGAATTACAATGTTTTAAAGGAGTATATATTATGAAAAAGCTTATCGCATTAGTTTTAGCAATTTGCTCTATTGCCCTTTTTGCCGCTTGCAGCATTACCAAGTGTGAGTTTTGCAGCAAGGTTAAGGAGTGTACCGAAATAGATGTCCAAGGAGATAAAGCTCTCATCTGCGAAGAGTGCCTTGATAAATACGGTGCAGAAATCGACGAACTGAACAAATAATTATCATAACCGCCGCCTGCAAAATGCAGGCGGCGATTAATTTTTACAAAAACGCTTGCATTATACACTAATTTAGTATATAATATAGAGCGTTGGAAAATTGATCCATAAATCTTATACGGAGGAAAAATATGAAAAAGATTATCTGTGCGCTTTTAATTCTCGCAATGACAGTTGCTTTTGCAGCCTGTAGCACTAAGGAATGTGATTTCTGTCACGAAAAGGACTCAGGCAGAGAGGTCGAATACTACGGCGAGACCCTTTGGATCTGCGAAGACTGTGATGAGGATATTGAAGACCTGAGCGATATGCTTGAAAATTTTGAGAAATAAAGCTCATTCCCGCGCCGAGTATTCGGTGCGGGAATCTTATTTAATAGCCTAAAACCTTATATTTCTGATTTGATGTTGTTGACTTTAGAGCTGAAATATGGTAAAATTCTTTCAAATCATTTATATGGAGGTTATGTTTTATGGAACATATCAAGACCATTGAGACCCGTAATCTGTGTGACAGCGCTAAGAACGGCGGCTGCGGCGAGTGCCAGACCTCTTGCCAGTCCGCTTGCAAGACCTCTTGCGGTATTGCAAATCAGCAGTGCGAAAACACCGAGAAGTAATTTTGCTTTGTTAAAATGCCGCCAAGCTCAGGCGGCATTTTTTCTTGTATAGAGAGAAGGTTTTATTATGATTCATCAATATAAATTAGGCGATTATAATATCGTGCTTGACGTCTGCTCGGGCTCGGTTCACGCAGTGGACGAGGTGGCTTATGACATTATCGGAATGTTCGAAAGCCACAGCCGCGGCGATATTATATCCGCCCTCTGCGAAAAATACAAGGACCGTGAGGATATTTCTCCCGCTGATATAGAAGAATGCTTTGCTCAGGTAGAAGCTCTGAAGGATGCAGGCAAGCTTTTTGCCCCTGACACCTTTGCTCCAATGGCGGGCACACTTAAGGAAAAGACCGCAGGCGTAGTCAAGGCGCTCTGTCTGCATGTTGCACACACCTGCAACCTCAACTGCTCCTATTGCTTTGCAAGTCAGGGTAAATATCACGGCGAGCGCGCCGTAATGAGCTTTGAGGTAGGCAAGCGCGCCCTTGATTTTCTTATTGAAAACTCGGGAAATCGTCGCAATTTGGAGGTCGACTTCTTCGGCGGCGAGCCGCTGATGAACTTTGATGTGGTAAAGCAGCTTGTTGCCTATGCACGAAGCATCGAAAAGGAAAAGGGCAAAAACTTCCGCTTTACCCTGACCACCAACGGACTGCTTATAGACGATGATGTCATAGACTTTGCCAACCGTGAATGCGCCAATGTGGTACTTTCTCTTGACGGAAGAAAGGAAATACACGACCGCTTCCGCGTTGACTACGCAGGCAACGGAAGTTGGGAGCGCATCGTTCCCAACTTCCAAAAGCTGGTTGAAGCGCGTCAGGGCAAAAACTACTATATGCGCGGCACCTTTACCCACGCAAATCCCGATTTTCTCAATGACATTCAGCAAATGCTCGATCTCGGCTTCAGCGAGCTGAGTATGGAGCCGGTAGTCTGCGCCGCGGGCGATCCCGGTGAACTGACCGAGGAGGATCTTCCCATTGTTATGGAGCAGTATGAAAAGCTTGCCGAGCTGATGCTCAAGCGGGACAAGGAGGGCAAGCCCTTTACCTTCTATCATTATATGATAGACCTGACGGGCGGTCCTTGCATCTATAAGCGCATTTCAGGCTGTGGCTCGGGCACCGAATATATGGCGGTCACACCTTGGGGCGATCTGTACCCCTGTCATCAGTTCGTAGGCGATGAAAAGTTCAAATTAGGCGATATATACAGCGGCGTTACCAATACCGAAATACAGAGCGAGTTTGCCGCCTGCAATGTTTATGCACATCCCGAATGCCGCGACTGCTGGGCAAGACTTTATTGCTCGGGCGGTTGTGCCGCAAATGCCTATCACTCCACCGGCTCGGTGACCGGTGTTTATGAGTACGGCTGCAAGCTTTTCCGCAAGCGTATGGAATGCGCCATTATGGTAGCAGTCCACCGCGCCTTGAATCAGTAATATGAATACGCCCATCTGTGATTTTGTGAGAAATTACGCCACCTCCTCCCCTCTGCGCCTCCATATGCCGGGGCACAAAGGTGTGGAGTATTTGGGTTGCGAAGGCTTGGACATCACCGAAATAAGCGGCGCCGACAGCCTTTTTCAGGCGAGCGGCATAATTGCCGAAAGCGAAAAAAATGCAGGCTCAATATTTGGTGCGGATACATTTTACAGCACCGAGGGCTCTTCTCTTTCCATCCGCGCAATGCTTCATCTTGCAGCGTTGTGGGCGAAAGAAAAGGACAAAACGCCTCTGATCGCCGCAGGCAGAAATGCTCACAAGGCATTTTTAAGTGCCGCCGCGCTGATCGATTTTGACATTCTTTGGCTCAGCGAGCAAAGCGATTGCAGTTATCTTTCTTGTCCCATCTCGGCAGAGTATATTGAAACTGTCTTGAAACAAAGCTCACCCGCCGCGGTGTATATCACATCGCCCGATTATCTCGGCAACACCGCAGATATTTCTGCTCTTGCCAAAGTTTGCCATAAATATGACACTCTGTTGCTTGTGGACAATGCCCACGGTGCATACCTGAAGTTTTTTGGCAAGCACCCCATAGAGTTGGGCGCTGATATGTGCTGCGACTCTGCCCATAAGACCCTACCCGTGCTAACGGGTGGTGGATATCTGCATATTTCAAGGGAGCTGCCCGACTTTTTCCGTAACAATGCCAAAAATGCTTTGGCGCTTTATGGCTCCACAAGCCCCTCCTATTTGATCTTGCAATCTTTGGATATGGCAAATAAGGTAATGGCTGGCGGATACGCAGAAAAAATAAAAGCCTTTGCCCAAGGGGTCGATACCCTTAAGCAAAAGCTTGCAAGCTGTGGCTATACGCTGTCAAACGATGAGCCGCTTAAAATCACTATTCTCGCTAAAAAATACGGATATAGCGGCACTTTGTTAGCTGAAAAATTAGAAAAGTCAAACATCCACTGCGAGTTTGCCGACCCCGACTTTATCGTTTTTATGCTGACTCCCCATATAGGCATTGAGGGACTTGACAGACTCTCTCAGGCATTGACAGCCATCCCCAAAGCCGACGAGCTTTGCTCCTCTCCTCCCGTTTTTTCACAAGGTGAGCAAAAAATGTCGGTGCGAAGCGCACTCTTTTCCCCCTGCGAGACTATTCCCACAGGGCGAGCCGTTGGCAAGGTTCTTGCTTCTCCCTCGGTAGGCTGTCCCCCCGCCGTTCCCATTGCAGTTTGCGGTGAGCTCATCACCCAACAAGCCGCCGAGGCATTCGCCTATTATGGCATCGAGCAAGTAACCGTAGTTAAATAAAACATATCCCGAGTATCACCTTTGCTGTGATACTCGGGATCTTTTTATTTTTCCATTAGCTTTACAATTGCATCGGCAATTGCCTTTGCGTAATCGTCAATATGCTTGTCAAGCAGACGATTGTCCTCATCATTGCCTATAAAGCCAAGCTCAATAATGCAGGAGGGCATCTTGGTATTGCGGTTTACGGCATAATCGCCGTCGCTTGAGCCCTGTGTTCCCGCTTTTACACCGCGATTTGCCTGAACACCAACTTCATCCAGCGCCTTTAAAATCTCTTGGGCAAGATGCCTCTCGGGTGCGGTCTTTTGGCTGGATATCCACACCTCGGTACCCTTGCCGCCCTCGGCACTGTTTCGATGCAAAGACACAAAATATGCCGCATCAGCGTCGTTGGCAATGGCACAGCGGTCGCCAAGTGAAAGATATGTATCGTCGCTTCTTGTAAGCAGCGGAGTGTATCCCGCCTTTTCTATATAGGACGCCACGCGCAAGGCAAGGGCAAGTGTGTCTATCTTTTCCTGACGATCTCCGTTTACTGCGCCGGGATCGCTGCCTCCGTGACCTGCATCGATGCAAATTATATTTGTCTTCGGCTCATAATTATCCATCAGCACTGGCGCCTCGGGAGAGCGGGCAAAATAGATCACCGCCGCCACGATTATACCCACAACAAGGATAATACCGATAATAAGTAATATCTTCTTATTCATTATTATCCTCTTTTTTCTCATCGGGTTTTTGCTCAAAGGGGTTGTTATCCCCGTTACCTGCGTAGAACTCATATTCTCCGCTTTCTCTGCGGCGCAGATGGAATATCTGCTTGCCCGTAATGTGGTCATAATAAAGGGCAGATCCCACACCTACATAAGGCTGTACCCACAGATCACCAAGAATAAAGAAGCTTGACAGCAGATACCAACCAATATAACTGAGATTAAAAACAAAAAATTCCATTTTGTTTCCGCTCATCAGCTGACGGCTGCGACGAAGGGCTTCTATGACCGAAATGTCGGGATCATCTATTAGGATATAAAAAGCCTGAGAATATGCAAGTGACAAGATTATTCCGGGAATAAAGAAGAATATCATTCCCAAGCCTACGATAAGGCCAATCAAAAGCTGTAGCAGAATTATTTTAAAGCCATATCCAAAACCGTCAAACAGATCAGAAAACTTGACATCATAGCCACGAGCAACCTTGAGGCAGGTGGATGTGTACCCAACCTGCAGAATTGAGGAAAAAAGCGAATAAACAAAAATTACGATCATAGCAACGGGTGACAGAACATCTGCCGCCGCGCTTATGTATGCTTCTATCTGCTCATAGGTGGCATCGGTAGGCAATTCGGGAAGGCGCAGCTGCACAATAACGGATACGACATTGAGCACAGCCAAAATAAACAGGGTATAGCCTATAAGGCGAAATATCCCCGCTTTTGCCATTCTTATCTTAGCCGCTGTCTTCAGCGCAGTTCTGTTTACCATTTTTATTCCTCCATGGTCAAGTTCAAAAGAATAGTGGATATGTAATATTGAATAATGAGTATTTTTGATATTGCCCTCGGCACCAAATTATTATACGATTGTGACCTTTAGGTCACGATCCACTAATTGATCCGTCGCAAAGCGACACCAAAACATTTTGCCGCAGGCAAAATATATCACAACCCGAAGGGTTATATCACGCACCAACGGTGTATATACTCCTTGCGAGTACGCCGATTTCTCGGCGACACTTTGTGTATACTTTGTCTACGACAAAGTACTCGCGGAGCAATCTGCACTCGTTTGCTTGTAAACAAGTTTACAGACTCACTTCGTTTGATTATCACATTTGCCGCAAGGCAAATATATCATTGCGACCATCGGGAGCCTCGTACGGCAAACGACGCTGATGCAGTATTCATCGCGAAAGACACTCCTTGGCTTTTTGATGTATTTCGCGATGAGACGATTAACACGAGCGAAGACAGTGCTTTTTGCACGGCGAGCTAGTGTTAAGAAGTATTCAGCGCGAAAGACACAAAAAGAGACGATACTATATTGTATCGTCTCCTTATTATATACTATTCGGATTATTTCATCAAGCGGGTAACTGCTTAATTCAATATTTATTAACCGAAAACTGCCAGCAGGAAGCCTGCAGCGATCGCAGAACCGATAACACCCGCAACGTTGGGAGCCATAGCGTGCATAAGCAGGAAGTTGCCGGGGTTTGCTTTCTGACCTTCAACTTGGGATACGCGAGCTGCCATAGGAACAGCGGAAACGCCCGCAGAACCGATAAGAGGATTGATCTTGCCGCCAGACAGCTTGCACATAAGCTTACCGACAAGCAGACCGCCGGTGGTAGAAATAGCAAATGCAACAAGGCCAAGAACTATGATCTTGATGGTTTCAAGGCTGAGGAAACGCTCTGCGCCCATGGTGGCACCGACAGCAAGGCCCAAGAAAATGGTAACAATGTTCATAAGGGAATTCTGTGCGGTATCGGAAAGACGGTCGGTAACGCCGCATTCGCGGAGAAGATTACCAAGCATCAGCGCACCGATAAGAGGAGCGGTGGAGGGCAGGAGCAGGATGCAAACGGTTGCAACAAGAATGGGGAAAATGATCTTTTCCTTCTTGGAGACCTCGCGAGCCTGTTCCATCTTGATCTCGCGTTCCTTCTTGGTGGTAAGCAGCTTCATAATGGGAGGCTGTATCAGTGGGATTAGCGCCATATAGGAATAAGCCGCAATAGCTATAGGTCCAAGAAGGTGAGGAGCCAATTTTGTGGTAAGGAAGATAGCGGTAGGACCGTCAGCGCCACCGATGATACCGATGGAACCTGCCTCGCCGCCATTAAAGCCGAGGGCAATAGCTCCGAAGAATGCAACGAAAACGCCCAGCTGTGCGCCTGCGCCCATAAACATACTGGAGGGACGGGCAAGCATAGGTCCAAAGTCGGTCATTGCGCCGACACCAAGGAAAATAAGCGAAGGATAAATACCGGCCTTAACTCCGATATAGAAGATATCGAGAAGTCCTCCGTGATGAATAATATCGGTAAAGGAGATATGCTCGATGATCTCACCTGTTGCGGGAACGATATATTCCGTACCCGCGATATAAGCGTCCCACATTTCCTGATGGAACATTTCGCCACCGGGGAAGTTTGCAAGCAGGCATCCGAATGCAATACCAACCATCAGCAGAGGCTCAAACTTCTTGCCGATACCAAGATAAAGCAATACGAAGCTGATTGCTATCATAACAAGGAACTTCCAGCCGCCGTCTGCAAAGAATGCAGCAAATCCGGACTGGTCTACAAGTCCTTTTAGTGTTTCAACAACATTCATTAAGGTTCCTCCTTATGCCAACACTACCAAAACAGCGCCGGTATCAACAGAAGATCCCTTGGTTGCAACGACCTGAGCAATGCTTCCGTCGCGAGGAGCAACGATATCGTTTTCCATCTTCATAGCCTCAAGAACAACGAGGACATCGCCCTTCTTGACAGCTGCGCCCTGAGTTACATTAACCTTGAGGATAGTTCCGGGCATGGGAGCCTTGATCTGCTCACCTGCTGCAGTAGCTACAGGAGCGGCTGCGGGTGCAGGTGCAGCAGCAGGTGCTGCTGCGGGAGCAGGTGCGGCTACGGGAGCGGGTGCAGCAGGTGCTGCTGCTACGGGTGCTTCGTATTCGTTCTCGATAACGGCTTGACCCTTTTCGACAACTACTTCATAGCATTTTCCGTTGAGAGTAATTTTATATTTCATAGCGATTTACCTCACAGTTCTTTGATAGATATGAAACGGAGTTCATTAAGAGGAATACCTGCTTCGTCAGCGACGATCGCCATCAGCATAACTGCGGTCTTGTCGTCAACATTGTACAGGTCGCAGGCGCGGTGGCCGTCCTTCATTCCTACATCAGCGGCAACAGTCTGCATTACAGGTGCTGCTGCGGGAGCAGGTGCGACTACTGGTGCTTCGGGAGCCTTTTCCGCCTTGGGTGTTGCCGTTTTCTTATGCATTATCTTGCCAAATGCTGCAATAACGATCATCAGCAGAATAATGCCAAAAAATACTACGGCATAACCCAGCAAAGCAGTAATTGCGCCTTCGCCAAAGCCCATATCTGCTTCTGCCTTAGAGACTTCCTTTGCAGCCTCAACTGCGGTATCAACCGCAGGAGCTGAAAGCAGAGATTCGAGAGCTGTTCTGATCATTTAAACGCCCTCCTTATTCCTCTATAGCAGAAATGCTGTACTTAGCGGTGTTGCGGAGCTTCTCTTCACGAGCGTTAAAGAACTTTTCTGCAACCTGGGGGAATGCAACATAGGAAAGTACATCCTCTTCGCTCTTAGCAAGATCGCCGATCTCAGCCTTTGCCTTTTCAAGACCGGGCTCAAGCAGATCAGCAAAGCGGCAGGTAACAGGCTCTACGCCCTCAAGAACTCTTGCACGGAGCTCTTCATTAACCTTGCCGGGAGCGGTGCCGTATTCACCGTGGAGATATGCCTTGATCTCCTTGGAAACATTCTTATATCTCTCACCGACCAGAACGTTGGTAGCAGCCTGAACGCCGACCATCTGGCTGGAAGGAGTAACAAGGGGAGGATATCCAAGGTCTTCACGAACGCGGGGAACCTCTGCCAGAACCTCGGGCAGACGATCGAGAGCGTTCTGTGCCTTGAGCTGAGAAACCAGGTTGGAAAGCATTCCGCCGGGAACCTGATAGGTAAGAGCATCGGTATCGGTGTTCATAACGATGGGGTTAAGCAGACCGCTTGCAAGAGCTTCCTTCTGGATGGGCTTGAAGTAGTCGTTGATCTGCTTGAGAACCTCGGGATTGAGGCCTGTCTCGTAACCCATTTCGGAGAATGTGTAGTACATGCTCTCCGTGGGGGGCTGAGAAGTACCGCCGCTGAAGCAGGAAATAGCACAGTCGATAACGTCTGCGCCGGCTTCAACAGCCTTGAGAAGTGTCATAGCGCCCAGACCTGTGGTGGAATGGGTGTGAACAACGATGGGAAGGCTTACGTTCTTCTTAAGAGCGGAAACCAGTTCGAAAGCTGCCTTGGGGGTCATAATGCCCGCCATATCCTTTACGCAGATGGAGTGGCAGCCCATAGCCTCAAGTTTCTTGCCCAGTTCAACAAACATATCAAGATTGTGGATGGGGCTGGTGGTGTAGCAGAGAGTACCGGAAACGTGTGCTCCTGCCTTAAGTGCTTCGTCAACAGCGACTTCGATGTTACGAAGGTCATTCAGCGCATCAAATACGCGGATTATATCAATGCCGTTTTCTACGCTCTTGCGAACGAAAGCGCGGACAACGTCATCGGGATAATGCTTGTAGCCGAGAAGGTTCTGACCACGAAGCAGCATCTGCAGCTTGGTGTTTTTGCAGATCTTACGGATCTTGCGCAGGCGCTCCCAGGGATCTTCGCCAAGGAAACGGAGGCAAGAGTCAAAGGTTGCGCCGCCCCAGCACTCGAGGGAATAGTAACCGGCCTTGTCCAGCAGTTCGAGAGCATTCTCAAACTGATCAAAAGAAAGACGAGTAGCTATGAGAGACTGATTGGCGTCGCGGAGAACGGTTTCTGTGATGTTCAGTTTCACTTTGTCTCACTCCTTAAATAATAAAAAATTAATAATAGTTATTCAATAAATTAGAAGTAATTTAGACAAAATCCAAATTCTTCCCCATTATCACATTTATCATAACATATCCTTCCAAAAAAATAAAGACCCTTTTTGACTTTCTTAAGTTTTTCTTAACTATCTTCATTGATGTTTGATTTATTTGCTCATATGTGGTAAAATATCATATAAGTATAACTATATCCTTAGAAAGGGGAGATGCACTTGAAAAATAAGGCTTTTATCACAGCTTTAGCTTTTTTGCTGTGTGCCGCACTTCTGCCGATAAGCGGCTTTGCATCCTTCCCCACAGACTACGACGCTCTGATCTACGACAGTACCTACTTTAAGGATCGCGGCTTTGACACCGCGTCTTCAATGATCGAAAGCGCCTCAACCAAGACCGGCGGCGACTTTATTCTTGTTTTCTACAGCCGCTATGACCCCCTCAGCAAAAAGGTAGTTCCCAAGCTGCAAACTTGGGCTGAGGAAAACGAGACCCTTATCAACGGCATCGATCAGCACAATCGTTATACCGCCGAATACGGCTATTTCAATATTAAGAAATCCTTTGAAGGCTGGGAAAAGTACATCAGCCGCTCAGGATTCTCTTTCCCCGCAGTATTTATCTATAACTCAAACACCCGTGTGATGACTGCACAAGGCGGCGTTGCCGACATTGAGACCTTTGAAGAAATGTTAGAACGCTCCGGCTTGGGAAGTACCCAATATCACCGCCTCGATCTGGCTCAAAGGCAGGCAGAACAACTCAATGAGTTGGGACTGTTTTTAGGTACAGGCGTTGATTTTGCCTTGGAACGCAGACCCATCCGCACCGAAGCCTTGGCAATGCTTATTCGTATCGTCGGAAAGGAGGAAGAGGCTCTTATGCTTAATCTTCCCCATCCCTTCACCGACGTACCCGCTTGGGCAAGTCCCTATGTGGGTTATGCCTATGCTACAGGCCTTACCAACGGCATCAGCGCAACTCAATTTGGTTCAAGCGACCCCGCCACCAGCTCTCAATACCTCACCTTTGTTCTTCGTGCTTTAGGCTATAGCAGCGATAAAGATTTTGAATGGTATAGTCCATACGCATTGGCTTTGCAAGCGGGAATCCTTCCCGACGGCGCTAATATTTATGAGTTCCTGCGAGCAGAAATGGTTATGGTCACCCTCAGCGCATTGAATACACCCCTGAAGAATAGTCGTACCACCTTGGGTGACCGCCTTGTTTCCAACTATGTAGTAACCGCCGAACAGTATAAAACCGCCACCGATATAACGGCAAACTATACCCCCGTGGAAAAAGAGCTTCAAAAGGACAACTGGACTACATTTATGTTTATCGACGGCAGAAGTCCCTCCTATGCCGTTAAAGCCTTAGAGCTGGCTTCGAATTATTCACCTCAGTTTGTGTCTTTTACCACACTGGAGGATCATGCCGAGCTTTGGGCGGAATATTTGAAATACAATCTGTCTTTTGATAAGAGGATAGTTAAAAGCTTCACCATCACTTATACAAGCGCATCGGTGCTTGTGGAGTTTGAATACACCGCCGCCGCAAGAATCTTGGCACAGCTTTTCCTCAAGGATTATAACGGAAGTGCTATTGATATTGCCGCCGCCAATGCTGTCAAGGGCTATCTCACCGAAATGAGAGACACCGACTCCATCATATGGCTGGAGGAGTTTTGGAGCACCATGACACTTTTGGAGGATACCGAAGAGGTGTATAACGATGCCGACTCGGCACTGCTTCTGCAAATGAGCACCGTCCAAGGCATCGAAAATGCAAAGCTTGTTATGGAAAAAGCTCTGCAATACTACGGACAAATATTAGAAAAATAAACCATACTCAAAACGCCCTTGTCTCAAGTCAGACAAGGGCGTTTTTATATTTGCATTTTGCCGCAAGGCAAATATATCCCCGCGAGCGAAGCGAGCCTTTTATTCTGTCGCAACGCGACACCTTACCTCTTACCTGCGAGCAAAGCGAGCCTCGTGCGCGCCTTGGCTCCCTCTGAGAGGGAGCTGTCAGCGAAGCTGACTGAGGGAGTTTCTGCCTACCGCGGACGAGTATTGCTCGCCTGCAGACGAGGACATACGGACAGTCGAGTACGGTTAGTCCCTACTTGATTCTGACCTTTAGGTCACAATTCACTAATTGATCCGTCGCAACGCGACACCCTACTTCTTACCTCTTCACTCTTACTTCTTACCTCAAAAAAGCCGCCTCATTCGATTTCTCGAGCGAGGCGGCTTTTTCATTTACTTAGTTGTTAGGGCCAAAGAGTTCTTCGTCTGTGATGCTGCCTTCGCCGTCGACGCTTGCCATAATAACATCGTTAACCTTGAGTTCTAACTCTTCAACAGAGGGAGTTTCATATTTCTTAGACATTTTAGTGCTCCTTTTATCTCAATTAATTATAATGATTGTAGCTTATCGAAACGCCTTCAACCGTTTGACTTAAGCAGGGAAGGAAGCATAGCCTGCGATCTTCAGAGCGATCGCATAGTTTTCCTCGCCGATTGCTGCAATGAGCTCTTCCTCGTTGGGATAGTCACCGCTGAAGTATACATTGCGTACGATTGCGCAAGCGGAACGAGCGTGAACATCGCCATAAGAAGCGTCAGCGCTATCGTTCAAAGTTCCGGGATTTGTGAAATCACTGTAGAGAGTAACAACTGTGTCGCCAACTGTGATCTCAATATATCCGCGATATGCAACTGCATTGTTGTAGTAATTTTCGGAGCCGTAGGTGATGGATACTGCAAAGGTGCTTAAGTCTGCATCAACAACAACTCCGTATGCTGCAGGATTTGACCAGCCGGTGTTGTTGACCTTAACATCCATCTTATAGTTGTCCTTGCTCAGAGCCTCGGTCAGATCGGTTGCGCTTGTGCCAAGCAGAGTGCCGCGGTAGTAACCGTCGCCCTCAGCATTGCCAGCCTTGACCTTGATACCTACTGCAGCAAGATCTGCATCGTTAACTGTGGTGAAGAAGCGGATACCGCTGTTCTCGGAGATCTGTGCGGAAGCTCCGATCAGGGTATTGACATTTGCCCATACTGCATATGTGTTCGCAAGATCATCGGAGTCGATCATTGTTCCTGCCTCGAGGATCTTTTCAGCCTTAGCTTCTGCTGTGCCGTAGCCGCTTACTACTACATAGCCGATGAAATCGTTATCATCATAGCCTGCGGGTGCAGCGGGTGTGGGAAGCTTATAAGCGCCTCTTGCAATGGAAGAGACCGCAACGGTAGTATTATTGGGGGAGGAGATGGTGATATCCTCTGCTGTGAATGTCAGAGTTGCGCTGCCTTCAGCAATTGTCAAGGTAACATTCTTCTCGTCGGAGGTTACGGTGCCTGCTGCGCCATCAGCTACTGTGCCGAGAACAAGAGTTGCATCTGCATAGTTATATTCTGCGTGGAAACCAACAGAGCCTGTGAAGTCTGCATTGATGGTTGCGGAAGAAGTGTAGTCTTCGTTGACCTGGATACATACGTTGGATTCGATGCCGTCAGTGGTGTTGCCGCTAACGACTGCGTCGCCGCCGATTACAAAGGCCGCGCCCTTGAAGGTATAAACGCCTGCGCCCTCTTCGGTTGCAGTGTTGCCGCTGATAGAGCCGCCGAGCATTGTAAAGCTTGCAGCAGATCCGTTATTGTTAACAGCACCTGCGCCACCCTTTGCCTTATTGCCGGTGATGGAGCCGCCGTTCATTACGACTACGCCCTGATTATAGATACCTGCGCCGGAAACACCGAAGCCGCCGGTGATAACTGTGCCGCCATTGATATTAAGGGTTGCGCCGCTCTCTACTACTATACCGCGAGTACCGGCTGCGGTGCTCTTCTCTGCGGTGATGGTGATGTTTTCAACAGTAAGTGTACCGCCTTCTCTGACGGAAACAGCTCTGTTGGAGGTGTTACCTACATAGCAAAGCTTATCTGCTGTGCCATTCTTGCCCTTAATGACGATATTTGCGCCACTGGTTATATTGAGCGCACCTGAGTTAACCTCGCCGTCAATAAGCAGAGTAAGTGTGCCGCCCTTTGCGCCCTTTGTCCAAGGTGCTGTAGCCGCAAAACCAACAGTTGTGTCGCCGCCAACTACCTCGTCTGCCCAATTTACCAATTTGGATGCATTATCCTTATTATAATGGAAAACAAAGCTTATATTTGCACTTCTGGATGCAGTACCGCCGTTCAAGTTCATGCTAGCTGTTTCACCGTCTGCCTTGTAGTTTGTTCCAAATACTACAGTGTTATGGACAACAAGTGTTCCTGCATAGTTTTGAGCACCACCGCAAGTATTGTTTGTTGAAATATTTCCTTCAATCGTAACGCCTGCAATCTCAGTGTATCCTGCTGCCACGTTGTTACCCCAAACAGCCGTACCATTTGTTCCGGTATTATTAGAAATCGTTCCACCATAAATATATGTTTTGCCGGAGTTCGTTGCCACACCACCACCATTGGAAGCGGAAATGTTTCCTGTGATAGTGCCGCCGTACATTTTAAATGTGCCATTGTATGTATTAATGCCTGCACCCATGCCCTTGGAATAATTACCTGATATTGTTCCGCCATTCATAATAAAGGTTCCGGTGTTAACATTGACGCCTCCACCCGACTGTGCGCCTGTCTTTGCGCAGTAGTTTCCTGTAATCAAAGAACCTTCATTCATAATGATAGTTCCACCGGAGCTGCTAACACCGATGCCACCGCCGTAAGAAGTGGTATAACCATTCTTAAGTGTAGCATTGTTAAGTGTAAGGTGTGCATTTGCATTAACAAATGCAGGTCTTGTTCCCTGAGTTGTCTTGGTAGGTGTGCCGGTAATATCACCGGTATATCCGTTAGCATCAATAGTTATGTTCTCAAGAACTAACTTCGCACTTGCGGAAATATTGACGAATGCTGTGGATACGGAAGAAGTGGACATATTCTTAATAGTAGGATAAACAGGAGACTCTGCTGTGCCAAGGTTTTTACCAATGATAGTGATGGTAGGACCTGCACTGATGGTAATACCTGCTGTAGCATCAATATTTGCAGAAACTTCTACGATATATTCCGTAGCAACGTCCCACCATTTGTTATTTGTCCAGTCTGTGCTGTCATAGGAGGGATCCTCTGCGGTTGCCCATGCCTTATATACGATAAAGGAAGGAACACATGTATTCTTAAATGTGGTGTAAACACCATCGGTGCCGCTAACTGTTCCGCTGTAATAGTTAACATCGGCGCCGTCAGCTCTGAATGTAATAGCATAAGTTGCACCCTCAATGGTACCGCCATTAACATTAACATCACCATTACCAATTCCAACTGAGGTACCAACGCTGTTGGTGACCTTTCCGCCCGCATTTACGTTAAGAACGAAATCGCCCAAAATAGTACCATTGTCGCGGTCACCTGCAATTATAGCACCATCGTTGACATTAATGACATTCTGCTCAGAATAGTACGCGCCAATAGTCCATACGGTTGCATTTCCGTCGCCACTGACCGTAATGTCTTCAAAAGAAACAGATGAATTACTGCTAGTGGAGTTCATATGGATCATACGATCAGTCAACGACTCCGCTGCAACCAAAATATCCTTCGTGTTATCGTCACCCACAAAGTTAATGTTTGAGTTTGCACCTATTAAAATTTTCCCTACCACTGTAACTGTTCCGTCGATTGTGATAGTTGTATCACCGGAAATGGTTACAGGACCGACATAAGTGCCGTTACCCCATGCTGTGTCAGCTGTGATCTCACCGGTATAAGGATCTTCCGATGTACCGGTTCCTGCTGCGCTTGCGCTGATTGCAAAAATAGCAAACAGAACTGTCAGTGTCAGCATTGTGATGAGTAATTTGCTTGCTCGTCTCATTTTCGCTTCCTCCTAAATTGATCATAGGTTCTCATATCATTAGCTTTCAAAAAGTTATAAAACCTATGAATTATGATAAAATAACGGCAAATGAAAGGGTTTTCATATTAAAAATTAACACCTTTCCATTATAACCTAATTTTATACTATCACTAAAGAAGCATAAGGTCAAGGGACAAAAGAAAAATTCTTGAAAATAAGCATTTTTTCTATATTGTGCCGTTTTATATGCGAAAAATGTTATGAATAATAATATTTGGCACAATATAATGGAATTTCCTGTTTATTGGCACAATATAATGTATTGGGCATAGTTGATTTTGCCGACCAGAAAATAACGCAGAGCAAAAATGCCCTCTTGCAAAGAAATTATATATCCCATTGTGACCTTTAAATCACAATCAACTAATAATTTGTCCGCTTGCGGACACCTTAACATTTTGCCGCAGGCAAAATATATCACAACCCGAAGGGTTATATCACACACCAACGGTGTATATCACATTTGCCGTCAGGCAAATATATCACTGCGAGCGAAGCGAGCCTCGTGCGCGCCTTGGCTCCCTCTGAGAGGGAGCTGTCAGCGAAGCTGACTGAGGGAGTTTCTGCCTACCGCGGACGAGCATTGCACGCCCGCATACCAGGTGCGTTGCATCGGAAAGCAGAGGGCTGAACCCCTACTTTGGTGCATCCTATCGCACTGTAGGGGACGGGTTTCCCGTCCCGCGGGAGGCGAAACGCCTCCCC
>JAFQUM010000010.1 GCA_017408485.1 Clostridia bacterium | reverse complement strand
TTGTACGGACATGCGCCGGACAAAAACACCTCGACCCGCCGTTTTTCCGCAGAAAAAACGGCGAAACCGCACCGCAGTGCGGAACCAAAATGTCGAAAAGAACCCAGCTTTGCGCAGCAAAGCGGTTCTTTGACAGTCTCAAAAAATCCGTATCAAACGATACGGATTTTTTGCTGTTTTAAAACTTATGAAAGGGGAACATATCCCGATCTTTCGGCAATTGCCTGACCATTTTCGGAAAGGATATAATCAAGCAGCTTTTCTACATTTGTATCGCCCTCGCGGTATACCGCATAGTAGCCTTCTATCAAAGGATAGGTGTCATTGGCAATGGTCTCGTTGGTGGGACATACTCCGTTGACCGAGATCAGCTTGGAGCCTTCCTGCACATACATTCCAGAAGCGTAGTAATAGACCGAATAGCCGATGGCTCCCTTGCCCGTAGTATAGTCGGAAACTGCATCCACAAGGTCTCCCATTTCACCGGGCTTCAGGGATGTGGGAGCATCCATAATTTCGCCGTCGGGAAGGACCATCTTGTACATCAATGTCTGACTTCCCGAATTGTCGGGGCGCTGATAGGGGATGATGTCGACATTTTCACCGCCAACCTGAGACCAGTTTGTGATGGTTCCGCGATAGATAGACTTGATATCCTCAAGACTGAGATCGGTCAGCGGGTTCTGGTCGTTCACCAAGAAAACAAAGGCATCCTTTACAACGCGGACTACCTTGTAATTTTCTTCAGCATCCTCAAGCATTTTAAGCTCGTCTGCGGAGGGCGGCGTTACGAAGATAATATCACATTTGCCCTCTATCAGGTTTACATAGGCATTATGGGTGGTGTTATGATGGACAAAGTCCTGAGCTTGCTCGGCGGTGTAGCCTAACAGATCACTTACCCAACCCTCTGAAAGGGGAATGGTAGCGGTAGAGCCGTCAAGGCGGGGAAGCGTATCCGCTGTAAAAAGAGGATCTTTGATCTCGGGCTCTTCGGGTACTGTCGGCTCATCAGGAATGTTTGGAGCATCAGGAGTATCGGGGGTTGCAGGTGTTTTCTGAGGCTTTGCACAAGCGGAAAATGCCGATAGAGCAAAAACAAGACAAAGGATCAGTGCTAATACGCGAGTTCTCATTTTATATTCCTCCATAGGGATGTGTTGATAAAGCGTCTTTCAATAAAGGCGGAGTACTGCCCGTCTCCCCAACCGATGATGGCAGTGCCGTACTGATTAAGGCAGGCATTAGTGCTTTCGGCAATGTTGTCGGGCATAGGGGTGGAAAGATAGGCAAGTGAGGCATCAAGATCGGGATGGTCAAGCAGGGCAATATCTCCTGCTGTCAGCCGTTTGCCCGTATCCAAGTCAAAGGATGCCCGCATTTCATTGATAGACCACTTTCCGTCCACCGAAAAAGCAAGAGAAAGACTGACCGAGACGATATTTACGTTAACATAGCATTCCTTGTTGATGGTAGGCTCGTATTCCCAAATAATGTCAGAAGGTATCTTTGCTGCCATATCCCGACACATTTTTTCAATCTCGGGATTTATGCTGTCCAAACCGTATTCCCCCGCCTTGTGTTGCACCACCTGCATAATATCCACACCGTCTTTTTCAAGAGTCACAACGGAAAAATCGGTGTTTATCAGGTAATGTGTATAAGGCTCTGACTCAAAGTCTGCATAGTCTTCGGAACCAAGCTTGGTAACAAGCGCCATATCGGTATCCTCTATGCGGATATGCTCACGCAGCTTCCAGAGAGGAATAGCAATGGATGCACTTGATGCGGTATAGGGGTTGCTTTCGGGAAAACCGATCATAAGCTCACCGCCCGAAGATATGCTGAAGTCTGTCCAATTCTCGGGCAGACCGCGGAAGGGGCGCTTGAGCGATGTATCCCAACCATCTAGGGAGGAGGCTATGGCAACGCCTAAAAGCTTGCCGAGGTCGCAATCAGAATAGAAGATGTCCTCAATGGTCAGCCTCTTGCCCGTTTTAAGATCGAGACAGTAGTTTTTTGTGGTGTATTCAAAGGTGACGGTTTCAACAAACTCCTCATACTCCGATTCGTCGAGAACATAGGAGTAGCAGTTTATCATACGCTCAAACTTGATGTTGATATAGTTGCCCACTATTTCCACATAAAAGCTTGCCCAGCCGTTTTTGCGGTAGTAGAGACCGTTTTCCACATCATTGGTGACTGAAAATGCCTCTTGAGAGTCGGAAATATAATCGTTAGTTTCCTGCTCGATTATGGCATTGACCGCATCATTGACGGCATCATTGGCGAAGCAGGAGAATATGGGCTTATAGATAGTCACGAAGGAATCGTTGTCATTGTGGGATAGATCCTCCATATCATAGGGTGGATTGAAGGAAATTATGTAATACTCCGCTTCATCACCTGCACTGCGTGTCAGCTTGCCACCGCCGCTGATAGTCTTGTTCCAATCGATACCGCTTCCTGCGGGGAGCGCAGCAATGGGCTTTTCGGGCTCAATCGGAGCTATAGGTTCATCGGGTGTGGCGGGCACATCGGGCGCGGGTGGAGACATAGGCTCTTGCTCTGCATCCTTGGGTGTACACCCGAAAAGTATACAGAGGGTAAGAAGAATAATGATCAGTCTTTTGATAAGGACGCCTCCTTTCAGGGTGTCAGGGAGCTTATGCGCTGCTCCAACGCTTTTATCCTTTGTTCAAGCTCATCGGTGGGGGAAGGTTGATTTGCCTGCAATTGGGTCGCGTTGCTTGAAAGTATCTGACCGATGAGAAAAAGCATATTTCCCAAAGCGTTTTGCTCGTCGGCATCAAGGTTGCCTATAAGAGCAAAGCCGATAACCGTGGCAAGCCCGGTCATAACCTCGGCGGGAAGATGAAGAATATTTTTCAGCCACATAAGGTCACCGCACCTGCCATCATCAATTATATTTTTATCGGGGATAATAGTCAATTACAAAACAGTTAATTTTTAGATAAAAGAGATGTTAAATCTTTTCATTTATGACCCTTTATGGTAAGATATATACTGACGAAATATACAAAGGGGCAAAAAGCTATGGATATGTTTTGCAGAAAAGAATATACAGAAGGTGAAATCAGGGAAATGCCCGTGCTTGCGCTTGCACATATCGGAGACGGTGTATATGAACTGCTTTCCCGTATGCGCGCATTGAATGCGGGGGCGGCTCAGGTGAACACTCTCCACAAGCGCACCATAAGTATGGTCAGTGCCGAGGCTCAGGCAAAGGCGGCAAAATATATCAAAGAAAGCTTGACGCAGGAGGAACAGGCAGTTTTGAGAAGGGGAAGAAATGCCAAGCCGCATCACGCGCCACCCCATCGCACTGCAGGAGACATTTACCCTATGGCGACTGCGCTGGAGGCACTGTTTGGCTATCTTTATCTAAAGGGGGAGCACGACAGATTGTCGCAGCTTTGGGAAATGTGCGAAACAACCTTTGAGGAGACCGAAAATGAAGGAAAGGCTTGATAAGATAATATCTTCCCGCTGTCTGCTTACCCGTACCGAGGCGGCAAAGGCAATTCGCCGCGGCAGGGTATCGGTTGACGGGAAGGTCTGCACCATTCCCGACAGTAAGTTTGACACCTGCGAAAATGTTATCACCCTTGACGGGAATAAAGTAAAAAGAAGCCCCTATCTATATATTATGATGAATAAGCCTGAGGGTGTGCTTTCTGCTACCGAGGATAAAAATTGCGCCACTGTGCTTGATCTGCTTCCCGAGGAATATGCCCGACGCGGCTTAGGTGTGGTAGGAAGATTGGATAAGGATGCAACGGGACTTCTGCTTCTCACCGATGACGGACAGCTTAATCATCGGCTCACTTCTCCCAAGAGCCACGCGACCAAGCTGTATCGGGTCACTACCGATAAGCCTGCCTTGCCTGAACATATCGATGCTTTTGCAAGCGGAATGGACTTAGGCGATTTTATAGCCAAGCCGGGAAAGCTTATCTTGGGTGAGGGCGAAAGCTTTGTTGAAATCAGTGAGGGAAAGTTCCATCAGGTCAAGCGTATGTTTGAAAAAGTAGGTCTGCATGTGCTTACCTTAAAGCGTCTCAGGATAGGTGCGCTTCAGCTCGACGAGAGCCTTGGAGCGGGCGAGTACCGCCTTCTTACCGAGGAGGAAGAGAAACAAATTGGGGCTTTTTGATGAGTTTGTCAAAAATGTTACAAATTTGGTGTTAAAAAATTGTTGAAAAAAGATAGAAGTTGAGTTATTATATACATATTAGAGAGAAAAAATTTAGATAAAATATACAAAAGGGAGAAAAGAAAATGGTAGCAAGATTACTTCAGGGTATCCTTTTGGAACTGAAAGACAAGGTACCGTTTATCCTTGGCGTTGTTGATGCAGAAGGGAATGTCATCTCTTGCACAGAGCTGGCGTACATAGGAGAAAAGGTTTCTGCCACGGAGGATTTCTTTGCAACAGGGCTTGAAGAAGGCAGATACGACAGTTATACATTTTGCCGTCTCAAAGGCTTTGACAGCAGCGATTATGCTGTTTTTGCCAGCGAGAGCAGCTCCAATGCCGAGATCATCTGCAAGGTAGCAGCGGTTGCAATAACCAACAGCAAGTCGCTTTATGACGAAAAGCACGATAAGAGTGCTTTCATCAAGCGCATCATTCTTGACAATATCCTACCCGGTGATATCTATATCAAGTCCCGCGAGATGAACTTCCCCGGAAGTCAGCTCCGTGCGGTGTTCCTTGTCAGTGTAACTGCGGGAAGAGATCTTGAGGTTGCAGAAATGCTCGGTCATTCCTTCCCCGACAAGAAGAATGATTTTGTCATTACCATCAACGAGCGCGAGGTGGCACTGGTCAAGAGCTTTGATTCCGTTGATAATGACGAGCATATCAAGGTCGGCAAAAAGCTTGACAAGACACTTGCAGAGGCGATGGAAGGCGAGTATGTCATCGGTATTGGCTCGGTGGTCAATCAGCTTAAGGATCTTGCAAAATCTTTCAAAGAGGCACAGATATCCGTGGAGATCGGCAAGGTATTTGAAGAGGATGTCACCCTGCTTAATTTCGAAAACTTGGGTATCGGCAGACTTATCTATCAGCTGCCTGCCACACTGTGTGATATGTTCCTGTCGGAGGTCTTCCGCAAGGGCAGTATAGATTCCCTTGATGAGGAAACTCTGTTTACCATCGATAAGTTCTTTGAGAACAACCTGAACGTTTCGGTAACCGCAAGAAAATTGTTTGTCCACAGAAACACTCTTGTTTACCGCCTCGAAAAGATAAAGAAGCTTACAGGTCTTGACCTGCGTGAGTTTGACAATGCCATCGTGCTTAAGGTTGCACTGATGGTCAAGAAGTATATGAAGTCGAGAGAACGCTACAGCTGATTTGAGGTATACTGACAGATGATAAAATTCCTGGATGTATGTAAAACATATGCCAACGGCACAAAGGCGCTTAAGGGCGTAACTTTTACTGTCAATGATGGTGAGTTCGTTTTTATAGTGGGTCCGTCCGGTTCGGGTAAGTCCACCATTGTAAAGCTTTTGTGCGGGGAGGTGCGTCCCACTTCCGGAAGGGTAACGCTGGGCGATTATGATGATGTGGGAAACCTACCTGACCGATACATTCCCTACCTTCGCCGTGAGATAGGCGTTGTGTTTCAGGATTTCAGATTGATTGCTGACAAGACTGTCTATGAAAATGTAGCCTTTGTTATGCGCGCTATCGGTGCTCGCGGCAAGGCAATTCAAAAGAGAGTTCCCTATATCCTTGAGCTTGTAGGAATATCCCATAAGGCGGATCGCTATCCCGATGAGCTTTCGGGCGGTGAGCAGCAGCGTGTGGCAATTGCCCGCGCATTGGTCAATAACCCCGAGATCATACTTGCTGACGAACCCACGGGAAATCTTGACCCCGACCTTTCCCTTGAGCTTATGACTCTGCTGAGCGAAATCAATAATCGCGGCACTACCGTTTTGGTGGTTACCCACGAGGATGAGCTGGTCAACACATTCAAAAAGCGTGTTATAGCCATTGAAGAGGGTATCGTTGTCAGTGACCGAAAGGGCGGCTACTACGGAAAGGGGGACGGAAGAGTATGAAAAAAGGGCGAGCTTCCGTGTTCTCCCAGTTAGGTTATTATATAAAAGAGGGTGTCGGCGGTATATTCGTCCACGGCTTTATGTCCTTTGCGGCGATCACCGTTATCGCGGCTTGCCTCTTGGTCACCGCCACCTTTATGCTGTTGGCTCATAACATTGATGTACAGATAGAAGAGCTTCAGGACAGCAACGAAATAGTGGTATATATCGATAGCGGCTTTACCCGTGAGCAGGCACAGGCACTGCAGAGTGATATTATGGCTTTGGATAATGTAGAGAATGCCATTTTTGTCACCAAGGAAGAGCTGTTTGAAAACTTCTTGGCGGGCTTGGGTGAAGATACCCATGTGCTTGAGGAGCTGCGTAATGACAACCCCGTGCGCGACAGCTTCCGCGTTATAATGAAGGATATTTCACTTCATTCCGAAACCTTGAAGGCACTTATGGGGGTCGCGGGCATTGCCGATTCCAACAGTGATGTTGAGTTGAGTGAAAAGCTGGTCAGCCTGCGTAGCGTTATCAATACCATATCCATAACACTTATAATTATGTTGGGTGCGGTCTCACTGTTTATAATCTCAAATACGGTCAAGCTGGCACTTCATGCCCGCGCTGACGAGATCGGAATTATGAAGATGGTTGGAGCGACCAACGGCTTTATCCGCGGTCCTTTCGTAGTTGAAGGAATTGTGCTTGGCGTTGTTGCCGCCGTATTTGTATTTGCTGCTCAGTGGGCAGTTTACAATTATCTTGGCGCACAATTGCTTGAAGGCTTTGGCGCAATATTTGAGCTTGTTCCTTTTGAAACATTCAGATATAAGCTTGCCGCTATGCTCTTCGGCGCAGGTGTAGTACTTGGAGTGGGCGGAAGCGTAATAACAATAAGAAGATTTATGAGGGTGTAAAAATGAGTAATAACAAAAAGACAAAACAGCAGAAGATGGTTACACTTATTGCGGCTATTTTGGCAGCGATGATGCTCCTGTCAGCAGTGGTAAGCCTTATTGCAATGCTGTAAGATACGTATTTTTCGACGTTTTCTAAAAGCGGAGGTATGTTAATGACAAAAGAAGCCAACATAGGGAAGGGAATAAAATGGTTTGCGCGTATAGCATCTGCTGCTATATGCTTGGTTCTCATTGTTGCGGTGATAGGTGTGTTTGCCAACATCCCCGATGCCAAAGCCATCACCCAGAACGAAGTTGACAAGCTTAAAAATCAACTTTCCTCCATTACAGCACAGCGCAAAGAGCTTGAGGCGGAGCTGAAATCCCTTGATAAGCAGCAGGCATCTATGACCCAGCAGATAGAAGTCTTGGATAATAAGATAGCCGCTGCAGAAGAGGAAATGGAAATACAGCTTCAGCTTATTGCCGCGTTGGAAAATCTTATCTCCATCAAGCAGACCGAGCTTGCAGAAAGCGAAGCAAACCGCGACGCACAGTATGAGCTGATGCGCGACCGTGTGCGTTTTATGGCAGAGCACGGAAATATCAGCTACCTGAGCATTTTGCTCTCTGCAGAGAATTTTTCAGATTTTTTGACTCGCTATGAGGTCATCAAGTCCATCGTTGAGCACGATAATTCCATCTTTGATGCATTCCGCGCCACCTGCGACGATGTAGCCGCACAGAAGGCTTCTCTTGAAGAAAGCTATGCCGAGGCTGAGGCGCAGGAAAAGCTTCTCGAAGCCAATAAAACGGCAATGGAAGCCGAGGTTGCCCAGCGTGAAGCAAAGATGGCAGAGCTGGTCAAAATGGAAGCCGATACACGAACCGAGTATAACTCCATTGCCGCTGAGGAAGACAGACTTGTTGATGAAGTTCGTGATGCAGTAAATGAGCTTGCAAAGCAGAGCAGCAGTGTTTATGTAGGCGGCAAGTTCCAATGGCCTTTGCCTGCGGCAAATAATATAGTTACCTGCGTTTACGGAATGCGTGTCCATCCCATAACGGGAGTTTATAAATTGCATACCGGTGTTGACCTGCGTGCAAGCAGCGGCACCAAGATCTATGCCGCCAATAGCGGAACGGTCATTACATCCACATACAATACCGCATATGGCAATTATGTAGTCATCGACCACGGCGGCGGTGTTGCGACACTTTATGCCCATATGACAAAACGACTTGTCAGCGTTGGTGAAAAGGTGAAGCAGGGCAAGGTCATAGGATATGTCGGCTCTACCGGTTATTCCACAGGACCCCATCTGCATTTTGAAATAATCAAAGACGGTGACTATGTGGATCCCGTGACCCAATATAAGGGCTTCAGGATCGTACATAAAGACGGAAGGGTGCTCTCTAAATGAAGAAAAAAGGTTTTTCTCTCCCAACAGTCATAATGTTGCTCATCCTTGTAATGGTGGCTACATTTGTTGTGGCATATTACTCGGCGGCAGAACAGTATGCCAACCGATTGGGCAATGTTACCGCGTTGGAAGAAAAATATGCAAAGCTTAACGAGGTTTCAGCCTTGGTTGAAAGGTACTTCGTTGGTGAATATAATGAAGAAGACGTTATCGACTCCATGCTGTCAGGCTATGTAAACGGCTTGGGCGATAAGTGGTCGGGCTATTACGACAAGGAACAGACCGCCCTTATCAACGAAAGCAATTCCAATCAGTATGTGGGTATCGGTGTTACAATAACCATCAGTGAGGCGGGCGATTTCGTCATATCCGGTGTCAATAAGGACGGCTCGGCTTTTGAAGCGGGGATCAAGATCGGCGATGTGATCACCCATGTCAACGGTGAATCGGCAGATAACTTTGAGACCACTACCGACCTTGCCAACAAGGTAAGGGGCGATGAGGGAACAAAGGTTAGAATAACTGTTCGTCGCGGCGATGAAAGTCTTGAAAGTGAGCTTGTCCGCAAAGCTATCTTCAATGAAACAGTAGAAACCGAAATGATCGACAATATTGGTCATGTTTATATCTCGGGCTTTGAGACTAATACAGAAGCAGAGTTCAAAGAAAAGGTCAATGCTCTTGTAAAGGACGGTGCTAAGGGTCTTATATTCGATGTCCGTTTCAACGGCGGCGGTTATGTATATGTTATGGCGGATATGCTGGATATGCTGCTCCCCGAGGGTATGATAATCAGTATGTTTGACAAGCAGGGAAACACCCGCGAATATACATCCGATGCATCCCGTATAGAACTGCCTATGGCTGTGTTGACTAATGAGTATTCCATCAGTGCGGCGGAGTTTTTCGCGGCGGCACTTCAGGAATACGGTGTAGCAATGGTAATAGGTGATAAGACCGGCGGTAAGGGCTATGCACAGAATATGTTTACTCTGTCCGATGGATCAAGCGTCAATATTTCAAGCTATAGCTATTACACTCCCAAGGGCAAGAGTCTTGCCGAGACGGGCATCACACCCGACATCGAAATATCTCTCAGCGAAGAGGATTTCTATAATTTCTATTACCTGACAAACGAGCAGGACACTCAGTTGCAGAAGGCACTGGAATATGTCAAGGGACAGATCGCCCAGTGATTCTTTCTTGACAGAACGCATATTGATCAATATAATAAATTGAGTATCCTTTCCCACTTTTTGGCAAAGGATACTTAACCATATAAAACATATTATAAATTAATGATTAAATAGGAAGGGGCGCTTTAAAATGCAAAAGCAGTTCAAACTTACTAAGGATAGATTAGAGGAGCTTAAACAGGAGCTTGTACATCTTCGCACAGTCCGTGAAAGAGAAGTTGCCGAGCAGATCAAAGAGGCTCGTTCTTTTGGTGATCTTTCCGAAAACAGCGAATATGATGAGGCAAAAAACGAGCAGGGCAAGCTGTATTCCCGTATTGCCGAGCTTGAAAATATAATTGCCAATGCTGTTATTATTAGCGAGGCGGCACAAGGTAAGGGCGTTACTATGGGTGTCAAGGTAACCCTCACCATCGACGGAGCTGAGACCGAGTATACTATCGTCGGCTCTCAGGAAGCAAATCCTTTTGTAGGAAGATTGTCCGACGAATCTCCCATCGGCAAGGCTATTATGGGCAAGCACGAGGGTGATGAGGTTACTGTCGAGACTCTGTCCGGCACAAAGGTTTGCAGGATAATCGCCATCACAAAGTAATTTCAGTGAGGAAAGAGAATATGGAAGAAAACAAGATCGTTCAAGAAGAACAGGTTGAACTTTCTGAGCTGTTGCAGATCCGTCGTGACAAGCTGACCAATCTGCGTAACGAAGGCTTAGACCCCTTTGTGCAGACCAAGTTTGAGCGCACAGCAAACAGCCAGAAGATTTTTGATAATTTTGAAACACTTGAAAATCAGACCGTTTCCGTTGCAGGGAGAATTATGTCTAAGCGCGAAATGGGCAAGGCTTCCTTTGTGCATATTCAGGATCAGGAAGGCAGACTTCAGCTTTATTTCAAGATAGACGATATCGGTGAGGCTGCTTATGATCGCTTTAAAAAGCTTGATATCGGTGACATCATCGGTGTAACAGGCTTTGTATTCCGTACCCGTCGCGGTGAGATATCGGTACATGTTCAGGAGTACACTCTGCTGAGCAAGTCGCTGCTGCCCCTGCCCGAAAAATACCACGGCTTGCAGGATACCGACCTTCGCTACCGTCAGCGCTATGTTGACCTGATAGTCAACCCTGAGGTTCGCGATACCTTCTTCAAGCGCAGCAAGATAATCAAGGGCGTAAGAAAATACCTTGACAACCTTGGCTATCTTGAGGTGGAGACCCCCGTTCTCAATACAGTTCAGGGCGGCGCCACCGCAAGACCTTTTGTTACACATCATAATACTCTTGATCTGGATATGTACTTGCGTATCGCAACCGAACTGCCACTTAAGAGACTTATCGTCGGTGGTTTTGACAAGGTTTACGAAATAGGCAGACTGTTCAGAAATGAGGGTATGGACACCCGCCATAACCCCGAGTTTACCACCATTGAGTTCTATGAGGCTTATACCGATATGAACGGAATGATGGATATTACCGAAGGACTTATCCGCACAGTATGTGAGGAGGTCAACGGAACCGCTGCAATCACCTATGGTGATTATGATATAGATTTCGGCAAGCCCTTTGCCCGTATGACTATGGCAGAGGTGGTTAAAAAGTATTCGGGTGTTGATTGGGACGAGGTCAAGACCATGGAGGATGCTCTCAAGGTAGCAGCTGAGCACCACATCAAGGTTGAAAAGAAGCACAAGAAGGGCGACATTTTGTCTATGCTCTTTGAGGAGTATTGCGAAGATAAGCTGATCCAGCCTACCTTTATCACAATGCACCCCGTTGAGATATCTCCTTTGGCAAAGAAGGATCCTGAGAATCCCGAGCTGACACAGCGTTTCGAGCTGTTTGTTGCGGGTAGTGAGCTTGCAAACGCATTCTCCGAGCTTAACGATCCCATCGATCAGCGTCAACGCTTCGAGGCACAGATGAAGCTTCGTGAGCTGGGCGATATGGAAGCAAGCCAGATGGACGAGGATTACCTCACCGCTATGGAATATGGTATGCCTCCCACGGGCGGTTGCGGAATCGGTATCGACCGACTTGTTATGTTCCTTACCAATAATACCTCCATCCGCGACGTACTGCTCTTCCCCACGATGAAGCCTTTGGACTAATGTAATTAAAAAGAAAAAAGAGGTTGTGGACTATGGAAAAGAAATTATATCGCTCTAAAACCAATAAGAAGATCGCCGGTGTATGCGGCGGTGTAGGAGAATACTTAGGTGTAGATCCTACTATTATTCGTCTTATTTGGGTCATCATTGCTTTGTGTGCAGGCTGTGGACTTTTGGCTTACATTATTGCCTTGATCATTATGCCCGATCAACCCGAAGCATAAAAAGTGAATTAAACGCAAAACGCTCTGCGGGCTATCCTGCAGAGCGTTTTTATGTAAAAATTCTTAATAGTTGAAAAAAACATATATATGTGTTATCATTATAATAATAATCACTATTATGTTATAATCGCGAGATTTATCAAACGGCAGGTGACTTTTTTAAAGGTTGATCCCTAAAAACTTAAGTTAGGAGAGGGAATCCGTGAAAAAAGAAAACAATAACACTAAAAAAGCCGACAATCGTTTACAGAAACGAGAGACAAATCGCTGGATGCTTGTGCTCTATGATTCCATTGTTTATGTATTTTGCTGGTTGGTTGTTTTTAGTTTGTGTGGCTCGCTGGGAAATACTATACCCTCGATAATAGCTGTTTTTTATTTGCTTGCAGGTTATGTATTGGTTTTTGGCTTAAGATTTGTTTTTGAAGTCTATAAGCAGATATGGAGATACGGATTTATTCATGCCTACATCCGTGAGGCGTTTTCGCTTGTATTGGGAAGCGGAGCGGTAGTGCTCTTAGGTGTAGCGCTGACCTATGGACTCAAAGTGGCGGAGATACCTATAACCATATTAATAACATTTGCGATATTATACTTCGTATTCAGTATTGCAATCCGAGTTTTATACTATTTCCTATTTAGGGTTGCTACAAAAAACACTGTTTTAGCAGAGCATTTGAAAAGAATCATAAAGGTAATGGCTTTTGTTGATTTCGATTCCGATGTTTCGGGCGCAGTATTGCGTTTAACCTTAAATCCTGATGAAAGAGCATTATCACCGGTTAATGAGATTCAAAACATTGCCGAAAAGTTCGCAATTCGCGGAGATGTTAAAAAAATCATCCAGATCAATAAGGGATACATAAACCGAACCTACAAGATCGAGACTCTTTCCGACTCGGGGCATATACATACATATACCCTTCAGCGAATTAATACCAATGTATTTCCTGATGTTGATGCGCTGATGGAAAACTTTAAAACCATATCAAATCATCTTTTTGGTAAGTTTCATCTTTTAGAAAAAGACAAGCGCGGAGCGGTGCAGACCATCCGCTCCACAAAGGACGGTAGGTCCTATCTCAAAGATGATTCCGGTTGTTGGAGAATCGTCAATTATATAGACGATGTCTATTCGATGGATAATACTGATAATCCTGATGTTTTGTATCAAGCAGGTATGGCGTTTGGCTCATTATTGAAAGAAATGTCCGATGTGGACCCCAATGAAATAAAGATAGTTATTCCCGACTTTCATAACACGATGAAACGGTATATTGCCTTGGAAGAGAGCATAGTCCGCGACCCCAAGGACCGCGTTAAGCACGTGTGGCCGGAGATCGATTTTGTTCGTGAGCGCAAGGATAAATACGGACTTATCAGTGAGGCGCTCGAAAATGGAGATATCCCCTTGAGAGTCTGTCATAACGACTGCAATCTCAATAATATTTTATTCGACAAAAAAACCGACCTTCCTGTTGCTATAATAGACCTTGATACGGTTATGCCTTCTTCGCCACTGTATGATTTTGGTGACAGTATGAGGGTTGGCACAAATACTGCAAATGATGATGAAAGGGATCTTACAAAGGTCAGCTGCGATCTGGAGATGTATGAGAGCTATGCTCGCGGATACCTTCGGGCTTGCGGTGATATCCTCACCAAGAAGGAACTTGGTCTGCTGCCCTATGCGGCATTCATCATAACTATGGAAGACGGAATACGCTTCCTTATGGATCATATTAACGGAGACACTTATTACAACATTTTCTATCCCGGTCAGAATCTTGACCGCGCAAGGACTCAGCTTAAGTTGGCAGAGGATATGGAGAAAAAGCTTCCTCAGATCGTTGAGATCCTTATTAAGATATACAATGAGCTTGAACTTGAGGCGGATTTTGACCAAATGAAAAAGTGCAGATGATCTGCATAGAAGATATGGAAGAGGTGCGCTGTGAAAGCTATCAGAGCAATAGTTCCCGCGGCAGGCAAAGGAAAACGCCTGCAACCCATAAGCGGTGATACCGCAAAGGCAATGTTCCGTGTTTGCGGAAAGCCAATGCTTCAGGTATCTCTTGAAAATATAGGCTTCATTGATGCAAGTAATATCTTTATTGTTGTAGGCTATGCCAAGGAGCAGATACTTGAATACTTTGGCAACAGCTACAATTATGTGGAGCAAACTGAGCAGTTAGGCACAGGCCACGCTGTAATGGTTTGCGCTGAGCATTTTAAGGACTTTGACGGAAATGTGCTTGTCACATTTGGCGATATGCCCCTCTTTCATCGTGAAGAGATGGAAAAAATGTGCGCTCAGCACGATAAAAACGGCACTCATTGCACAATGATGACGGCAGAGAATCCCGATCTGAAACTTTGGGCAAGGATCTTGCGTGATGAAAACGGCAGGTTTAAGGCGATAGTTGAGGGCAAGGACTGCACTCCCGAGCAGGCACAGATAAAAGAACTGTTTTCCGGGGTTATGGTGTTTGACAGCAAGGCTTTGTTTGATATCCTCCCTGAGGTCGGCTGTGCTAATGTTCAGAAGGAATATTACCTCACAGAAGTGCCCGAGCTGATGGTCAAGAAGGGACTTAAGGTCGAAACATATTTTAACGCTGACGGGGATGACCTGCGTGGAATCAACACCCCGGAAGATTTGGAAGCCTGTGAGAGAATACTTAAAACACGAATTTGAAAACAATATATTAGAGCAAAACACCACCGACCTTAATTGCCGGTGGTGTTTTCTGTTACACTTTTGTAATTGAACTGAGATGGCTTTTTATGCTATTATAAGGACAAAGAACCGCGAAAGGGTGGTGCTGATATGAAAAGCACTTTTAAGATATTGTCAATATGCCTTGCACTACTTGTTGTTTTCTGCGCTTGCGCCAAAGAGACGGAAAAGCCTGACAATACCCAAACACCGCCCATAATCGACGGTGATAAAGACCCCACGCAAAGCGCGACCCCTGACGACACCACATCAAAACCCGATGAGCCCACCGATCCTGGAGTTCCCGAAAAGCCTGAAGACCCAGATGTTCCTACTCCGCCGAGCGACCCCGTTGAGCCTACCGACAGAGTGCCGGATAAGGGTAATTCCATCCTTTCATCCTTGCAGTCTTGGGGAGAAAATATAAATCTATTTGCAACAAACCATGCAGAGCTGACTAATATCAATGAGCTTTATCGGTTGGGTAACAATCTTCTTGCCGTATCGGGCGGATATGATTTTGAGGCAAAGTCTGTATACGCAAAGCTGAGCCTTATCAGTATTGAAAACGGGCAGATACTCGCTCAGAATAATATGATGGGCGCGGCGGAATATCATCTGCAAATATGCGGAAACAAGGCGGTTTTCCACGATAACACAAATGGAAAGATCACCGTGTTTGACAGTAATCTAAAGGAGATAACAGACTATAAATACAGCGCAAAGCAGGTCTATCTTGACACAAAATGTGAAAAGGCATATACCTTTACAGAGAAGGGAATTATTATAACAAACCTTGCGATCAATATGGATAAGCGGGTGAATCGGGAATACCACGATATCAGGGTTATGGAGGATAACGGATATTTAGTTACTATCTCGTATATAGACACTGCCGATATGCTTGAACACTATGGGGTCTTTAATCTTGACAGTGGTGAACTTGCTAAGATAGAAACCCAATATCCCGCTCAGAAGATCGAAAGCAACGGCATACTTACCGCCGCTCAGCTGACGGGAAAAAGCGGCACGAATCTTCTTATAAACTCCGTTGGCACAAAGATCTACTCACAGAATCGGTTTGCACAGACTCTGCTTGTGGGTGACAAGATATTTGAGGCATCATACAATTCTGAGGGAGATCCGCAAATATTCGTATATGATGAAAAGGGCGGCTTTGTCTCAACCTGCATCGTTACCGATGCCGATTGGATGGGCTTGCAATGCGATCCCGTTTGGTTCCCCGAATATAACGGGTATTTCTTCGCACTTAGCGGTCTTGACGGCAAGGGCAGAATACTTTTCTGGGATATGTCCAAAGAGGTAAAAGGCGACGGCTTAATGCTTGAAGACCTCTCAACCCTTGTTCTGTCCGCAGGGGAGGCACTTGCACAAAAATACTATGACCGTGCAGATTCCATAGGTGTAAATTACGGACTCACAATACTCATTGCCGACCAATGTGAGAAAGAGCTGGGCAATTACAAAGTAGGCAATCGAGCCCATAGTGAAAGCGCAGTCACCGCCGCTCTCGACGGACTGGAAAAGGCTTTGGCAAACTTCCCCGAAGGCTTCTTTAAAAAGCTGCTGTTCGGTCAGAATTATTCAATCGAGATACAGCTCTTCTCGGGGCAGATCAGCCATAAAGAAACTGGCAGCACCTATGCGGGGTTTGTCTATGAGGATGCTGGCAAGTTTGTGATGGGACTTGATGCCCGTCATCCTGATATCGCAACACATATTATGGAGCAGACGGTCTATCACGAGTTTTCACATATTATAGACAAGCGCCTTGAGTTTGGCTCAAAGCATAGCGATACTCCGTCATACTCTGAGGAAGGCTGGCTTGCTCTTAATCCTGCAAGCTTCAAATATACCGGTGACGGCGATGCCGTTGAGGGCGCGGTCAGGGGATATGAAAGCTTTTTTGTTGATGATTATGCCTGCACCGATTCGGGCGAGGATAGGGCGAGAGTTTTTGAATATGCTATGATGGCAGCACTGCATCCTGAAAACAAATATACTAAATATTTCGATTCTTCCCATCTCGGACTTAAATCAAAGCTTGAATACTATCGCGCTTGCATACGCACTCAGCTTGGCACCGATTGGACAGACACACCACTATGGGAAAAGATAGGATAAAAATACCGCCGACGGGTCTCCCGTCGGCGGTTTATATTATTTTCCCTCTGCAAACCTTTTCAGTCTCTCGCCGTCAAGGCGGTAGATGGTCCACTCATCCTGAGGAAGTGCGCCAAGCCTGAGATAATAGTCGATGCTCGGCTTGTTCCAATCAAGGCAGGTCCATTCAAATCTGCCGCAGCCGCGCTCAACGGCAATATTGGCAAGCACCCGCAAAAGACCGGTGCCGTAGCCCTTGCCGCGATATTCGGGAAGAATAAACAGATCCTCCAAATACAATCCCGCTCTGCCTACAAAGGTCGAAAAGTTATGGAAAAACAGGGCAAAGCCAACCTCTTTTTCGCCCTCCAAGGCGAACACGACCTCTGCCTTTTTGCAATCGAATATCCAATGCTTCAAAAGCTCGGGGGTGGCAACTACAAGGTCGGACATTTTTTCATATTCCGCAAGACCGCGGATAAAGCTGAGTATAAGCTGGGTATCGTTTTCTGTTGCGTAGCGGTAAGAAAAGCTTTTCATTATCATCACTCCTGTCTACAGTATAACCCATTACACTTATATTGGCAATGTATATTTTATCAAGCTGAAAATGACAAAAAGCATATCGCTTTTGCTTGCTAAAATATACCAAAATCGTGTTGATCGGTTTTGAGGCGGTTTGGGGCTTAAACACACGAAAAAGGTATACATTTCAAGGCTTTTACGGCAAAAAATAACCCAAAAAATCGTCGAAAATGCTCCTTTTGGGGTTGGCAAACATACATTATTGTGTTACAATATCATCGGGAGAATGTGGGCTCCTGTTTTGTTGTGCCCACACCCTGAATAAGAGCGGAGTTGATTTTTTGCCTTACAGTGAAAGAATTGACAAAGACGGTCTCACCGAGGCTGAGTTTTTAAAAAACTACTCGAGTGACAAATACCCAAAGCCATCCCTTACGGCAGATGTTATCATCATTGCCAAGGCGGGGGATACCCGCCAAGTGTTGCTCATCAAGCGGGGCGGACATCCCTATTTAGGATGTTGGGCGTTTCCCGGAGGCTTTGCCAATATGGGCGAGTCCATAGAGCAGACTGCCGAGCGCGAATTGCTTGAAGAGACGGGAATAAACGGTGTAGCTCTCACACCTGTCGGCTTCTTCAGTAAGCCGGGCAGAGATCCCCGTGGCTGGGTGGTGACCCGCACCTTTTTGGCGCAGACCGAGTCTGAGTTGCCTGCCAAGGCTGCAGACGATGCTCAAGATGCTCGCTGGTTTGACCTCGAGCAAGAGGAAAGTAGGGTAAAGCTGACCTGCGGCAATGAGCTGATTGAGTTTAGCTATTCGGATAAACCCATTACGGTCACACCGCTCAGTGAGCAGCGTATGGCTTTTGACCATGCGGAAATGCTGGTAACAGCGCTTAAAATGATCATTTAAAATCTCTATTTTGAAAAGGAGAGTTCATATGTACAAAATCGCTTCCAGAAAGGAGCTCAATCCCACAGTTACACAGCTGGAGATCGAAGCACCTCTCGTAGCAAACAAGGCAAAACCCGGTCAGTTCATCATCCTTCGTGTTGATGAAGAGGGCGAGCGTATTCCCCTTACCGTTGCCGGAACCAACCCCGAAAAGGGAACAGTCAAGATTATCTTCCAGATAGTCGGCGGAACCACCAAGAAGCTGAATGCAAAGGCTGAGGGTGAGTATATTCAGGATTTTGTAGGTCCTTTGGGTGTGGCTACACATCTTGACGGACTGAAGAAGGTCTGTATCGTAGGTGGCGGCGTTGGTTGCGCCATCGCAATGCCTATCGCACAGGCCCTGCACGAAATGGGCGCTGATGTTACCAGCATTGTAGGCTTCAGAAGCAAGGATATCGTTATTTTGGAAGACGAGTTCAAGGCTTGCTCCGATAGGCTTATTATGATGACCGATGACGGTTCTTACGGCAGACATGGTAATGTTACCGTTCCTCTTAAGGAAATGCTTGAAGCAGGCGAGACCTTTGATATGATCATCACCATCGGACCCCTGATCATGATGAAGTTCGTCACACTGGCTGCAAAGCCCTTCGGCGTACCCGTAACCGTATCTATGAACCCCATTATGATAGACGGAACAGGAATGTGCGGCGGCTGCCGTCTCACCCTCAATCAGGATGGCAAAAAGGTCACCAAGTTCGCTTGTGTTGACGGCCCCGACTTCAATGGCTATGAAGTAGATTTCGATGAGGCTATGTCCCGCGGAAGAATGTATGCTGATTTTGAGCGCCACGCTTATGAAGAAGCATGCAATCTTTTCAAAAAGGCTTAAAGGAGGAAATAACAATGGCTATAGATCCCAAAAAGCATGAGATGCCCTCGCAGGAGCCTGCGGTTCGTGCCCGTAACTTCAAGGAAGTTGCTCTCGGCTACACTGCAGAGGTAGCGGTTGCAGAAGCACAGCGTTGCCTTAACTGCAAAACAAAGCCCTGCGTAAGCGGCTGCCCCGTTAACATCAACATCCCCGATTTTATTTCTCACATCAAAGAAGGTAGATTTGAAGAAGCATATCAGGTCATCGTACAGACCTCCTCTCTGCCCGCTGTCTGCGGACGCGTATGTCCTCAGGAAAGCCAGTGCGAGAGCAAGTGTACACTGGGCGTTAAGTTTGAGCCCGTCGGCATCGGCAGACTTGAGCGCTTCGTTGCTGACTGGCATAACGAAAACGCAAAAGAAAAGCCCGTTGCTCCCGAGTCCAACGGCCACAAGGTAGCAATCGTCGGTTCCGGTCCTTCCGGTCTGACTTGCGCAGGCGATCTGGCAAAGAAGGGCTACAAGGTCACAGTATTTGAAGCTCTGCACACTGCAGGCGGCGTTCTTGTTTATGGTATCCCCGAGTTCCGTCTTCCCAAGAGCATCGTTGCCAAGGAAGTTGACACCCTAAAGGCTTTAGGCGTAGAGGTAGATACCAATGTTGTTATCGGCAAGACCCTGACTATCGACGAGCTGTTCGATATGGGCTATGAGGCTGTATTCGTAGGCTCCGGTGCAGGTCTGCCCAACTTTATGAACATCCCCGGCGAGGCACTCAAGGGCGTTTACTCCGCTAACGAGTTCCTTACCCGCAGCAACCTGATGAAGGCATATCTCGATAACCCTGTCACCCCCATCATGAAGGGCGGCAAGGTAGCAGTAGTCGGCGGCGGTAACGTTGCAATGGACGCTGCAAGAACTGCACTCCGCTTGGGCGCAGACAAGGTATACATCGTATATCGTCGCTCTATGGAAGAGCTCCCCGCAAGAAAGGAAGAAGTCGAGCACGCAATCGAAGAGGGAATCGACTTCCAGCTTCTGCGCAACCCCGTTGAGATCCTCGGCTACAACAACCCCGAAGATCCCAGAGATCCCAAGAACGGCTGCGTTATCGGTATGAAGTGCATCAAGATGGAGCTTGGCGAGCCCGATGCAAAGGGCAGACGCCGTCCCGTAGAGATCCCCGGCAGTGAGTTTGTACTCGATGTTGACACAGTTATTATGTCCATCGGCACATCCCCCAACCCCTTGATCAAGAGCACCACCAAGGGACTGGAGGTCAATGCCAAGGGCGGCATCATCGTCAACGAAGACGGACTTACTTCCCGCGAAGGTGTTTACGCAGGCGGCGACGCTGTAACAGGCGCTGCAACCGTTATTTCTGCAATGGGCGCAGGCAAGACTGCGGCTGCTGCAATTGACGAGTATCTCAGCAACAAATAAATAATAAATTAGTACGTATTAATAAAACGGTTGTCCCGCGTTTATACGCGGGACAATTGTTGGGTTTATTACATTATAGAGAATTAAGGAGAAACGAAATGAACGCACAATTCGATTATGCAGTTGTCGATCAGATTGTGGAAGCTCACGATTGTAAGCAGTCCGGAATCATCGCAATTTTGCAGGAAATTCAAGAGCATTATCATTACCTTCCCCGCGACATCTTCCCCCGTCTTGCTGAAAAGCTTGATATGAGTGAAGCTGAGATCTACAGCGTTGCTACTTTCTATGAAAACTTCTCCCTTGAACCCAAGGGTAAGTATGTTATAAAGATCTGCGATGGTACAGCATGCCACGTTCGTCGTTCCGTACCCATTCTTGAGCGTATTCGTGCAGAGCTTGGCCTTAGCGCAAGCAAGCACACTACCGATGACCTTATGTTCACAGTTGAGACAGTTTCCTGCCTGGGCGCTTGCGGACTTGCACCTGTACTTACCGTTAATGACATAGTACATCCTGCAATGACTCCCGATAAGGCATCTGCACTGCTTAAGGAACTGAAGGAGGAAATTGCCAATGCTTAAAAATATAGAAGAGCTTAAGGCTTACCGCGAGGCTGCTGTTGTAGCTTACGGCGCACAGGCTGAGAAGATTATCGTTTGCGCAGGTACAGGCTGCGTAGCAGGCGGCTCTCTTAAGATATATGACCGTCTCAAGTCTCTTATGGAAGAAAAGGGACTTCACGTTGCAGTAGAGCTTGAAGTTGATCCCCACGACGAAAGCGTAGGCCTTAAAAAGAGCGGTTGCCACGGCTTCTGTGAAATGGGTCCTCTGGTACGTATCGATCCTCAGGGTTGGCTTTATACCAAGGTTAAGATCGACGATTGCGAAGAGATCGTAGAAAAGACCATTTGCAAGGGTGAGCATATTGAACGTCTTGCATATAACAAGTGCGACTGCATCTACAAGAAGCAGGATGAAATTCCCTTCTATGCACGTCAGACTCGTCTTGTTCTGGAGCATTGCGGAAAGATCGACGCAACCTCCATCCGTGAATATATTGCTATCGGCGGTTATACCGCTTATGAAAAAGCTCTGTTTGAAATGACCGCTGACGATATCGTCGGTGAGATCAGCAAATCTGCACTCCGTGGTCGTGGCGGCGGCGGATTCCCCATGGGCAAGAAGTGGGAGCAGGTAAAGCGTCAGAAGGCTCTGCCTAAGTACGTCGTATGTAACGGCGACGAAGGTGACCCCGGCGCATTTATGGACCGTTCCATTATGGAAGGTGACCCCCACAGAATGCTGGAAGGCATGATGATCGCAGGTATTGCTACAGGCGCATCCGAAGGCTATATCTACGTTCGTGCAGAGTATCCTCTGGCTGTTGACCGTCTGCGCACCGCTATCGCTCAGGCTGAAGAGCTTGGTCTGTTGGGCGATAATATTCTTGGCACAGGCTTTAGTTTCCATATGCACATCAACCGCGGTGCAGGCGCATTCGTTTGCGGCGAAGGTTCTGCTCTTACCGCATCCATCGAAGGTAAGCGTGGCTTCCCCCGCGTAAAGCCCCCCCGTACTGTTGAGAACGGTCTGTTTGACAAGCCCACAGTACTTAACAATGTTGAGACCTTTGCTAACGTAGCAGAAATCATCCGTAAGGGCGCTGATTGGTATCTGGGCATCGGCACAGAAACCAGCCCCGGAACCAAGGCATTTGCTCTTACAGGTAACATCTCCAACACCGGTCTTATCGAAGTTCCTATGGGAACAACTCTCCGCGAGATCATCTTTGATATCGGCGGCGGTATGCGCGGTGACGGTGAGTTCAAGGCTGTTCAGATAGGAGGACCCTCCGGTGCTTGCCTCACCAAGGAACACCTTGATATGCCTCTTGACTTTGACACCCTGAAGAAGGTCGGCGCAATGATCGGCTCCGGCGGTCTGGTCGTTATGGACGACAAGACCTGTATGGTCGAGGTTGCTCGCTTCTTTATGAACTTCACCCAGAACGAATCTTGCGGTAAGTGCGTACCTTGCCGTGAAGGCACCAAGCGTATGCTCGAGATCCTTGAAAGAATCGTTGCAGGTCAGGGTAAGGATGGAGACATCGAGCTTCTGCTCGAGCTGGCAGATACCATTTCCAACACCGCTCTCTGCGGCCTTGGTAAGTCTGCTCCTAACCCCGTTGTCAGCACAATTAAGAACTTCCGCAGTGAATATGAGGCTCATATTTACGACAAGCGTTGCCCCGCAGGCGCATGCCAGAAGCTTAAGAGAATCGTTATCGATCCCGAGCTTTGTAAGGGTTGTACCAAGTGCGCACGTCAGTGCCCCGTGGGTGCAATTAACGGCAAGGTCAAGGAAGCACATTCCATCGATCTTAACAAGTGTATCCGTTGCGGAAGCTGTATAACCGCTTGCGCATTCCACGCTATCAAGGAGGAATAAGAGAAATGGCTGATAAACAGTTTATGACAGTTGACGGTATACCCGTAGAAATAAATGGCGAAAGAAACCTGCTTGAAGTTATCCGCAAGACAGGCATCAAGCTCCCCACATTCTGCTATCACACCGATCTTTCCATCTATGGCGCATGCCGTATGTGTATGATCGAGAATGAGCGCGGCGGTCTGGAAGCAGCATGCTCCACTCCTCCTCGTGCAGGAATGAACATCAAGACCAATACCGAGCGTCTGCGCAGATACCGCAAGAACATCCTTGAGCTGATCCTTGCTAACCACTGCAACGACTGCACCACTTGCGAAAATAACGGCAAGTGCAAGCTTCAGGCTTTGGCAACCCGTTACAACATCGAAGGTGTCCGTTTTCCCAACACCGCAAAGTCTACCAAGGGCGACGATACTTCTTCTTACTCCATCACCCGCGACAACGGCAAGTGCATCCTCTGCGGTGACTGCGTGCGCGTATGTAAGGAAGTTCAGAATGTCGGCGCTATCGACTTTGCACACCGCGGTTCCAAGATGATCATCAGCACCGCATTCGGCAAGCCCTTGGCAGAATCTCCCTGCGTAGGTTGCGGTCAGTGCGTATCCGTATGTCCCACAGGTGCTATCGTTGTTAAGAACGATATGCCTAAGGTTTGGGCAGCTATCGACGATAAGGAGACAAAGGTCTCCGTTCAGGTCGCTCCCGCTGTCCGTGTTGCTATCGGCAAGCAGCTCAACATCCGCGACGGTAAGGATGTTATGGGCAAGATCGTTGCAGCTCTCCATCGTATGGGCTTTGATGCAGTTTACGATACAACCGTTTCTGCTGACCTTACAGTTATCGAAGAGTCCAACGAGTTCCTCAAGAGAGTTGAAAAGGGCGAGAATATGCCTCTTATGACCTCCTGCTGCCCCGGCTGGATCCAGTATGTTGAAAAGAAGCATCCTGAGTATCTCGACAACATCTCCACCTGCCGCAGCCCTATGCAGATGCTTGCTTCTCTTGTTAAAGACGAAGCTCGCTCCAAGGGCGAAAAGCATTTCCATGTAGCAGTTATGCCCTGTACTTCCAAGAAGTTCGAGGCTGCAAGAGATGAGTTCAAGGTCAACGGCGATCCCAATGTTGACGCAGTTATCACCACCGAAGAGCTTATCGTTATGATCAAGGAAAGCGGTATCGTATTCGAAGATATCGATCCCGAAGCAGTAGATGCACCTTATGCAACCATCTCCGGCGCAGGTCTTATCTTCGGTGTAACCGGTGGTGTTACCGAAGCTGTTCTGCGTAGAGTAGCAGGCACCAAGTCCCGTACCGCTCTTTTGACCATTGCTAACGCAGGTCAGCGTGGTATGGAAGGCATCAAGGAGTTTGACCTTGAATATGCTGATACCAAGCTTCACATCGCTGTTGTCAGCGGCCTTGCAAATGCTGAAAAGGTTCTTAAGCGCCTTGCAGCAGGCGAGAAGTTTGACCTCATCGAGGTCATGGCTTGCCCCGGCGGCTGTGTAAACGGCGGCGGTCAGCCCTTCAACGGCACCGAAAGCAAGTTCCGTCGCAGCGCAGGTCTGTACGACAGTGACAGACTGCTCTCCATCCGTTCCTCCGAAGAGAACCCCGTTATCAAGGAACTCTACGAAAACGGGCTGGGCGAAAGAGCACACGAACTGCTCCACGTTCACTACAAAAAGCACTAAGCTTTAAATAGGAAATGCTCTGTGGATTTTCCACAGAGCATTTTTTTACATAATTGTTGACCGACTCGCATAAAAATACTATAATTAAAGTAAGAAGTTGGAAAAACTTGGATAAAATATAAAAGAGGTGAGTTTATGCGCTTTACAAAAATGCAAGGCTTAGGAAATGATTATATATACGTGTGGGGTGAGGTAGACTCTCCCGAGCAGCTGTCTGTTAGGCTCTCTGACCGCCATTTCGGCATAGGCGGTGACGGACTTATTCTCATCGATAAGTCTAATGTTGCCGACTTTAAAATGCGTATTTTCAACGCCGACGGGTCTGAGGCAAAGATGTGCGGAAATGGAATCAGATGCGTTGGAAAGTATGTTTTTGAAAAGGGATATACCGATAAAAAAGAGATAACGATTGAGACTCTTTCGGGAATAAAGACCCTTCAGCTTGAGACCGAGAATGGCAAGGTCAAGAACATTACAGTGCAGATGGGACAAACGAAAGTTGGTAGTGAAATAGGTATTGATATTGACGGAAGCGAGATCCGCTGCGTTCCCGTATCGGTAGGCAACCCCCATGCTGTAACATTTGTCGACGACATAGAAAAAATCGATCTTAATACCATAGGACCCAAAGTCGAAAAGCATCCGTCCTTCCCCGACGGAGTCAATGCCGAGTTTGTTCAGGTCATTGACGAGCGCACTCTCCGTATGCGTGTATGGGAGAGGGGAAGCGGAATCACCCTTGCTTGCGGAACGGGTGCTTGCGCCTCCGCCGCAGCTGCAGTAAGACAAGGTCTGTGCAGTGCCAATACCCCTATAACAGTTCAGCTCGATGGCGGAAATCTGCAGATCAAGATAGCATCCGACGGCACCGCCCAAATGCGCGGTCCAGCCAAGTTCGTATTCGAAGGTGAAATAGACTGATATAAGCTCCCGACAAACTTGTCGGGAGCTTTTTGACTTACCAAAAATCTCCTTCTACCGAAGAAGTTTTTGGAACTAAATAGGGACTTGTGCAGTCTAAAAAGTTAAAAGGGGAGATAAAAATGATAAAACTGATATCTGTTTTTTTGCTTTTTAGCTTATGCATAATAATGACTTCTTGTCAAAAGACCCATGTAGGGAAGGAAGATAATGCAGAAGATAGAAACATTACCGAAAGCGAATTACAAGATCAGCCATCCAGCATAGAACAACCTCATTATATATGGGTGCATTTTGACTCGGTTGATCAAATGCTTGAGGGCTTTGCTGATGGCAAAATATTGACAGAAGAGTGTGTTGACATTGAGTTTATCACCGAGGAATACCGAGATTTTGTAAATGAACGTGTAAAGCAAAACTCCTTGTTTGTGCCTTATTATAAAGGTAAAATTGCCTATTCAAGTAACAATAATATAAGCGTTGGAAATGCTGAAGCGCATCTTTGCGGCTCTACTAAAATATGGTATCGTATAGAGACCGATATGGAGGAAATTGTTCTTAGTATCGGCTATATGACCTCTGAAATCGCCAGTCAGGTAGGTACATACGGTATTCAAAAACTAAAGAGTATACATTACTCTATGTACAAAGATTATTTTGGGGATTCCTTTGACGAAAGTAAACTCGATACCGAGATAAAGACGGTCAAGGTAGGTGGAAAAGATACCCAGATATCTATAACCCTTATACCGGGAGATCAAAGACGGAGAGTTGAGTTTATAGTAGGACATAATGCATTTGTTGAGATCCTTGTCAAGCCTGAGTATATTGAGAAAGGATTGCTTAATGATATTTCCTTTGCAGAACTTCCGTTGGTAAAATAGGAATATGTAAAACTGCTGCTATATGCCCTCCTTGTGCAAAGGAGGGTGTCATTTTGTATGTGACAAAATGACGGTAGGATTGAAAAATATAATATTTTCATCAGGGACACGGAAAACTTTTATTTTCAGTGTCCCCGTTTGCATTTTACCTTCGTTTGATATAATAGAAGGGAAAAAGAGCTCGTTTCCTTTTTAAGATATAAACCAAGCCGTGAAGGAGGGTGATGCTTATGAGATCTATTCACGACAAAAATAACAAGTTTGAACTGCTTTTCAAACAATACTATAAGCCGATGATGGCAGCGGCACTGCGCATCTTAGGTAATACCCGTGATGCCGAGGACGCTGTTCAGCAGGCGGGAGAGTCAATATTCAAAAACCTCAATAAGATCAAAATAATAGACAGTCCCGAGACCTGTTCCTTTGTTATACTTACCGCAGAGCGCAAGGCTTTGGATATGGTCAGGGCGCGAAACAAGCGCCGCGAAATATCCATCGAAGAGACCGCAGAGCAGGGTGTACCCCTTTCGGCATCGGTAGATGACCCATTGCAAGAGGCGATAGCACAGCTTCCCGCCCGATACAGACAGGCAATTATGCTCAGGTTCGGTATGGGATATTCTGTAAAAGAAACCGCAAAAATTATGGAATTATCCTATGAAAACACCAAAAAGATCATGCAGCGAGCAAAAGAAATGCTCCAGCAAAAACTCACCGAGAAAGGAGAAATATTAAAATGAAAAATACATTTGACGATACGAGACTTACCCAAGCCGCCAAGGGCTTGATAGGCAATATGGCAGAGCAATATTCACCTGAAAAGGTGGAGACATCGGGAGAAAGCAGTGAAAGAGCTGAGTTTAATATAAAAATTGCCAAGGGAAAAGCTACAACAAGGCGCAGAATAAGAATTACGACACGGTTGATGGCAGCGGTAATGATCCTTGTGATAGGCGTAGCATCCGTCTTTATGTTAGGCTCGAAAGATATTCCCACAGTATTTGACGGCAGTACTAATGGTATTATGTGGATACGTGGAGATGCAGAACTTAAGGCGGTTCCGGTTAATATTTACTTCGATAGGGTCGAAGAACCCGATGAGGATATCGGCGAAGGAACCAGAGAGATTTTTGGAGCAACCGAATCGAAAAAGATCTTCGTGGGTAATATAAAGATTACCGATGCAAATACAGGTGAAGAGCTTTATGTATTCAGCAAAGCGGGAATATGGCGCATAGGCGAAGACGGCGATGGTATGATAAAAGCCGGTTCCAACGGATGGCAATATAAGAACCCCGGAAGAGGATTTCCACTTCCCACAGAAAAGATCATCCAGTACGGAAAGTTTACGCTTAGCAGCGATTGGACACGGATACACATTTTCCCCTATGCGGAAGACTGTATATACGGAGGTTTTACAGGAGCACCTGAGAGACGACTCTATACCGATGGTGTTGTAATAACAAGCGGAGTCACTACCCGAGAGGAAGCAGTTGCAAGCCTGCAAGCTATGCTTGATGCTGAGTGGGAAAGGATAAATCAAAGCTATCCTTCTCACGGAGAGGAATACAAAACAAAAGCCGATTACTTATATGAAGACAGAAGTCAAAGCATTGACTATGATGCGCTTTACGGAAAAGAATTAAAGCTTGAAGAAATGACTTGCTTTGACAAGGCTCAGGAGTTTGTAAAGCTGTATAGCAGCTATGAGGAACTGACCAATGGGTTTGCAAGCGGCGAACTCAGCAATTATCTGGCAGAGATCGGAGAAGACGGCAACAAGCAGTTTGCAGAGTTTGTAAATGCTCGCCTTGATGAAAACTATCTTCTTGTACCCACCTATAAAGGAGAAATTGCCCAGCTGAGTGATTGCGATATTGAAATAACAACAAAAGATGCAGACTGCTATGGTTTCCCGAGAATCATTTATTATATAAATACTGACAAGGGAGAAATAAAGCTATCTGTTGGATATCTGCCGCAGGATATGAAGCATACCGTTGCCAAGAATGGAATAGTGCTGTATACACACTATTTTGATATTTTGATGTCGGAGAAGGTAGGAATCGATATAGCATATCTTAAGCTTGAGAGAGGAATCGGCAGGGTTGTTTTCGACGGAAACAGCTGCCCTGCAATGGTTACCAATCCCATAAGGCCTTGCGAGTTCGCAGAAGAAGCAAGAGCGGATTTTATTTATGACAGCGTGCATCACATATCAATATACTCTGATAAGTATGCGGATGATTACCATACTTATGATGAGTATCATGCCCAGTTTAAGGAAGGCGGCATTTGCGAAGATATAGGCTTTATCAAAGTTCCCATAAAGTAAACTATTGATTTATAAAGGATATCCGTTGTGATATATTTGTCACAACGGATATCTTTTTTTAAAAATCTCTCAAAATATTTCTTAATTTGGCAATGTCTGTCGTTTATATAAGTAGAGGGAGATAAAGTTGCAGCTTTAGGTCTATACTTTAGAGCATAATGCTTGATGTGCCCATAATATGCCTTCTCCTTGGGGAGAAGGTGCAGAGCGTAGCGAAGCGGATGAGGGGTGATTTTGCTTTACACCTCACCCAATATTCGCATTATACTCTGCTTTGGCTACATTTTTCCGTGTCCGGAAACGGAAAATCCCTCTATAACTCCAACAAGAAAGGAAGGCTCAGAATGAACAAACAAAAACAGTCAAAGGCTCAAAAGTTCGATGAGCTTTTCAATCGCTATTACAAAGCAATGATGAGCACGGCTCTGCGCATTTTAGGCAATGAGCGCGATGCCGAGGACGCCGTTCAGCAGGCAGGAGAAGCGCTTTACCGCCATATCGACAAAATAAAGACCGTCGGTGAAAACGGATGCAGTACATTTGTTATGATGACGGTGGAGCGCAAGGCTTTGGATATCCGAAAAATAAAAAGCCGAAGGGCAGAAATATCTCTCGATGTCGCTCTTGATCGGGGCGTTGAGATGCATGTTGATGAGGGCAGCCCCGTACAGTCTGCAATTGCCGCTCTGCCCCCAAGAGAAAGACAAATCGTTCTTATGGTACACGGTATGGGTTACAGCATAAAGGAAACGGCAAAAATTATGGGACTTACCTATGCCACTACTCAAAAAATGCTTTGGAAAGCAAAAAACGACATCAAAAACACACTTGCCGAGAAAGGAGAGACTCAATAATGAAACACGAATTTAATGACAGAATACTTGATAGCGAAGCAAAAAAGCTGGTGGCTCAGCTTGACCACGATTTTGCACCCACAGAAGATACCTCAATGCAGGGCAATACCGTTGATATCAAGGCTGCCAAGGCAAAGGCGGGCGCCCGTCGCCACATCAACCGCACTATCCGTATCTGTGCTGTCGCCGCAGTACTGATGATAGGCTTTGTGTTTGCGATATTTATGGGTATGCAAGATGTGAAAAAAGATATACACTTCACAAAAGAAGCATATTTATGGCGTATTAATGAACCTGATGGAGAGAATATAAAGGTTAGTGTAACTGTTGATTTGGATTTTGTTAAAAAGCTTGAAGTATCCAAGAATAATCTTTATCGGGGCAGAGTAACTGTAAGGGATGAAAACAACAACCTGCTTTATGACTTTTGCCATATTCAACTTGCTATGGGTAAAAACAATAGGGGAAGTATGGAAGTCTATCATGATGAAAAAGAATGCCCCGATGGTCATTTTGATGAAAACGGATATCGGATAGGACAGTATGGCACTATGAGTTTTAATGACAGCTTAAATGAGATGGTTATATGGGTTTTCGAAGGTGAAGACCGCATTTGGATCCATGAAGATATAGCAGGTCCTCGCACAATTGAATATTCTTTGGCAATAACTACCTCTGCAACAAATAGAGAAGACGCCATTGAAAAAACAAAAGAGTACTCGGGTATTAGTTATAAGTGAAACCATCTAAGTATAAGGCAGATCAAAGTATACTTTGACTTTACCGATCTGCAAAAATAAAAATCCTACAAAAAAGTTACAAATCGACGGTTTTTGCCGTCGATTTGTTATATTCTTGTAATAATTGTAACCCTTTTGTTCCCAAATTGTAATTCTTTTGTTGTTGTATTGAATGGTTTAAATTGTTTATAATATAAGCATAGGAAGTTTAAACAAGTTCTTCGTCAAAATGAAAAGGAGTGATATTATGAAGAACATCAAAAAGTACGTTTTGCTGCTGTTATGTCTGCTTTTTGTTTTTGTCGCAGCCTGCAGTAATGCATCAAACAATGAGCCGTCCATTCCCGATGATGAGGGAGATACAAACAACAACGGCAATGATACACCCGCAGTACCCGACGAGCCGGTAACCCCCAATGAGCCTACCACCCCCAATGAGCCGTCAAACCCCGACACACCTACAAAACCCGATACCCCCGCTGACCCCGGTACTTCCGATGAGCCTGCCGCACAGACATGGCGCGAAAAGGTGACCGACAGCGGTTACGGCGGCGCAAAGCTTATCCAAAAGGTGGGGGACAAGACTTCCCAGCTTACCTTTGGAAAGACCTTTGCCGATGAGATGAATTACATCGCAGGTCTTACCGATCCCAAGCAGTCCAACGGACCTTCTTCTTACAGTGACCATACTGCCTTCAGTATTGCTTTTGACGATCCCAGCGGAAATAACTACGGCATTGATTTTATCCGCGTTGTCAAAAACGGCACTACCTATCTTGCAGTCAAAGAGGACAAGGAAAACACCCGTTGGCTTACCGCCGACGCAGTGACCTATCTTGAAGAAGTATTCAAAGACAATAACATCAAACTTGGGTAAGAAGTAAAATGGATTCTTTCGCCGCGAATACGGCGTAACAGCCCCTGCGCCGCATTGTAGGGCAGGGGCTTGCTCCTGCCGTCTGTCACAGTGTCTGTTACTTGTCTCGCAACGAAATAATCTAATTTTACGATAGTGAGACGAAACAGGGTGGAAAAATATCTGCGCCTTTCTCCGCAATACTGCATTAGCAACCTTTGCCGTACACTGTAGGGGAGGGGTCACCCCTCCCGTCAGCTTTGAATTCGCGGGCGACCAATGGTCGCACCTACAGTCTCGTCGCGAAATCTTCCAATTTTCCCGATAAGGTTGCAAAGAAAGTTGCTATATTTTCCTCCGCAATACCGCATAATAGCCTCCCTCGTTGAGGGCGGTGTCAAAACCAAAGGTTTTGACGGAGGGAGTTATACTTTCTTAGCCAACAAGCAATACAATCCACGTTTTGTAAATATCCCAAACCGATCAGCTCCTCTCTCTCGGGGAGCTGATTTTTTGTCGGGCAAAGAACTGAGAGGAAGACCATAAAGAATATATTTCCAAGCGGCAGATCCCGTTTTATACAATATATAATAGGGACTTGATAATTTTAAATGGGTGTGTTACTATATAAAATGCAATTTTGGACTTTTATGGCACAAAAACGCGATATAAGCAAAAATCATCTTTAAGGCAGGAGAAATTATGGTGCAGATAACAAGCCGCAAAAATAGCGAAATACAGCGTCTTAAGCGCCTTCTTGATGACGGATCATTCCGTCGCAGTGAGGGTGTGTTTATCTGCCACGGCGAGGTTATGCTTTTTGAGGCACTTGCCAGCAAAATGACCATCGAATGCGTATATTGCACAGAAGATATGCTTTCCGCCGTTCCCGCGCATTTGAAGACTGTTACGGTCACCCCTGAGATAATTGAAGTCATCAGCGGTGTGGGCACATCTGCGGGTCTTGTCTTCACCTGCGCCATTCCAAAAGCGCAAATCTTTAAGGGTGAGCGGTTCATCGCCCTCGAGGATGTCCGCGACCCCGGTAACGTGGGTACCGTCATCCGTACCGCCGATGCGCTGGGTATTGACGGCGTGGTATTCATTGGCAATTGTGCCGATTGCTTTGCGCCAAAGGTAGTACGTTCAACAATGGGATCGATTTTCCGTATGCCATTGTATTTTTATGGCATAGATCAGCTTAAAGCACAGTGTGCCGAGCATAATATAGATATCATTGCCGCCGAGCTTTCCAAGCAAGCTCAGGTGCTCGGGAAGGACGAGCTTTCGGCGCCCTGCTGCGTAATGATAGGCAATGAGGCACACGGTTTGTCAAGGCAGGCTATAGAAATTGCTCACCGCAGTATGATAATTCCTATGCACGGGGCAGAATCCCTCAACGCTGCAGTTGCGGCATCGGTCTTTATGTGGGAGATGCGTGCGCGATGAAATACCACATTTGGCTTCGTGAAACGGCAAAGCTGCCCTGTGATAAAGCGTGCAGACTCATAACCGAGCTCGGTTCTGCCGAGGCGGTTTATAATGCACAAATAAGCACACTTTCAAAAATCGTCCGCCTTACCCAACGGGACAAGGATGGACTTGTTTTGCGTAGACTTGATGAAGCGGAAAAGATTATAAATACTTGCAACAACAAAGGTGTAAAGATACTTACCTTTTCAGATAAAAACTACCCCGACCGTCTGCGAGAGACCTATTCTCCGCCACTTGTGTTGTATATTCGGGGCAATTTACCCGATGTTGATAGGCTTCCACTCTTTGCAATAGTGGGAAGCAGACGCCCCACCCTTGACAGCAAGGCTTTTGCCGAAGGTATGGCAGAGAGCCTTACACAAGCGGGGGCTATGGTCGTCTCGGGACTTGCGGAGGGCATAGATACCTGTGCCGCTGAGGGAGCTCTTAAAGCAGGAAGCACTATTGCCGTTTTAGGCACAGCAATAGATAATCCCTATCCCAAGTATAACAGCGGTCTTTACCGCGAGATAATTCAAACAGGTGCGGTCATCAGCGAATATCCGCCCGGGGTCAGAACTTACCCGTCCTGCTTTATAGAACGAAATCGCATCATTGCTGCATTGAGTATCGGTGTGCTTGTCATTCAGGCGGGCAAAAAAAGCGGCTCACTTGCTACCGCCCGCTTCTGCGAGGAGTACGGTAGATATGTTTTTGTGTCACCCGGTCTGCCCACCAAGGAGGAATGGCAGGGAAGCAATGAGCTTTTACGCTCGGGTGCGTTCTATACTGTTTCTGCTCAGGATATACTATCACAGTATGAGTCCATATATAATTTTAATAAAATAGAGCCGTCGGCGCCTGCCGACACACAAACCGTCTGCGTACCCGCGGGACTGTCGCCCGAAGAAGCGCGAATATACAGCGCTTTGGAGGAGGAAAAGCGGGCAGATGAGCTTTCAGCCATTTGCAAGATTCCCGCCGAGCGAGTTTCAAGTTTACTTACTATGATGGAGCTTATGGGACTTGTAGAGCAAAGCGGCGCGCAGATATTTAGAAGAAAATAAAGATCTCGGAGGAATAAAATGTCAAAGCTTCTTATTGTTGAGTCCCCTTCAAAGGCAAAAACCATAACAAAATACTTAGGTGACGATTATGTAGTCAAGGCATCAATGGGACATCTGCGGGACCTGCCCAAAAAGAAGTTGGCAGTTGACCCCGAAAATGATTTCGCAGTAGATTATGAGCCTATCGAGGGCAAGGGCAAGCTGATAAAAGAATTGTCAGACGCGGCAAGTGCTGCCGATCTGATATATCTGGCAACCGACCCTGACCGCGAAGGAGAGGCTATATCCTGGCATCTTGCCGAGCTGCTCAAACTCGATCCCAAAAAGACAAGCCGTGTTACCTTTAACGAGATAACCAAGCCCGCTATTACCGAGGCGGTAAAGCATCCCCGCGACATTGATATGGATCTTGTCAATGCACAGCAGGCGCGCCGTATTCTTGACAGAATCGTGGGCTACAAGCTTTCTCCATTCCTTTGGAAGAAGGTCAGAAAAGGACTTTCCGCAGGTCGCGTTCAGTCGGTGGTTACCCGTCTCATCGTTGACCGTGAAAGAGAAATAAATGCCTTCATCCCCGATGAATATTGGACTATCGATGCCCTGCTTTCCTATGAGGGCAAGGATTTCATCGCTCACTTTTACGGCAACCAAAAGGGCAAGTTAGAGCTTAAAAGCCACGAAGATGTTGACAAGGTCCTCACCGCCATTGACGGTGCAAAATACATTGTCGCATCATATAAGACTTCCAAGAAAAAGCGTCAGCCCGCACCTCCCTTTATCACTTCCACACTTCAGCAGGATGCTTCCCGCAGACTTTCTATGCCTGCTAAAAGGGTAATGAAGGTGGCTCAGGAGCTTTACGAAGGTGTTGAGGGCTTGGGCGGTCTTATCACCTATATCCGTACCGACTCACTGCGTATTGCAGAATCCGCTTTGAGTGATGTACGCAGCTTTATCGGCGAAAGGTTCGGCAGTGAATACAAGCCTGCCAAAGCAAGATATTTCAAGACCAAAAAGGATGCTCAGGACGCTCACGAAGCCATCCGTCCCACAAATCCTGCATTAGAGCCCGATAAGATAAAAAAGAGCCTGACTCCCGATCAGTATAAGCTGTATAAGCTTATTTGGTCCCGCTTTGTGGCAAGTCAGATGAGCGATGCCATTCTGGACACCGCGGCGGCTGATATTGATGCCAACGGATATATTTTCCGCGCAACCGGTACAAGTGTCGCATTCCCCGGATTCCTTGCGCTTTATGAAGAGAGCCGCGACGAGCAGAGCGAGGCAGAAGCACCCCTGCCCGTACTCAAGGAGGATGACACCACCGAGTTTAAGGGACTTGAGGAAAAACAGCATTTCACTCAGCCTCCCGCAAGATACACCGAGGCCTCCCTTATCAAGGCAATGGAAGAAAAGGGCATAGGCAGACCTTCTACCTACGCGCCTACTATTTCGGTCATTTTGGATCGTGAATATGTTATCAAGGAAGGAAAGACCCTCCGTCCCTCCGCATTGGGCGAGGCGGTCACCGACCTTATGGCAGAGAGATTTGCCGATATAGTTGATGTCAGCTTTACCGCTTCTATGGAAGATAAGCTTGACGATGTGGAGCAGGGCGAGACCGATTATAAGGCGGTCCTTCGCGACTTCTATGGTGACTTTATGGATGAGCTGACTGCCGCAGAAAAGGCGATGGAAAAGCAGTATGTCAAGGTGCGTGACGAGGAAAGCGATGTTGTTTGCGACCTTTGCGGCAGAAAAATGGTCATCAAGGTGGGCAGATTTGGCAAGTTCCTTGCTTGCCCCGGCTACCCCGAGTGTAAAAACACCAAGCCTTTGAGTCAGGATACCAATGTTGCTTGCCCTGTTTGCGGCAGTAAGCTACTTAAGAAAAAAAGCAAGAGCGGCTATTATTATTACGGCTGCGAAAAGAATCCCACCTGTGGCTTTATGACTTGGGATTCCCCCACAAATAAGAAATGCCCCAAGTGCGGCGGTGTGCTTTTCCGTCATTACACCAAGGAGGATAAGCGCATCCTTTGCCACGTCCCCAATTGCGGCTATGAAGAACCCATTGCAACCCGCAAAAAGGCTGAAGAAGGCGAAGAGGCTAAAAAGCCTGCCAAGAAGACAGCGGCAAAGAAGACCACCAAAAAGACAACAAAGAAAGCATAAGATATGAACAGAGTAACAGTAGTAGGAGCGGGTCTCGCGGGCAGCGAGGCGGCTTGGCAGCTTGCAAGTCGAGGTATACCTGTAAGGCTTATTGAACAAAAGCCAAAGCAGAAAACTCCCGCTCACAAGGCGGATTCCTTTGCCGAGCTTGTATGCTCCAACTCACTGCGCGGCGCGGGACTTTCTACAGCACCCGGTCTGCTTAAGGAGGAGCTTCGCCGTTGCGGCTCGCTGATAATGGAGGCAGCAGACAGATTTGCTGTACCCGCAGGCGGAGCTTTGGCGGTAGACAGAGATCTTTTCTCGGCATATATAACCGAAAAAATAAAAAACCACCCCTTGATCGAGGTGGTGCTTGACAGAGCGGAAAGCATCCCCGATGGGAATGTGATAATCGCAACGGGACCGCTTACAGACGGCAAATTGGCAGAGGAGATAGATTCTATTTTTGGTCAGCCTTTGCATTTTTACGATGCCGCCGCGCCCATAGTCAGCGCAGAAAGCATTGATATGGAAAGCGCCTTTGCCGCTTCGCGTTATGACAAGGGCGATGCAGATTATATCAACTGCCCTATGGATAAAGAAGAATATGAAGCCTTTGTCTATGAGCTTGCCCACGCAAAGGAGGCTGAGGTCCACGGCTTTGAGGATAAAAAGGTCTTTGAAGGCTGTATGCCCGTCGAGGTTATGGCGCGCAGGGGAGAAGATACCCTTCGCTATGGTCCGCTAAAGCCGGTCGGTCTCCGTGACCCCCGTACCGACAAGCGTCCCTATGCAGTGGTACAGCTTCGCGCAGAAGATAAAGAAAAAACTATGTATAATCTGGTGGGATTTCAGACCCATCTGCTCCATCCCGAGCAGAAAAGGGTATTCGGAATGATCCCCGCCTTGAAAAAAGCAGAGTTTTTGCGCTATGGCGTAATGCATAGAAACAGTTTCATTTCATCCCCAGGAAAGATAGACCGACACTATCGCGTAATAGGTCGCGAAAATCTTATGTTTGCAGGTCAGATGACGGGTGTGGAGGGATATATCGAATCCACCGCTTCGGGACTTTGCTGCGGCATAAATATGGCTCGCGCCATCTTGGGCAAAGAGCCTATAACATTCCCCGATATGACGGCGATCGGCGCTTTGGGCGCTTACATCAGCCGCGGTTCGGAATATTCCTTCCAGCCGATGAACATAAACTTTGGACTTATTCCGCCCTTGGAATATAGGGTCAAGGTAAAAAGAGACAGATATCTTGCGGTCTCCGAAAGAGCGCTTGGGGCACTTGAGGAGATCCTCCCCGGGGTAAAGGAGGACATAAAATGAGAATAGTTATCGATGCAATGGGCGGCGATAATGCTCCCCAGGCTCCCGTTCAGGGTGCAATTGAGGCGGTTAAAAAATATGGATGCGACATCACTCTTGTAGGTGACAGCGCAAAGATCGAGCCCCTGCTTGAGGGAGCTGACCGCAGTAAGATAACAGTAGTACATACAAGCGAGGTCATCTCCAACGAGGAAAAGGCGACCACCGCCATTCGCGGCAAAAAGGACAGCAGTATGTCGGTTGCACTGAAGCTTGTTGCAGACGGCGAGGGCGATGCCATCGTTTCCGCAGGCAGCACCGGCGCTTTGCTGACGGGTGCTACGTTTATTGTGAAGCGCATCAAGGGCGTTCAGCGCGGCGCTTTGGGTGCGGTGCTTCCCACCAAGGGTAAAAACGGAGTTATGCTCCTTGACAGCGGCGCCAATGCCGAGTGCACACCCGAATATCTGTTGCAGTTTGCTTTTTTGGGCAGTCTTTATATGAACAAGGTAGAGGGGGTCGAAAAGCCCCGTGTTGCACTTCTCAATAACGGCACAGAAGAGGGAAAGGGCGATCCTCTGCGTAAGGAAGCCTTTGAATTGCTCAAAGCCGCATCCGACGAGGGAAGGATCAACTTTGTCGGCAATATGGAAGGCAGAGATATCTTAAGCGGTGAGGCTGAAGTTTTGGTCTGTGATGGCTTTTCGGGAAATATCGCCCTTAAGACCACCGAAGGCACAGCAATGTTCATAATGCGCGAGCTTAAGCATATTCTGTATAAGAACATTCTTACCAAGATCGCGGCATTGCTTATCAAGCCCGGTCTTTATGCCCTTAAGGACAAGATGGATTACAACAAGGTGGGCGGTGCCCCATTCCTTGGTATTTCCAAGCCGGTGATCAAGGCACACGGCTCCAGCAATGCCGAAAGCTATTGCTCGGCAATCAGGCAGGCTATCAATTTTGCAGGCTGCGGCTACATCGATGCAGTTAAGGAAAACCTTGAATATATGACGGTTAAAAAGGCGGAAAAAACAGAGGAATAACAGTTTCTTTGCAATTAGTTTACCGCTCGATAACAAAAAAATAGTTTACAATATGCAAAACCTTTGTTATAATCCGCATATAACCAATTTGTATTTTGGAGGAAATATTATGATACTTGAAAGACTTAAGAAGCTGGTTGCAGAGCAGTTCGGTGTAAACGAAGATGATGTTACCGCAGAGACCAGTTTTATTGACGATCTGGATGCAGACTCTATTGATATCGTTGAGTTTATTATGTCGGTAGAAGAAGAGTTTGGTCTTCCCGAAACCGATGAATCCGCCCTTGAGGGTGTCAGAACCATCGGTGACGTTGCCGCTTACGTTCAGGATAAGCAGTGAGAAAAATCAAGGGGAAGGTAAGACCTTCCCCATTTTTTTGAGAGTGATATTATGAAGCTTGATTATACCTTTAAGAATCCCGAGCTGCTGAAAAATGCACTCACCCATAGCTCCTATGCCAACGAGCATAGGGACAAGGGGGTCAAAAACAACGAAAGATTGGAGTTTTTGGGCGACAGCGTGCTTGGACTTATCTGCACAAAGTATATATGGAATCACTATAAAAATATGCCCGAGGGCGAGCTGACCAAGCTTCGTTCCGCTATCGTGTGCGAAGGCTCTCTTTATGAGTTTGCTCTCAAGATAGGCTTGGGTGATGACCTTCTTTTAGGCAAGGGTGAAAAGTCCAGCGGCGGCGGAAAGCGCCCGTCGGTGCTTTCCGATGCCTGTGAGGCGGTCATTGCAGCGGTTTATCTTGACGGTGGTTTCGATGAGGCGGAGAGGTTTATAATCGGATTTATCAAAGAAAAGGCAGAGGAGATCATCCGCAGCCACAGCACTGTGGACTATAAGACTCTGCTTCAAGAGATAGTTCAGAAAAATCACGAGGAGATACTGTCCTACCGTCTAAAGGGCGAAAGCGGACCCGATCACGACAAGCGCTTTGAAGTAGAAGTGCTTATCAATAGCAATGTTATCGCTTGCGGTGAGGGCAAGAGCAAAAAGCTTGCTGAGCAGGCGGCGGCAAAGCTTGCATTGGAGCTGATGGGACAATGAAAAGCTCGGTGATACCAATTTTTATTCCCCATCTCGGCTGTCCAAATGATTGTATTTTTTGCAATCAGCGCCGAATTGCCGCGCCCAAGACTCCGTCAGCGGATGAGGTCACGAAGCTTATAAGCAAAGCATTAGAGCATAGTCAAGATCCGCAGATATCCTTTTACGGCGGTAGCTTTACCTGTATTTCAGCGGACCTTCAGGAGAGTTATTTGTCTGCCGCTTTTGAGTTTGTAGAAAAGGGACTTGCCGACAGTTTGCGTATTTCCACCCGTCCCGATGCCATTGATGGAGATGTGTTGGCTCGCCTTAAAAAATACGGTGTAAAAACCATTGAGCTTGGCGCGCAGTCTATGGATGACGAGGTGCTTGCTCTTGCCCGCCGTGGACATACGGCACAAGATACCGAAAAAAGCAGCAAAATGATAAAAGCTGCAGGCTTTGAGCTTATCTTGCAGATAATGCCGGGACTTCCCGCGTCAAATAGGGAAAAGGATATTGAAACGGCAAAAAAGGTTGCTGCTTTAAAGCCTGACGGAGTGAGAATATACCCCGTCTGCGTTATAAAAGATACCACCCTTTGCGATATGTATGAAAAGGGAGAGTATACACCGCTGACTCCCGACGATGCCGCCGAATTATGTGCTGAAATATGGGATGTGTTTATGGACAATGATATCCCCATCATCCGCACGGGACTTAACCCAACCGAGGAGCTTTCCGAAGGTGCGGCGGTTGCAGGGGCATATCATCCCGCAATGGGTCAGCTTGTTCGCTCGGCTTGGCTTTTTAATAAGGCTTGCGCGCTGATCGATAAGCATATAAACGAGCAGAGACTTATTATCTCTGTTCCAAAAGGCAAGCTTTCGGATATGCGCGGACAGAAAAACTCCAATATTGAGAGGCTATCTCAGCGTTATCCCAATATAACCTTTGCGGTTTATGAAAGCAACGATCAAAAAGAGCCAATAAAAGTTTCAAAAGTTTAAAAAAGTACTTGCATTTTGTTTTTGATTGTGTTATTATACTTGAGCGGTCAAAAATAAATATGCGCTGTTAGCTCAGCTGGATAGAGCGTCTGACTACGGATCAGAAGGTCGGGGATTCGAATTCTCCACAGCGCGCCAAAAAAGAACGAAGCATTGCTTCGTTCTTTTTGCTTTATATCTTAATTTATTTAACCTTTGCTTCTTGCAGAGACACCTTTATTGTGCCGCCGCGGATGACCTGAACGCCCACTTCAACAAAACCCATAGCCCTGTGAAAACCGAGACTGACCTCGTTATAGGGGATGGTATCTATCTCAGCGGTGACAAATCCTACATCGGTCTTTTTTGCGTGAGCAAAAACCTCGTCATATAGCTTTTTGCCAAGTCCCATACGACGAAACGGCTCGTCGATGACTATTCTGTCGATGTATAGGAATCTTTCATAATTCCTGCTGAACCAACGATAATTTTCGCTGCCGTAAGAGTCAATGCCCTCACGCAATACTATCAAAAACGCGGCAGGTACATCATCGACCAAAGCCACATAAAGCATTTCGGCACAGCCTGAAAAATACTCAAGCTTTTGCTCATCCATAGGGGAGAGGACTTCAACATTTTCCTCATTTACACGAAGGATAAAAGGATAATCGAGTTTAGTCGCGGGCCTGATAACTATTTTGCGTTGCTCCATAACATCATCCCTCCAAATCATTATATAAACATTTTGCCATAGCATAAGTTTACTGTCAAGAAAATAAGTTATCTTTACGATTTTGGAAAAATATGCTATAATAATTTAAGGAGGGATAATTATGATAGATAACAATGTTAATGTAGTCCACTTACTTACCCCGAAGGCGGTTACCGCTTTTTTATATGATGACGATACCGTCAAAGAAGGTCTGCAGACCTTTCGCCATTACGGCTACACATCCATCCCCGTTGTCAACAAGCAGGGCGGATATGTAGGCTGCGTGACCGAAGGGGACTTCCTTAGGTTCGTTATGCAAAAGGGCACCACTGATGTGCAGACTATGGATAAAAACTATATCCGCGAGATAATGCGTCCCGATTTCGGCTCGTCGGTGCTTATACACGCGCCCGCCGAGGATATCGTGCGTATTGCGCTCAGGCAGAACTATGTTCCCGTAACCGATGACCGCGGCTATCTTTGCGGAATTATCACGCGTAAGAGTGTAATTGAGTTCCTTGCATCAAGAGCATTATGATAATGATTGTGGCTTGTCGAAACGCCTTCAGCGTTTCGATAGCCGCTAAAAGCGGCTGTGCCATTTTGATAACTCAAAATGGCGCGACACTCATTGCAATGGTTATTGTCGGATTTTCAAAGAAAATCCGTTACCAAAT
>JAFQUM010000009.1 GCA_017408485.1 Clostridia bacterium | reverse complement strand
TTGTACGGACATGCGCCGGACAAAAACACCTCGACCCGCCGTTTTTCCGCAGAAAAAACGGCGAAACCGCACCGCAGTGCGGAACCAAAATGTCGAAAAGAACCCAGCTTTGCGCAGCAAAGCGGTTCTTTGACAGTCTCAGCCGCTCAAAAAGTTGAGCGGCTTTTACAATTATTTGGGAAATAAAGGGCAATAATATAATTATCATTTCAAAGAACGGAGGATATTATGTTTAAACACGAAAAAGCCCTTTTCCATCCCGTTGATATCGAAAGACCCAATCCGCAATATGCGGCGCTTTTGCAGGAACAGTTGGGCGGCGGAAACGGTGAACTCAAGGCAGCAATGCAATATATGTCCCAAAGCTTTAGAATAAAGGATCCTGATATCAAGGATCTTTTCCTTGACATCGCTGCAGAAGAATTGGGGCATATGGAAATGATCGCTGAAACCATTAGCCTGCTGAACGGGCACGAGGTGGATTATACAAAGGTTCCGGCAGGAGAGGTGCAAAGTCACGTGCTTTTGGGACTTAATCCCGGACTTATTAATGCTTCGGGCTATTCTTGGACGGGGGATTATGTCACCGTAACGGGAGACCTTTGCGCTGATCTTTTGAGTAACATTGCATCGGAGCAAAGAGCTAAGGTGGTATATGAATATCTGTACAGACAGATAGATGATAAAAAGGTGCGTGAGACCATAGACTTCCTTCTCAACAGAGAGGAAGCTCACAATCAGATGTTCCGCGATGCCTTCAACAAGGTGCAGGACAGTGGCTCTAACCGTGATTTCGGCACCACAAAGGCTGCAAAGATGTATTTTTCTCTTTCTAATCCCGGTCCCAATGCTTTCGCGGGTAAGGATGTTAATCCGCCCCGATTCTCTTGATAAAAATCCGCTCGATCGAGCGGATTTTATTCTTTATAAGACTTCTTTGTATCGGTAAGGCCTATCATATAATCTGCAGATACATTGTAAAACTCGCAAAGCTTAATTAAATCTTCTATTTTAAGTTCAGCTCTGCCTGCTTCTATGTGATTATAACCTTGTTGAGATTTATTGAGCAGGTTGCCAAGCTGAGTCTGTGTTAGATCGCTGTCTTCGCGAAGGTTGCGCATTCTTGTTCTGTAATCCAATAGAAACACCTTCCTTTTTAGCAGTTATTTTACAATACTCAAAATATGAGTATTGACAATTACTCAAAGATTGAGTAAAATATAGACAAAAGGGGTTGAAATGTCGAATATACGCGTCGTTTTACAACCCTATAATGCCTGCAGGCGAACAGAGAATAACGGGAAGGAGGAGTTTTTGTGGGAGCAGCGTCATTAGTATTAGGAATAATTGCTTTGGTATGTACATTTTTTGGCTCTTTTGGTTGGATCGGTGTTATCGTCGGCATAATCGGCATAATTCTCGGCGCAATGGCTAAAAAGAGAAACCCCAGCGGAGTTGCAACAGCAGGTTTTGTTTGTTCTATTATCGGAACAGTTATCTGCGGAATAGGATTCCTTGCTTGCGCAGCATGCGTAGGCGGCCTTGCGTCTTTGGGTGCAGGACTGTAATTTCGGCATAATATATCGGCAAATATGACATCGGATAATACCTGTGTCATATTTGCCGATTTGCTTTGATAAAAGGAGTTTTTTATGCTTCCTTATGTTGAGTTATTGGGCAAACAAATACCTATGTACGGGGTGTGCTTGATGACGGGCATTCTCATTGCCGGTGTTTTTGCATACTTGGAAAGCAAGAAAAGAGGAGTTATTCCTGAAAATCTGATTATAATTGCCGCTACAGCTATTGGGTTGGGAATGGTGGGCGCAAAAGGTATGTACATAATTGTGTCCTATTCACCCGCGGAGTTGATGGGCATTATAAAAGAAAAAAACTTTTCGCTTCTACTTCAGGGAGGATTTGTTTTTTACGGCGGATTGATTTTTGGCATACTTGGTGCAGTGCTGGGGTGCAAGATGGCATCTGTACAAATAGGTGATTATGAAAATATTGTGGTAAAGTATATACCATTGGCTCACGCGTTTGGCAGAATAGGATGTTTTTGCGCAGGATGTTGCTATGGCGCTCCAGCGGACGGAGGGTGGGGAGTGGTATATTCAAACCCACTGTCAAATGCTCCTACGGGAATGGAATTATTACCTGTGCAGCTGTATGAGGCTTTTTTTAATGTTGTTGTTTTTATAGTGCTTTGGTCAATTGATAAAAGAAATCCCGAGAACAAGGTTATGCTTCCGATGTATCTCGGAATATATGCAGTGGAGAGGTTTATTTTGGAGTTTTTGAGATTTGATAAGGAAAGAGGTTTTTTGTGGGGAATATCTACTTCCCAACTGATAAGCATCGTGTTGTTTATAATGGCAATAGTTTTATTTGTGATCAGGTTTAGAAAAAATAAAAAACAATGTCAGAGCCGTTCAAAGGATGTTTTTTATTAAAGTGTACTAACATACATATAGCAAAGGACAGAGATCGATTTCTCTGTCCTTCTAACGATCGCTGCATTTGCAGACACAGATGTAATTATTTTCATCGATATACCTCGCTACGCTCGGTTCGATATAATATTCGTCTGCTTCTTCTCGTGCGTAGCACATATCACGCACAAAGTGTATATCGATCGCCGCGGGAGAATATTGACGCGTTGGTACTCAGGGAGTCAAAGCAATCGAGCGGATTTTTCGTATACAGAATAATTGACTTTGCGGGCTTTTGTGCTACAATAAAATAGAGGTGACAGTTATGAAACTAAAGAAGATCCTGTCAACTATCGACAGCCTTGAGGATAAATATTTAGACACTCTTGAGAATGTATGCAATATAGAAAGCCCCACCCTTTTTAAGGAGGGCGTTGACAGATGCGGGCAGTATTTTACCGATATGGCAACTGCTCGCGGTTGGCAGGTCGAGGTCTGCAAGCAGGCTGTTTCCGGCAATGCTATATGCATCACCCTCAATCCCGATGCAGAGGGAACACCCGTTTGCGTATCAGCCCATCTTGATACCGTTCATCCCGTGGGGCTGTTTGGCAACCCGCCCACCCATCGTGATGATAAAAATATGTACGGCCCCGGCGTTATGGATTGCAAGGGCGGCGCGGTTGCAGCATTTATGGCTATGGATGCTCTTGATAAGTGTGGCTTTAAAGCCCGTCCCGTCAAGCTGATATTGCAGTCGGATGAGGAAAACAGCTCTGCCACCAGCAATAAGGGGACTATTGAGTTTATGTGCCAAAAGGCACAGGGCGCGGCGGCATTTTTGAATCTTGAAGGCATCAAGGGCGAAACCGCCGTCGTGGAGCGCAAGGGCATTTTAAGATACAAGTTTATCTGCCACGGCAAGGCATTGCACTCTTCCCGTTGTCCCGAGGCGGCAAATGCGGTTACCGAGGCGGCACACAAGATCATAGAGCTTGAAAAATATAAAGACCCCGCAGGCTTGACCTGCAATTGCGGCGTTATCAGCGGCGGCACTGTTGCAAATACCGTTGCAGAGGAGTGCAGCTTCTTTGCAGATATCCGTTTTGTTACCAATGAGCAGCTTGCAGAAATAAAGCAAAAGGCTCAAGAGATTGCCGATAAGACCTATGTTCCCGGTTGCTCCTGCACCTTGCAGGAGGTAAGTTTCCGTCCCGCAATGCCCGAGACCGAGACTAATATGAAGCTGCTTGATAAGATAAACAAGATATATGCAGAATGCGGTCTGCCCGTACTGACCGCACGCAAATGTCTCAGTGGCAGTGATGCGGCATATATCACACAGTGTGGTATTCCTTGTCTTGATAATTTGGGCGTTGAGGGAAGCAACATTCATTCTATTCACGAATATGCGGTGCTTGCATCCCTTAAGAAGTCGGCAAAGCGTATAGCCGCAGTAGTATACGGTATTTAAACTATGGAAAAGACAAATGTAATGCGAACCCTTGACCGCCTTAAGATCACTTACACGCCCCACTGCTATGCCGCTACAGAGGCAATAAGCGGTGTCGAGGTGGCATCTGTTTTAGGACAAGATCCCGCGCAGGTGTTCAAGACCCTTGTGACGGTTGCATCAAGCGGCGCTCATTATGTATTTATGGTGCCCGTTGCGGAGGAACTTGACCTTAAAAAAGCCGCTAAGGCGGTGGGCGAAAAGAAGATCGAAATGATAAAGTCCAAGGAGCTGTTGCCCCTTACGGGGTATGTGCACGGCGGCTGCTCACCAATTGGAATGAAAAAGCCCTTTAAGACGATTATACATAAGACCGCTGAGAGCTTTGAAACCATCATTTTCAGCGCAGGAAAGATAGGCTATCAGGTGCAGCTTTCTCTTGTTGATTTGAACAAGGCGGTAAAAGTAATAGGCGAGGATATTATAGTAGATTGATCTTAATACGCATATATATAAACACTCAATTCTGAACTTGTGGGGATATTATGAACGATATCATTTTAGAACCTGCCCGAGCGTATAAGGAGGTCTATTCAAAGACCTTTCCCGAGAATGCAAACAAGCTTTTTGATGAGCTTGTAGAAAAGTCCAAAGTCAAGGTGGACGAAAACCGCGCGGCGGCAAAGGCATACAGAAAAAAGGAAAACGAGGTCGCCACGGCAACCAAAAAGCTTAACGGCAAAAAAGCAATAAGAGTATTGCTTATTCTCGCGATAATTGCTTTGATGATAATTGGCATAGTCTATGCGCCAATGATATGGGTGTTGCTGGTAAATGCCGCATTGAGCATCGGCATAATTTTATATATAGTCAAAAAGCTTACGCCGATCATACAGACCCTGCGCGATCACAAGGAGGACCTTGAAGAGCAGGCGAAAGAGCTGTACAACAAGGCGGAAAAGCTTTTAAAGCCGCTCCTTGATCTGTTCGACAGCACAATGACAACTCAGCTTATTGAGCAGACAGTGCCGCTTTTGCAGATAGATAAAAACTACGATATGCGCCGTTTTGATTATCTCAACGGAAAGTACGGACTGAGCGAGGATTGGGGCAGCGATGTTTCCACCTTAAAGGTAATGTCGGGCGAGATAATCGGCAATCCTTTTATTATCGAAAAGATACTTACCCATGCTATGGGTATGGAGACCTACACGGGATCCATCACCATAACTTGGACGGAATATGATTATGTTGACGGAAAGCGGGTGGCAAGGCATTGCAGTCAGGTGCTGACCGCCAGCGTTACCAAGCCAAAGCCCTTTTTCACAGAGGGAACAAGGCTCATCTACGGCAACGAAGCGGCGCCCGATCTGAACTTTTCAAGAATGCCGTCCCACGCAGAGCGTATGGATGAGGATGACATTGAGCGTCACGTCCGTCGCGGCTCACGCAAGATCCGCCGCAAGGCGAAAAAGGAGATCGCTTCCGGCTTTACCGAAATGGGCAACGAAGAGTTTGATGTGCTTTTTGGCGCGCTGGACCGTGATAACGAGGTGGAGTTCAGGCTTTTGTTCACACCTCTTGCACAAAAGAATTTGCTTACTCTTATGAAGGGTGGCTCTCCCTTCGGTGACGATTTTGCCTTTACAAAGGATAACTGTATTAATATAATAGAGTCAGAGCATTCTCAAAATTGGAACTTCGATTCACCCTCGGAGAGATATTTTACATATGATATAGACATCTGCCGTCAGCTTTTCGTGGACCTGAACAGTGATGATTTCAGACATATATTCTTTGACTTGGCACCGCTGCTTTCAATACCTCTCTATCAGCATCATAAGCCAAAAGAGTATATCTATAAAGAAAAATATGAGCGCAATTATACTGTCAAAGAGGCAGAAGTTTTGGCAAATGCATTTGACGTCAGCGTGTTTCGTGACCCCTTTGCAGATACGCCGCAGCTGCTTAAGACCCGACTTGTCAGCACAGTGGACGGGGAAGATACCGTCGAGGTCAGTTCTCTCTCATATAATGGAATACCAAGAGTTGACTACATCCCTATGTGGGGCAGAGACGGCAATCTGCACAATGTTCCCGTGCATTGGGTAGAGTATATACGCGCCGTCAATACGGGCTATATGAGCATAGCGGAGTCGGATATTTCTGACCGAGAGCACAGAAAACAAGCAAAACAAAGCAAGCACGATATCTATCTGCATAACCTGAGAGCAAAAATTGTTTAATTATAAAACGGAGGAAAAATTATGGCTAATATGTTAGACGAAATGAACGACCCCATCCTTGAGGATGGCAGAGATGTAAATGTTATAGCAAAAAAGATCCCCGTAGAAAAGTCCACCAGCGCGGTAGTTCTTGAAGTAGTGCTTTGGTGCGCGGGTATTATCCCCGGAATCATCTATCACATTTGCAAGATCAATGCGGGAAACTACTTCAAGCAGCTTGAGCAAAAGCTTCAGCACGATGCTTCACAGATAGATAATTATCTTGAGCAGCGCGTAGTTATACTGACCAATGCGGCAAAGCTTCTTGATAAGGCTATCGATCTTGATAAGGACACCTTCTCCAAGGTGGCAATGTATCGCAGCGGAAATCACACCGACGATGCCGCAAGAAATGAAGCATCTATGGCTTGCGACGGAATCAGCCGTTCCATAAATGTTGCAGTTGAAAAATATCCCGAGCTTCGCGCTCATAGCGAGATCGCCGATGCAATGCAGCAGAACGGCTATCTGCAAAAGGAGATCACCGCTGCAAGAGAGGTCTACAACGATACGGTCAACACCTGGAACAGAGAGATCTTCGTTTGGCCTGTTAAGCAGAATGTTGCCGCAAAGAACGGCTACACCACCCGTATTCCCTTTGCAACAAGCACAGAAATAAAGGAAAAAGCAAGAGAGGTTCTGTTTTAAGCTTTAATAAAAAAGCCGCATAACGCGGCTTTTTTATTTGCAAGAGGATGAAAAAAGTAGTATTATATATTGGAAATAAATCTTAACGGAGCGGACAAATGATAGCGAATTACCATACGCACACTTTTCGTTGCAATCACGCATCGGGTACAGAAGAGGAATATGTCAGAAATGCCATAGACCGCGGCATCAAGGTGCTGGGCTTTTCCGATCATAGCCCTTATATTTTTGAGGGTGACCATTATTCATATTTCCGTATGCGCCCCGAGCTGCTTGAGGATTATGTTTCTTCGGTGCTTGCCCTGCGTGAGAAATATAAATATGAAATAGAAATACACTTGGGCGTTGAGATAGAGTACTATCCCAAGTACTTGCCTGAAACCTTGAAAATGCTTAGGGAATATCCCATTGAATACCTGATATTGGGTCAGCATTTTGTTGGCAATGAGATCGGTGAGCCCTATTGCGGCAGAGCAAGCGACAGTGAGGAATTGCTTGAGCGTTATGTGGATCAGTGTATCGAGGCGCTTAGGACGGGTATGTTTACATATCTTGCCCATCCCGATCTGTTGTTGTTTGTGGGTGATGACGATATATACTGCAAGCATATGCAAAGGCTTTGCGCGGCGGCAAAGGAGCTTGATATGCCCTTAGAGCTAAACCTTTTAGGCTTAAAGGACGGCAGAAATTATCCCAATGAGCTGTTCTGGGAGATCGCGGCGGCTGAGGGATGCAAGGCAATTTTAGGTTGCGATGCCCACAGCCCTGAGGCACTCAGCGATATTATAGTGGAAAAGAAGGCCCGCGCCCTTGCTGAAAAGGTAGGCATAGAGATAATTGACACGGTAGAATTGAAGAAGTTTTAACAAAAAAGACCGCATTTGCGGTCTTTTTGCTATTTCATATATCAAGGATATATTTCATAAATCCCGTTAGGGATTTATTTCATTGAAATTACTCTGCTTTAGCGGGATTTATGGTTGAGTTTTTTTAGCTGTGTTGATTGAAGCAATCAACAGACGGCGCAGAGTTCCACATTGATCATATAGCGCCTTTATTGCAATTTCGGGTACGATTCCGGATTTAACAAAAAGCTCAAGCCAAAACTCCGTTTCATAACATTCTTTAAGTGAAATTTGCAGTTTGGCAATGAAGTCAGCTTTCCCGTGAGCATAGTTGGCCTCGCGTATATTCGCACCAATGGATGTTGCAGACCTTTCCAGTTGATTCGTTAAGGAATAATGCCCTTTAATGTTTTCACATAATTGAATAACTGATATTGCAAAATCCATAGATAAGTCAACAAGTTTGTTTTCTTTCATATTAAGTTATCCTTTAGTTTAATGAAATATTACTGCGTAATATGAAATAATCCTTACAGATTATGAAATATTTTGCAAAGGCAAAATATGAAATAAAATAAATCCCCCATATGCCGCAGCATATTTCATAGCGGAGCTATTTCATATATCAAGGATATATTTCACAAATCCCGTAAGGGATTTATTTCATTGAAATTACACTTTTGTGTAATTTCTTGGTCCATAAATTGCGGTGCCGATGCGAACAAGTGTAGAGCCTTCCTTTATTGCCGCCTCAAAACTTGCGCTCATTCCCATAGAAAGAGTGTCAAGCAATGCATTTTGATAGCTTCTTTCCTTAGCCTTTTCAAAAAGCTTGCGAAGCGCTTCAAAATGTCTGCGGCTTTCATCGGAATTGTCAAAGGCGGGTGGAATCGCCATAAGACCGCGAACGCGGATATTTTTCATCCCTTCAGCAGACTCAAAAAGCGACCACAGCGCATCAACGGGCGCGCCGGTCTTGGTCTCTTCTGCGCCTATGTTGAGCTCAAAAAGAATATCCTGAATCGTGCCTTGCTTAAATGCCTCTTTTTCTATGGCTTCAAGCAGATGCAGACTGTCAACGCTTTCGATGATATTTGCTCTGCCCACAACTTTTTTAACCTTGTTGGTCTGCAGATGACCTATAAAATGCACAGGTCTGCCCAAATAGGCACCGCCGTCAAAGTTTGCAACAAGCTCCTGCATATGGTTTTCTCCGAACAGATCAACGTCAAGCTCGGCGCTTTCGCGGACCGTTTCGGTGGGTTGTGTTTTGCAAACGGCACAAAGCAGGATATCTTGGGGCTTTCTACCTGCACTCAGGGCGGCTTTTTCTATATTTTCACGCACCTGGGCGATGCCTTCTGCCATTTTTGCCTTGTCATAAGCCATTGTTATATCTCCTTATAAATTGCGCGAGGGCCGCCGATATATTTGGGACGGGTGCGTGCGCAGACAACATTTGCCTGACCTATCTTTTTCACACTGACACGCACGGGTACGGCAACACGCTTGAGATGCATTCCAATAAGCGTATCACCAATGTCTATACCCGCGTCAGCAGAAATGGTCTCAACTGCAACGGGGTCGGAAAAGGCATTCCACGCGGTAACCGCAAAAGAGCCGCCCGCGTGTATTTGGGGCATAACATTGACTATCTCATAGCCCTTTGCTTCGGCAACGGCGCGTTCCATAATAATGGCGCGGTTGAGATGTTCACAGCATTGTACCGCAAGGTTGATATTATGCTCACAAAGAATGGGATAAATGCCCTCAAATGCTGCTTTTGCCGCATCGAGAGAAGAGCCTTTTCCTATTTTTTCGCCCATAATCTCGCTGGAGGAGCAACCTATAACAAGCAGATTGCCCGGTTTTAGGTTTGCCTGCTCAAGAAGCTCCGACAGAGCGATTTTTGCCTGAATTGTAAGTTCGTTATACATAATGCTCATCTGCCTTTTTATTTGATAAATATATTCTAACACAAAAACTCATTCGATACAACGGATTACAAAGAAAAAAGGCACCGTAGAACTAGCTCTGCGGTGCCTGAGATATTTATTTTACATAGCTGAGAGCATCGGAGATGGTCTTTTCCATAGCTTCCTTGCCGTATTTATCAACTTCAGCCTTGTTCTTTTCACCGTGGGTAAGACAACCCGCACCGTTGATACAACCGTTGATACAAGCCATACCTTCGATAAAGTTAAAGTCAACGTTGCCCTTTGTAGCCTTGAGCAAGGCAATACGGCACTCGTCAATACCCGAGCAAACCATGGGCTTTGCAACAAAATCGCTGCCCTTTTCCAAAAGTGCCTGAGCAACTGCTTCGGAAAGTCCACCGCTACGCGCAAATATTCTGCCAAAGAAGGAAGCGTTGTCCAGAACGTCTTCTTCCAGTTGGCTGATTTCGAGATCACGGCTGTCAAACAATGCCTGAAGCTCCTCAAATGTGAGTACGCTGTCAACGTAGGGCTTTGCCTTGTCTTTGCCTGCCTCGAGTTTCTTTGCGGTGCAGGGGCCTATGAATACAACCTTAGCGGAGGGATCGTGATCCTTGATATATTTGGCAAGTGCCACCATGGGTGACGGATTATGTGATATTTTGTCAACCATCTGGGGATAGAACTTGTTGATAAACTCGACGAAGGCGGGGCAGCAGGAACTGGTTAAAAATCCTTTTTCGACCAGCTCGTCAGACTCGTCCCAAGCTACCATATCGGCACCCAAGGCCGCTTCGACTACGGTGTGGAAGCCCAATGCTTTGATGCCGCTGATTACCTGACCTAATTTTGCATAGGAGAACTGACTCGAAATAGCGGGAGCAACTACGGCATAGACCTTGGTCTGCTTTGTTGCTACGCTTTCCTTGAGCATCTTTATAACGTCTACTATAAAAGACTTATCAACGATTGCGCCAAAGGGGCACTGATAGATACATGCACCACAACTGATACACTTGTCATTGTTTATCTGTGCTTCACCGTCGTTGGACATAGAAACCGCCTTGACTTTGCAGGCATTTTCGCAAGGACGTTTGCGGTTGATGATGGCATTGTAAGGACAAGCCTTTGCACAGAGACCGCAGTTGATACATTTGCTCTTATCAATAACGGCGTGATGTTCTTCGTCGTGGGTAATTGCGCCTTTGGGACATACGTCTTCACAACGGTGGGCGAGACAACCACGGCAGACCTCGGTTACAGAGTATCCGCTGGTGGGACATTCGTCACAAGCGATGCTGATGACTTCGATAACGTTGGGGTTCTCTTTATCTCCGCCCATTGCCATGCGTATACGCTCGGTTACAATGGCGCGTTCCTTGTGGATACAACATCTCATTGTAGAATGGGGACCGGGAGATATAATCTTTGGTATTTCAAAAATAGATTCTGCAAGGTGGTTGTTCCACTCGGCTCTTGCAACTTCACGAAGCACCTTATATTTAAGGTGCTGAACTTTGGTATCAAACTTTCTCATAACTTCTCTCCTGAAATCTCTGTTAGAAATAGCTTACGCGGATGTTTTTTCCCATACCTCTCAAACATTCGGCAAGCTCACGGACAAGCTGCATTTTTATACTGAAGGTGATGGGAAGATCAGGGTTCTGGTGGGCGGGATTTACTGCGCGGCCTACGAAAAAATTAATATCCGTAGCCTCTTCAAAAAGCACTCTGGAAATAGTGGAAGCGCCGTCGCGCTTGTAGCACCATTGGGAATAGGTCTCGTTATCCTTGAGATAATCATTTGCATATTCCAAGACTTTGTTGATGGTGATAATACCCTCGGTTACAATATCAACACCCTCAATACTTCCCATTGCGGGAATATCGTCGTCTTCAAAGTCAAGTGAGACTTTAAGGGGCTTACCCAAATATTCCGAAGCAATTTTAGAGGTAGTACCTCCGCAGACTATGTGCTTTCCTTCTTTAGAAAAGAAAAGGGAAAGCATTTTTTCGTTATCTTCGCGGTTGGCAGGGGGGCCTATCATAAGATTTACCTGCTCGCGAGTTCTCATATATACGGTAAGAGCAGTGGTGTCGTCACCGGGTCTTCCGTCATATCGGCTATAGCATTCGTCTAAAAGAATGGTGTTAAGAGTTTTTGCAGAGAAACCTACGTGGCACAGTGGCTCCATATATTCCACTATATTATCCCTGCCCCAACCGTAAGCATAGCTCATCCCTGGGCCTACGCCTGCATGCTCTGCGCCGTCGCTGAAAGAGATGAGCACGTCACCCTTGAGTAGCTGAACCTGAGCCGACTCAATCATTTTCTCGTCGTAGGTGGTTCGCACAAAGGGGAGGGGAACCTCCTTGCCGTTGCGAATCAAGGCAATACCGGGATTATCGTATTGAACGATATGAGCAAGTCCGTTGGGACTTATGCTTATAACGGTAAAGGTGGAATAAGCCAGCTTTCGCACCGAGCAGATGGGCAAAGCTTCTGCAATAGCGTGTACACAGTAGGATATGGGCAGATTTTCTGCAACCATGCGGGAAATTATGGTGGAGGTAAGGGTTGAAAGAATACACGCCTTAACTCCGCTACCCAAACCGTCGGCAAGTACCAAAACCACCGAGCCGTCGGGACAGTCGATCTTTTTAACGTTATCTCCGCACACTATTTCGCCATGCTTGGTAAGACTGTGATAGCCGATATCGGCATACAGATTATCAATCATCCGAAATCGTCTCCTTAAGTCGTTCTATGGCGATAAGGGTGTCAGCGGCGGTTTCGCCAAGCAGTGATGCAATCTCCTGAACGATCTTCAGTTGCTTTTTAGCAACGTCATCGGCAATTTCAACGGCGTGCATACGCATTTCCATCTTCTTTTCCTGCTGGGACATTTCCTCGGAAACGTCGCGCATAATGCAAATATACAGATGACACTCGTCGTTGTAGAGAATGGTTCTGTCAACATAGTAACCGTATTCGGAAAGGTAGGTGCGCTCGGTAGATATCATTTTTGCCTTATTGCGAACCTTGAGGAAAGCGTTGGGATCCATAAGTCTTCCAACGTCTTCACCCAAAACGGTTTTAGCGTCCCGTATTCTCATAATACGGCATGCAACGGGATTGATCTTCTGGACTTCCATTTCCTCGTTGAGCACCAATATTCCGTTGGGTGAGTTGTGTATAACCGTGTCGGAAAAGCTTTCGGATTTTTCCATCATGGCAGGCAGACACATAGAAAGCTCCGCCTTGCCCTGAATTACCGCAATGGCTTTGTCACGGCATGAATTGTATCCGCAACAACCGCAGTTGAGATGTGTTTCGGGAGAATGTTTGCCCATTTTGATAAGCATCTCTTCGATTTCGCGGTCGGAGGGAATATCGGCATAAGTATTAAGAGGGGAATAATTTTTGTGCAGTGATGAGCTTTCGGGCTGAGAAACCTTAAAGTCCTCTTTGTCGGTATAACGGATTATCTGAGCGGTGTTAAATGCGGGACTTTTCTTTATAAACAAAGGACCGCCTGCGCAGCTTCCCATACAAGCGGAAAGCTCTATAAAGCAATGATGCAAACTGCCTGCGCGAATCTCTTCTAAGACCTCGAGACATTTATCAATGCCGTCAACTGCAAGATAAGTATACTCGGGAAGTTTTTCCATAGTGCTGAGTACGCCACCGGTAGTGGGAAAAAGACGAGCCTTGCCGCCTTCTTCGGAGTCGGGCTTGTCCGAAAGCACAATGCCTTCTCTGTCGAACCAGTCTTTAAGCTCGTCAAAGGAGAGAACGGCATCTATTTCGTCGCCTTCTTGGACCTCCTGCTTTTTGGCAATGCAAGGACCCACGAAAACGGTCTTTATATTACCGAAACGACGTTTCATATCGGCGCAGTGAGCCTGAGCGGGACTGACTACGGGAGCAAGGGCAAAAAGGGTATCGGGATAGTGCTTGCGCATAAGCAGATTTATACTTGTGCAGCATGAGGAAACCAAAAGGTTAGGATGTTCTTCCCTTAGAATGCGCTCGTATTCGGTTTTAACAATGGTAGCGCCGATGGCGGTTTCTTCTGCGCCCTTAAAACCAAGAGCGATCAGACCTTCGCGGAGGGATTGTATTCCTATTCCTGGAAATGCCGCAACGAAAGAAGGCGCAACCGATACGTAAACCGCGTCGGTGGCGGTCATTACCTTTACCTTTTCAACGTCGCTGGATATTTCCTTGGCGCTCTGAGGGCAAACCTCAAAACACTGTCCGCAAAGGATACATTCGTCTTCAACCACGTTTGCCTGACCCGCCGAAAACTTGATGGCTTTTACGGGACAGTAGCGAATGCATTTGTGACAGTTCTTACAGTTGGATTTTTTTAGCCTTAATATAGAAGTTGAACCCATATTTATTTACCTAAACGGGCAAGAACTTCTTTTGCAAAGAAGTCTTCTGCAGTTTCGGGGGTTACAGAATATACCTTGTCATCGATTCCAACGCTGATACCCTTCTGGCAGTTACCCATGCAGAATGTTGCGTGGAACTCAATTTTATCTTTGAGATTATTTTCCTCAATAAGTCTTTCAAAGGTCTGAGCAACCTTTTTAGAGCCTTTAAGATGGCATGAACTTCCGATGCAAATTGTAAGAGTCATTTCGGTTTTTCCTTTCACATATTCTCTGTAGTATTGTGTACGTAGTGTAAAAATGAAATAAGATGCGCCGACAGATTTTCGTTTTGTATATATACTCCCTGGGGCGCGGATATAAGGGAATGGGAGTAGTTCAGAATGAACTTTATTCCTGAAGAAACCATAAGATCGCATATTGCCTGCGCGGAGCAGTCGCTTGTGCAGATAACTCCAACCTTAATATGCAGTCTGGTGCACAAATCGGACAACTTTTCCAATGGCAGAATCGAAACACCGTCAACCTCACCACTCGGTGATTGCGACTCGGGATCGAATATGGCAACGATCTTCATTCCGGTTGTTTCAATGTTAAGCCCCGAAATAAGAGAACGGGCAAATCCCGCATTTGCTACCATAACCGCCTCAGCGGCATTCTTAAAACCTAAACACTCTTCCAGTCGTGAGAGAATGCCCTGTATTTCAAAAGCGGTATTAGGCCTTCCTTTTTCGGTGCGGATAAGGGATACGTCTTTTCTGACCACTACCTCTTTTATTCCTAAAGCCTCTGCAATAGCGGTGGCGGTGGTATGTGTCTCCCCTGTTTCATACAGATCGGTTAAAAAACTGTGATAGTATGATAATCTGTTAAGGGTTTGAATGTTAATTTTTGGACGCTCGGAAGTGATATAGACCACCTACCTTAATATATTCGATATCGCAATATTGATATTACAATATCTAATTGGAATAGTCAATGGTTTTTCGGCAAAAGAACAGTAAAGACAAAGGATTTCGGACAATATATTTATCTATCCGATGATATTTTTTCGGCATATCTGACCGTTTCCATTGCATCGCGGGCATATTTGTCAGCGCCTATCTTACTTGCATACTCCTCGGTAAGCACCGCACCGCCCACAACTATCTTACACCAAGGTGCTTTTTCACGGAGAAGCTTGATAGTCTCTTCCATTGCGGGCACTGTGGTGGTCATCAGCGCACTGAGTCCCGCCATAGGTGCGTTGCGCAAAATTACCGCTTCTGCCACCGTCTCGGCAGGGACGTCCTTGCCTAAATCTATAACATTAAATCCGTAGTTTTCGAGCAGCAGCTTGACTATATTCTTGCCGATGTCGTGGATATCTCCGTGAACTGTGGCAATGACAAATATGCCCTTGTCAGTGCCGCTTGAGGTTGCACTCATTGCCGCCTTGACACATTCGAATGCCGCCTTTGCCGCCTCGGCGCTCATAAGCAGTTGGGGAAGATATACCGTCTTTTTCTCAAAGCCTTCGCCCACTGTGTTAAGAGCGGGGATGACTTCATTTTGTACTATCTCAAGGGGTGGGGTAGACTTAAGAAGCTGGCATGTCAGATCACCCGCCTTTTCGCAAAGTCCCTTTATAATGGCTCGCTGAAGCTCCGATCTGTATTCTTCCGTCGACTTCACAGCGGGCGCAGCATTTGTGGCGGAAACTGTGGCAAAGCTACCTGCTGCCGCAATATACTGGGCACAGTTTTCATCCATTCCGTGCAGTGCCTTAAAGGAATAATACACCTTCATCATATCCGCTGAATAGGGATTCATAATGGCGGCAGAAAGTCCATTTTCCAAGGCAAGGGCAAAGAATGTACTGTTGATTCCGTCGCGGGAGGGCAGACCGAATGAAATATTCGAAACACCCAGGGATGTATGACAGCCGAGTTCGTTTTTGATTTGATTTAGTGCGGTTAGCGTTGTGCTTGCCGCACCGCTGTCAGCGCTGATGGTCATTGCAAGGGTATCAAAGATAATATCCTTCTTGTCTATGCCGTAGCATTCGGCAGTTTTGAGTATCTTTTGTGCAATGGCAAATCTGCCTTCGGCAGTTTGGGGAATACCGCCCTCGTCAAGAGTAAGGGCAACCACCACGCCGCCGTATTTTTTGACAAGTGGAAAAACTGCCGCCATGCTTTCAGCCTTGCCGTTGACCGAGTTTATCATTGCCTTGCCGTTGTAGCGTCGCATTGCCGACTCCATAGCAGGAATGTTCGCGGTGTCTATCTGCAAAGGCAGGTCGATGACGGCTTGCAGCTCGCAAACGGCGGTTTTGAGCATAGAAACCTCGTCAATATCGGGAAGTCCCACATTGACATCGAGAATGTGCACACCCTTTTCCTGCTGATTGATTCCTTCGCTGAGAATGTAATCTATATCGTTGTTTATAAGTGCCTGCTTAAAGCGCTTTTTGCCCGTAGGATTGATACGCTCACCGATGAGGATCGGCTCCTTGTCAAATACTACTGCATGGCTATATGAAGAAACGGCAGTGATGTTCTTCTTTGTGACGGGAATTGCCCTTGCTCCCGCAGTCTTTGATGTAAGCAGCGAAATATACTCGGGGGTAGTGCCACAGCAGCCGCCCGCAATGCGCAGACCGCTCTTTACAAGACTTGCCAATTCTTCGGCAAACTCGTCGGGGGTAACGTCAAAGACAGTCTTTCCGTCAACCGATTTGGGAAGTCCCGCATTTGGCTTGAGTAAAACCGGAACACTGGCGCAAGCGAGCAGCCTTTCAGCAACGGGGCGAAGCTGCTTGGGACCCAACGAGCAGTTAGCGCCAAGTGCGTCAACCCCCATACCCTCAAGCATAGCGACCATTGCTTCGGGAGATGCGCCCGTCATCAGCTTTCCATCGGCGCCATAAACATTTGAAACTAAAACGGGCAGGTCACAGTTTTCCTTTACTGCAAGCAGTGCCGCCTTGGTCTCATAGCTATCGTTCATTGTCTCTATTATAACAAGATCGGCGCCGTATTTTGCGCCCAACTTGACAGTTTCGGCAAAAACGGATACGGCATCCTCAAAATCAAGGTCGCCCAAGGGCTTCAGCAGCTTGCCCGAAGGCCCTAAATCAAGGGCAACAAACTTGGGCGCAGTGTTTGAACTTTTATCCCGCGCGATCTTTACATTGTTAATGGCGGCAGAAACTATCTGTTCAAGCTCATTTTTGTCAAACTTCAGGCAGTTTGCACCAAAGGTGTTAGAACAGACCACATTGCTTCCCGCATCAAAATATGCCTTGTGGATATCCTGAAGAACTTCGGGGTGGGAGATGCTCCAACGCTCGGGAAGCTCGCCCGGCTTAAGTCCGCGGCTTTGCAAAAGCGTGCCAAGACCTCCGTCGAGATAAATTATATTGTCCTTTAAAAAGTCACGAAAGTTCATAATACTCTCCTGAAATTGCAGTTTGTTTTATCACACAGACTGCATTTATTTGTATTGTTGCACTCATTTGCCATTCCCGCAAAAGCGGTAACCGACTTGGAGGGTGACATAAGCAGACTGTCATTAAGAGTGAGACCGATCTGTCTGCTTGGGTCAAGAACGGCAAAAATATCCCTTTGCGTTTCAAGGGGCAGATCGCCGTAGCCTGGGCTGAATCGGGGAGCAAGACAGGTGTTAAGCTCTGTGGAAATATCCTTGCAAAACTCGTCGCACAGTGCCTCTATCCGCTCTGCACCGAGAGCCTGTATCATAAGTGCGCGGGAGGGGGAGATGCGTCCGTATTTTGCAATCAGTCGGTCGAGTCCCGTTCCAACAGTGGCGGCAAACAAGACTACCTGAGTGCTACTACTTAGATTCTTTGCAAGTCCCTGAGATGTCAGGGAAAAACAACCGAAATCGCAAATATCTACTCGAATCTCAACGGGCAAAATACAGTAGCATACTTCATAGGTCAGCACCTTTTGCGCCTCGTCTATGCAGGAGCGCATCAATGCGATGGTGCTTTCGTCGGGCACCCGACAGCCTGAATAACGCAATATTTCCTTTTCCCGAATTGCGGGGGAAGGATAGCCTTTTCTTAATATCGTCATTTTTTTATAATATCCGACAGATTGCTTTGTATCTTCTGTGCAACATCGGGCTTGTTCATAGAATAGACGTGGACATTTATTATTCCGTTGGCATAAAGGTCAATGATCTGATCGGTGGCATAGGCGATGCCTGCCTGCTTCATTGCTGCGGGATCGTTGCCAAAACGATCAACAAGGCTCTTAAAACGCTGCGGCATAAAAGATCCTGACAGCGAAATGGCGCGCTCCACTTGCTTTGCGTTGGTTATGGGCATAATGCCGGGGATAACAGGCACTGTAATTCCCGCCTCGCGGATCTTATAAAGGAAGTTATAAAGCAGATTATTGTCAAAAAACATCTGTGTGGTCAAAAAGTCAACACCTGCATCGACCTTTTCCTTAAGACGCCTAATATCTTCCTTTTGATCGGCGCTTTCGGGATGTATCTCGGGGTAGCAAGCGCCACCGATGCAAAAATCGGGGTTGGCTTCCTTAAGCTCGCGGACAAGATCAATGGCATAGCGATAATCCCAACCGCTTCGGTCAGTTCCTTCAAGCTCCTTGGGAATATCCCCACGCAGAGCCATAACATTGGTAATGCCCGCCGCTTTGATATCGGCAATACGCTGATGCACTGTCTCTTTTGTTGAAGAAACACAGGTCAGATGTGCCAAGGAGGGAACATTATATTGCTCCTTGATATTCTTTGCGATATCAAGGGTATACTTGCTTGTTCCACCACCTGCACCATATGTAACACTCATAAAAGACGGATGCAGCTTGGCGATCTCCTCAGTGGCAGTTTTAACACTGTCATAGGCAGATTCTGTTTTAGGAGGGAACACCTCAAAAGAAAGAGCGGGAACTCCCGCGCTTATGATATCCACGATCTTCATTTTATCGCCTTCTTTGTTAAGAATATATTTTAAAAGGATATGCTTTTTAGATGCTCTGCAATTTCTAAAAGCTCAGGCTTGCTTGAGCCCATCAAGCTTTCGGCAAGGTGACTCGGGGTGAATCGCATTCCCTTAAGACAAGCTCTCACATCATCGGAAAGGGATGTGTCAAGGGCGTCCGAAAACACCGAAACATCCTGTACAAGACCCTGCTTGACCGAAAAGAGAAGCTGCATCTCCCCAAAGGAAAAACGTTCCTCCACCTGATAATCAAAGGCGGGTGCTTTGCCAAACCGCCAATCCCAAGAGCTTTGCATAGTATAAAGCTCATCTAAAGCCGCCTTTTGCTCCTCGGTGAAGTTGTATATGCCGTACTCTCCATATTCACGGGCAAACTCCTGCTTTAAGAGCTCGGCAACCATTGAAACTGTTGCAATGTCGCTCAGCTCCCGCAAATTGCAGACCCGCGCCCTTACCGACGTCACGCCCTTGGCATTGAGCTTTTTGGAGGAGACATTGAGATACTTTTCAAGACGGGAGAGGTCGGCATCTATAAGAATAGTGCCGTGGTGAGCCTTCATCCCCTTTGATGCGGCAAAGGCATTACCTGAAAACTTCTTATCTCCGATGAGCAGATCGTTTCTGCCCGATAAAGCTGCATCAAGTCCCAAACGCGCCAATGCCTTTTGAATGATTCCAAATTGCCGAGTAAGGTCATAGTGTTCCTCACTCATTATAAAGGAAAAGTTCAGGTTTCCCCTATCGTGGTAGACCGCACCGCCACCGGTGTGACGACGAACCAGCTGCACCGAGTCTTTTTCCATAGCGCTCAGGTCACACTCGCGCAGGGCGTTTTGGTTTTTGCCGATTATCACGGCATTTTCGTTTATGTAAAGATATAGAAGTATGTTGTTCTCATTCAAATGCTCAAGAAAAAAACGGTCTGTGGCAAGGTTGCGCCAACCGTCATATGAGTCACTTTGATAAAGATAGACCGACATAATTCTCTCCAAAAGGTATTTTTTAGTAGAAACAATTATCCATTCTTATTATAGCACTCAATCGGTGTGCTAATCAATAGCAGAATGAGTATTAAGAACAAAAAAAGAAGGCTCACTGCTGAGCCTTCTTGAACAAGCCTGATATTATTCCACTATTCTTCCATCGGTGGAGATGGTCACCACCTGCCAAGGAATAAACTTTCCGCTCTGCTGCAAGGCGGTCTTTACGGCTTTTTCGATTCCGCCGCAGCAGGGGACTTCCATTCTGACCACTGTTACGCTCTTGATATTGTTGTTGGCAATGATCGCCGTAAGCTTTTCGGCATAGTCCACCATATCCAGCTTGGGACAGCCGATAAGGGTGATCTTGTTCTTTATAAACTCATTGTGGAAGTTTCCGTACGCGTAGGCGGTGCAGTCTGCGGCAACAAGCAGATTTGCTCCGTCAAAATAGGGGGCGTTGACGGGTACAAGCTTGATCTGCACGGGCCACTGTGAAAGGCGGCTCTGCATACTCATAGCGGGCGCACTGTCGGGGATATGCTCTATGCGCTTGACATTTTTTACCGCCGTGCCGGGGCAACCGCCTGAGGGGTGGGATATAGCCTTTGCCATACTGCCGGGGCAGCCGCAGGGCAGAGGCTCTTTTTTAGCCTCCTTTGCGGCAAGGACCGCCGCTTCGTCGTAGGCGGGAGCCTCACGCTCCTCAAAGGTGATAGCACCGGTGGGACAGGCGGGCAAGCAGTCGCCCAAGCCGTCACAGTAATCCTCGCGCAAAAGCTTTGCCTTGCCATCCACCATTCCTATAGCGCCTTCGTGACAAGCGTCGGCACAAAGGCCACAGCCGATACATTTATCTTCATCGATCTTGATTATTCTTCTTATCATTGATTTGTCCTCCTGTTGACTTTATGTGAATAGTATACTACAATATTAATAACAAGTCTGTTGCATTTACAACAAAAGGTGATGAAATTGAAAAAATATTTGAATGTTTTAAAAAGAACCAAGCTTTTTTCGGGTATAGGTGAAGATGAGATATTGGGAATGCTCTCGTGCCTGCAAGCCAAAAAGCTGGAGCTTAAAAAAGGAGATTATGTTTACCGCGCGGGGGAGCATCTCAGTTGTGTACCCCTGCTTGTTGAGGGAAGATTGCATATTCAAAAAGACGATTTTTGGGGAAACAGAAGCATAATCAATGTTATCGGTGTTGGTGAGCTTTTCGGCGAAAGCTATATCGCTCCCGACAGTGGCCCGCTTCTTAATGATGTGGTTGCCGCCGAGGACAGCGTGGTGATATGCCTCGATGCAAATCGCGTGATCACCACCTGCTCCAACGCTTGCAGATTTCATCAAATGGTGGTGCAGAATCTCTTTTACGAGGTGTCGGAGCGCAATCGCAGGCTTGTTCAAAAGCTGGGACATATGGCTCAGCGCACCACGAGAGAAAAGCTTATCTCCTATCTCTCCGAGCAATCACAAAAGCATAAAAGCGCAAGCTTTGAAATACCCTTAAATCGTCAGCAGCTCGCAGACTTTTTATCGGTGGATAGAAGCGCTATGTCCAACGAGCTTTGCAAAATGCGTGACGAAGGCTTGCTTACATTCAATAAAAACAGCTTTGAGCTTCTATGAGGTGAAAATATGGATAAAATAAAGCTTGAACGACTTGCGGATATACTCAAAAACAGTGAAAAAATAGTTTTCTTCGGGGGCGCGGGGGTCTCCACCGAAAGCGGACTCCGCGACTATCGCAGTGAGGACGGAATATACAATTCAATATCTAAATACGGATACCCGCCCGAGGAGATACTCAGCCACGAGTTTTTCTTTGACAAAACGGCGGCATTTTATGAGTTTTATCGGGATTTCTTTATGGGTAAGCCGCAGCCAAATGATGCACATATCGCCCTTGCAAGGCTTGAAGAAATAGGCAAGCTGACGGCAGTTATCACTCAAAACATAGATAATCTTCATCAGCTGGCTGGTAGCAAGACTGTGTTGGAGATTCACGGCACTACCCAAAAATACACCTGCCCCCGTTGCGGTAAAAAATACACAAGGGAATATCTTGAAAAAACGCAGGGTATCCCACATTGCGAAAAATGTAACACTCCAATAAAACCCGATGTGGTGCTTTACGGCGAGATGCTTGATGACAATACGGTGTCTGCGGCAATAGGCGCGATAGCCGATGCGGATACGCTGATCATCGGCGGCACATCCTTGGCGGTATATCCCGCGGCGGGGTTTATCCGTTATTTCAAGGGCAAAAACTTGATAGTCATCAACAAGGGAGCCACATCAATGGATGACCGCGCTGACCTGCTTTTCCGCGACAGTATCGGTCAGGTCTTAGGTCAGGCAGTGGCACTTTTGTAAAAGAACATATATTGCTAAAAGGGAAAAATAGGAGTATAATATATTGAGTTAGAGTACTCTAAATGCTAAAAGGTGAGCGCTGTGAAGTTTCTCAAAAAGCTTTTTAAAATAGTACTCATTGCCGCGCTTGCGGTAATAATGGCAGTGCTTATAATCAATGGTGTAGTCCGTCATTCGGCTATGCCTTATGTACTTGAGCCTAGTGAGGTTGACAACGATTATGATTGCATTCTCGTACTTGGCTGCGGAGTAGTTGGCAAGACGCCGAGCCCTATGCTTCAGGATAGGCTGCTGACGGGAATCGCCCTTTATGAAAAGGGTGCCGCTCCCAAGCTGCTTATGAGCGGGGATAACAGCAAGATAGATTATGACGAAGTTAACGTGATGAAAAACTTTGCCATCGATGCGGGAATTGACTCTGAAAATATCTTTATGGATCACGCGGGACTTTCCACTTATGAAAGTATGTACCGCGCCAAGGAGATATTCGGTGCAAAAAAGGTGCTTATAGTCACCCAAAGCTACCATCTCTACAGAGCGGTATACGATGCCCGCGCCTTGGGGCTTGACGCTTATGGCGTAGCCTCCGACCTTCGGGGGTATGCGGGACAGATCTTCCGAGATGTGCGTGAGGTGATGGCAAGGGTCAAGGACTTTGCATATTGCATTATAAAGCCGGAGCCCACCTATATGGGTGAGTCGATCCCCATTTCGGGTGACGGAAATATAACCAACGATAACTAAAGGGGGATAGTAATGCGTACAGAAATATATATTATAGAGGGTATGTCCTGCGCCGCCTGCAGTGCCGCCGTTGAGCGAGTCACCCGCAAGATAGACGGTGTTGAATCAAGTCAGGTCAACCTTATCACCAATAAAATGACCATCACCTACGATGAGGGCAAGGTCGCGCCTGAGCGCATTTGTACCGCCGTTGAAAAAGCGGGCTTCGGCATCAAGCCCGATGTGCCTGCAGAGCCTGAAAAAAAGGCAGAAAAAGTCCTTAAAGAAAAAGGAGACGGCAGTGCTCTGCCCATCATCGCCGCGGCGGTGCTTTCGGCAATACTGCTTTATATCTCAATGGGGCATATGATGGTAGATAACTTGCCTTTGCCTAAGATTATTCACCCTGACTTTTACCCCGTAAACTTTGCCATAACGCAGATGCTTTTGAGTCTGTCGGTACTTATCATCGGCAAAAAGTATTTTATCGGCGGATTTCATTCGCTGTTTCATCTCAATCCCAACATGGATTCCCTTGTAGCAATAGGCTGCAGTGCTGCTTTTATTTACAGCCTTGTTATGACATATCTTATTACCGATGACCACTCCCTTGTTCATCAGCTTTATTATGAGTCTGCGGCGGTGGTGCTGACCCTCATTATGCTTGGTAAGCATTTAGAGGCGCGTAGCAAGAAAAAGACCAAGGGTGCTATAAAAAAGCTGATGGAGCTTACCCCCGAAACGGCTGTTTTTGTGGGCGCTGACGGAGTGCAAAGAGAAGTCCCCGCCTCCACACTCAAGGTTGGCGACACAGTACTTATCAAGCCAGGCGCAAGAGTGCCTATGGATGGCGTAGTTCAGTCGGGCGAAAGCGGTGTGGACGAGAGTATGCTTACCGGTGAAAGTATGCCGGTGCTTAAGACCGCGGGAAGCGATGTAACGGGCGGTAGCGTAAACCTGAATGGCGCACTTTATGTCAAAATAACCCGCGTGGGCGAGGATACCACCCTTTCAAAAATAATCAAGTTTGTTGAAGAGGCTCAGGGCAAAAAAGCTCCCATTGCCAAGGTTGCCGACAAGGTGGCGGGCATATTTGTCCCCGCAGTCATCGCCATTGCGGTGATTTCTGCAATAGTTTGGGCAATACTCGGCAAGGATATTGCATTTTGCCTTAAGATATTCACTTCGGTGCTTGTTATAGCTTGTCCCTGCGCTTTGGGACTTGCCACACCTACCGCTATTATGGTGGGTACCGGCTTGGGCGCCACTAACGGAATACTTATCCGCAGCGGTGAGGCATTGGAGCATACACATAAAACACAGATTGCCGTCTTGGATAAGACGGGAACGCTGACAGAGGGCAAGCCTACGGTTACCGAAGTGCTGGCAGTGGGTATGGATAAGAGTGAGCTTATAAGGCTTGCCGCAATCGCGGAAAATGTTTCCGACCATCCCCTTGCTCACGCGGTGGTGGAATACGCCAGGGCGAAAGGTGCTGAGATAACCGAAAAGCCCGAAGGGTTCGAAAATATTTCGGGAATGGGCATCGTGGCAACTCTAACTTCGGGAGAAAGACTTTGCGCGGGAAATCTACGCTTGATGGAAAAAGAGGAAATAGATGTGTCACCGTTGTCGGGCGAGGGCGAAAGACTTGCGTCCTACGGTTGCTCGGTGATCTATGTTTCCCAAAACGGCGCGCTTTGCGGTCTGTTGGGCATAGCGGACAAGCTTAAGGAAACAAGCAAGGCGGCAATCGAGCGCCTTCGCACTATGGGAGTTAAGACAGTAATGCTCACGGGCGATAATCGCCTTGCGGCGGAGTATATAGCAAAGCAGGCGGGCATTGATGAAGTCATAGCCGAGGTACTTCCCGAAGAAAAGGCGGGAGTCATTAAAAGACTTCAGGAGGAGGGCAATACCGTTATGATGGTTGGCGACGGCATCAACGACGCTCCCGCATTGGCTCAGGCGGATATCGGCTGCGCCATCGGGGGAGGAAGTGATATCGCCATCGAATCGGCAGATATCGTGCTTATGAAGAGCGATCTTGGCGATGTGCCCCGCGCCATAAGGCTGAGCCGCTTGACCATTACCAATATCAAGGAAAATCTGTTCTGGGCATTTTGCTATAACACCATAGGCATTCCCGTTGCCGCAGGTGCGCTGTATTTCATAAACGGATTACTGCTTTCCCCCATGATAGGCGGTCTTGCAATGTCACTGAGTTCAATTTGCGTTGTTTCCAACGCTTTAAGATTAAAAACAAAGAAATTATAAAGGAGAAAAATTATGACTACACTCAAAGTACCCGAAATGCATTGCCCAAAATGCGTGGAAAGAATATCCAAGGCTCTCGATGCCGAAAAGCTTTCCTACACAGTATCCCTTGAAAACAAGACAGTCACCATCGACGGCTGCGCCCACTGCGTACAGACCGCAGTTGATACTCTGGACGATCTTGGCTTCAGCGCAATAAAAGAATAAACGATAGCAATAAATAACTCCCTTTTGCGTCTCGCAAAAGGGAGTTATTTTGCCATATTGGGATTGTCTGTGCGTTCTAAAAGATAGTCCAATGAGACATTGAAATAATCGGCAAACCTGATAAGGGTGGCATAATCAGCTTCGCGCACGCCGTTTTCATAACGGCTGATGGAGTTTTGATTCATATTAAGATCTATTGCCAACTTAAGCTGTGAAATGCCCCTTTGCTCACGCAAATACTTCAGCCGCATTTTTATCACACTCCCTTGACAATATTATCCCATATTGGTATAATCAAAATATCCCGAATTGGGATATTTAATAAATTTATTTCAGGAGGAGAAGAAAAATGTTTTGGGTAATTGTTATCGCAGTCGCGGTATTAATCTATATTATAAAGGCCGATACAATTAATGCGGCGAGGATAAGAAATAGCATAAAAGCGTGGTTTATGGGAACCGCGGGAAAAGGACCTTGCAGTGAATGCAAGTATTGTATTTATGACCCCTCTCACTGGTTCTCTGAGACTGATTGGTATTGTAGAATAAGCAGAGTACATGATCTTATTCCTGACAGTGAGATGGTATGCTTTGAAAAAATAAAGCCTCAAAAGGAAAAGAAAAATATTAGTTTTTTTAGTGGCAAGAATAAGCATACGAAAAAGTCAAGTTATAGGACAACCCAAACACCCAAGCAAAAAAATGATAATATGGCATTGATTAGATGTTCATGCGGAGCAATGTTGAGGCACCCTACAGATAAAGGAAAAATAGAAATCACATGTCCAAAGTGTGGGAACAAAATGATATATCCGGGAAAAGAAACTATGGATAAAATGTTTGATAATTGTTTTAAAAACAAATAATATTAGGAGGGAAGATATGAAAACCGATATTTATATTCATGAAGGATTTATGGGAAGAAAATATGTAGGGTATTGTAAAGATGGCAATATTTATTCCGGTACATCCACAGGTTGGTCGGCAAATATGATAGGCGAATATAAAAATGGCGAAGTTTTTTATGGAACTGGGTGGAATAAAAAACTGGTAGGCGGATACAAAAATGGCGAGGTGTATGAGGGCTCCGGATGGAATAGTAAAACCATAGGAAAATACAAAGATGGTACAATCTATTCAGGCTATGGCTTTAGTACGAAAATAGTTGCAAACTACGATGGTATAGATGCAGGAGCAGCTGCGGCAGCGTTTTTGTTATTGTTAAACAGGTAAGGAAATAGTTAAAAGCACGGGTGCTCCGTGCTTTTTTCTTGCATTATGGGTTTTTTGGGAGTATAATGTGAACGCATTTTGACATAAGAGGGTAAAGATATGGAGCAGCAGGAAGCACAACTGAATAAAACGGCATCCTTTACCAAAAAGCTTAAAGCCTTTTTGGGCAAAAATGCCGTAGCCATAATAGCCTTTGCTTTGGCGTGTATTACCTCTTGCATAATTCCGCCGGATAAAGCATATATCGGCTATTTTGATTTCAAGACATTGGCTTGCTTGTTTGCTACCCTTGCGGTGGTGGGAGCGCTGAAGAATATCCGCTTTTTCTCGGTGCTTGCACAAAAGATAGTCAAGACCACCGGCAATGTCAGAACTATGATATTGGCACTTGTGTTTATTACATATTTCGGGTCGATGCTCATTGCCAATGATATGGCGCTGATAACCTTTTTGCCCTTGGGCTATTATTCCTTGGTGGTCACCCATCGTCAGGATTATATGGCGTTTACATTTATAATGCAGAATATTGCCGCAAACTTAGGCGGCATGCTGACACCATTCGGAAATCCGCAAAATCTGTATTTATACAGCTTTTTCAATATTCCCACGGGAGAGTTTATGGGCATTATGCTCATTCCCTTTGTGGGGGCGAGCTTGCTCATACTTGCTTGCTGCTTCTTTGTCCGCCGCGACAAGATAGAAATGGATATGTCCCGTGTTGAAGGCACGCTTCCCGTCGGCAGAACGGCGACATATCTGGTTTTGTTCGCTCTGTCAATTCTTATCGTATTCCGCGTCATCAATTATGTTGCGGGACTTGCACTGATACTTATTGCGCTTCTCATTATGGACAGAAAAGCCGTCAAGGAGGTGGACTACGGTCTGCTTCTGACCTTTGTGTTCTTCTTTATCTTTGCGGGTAATATGTCACGCATCCCTGCGGTGAGTGAGCTGCTTTCGGGATTGCTGTCCAAGGATACATATATTTTCTCGGCGCTATCCTGCCAAGCAATAAGCAATGTACCTTCGGCGGTGCTTTTGTCGCAGTTTACCACCAATTACCGCGAGCTTTTGTGGGGCGTAAATATCGGCGGCGCGGGTACCCTCATCGCGTCACTTGCCAGCCTTATAACCTTCCGTGAGTTTACCGCCCACAACCCCCGCGGCGCAAAACGATATATGATCTTGTTTTCGCTGTTTAATTTTGGATTCCTGATAGCCTTATCTCTGCTGATGATATTGGTGAGATAATAAAAAAGCCTTGAAGCATTTGCTATGTGTTCTTAGCGAAGTTTTTAGGGTGGTATGTAACCGGAAGGCATTTTTGCCTTCCGGTTCTTACTTTTATGCAGGGATATCTTCCTCTGCATCTTCGTCATAAGTGCCGAACATTACGGTGAGTGTTTCAA
>JAFQUM010000008.1 GCA_017408485.1 Clostridia bacterium | reverse complement strand
CGCCCCGCTACTCCCTCCGTCTTTTTGCCTTGCGGCAAAAATCCACCTCCCTCAATGAGGGAGGCTTCTATCCGTCGGCTTTGCCGACACCTTACTTCTTACCCGTGAGCGAAGCGACACTCGCGAGCCTTAGCTTCTGTCGCCGCCCTTGAATATCCACGAGCATACAAAGCTTAGTGCCACAACTACGCTTACACCCGCCGCGGCAGCGGTAAGTCCGCCGCTGAGCGCGCCCAAAAAGCCATTTTCAGCAACCGCCGTTTGTACTCCCTTTGCCATAGTGTAGCCAAATCCTAAAATCGGCACTGTGGCGCCCGCCCCCGCCCATTTTGCAAATGGCTCGTATATGCCGATCGCTGTGAGGACAAGTCCTATGACCACATAGCTGCTTAATATTCGGGCAGGGGTAAGCCTTGTGCGGTCAATAAGCAGCTGACTGACGGCGCAAATGAGTCCGCCTATTAAAAAAGCCTTAATATACATCATACCGCACTCTCCAAACACACAAGATGGCAAATGCCGGGAATACTTTCTCCCTGATTTGCGGAGGTGGGGGATAAAAGTGCTCCCGTTCCGCAGAAAAGCACGCGGCGGAGGTTTCCCTTTTCAAGCTCGGGAAGGATTCTCGCGCACAGTACCGCCGCAGAGCAACCGCAGCCCGAGCCGCCGCTATGCACATCCTGCTCATTTACATAATACAAAAGCAGACCGCAATCATTATAATTTACACTCATATCGATCCCGTCGTCGCGGAAGAGCTTTTCCACAATATCCTTGCCCACCATTGACAGATCACCCGTCACTATCAGGTCATAGTCGGCAGGGGAGGTGCCGCTATCCTTGAAATATGAGGCAATGGTCTCATACGCCGCCTGTGCCATAGCCGCGCCCATATTGTTGGTGTCGCTGATTCCCGGGTCATATATTCTGCCCGCGGTAGCGGCGGTGACACGCACCTTGCCCTGCTCACCGTCCAGCACCACCGCGCCACAGGCTGTTGCCGTCCACTGACTGGTCTGAGGTCTTTGACCTCCGTATTCCAAGGGGTATCGGTATTGCCGCTCTGCCGTACAAAAATGAGAGGATGCGGCGCAAAGGGGAGTTTTTTCAAGTCCCGATTCGATAAGCGCTGAGGCTAAAAGTATTCCCTCTGCCATAGTGGAGCAAGCGCCGTATATTCCGATGGTCTGCCACCCCAATTGCCGCGCCGCAAAGGAGGTGGAAATGCACTGATTGAGCAGATCACCGCCCAAAAAACAGCCTATTTGCTGTGGCTTAAGCCCCGATTTGAATACCGCCTTTTGGCAGGCTATCTGCACCATTCTGCTTTCTGCCTGCTCCCAGGTCTTTTGCCCAAAGCGATTATCCTTGCCCACAATGTCAAAATCGGGGCCCAAGGGGCCCTCTCCCTCCTTGGTTCCCACGCAGGACGCCCAAGAGCGTATATAAACAGGTTTTTCAAAAAACCAGGTGTCGCCGCATTTTGCCATAAAAATACCTCCAATATATATGAAAGTATTTTTTACCTTATATTGAAAAATATGCAAAAAAGACACCCAAGCGGGTGTCTTTTGGCTTTTTGTTATTTATCTGCCGGTTTTCTTTTTGATTATACGACCGGTAATGCAAACGGCAAGTCCTATGATGCCTACGGCAAAATGTGCAAGGTAAAACAAAGCGGGGGACAGTCCCGATGCGGCGCACTGCACAGCTAAAGAGCCGTTGCCAAGTGAGCCCGCAGTGGCGGTGATCTGACAAAGAATAAATACAACACCGATAACGGTCAATTTTCTACCCATACTATCACTCCTTATGGATATATTATAATTATTATAGCATACCTATTTGAGTATTGTAAAGTATATTCAGAAATACCACGACAAACGAGTTTGCCCTTGTAGGGGAGGTAAACCCCTCAGTCTCACTCGCGCAGCTCCCCTTAGCAGGGGAGCCGAGATGCCTTCCGCGGGCGGGCACATGGCCCCGCCCCTACAAGGTGTCGCAACGCGACACCTTACTTCTCACTTCTTCACTATTACCTTTTACCTGCGAGTGAAGCGAGCCGCTACTCCCTCCGTCTTTTTGCCTTGCGGCAAAAATCCACCTCCCTCGATGAGGGAGGCTTCTATCCGTCGCAACGCGACACCTTACTTCTTACTTCTTCACTATTACCTCTTACCTGCGAGCAAAGCGAGCCGCATCTCTTATCTCTCAACTTAAAAAAGTCGCCCCGAATTATCGGGACGACTTTCTTTGATCTTATTGTACGTCGGAGGGGGTTGCGAAGGGATCGATCTCCTGATTGCAAACGGTGCACTTGGTGACAACATTTCCGCCTGCTATGGTGGTTTCCCACTTATGATCATCGGTAGCCTTGATGGTGGACTTGAATGTCTCTCCGCAAGCGCAGGAGAAGGTTACTTCACCCTCTGTTCCGCAGGTGGGAGCCTTGGTCTCAACGGGATTTTCCCACTTATGAACATGACCTACGGGAACCTCCTCCACCTTTTTCTTACCGCATACAGTGCAGGTGAAGGTCTTGGTGTTTCCGGAAACAACGCCGTTATCATAGGTATGCTCGGTGGACTTATTGATTATATCGGTCTTGGTCTCACCGCATTCGCAAACTCTGGTCTGAATGCCTGCTTCCTTGCAGGTTGCAGGCTTTGTAATTGTAGGCTCGCCCCAAGTGTGAGCGTGAGCGGGCTTTTCAGGCTCGGTAGGAGTCTCAGGCTCAGTGGGCTTTTCGGGCTCAGTGGGCTTTTCGGGCTCAGTGGGCTTCTCAGGCTCAGTGGGCTTCTCGGGATCAGCGGGTGTTTCGGGATCAGCGGGCTTCTCGGAATCAGCGGGCTTCTCGGGGTCAGCGGGCTTCTCGGGGTCAGCGGGAGTCTCAGGCTCGTCGGTCTTACCGGGATCCTCGGTCTTACCGGGCTCCTCTGTGGGGTTGTTATTTGCGGCAGGCTCCTTGTCTTCACCGCAGGCGGCAAACAGACCAAGGCTCAAGACCAGCATCAGTGAAACAAGAGTAAGTATGAGATTTCTTTTCATAATTTCGTTCCTTTACAATTTATTTTGTAATATCACTTTATCATATTTGCCTATCTATGTCAATTTATGATACAATATTACCAAAATTATTAACAATTGCCGAAAGGGGGCAGAGCTGTGGAATACATCATTACCGAGGAGCAGGCGGGAAAGACGGTCAAGGATATTCTTCGCCGCGACCTTAATCTGTCAAGCACTCTGCTCCGCAGACTGAAGACTATTCCCGACGGGATCACACTTGACGGCGCTCACGTTACAGTGCGAGCGGTGGTCAAGGCAGGGCAAAGGCTTTGCCTTAAGACCGAGGACGAACAAAGCTCGGAGAATATCCTTCCCACCGAGGGGGCTGTGGATATTATTTTTGAGGATGACAGCCTGATGATAATAAACAAGCCTTTCGGTATGCCGGTGCATCCTTCGGCGGGACACGGCACCGACACCCTTGCCAATATCCTTGCCTGGCGATTTGAAAAAGCGGGTGTTCCCTTTGTTTTTCGCGCCGTCAACCGACTTGACAGCGGAACGGGCGGTCTTTTATGCGTGGCAAAGAATGCCCACACCGCAAGGGTGCTTGGCGAAGCGCTCAAAAATAAAGCCGTTAAGCGGGTATACGAAGCTGTTTTGGTAGGGGAATTGACACAAGACAGCGGAACTGTCGACGCGCCCATCGGTCTTAGTGAGGGCAGCTCACTGAAGCGCTGTGTGCGTCCCGACGGAGAAAAGGCGGTCACCCATTTCAGGGTATTGGAGCGCAAAAACGGAATGACCCGCGTTGAAGCTGAGCTTGAAACGGGAAGGACCCATCAGATAAGGGTGCATTTTTCCCATTTGGGATATCCCGTCTGGGGTGATTTTCTCTATGGTGAGGAAAATGCTTTTCGCGGGCATGGGTTGTTTTCAAAGCGGATTGAGTTTATCCATCCCAAAAGCGGGGAAGTGATGGTTTTTGAAGCGCCCACCCCCGAGTTTTTTGATAAATTGATGAGCGGCACTTTGACATAAGCCGCCAAATGTGATAAAACAAGATAAGAAGATTTAGAGAAAAGAGTGTAAGACTATGAAGCCTATGAAAAAGCAGATGATAATTATATTGTCCGTTTTGGCAGTGATCGGATTTGTTGCGGGACTTATCATAGGTCTCACCACCAATGACAAGGATGAAGATACCTCTCCCAAGCAGGAATCTCCCAAAATAGAAACTCCCGAGATTCCTATAACTCCCTCCAACCCAACAGACCCCGAAGCACCTGAAGTTCCAAATACACCCGATGTGCCCTCTGTGCCTACCTATCCCGACACCCCTGTGTCGAGTCCCGACGCACCAGATGCTCCCACTAATCCCGATACACCTGCCGAACCCGATACACCTGTGGCGCCTACGCCCAGCACCCCTCCCACACCCGATGAGCCTCAGCCCGATGTGCCCCCTGCAGAGCCAAGTAATCCTACAACTCCCGTTGAGCCTGAAGTGCCCACCGAGCCTGATAAGCCTACAGAACCCGAAACTCCTGAAGTTCCTATCACTCCCACTGTCCCACATACACACAGCTATGTGGCAAAGGTGGTAAGAGAAGCTAATTGCGGACAGATGGGCAAAATAACCTACACCTGTTCTTGCGGCAACAGCTATAGCGAGACCACCGACAGAGAGCCCGACGATCACGATTTTGACGAGGGTAAGCTTAACGGTGTTATGATGATATATACCTGCAAGCGTTGCACAAAGACCAAGAAGGTCAATGTTTGTAACCATATATGGACCGATTGGAAGGTCATTCGCGTAGGCTCTTGCGTTGACGGATACAGCCGACGCGTTTGCCAGAATTGCTATCTTGAAGAAAAAGAGACCATCCCCGCTGTGGGACATTGTGTATATGAGGTCATCGACGAGGGAAAGACCACCCGCACATCTTGGTGTGTAGGCTGCTATACTACCAAGACCGAGGAGTTCCCCGACGGAAATCCCAATTATGTTCCCAGCCCCACAGTTCCCTCTACACCCTCTAACATCCCCGGAACTAAATATTGGTAAATATTACAGAAAGCCGCTGAGATCAGCGGCTTTCTTGCTTTATGTGAAAAATAAAACTTCTTATATAAAAAAGGATGCCCAATAATTTTTGGGCATCCCTTCTTTATAACTCTTTAATTTTATGCTTTCCACAGGGAGTGGAGGTTGCAGTAGGCATAGACTGCCTCTAACTCATCGCCCTCACAGAGAGAGAAGCAACGGGTGGGCGCGTCACCGGGCTTTAATGCCTTGCGCTGATTGCCCTGCTTGGTCTGAATGGATATCCACTCTATATAATGCTCGGGAAGCATAGGATGCTCAACTGCACCTACAGTAACGATGACCTTGTTGCCTTCTTGCTTAGCAACGGGAACATGCTTTTCAACCGATGCATCGGTGGTGCCGGGGATGATTTCTTCCATCTTCTGACCGCAGCACATAATGGGAACTCCGCTTTCTTTGACCAGCGCCACTATTTTTCCGCAGTGCTTACAAATATAAAATTTCTGCTCCATACTTTTCATCCTTTCTAAAAATATTTTCATAGCCTTGCCAAACAAGGCTCATAAAATCGAGAGATTTTGGTTTGAGACGAATAATGGTGTCGAAGACGAACGGGAGGGGAGACCCCTCCCCTACATTGCACAGCAAGACTCCATTACGATGTATTCAAAGCGAAAGGATCAATTCATCCTTTGTCGCCAATCTCTGCAAGCCTATCAAGAAAATTGATGGATTTCTTCGTGAGACAAAGAATGGCTGCTGTGGCAGTACTATTTGTACGGCGTAGCAAACATTCTGCGGTATTGCGGCGAAAGAATCGATCTTCGTCTCACTATCGTAAAATTGAGAGATTTCGTCGCAAGACAAAGAAGCGGAAGTTTGGCAGTACTATCTGTACGGCAAACGACGCTGATGCAGTATTGCGAAGAAAACCGCAATAGTTTACCGCCCTGCTTCGTCTCACTATCGTAAAATTGAGAGATTTCGGTTTACCGCCAATCTCTGCAAGCCTATCAAGAAAATTGATGGATTTCTTCGTGAGACAAAGAATGGCTGCTGTGGCAGTACTATTTGTACGGCGCAGCAGACATTCTGCGGTATTCACGGAGAAAGCCGCAATTTTCGTCCTTATTATTCTTCTTCGGGGACAAACATATCCTTTCCTACTCCACACAGGGGGCAGGTGAAATCTTCGGGAAGCTCGGAGAACTCGACACCGGGCTCGAGATCGTATTCCATGTCGCCCTTGTCTTCGTCATAGATCCAACCACAAACATCACAGATATACTTCATAATAATTTCCTCCTTTTTCTTTCAAAAAATGTGTATATCGTGTATTATTTTACAAGCTCGTAGGCAAGAGCGGCAAGGCTCGCTCTGCTTTCATCGGACAGTGCAGATCTGAGTGTTACCACCGTTTCGGCAAAGGTCAGGTTCTTGCTGTTTTCAAGCAAAGCCTTCATATTCTTTGCGGCGGCGGGTGCCCAGCTTCCATTTTCAATGAATGCCACTGTGCGATTTTGGAAGTTACGCTCGGTAAGAGCGTGGATAAAGGTCTGCATAAAGGGGAAGAGTCCGTTATTGTAAGTACTGGATGCAAGCACCAAACGGTCATAACGGAAGGAATCTTCAACCGCCTCTGCCATATCGTCGCGGGCAAGATCAAAGCAAGAAACTTTGACGCCTTTTTCCTCAAGCTGCTTGGCAAGCTCTAATGCCGCGTCCTTAGTATGTCCGTAAATCGACGCATATGCAATGGTCACGCCCTCATTTTCAGGACGGTAGCTTGACCAGATGTCATATTTTTCCAATGCTATTGCAAGATCATCACCGGAAAGCACGGGACCGTGGAGAGGGCAGACGGTCTCTATCTGCAGGGCGGATGCTTTTTTAAGCAGCGCCTGCACCTGTGCACCGTATTTTCCCACGATTCCCATATAATAGCGGCGAGCCTCGCAAGCCCAATCCTCATCGGAATCCAATGCGCCAAACTTGCCGAAGGCATCAGCAGAGAAAAGGGTCTTGGTTCTGTCATCATAGGTGACGATCACCTCGGGCCAGTGTACCATGGGTGCAGTGATAAAGGTCAGTGTCCTCCCGCCAAGGGAAAGGGTTGTGCCTTCGGCAGCTATGATCCTTCTGTCGGCAAAATCGGTGCCGTGGAAGTTTTTAATGATCGGAAAAGCCTTTGCGGATGCCACAATCTGCGCCGAGGGATATTTTTCCATAAAGACGGCAATACCTGCAGAATGATCGGGCTCCATATGCTGAACGATGAGATAATCGGGTGTTTTGCCGGCAAGTGCTTTTTCAATATTTTCAAGCCACTGAGAAACAAAGTTCTCATCCACTGTATCAAAAATTGCTGTTTTTTCGTCAATGACTGCGTAGGAGTTGTATGCCATTCCGTTGGGAACTTCATATTGACCTTCAAAAAGATCTATCTGATGGTCATTGACGCCAATATATTTTATTCCGGGTGCTATCTCCATTTTTTTGATCCCTTTCTTTATCTTTGACTTTATTATACTGATAACCCTTGCTCTGTGCAAGAGGAAAAATTCGCGAAAAGCCCTTATTTTTCGGGGAATTTTTCACCATCAAAATATAATGTTTAGGTATATTTAGGAACTTTTTAATTGTGTTTTTCTTGGAATAATCTTCCATTCATTTCTTTTCTGTACTGATTTGGGGTCTTTTGAGTATATTTTTTGAACAGCTTAGAAAAATAATTGACATCGGACATTCCGCAATGCTGAGCTATTGTCTGCACCTGAAGCTTGGTGGTGGTCAGCAGCCGAGTGGCGCGCTTTATACGCTTTTGAGCTATATAATCGGTGATGGTCTGTCCCGTTTCTTTTTTGAACAGGTCGGACAGATAGCTTCCGTTTATATTTATGGCATCGGCTATGGTCTTAAGACTGAGATCACCATTCAGAGATGCACCGATATGCAAAACTGCCCGCTGTATCGGCGGGGAATATCTGCTTGTGGAATGCTGACGCACGTAGCGGCAATAGCTGCTAAAGATATCCTCCATCAAAGCGGGTACGGCATTTATTGAAGACATAGCCTCAATACGTTTTGCAAAATCGGAGGAAAGTCTGTCTATATAAAGTGGATGCACTCCGCCGCGCTCTGCGGCTTTACGCATAAGTGTATTCATTATTATACAGTAATTTTTCAAATTGCGCAGCGGGTCGGAAAGGCGGCGCTCAAATGCCATTGCAGAAAAGCCCTGCATAAGCTGCTCGGCAAGGTGACTGTTGCCCATCTCGACGGCTTGCATCAGTTGATTTTCGTAGGCATAGCGCTGCTCTAAGTTTTGTATCTTCCATTTGGTCTCTTCTTTTTCAAGGCTCTCGGTATGATCAAAAAAGGGCACCGCCTCGGCAGACAGCTCACGGTTGATATCCACTACTCGGTAACTGTCCGCGCCGCCCCACATTTCTTCCGCAAAGGTGTGCAACCCAACAAAAAGGGGACTGTCATCAGATACTATGGGCAAAGAGCCGTAGTATTTTTCAAAGACGCCCACCTTGTCAGCAGGAACCGAGCAAAGCTCCGCAAGCTCCAAAAGCTGCTCGTAGGTAAGCTCCTCAGCAAGATAGGGCCCCACCACCGCAACGCTCTCATTGGGAAGATAAAAAAAGATGTAGCGGCAATAGAATATATCTGCCAATCGGTATATGATCTTATGGCTCATACGTGCAAGCTCATCATCAAGTACCCTTTGATCAATGCCCAGCATTTTTCGCAGACCGAGATCAAGCTCCTCACTGCTTTCAGCATTGGTTATGGTTACTCTGACTCGGCATTTTTCAAGTATCTTTTTTAAAAAAATAAACTCCTTGCTTTGTTGCACGACACACCGTCCTTTTGTTTATTATAAACAAAGTTTTTCCACTTATTTCTATATTATCCTATATATTTGACGAAAAATCAACAGGAAATACAAAAGTTGTGCAATTTTACACAAAAATATTACTCACTGATGTGTATACATTTTGATATTATAGTGTAGTGAGTTATGTTAAACATATATTTTGCTTAAAAAAATCGGAAAAACACACGAAAGAGGGATAATCCATGGCAAAAAAGGAAGTCCAACTGGACGAAAGAGGCTACCGTAAGTTCGGTATGCGCGACCTGGTTTCCTACGCTGCAGGTGACTTGGGTTGTAATATGAGCTTTGCTCTTAAGAGCTCTATTATGGCTATATTCTGGACACAGTTTATGGCGCTTGGCGAAACGCTGTATGCAACACTTTTGCTTGTTGTTCAGGCTTGGGATGCTATCAACGATCCTCTGCTCGGCTCTTTGTTTGACGCTGACCGCAGAAAGTATAAGCACGGTAAGTTTAAGACCTACATCTTTATCGGTGCTGTCGGTCTGTTGTTCTCGGGTCTGTTCTTCTTCTTACCCCTTCCCAATGCAGACAAGTGGCTCAGATGCGTTCTGTTTGTTTTAGGTTATGTTCTGTGGGATGCTTTCTACACAGTAGCCAATGTTCCTTACGGCTCTATGATGAGCGTTATCACTACTAACGGCTCCGAGCGTTCCCAGCTTTCCACCTGGAGAAGCATCGGTTCTATGGTCGGTAATATTCTCCCCATGGTTATTCTTCCCATCATCTGCTACGATGCAAGTGACAACCTTAAGGGTGAAGTTGTTTTCATCGCCGCAACCATTATGGGTGCTATCGGTCTTTTATGCTTCATCTATATGCTCAAGACCACTACCATCCGTGTTGAAGAAAGCTCTGTAACCATCAGCGAAAAGCAGGAAAAGTTCAACGTCTTTAAGGCAATGAAAAACTTCCTTAAAAACCGTGCCGCTATCGGTGCAACCTTAGCCGCTATGGCTATGTTCATCGGTATGCAGGCTTCTTCCACAGCTACCGCTGTTCTGTTCCAGTCCTATTTTGGAAATGCAAAGATCTCCGGTATTGTTATGCTTATCGGTTATCTGCCCATGTTCCTGTTTATGCCCTTTATTAAGAAGATCGTTGACAAGTACGGCAAGAAGGAAGCTTGTGCAGTGGGTGCAGCAGTAAGCACCTTTGGCGCTCTGCTTCTGTTCCTCCCCTTAGGCAATGGTATGGCAGGTCTTGCAGGTTATGTTATCGCTCAGGTCTTCTACGGCCTCGGCCTTGGCTTCTACACCTGCGTATCTTGGGCTCTTATGGCTGATGCTATCGACTACAACGAGTGGAAAAACGGTACCAAAGAAGAAGGCACAGTTTATTCTCTGCATTCCTTCTTCCGTAAACTGGCTCAGGGCCTTGGCCCCTCTCTGGTAATCGTTATTATGGGCGCTCTCGGCTATGTTGGCAAGCTTGGCGCAGATCAGCCCTTCTGGGTTGCTGAAAATATGAAGTGGCTGGTTGCCGCTCTCTACTCCTTCAGCGCTATCGTTATGTTTGTTTCTATCGCTTTCATCTATGACCTGAACAAGAAGAAGGTCGCACAGATGACCGCTGAGCTTGAAGCTCGCAGAGCTGCGGCAAAGGGCGAATAATTTAGTCTACTTCTTTCCTTTTTCTCTGTTATCACCCTGTCGCTTAGTGCGGCAGGGTGATAATAATAATCGCTGTCAAAGAGCAGCAAAGCCCTTGATAATTTATTCCAAAAGACAGTTTTAACACTGTATTTACAAAAATTAAATTATGCTTTGCTATAATTAATACATCTTATCCTTTCAGGAGGAATTATAAATGAGAAATGTTTTAAACTTTAATGCAAAATGGTCCTTTATAAAGGGCGCAGAAGCTATTCCCGCAAGCCTGCCCGCAGATTGGGATGTTCTTGATCTGCCCCACAGCTGGAACGCTGTTGACGGACAGGACGGTAACAACGACTATTATCGCGGCAAGGGCTACTATGCAAAGGCTTTTACCAAGGCTGAGCTGCCCGATGCTGAGGTTTATTATCTTGAGCTGCGTGGTGCTAACTCCAGCGCAGATGTTTATCTCAACGGCGAGTGCCTTAAGCATCACGACGGCGGTTATTCCACCTGGCGCGTTGACCTGACAGGCGGTCTTAAGGATGAAAACCTGCTCGTTATCGTTGTGGACAACTCCGCAAACGACAGAGTTTATCCCCAGATGGCAGACTTTACCTTCTATGGCGGTCTGTACAGAAATGTAAATCTCATTTGCACAAGCGAGAGCCATTTTGATCTTGACTATTACGGCACACCCGGTATCCATATCACCCCCGCTATTGAGGGCGAGGAGGCAAAGGTCAAGGTAGAAGCTCGCATCGGTGAGCTTAAGAATGGTCAGACCATCAAGTACACCATCTATGACAAGGACGAAAACGTCATTGCCGAGACCGAAAGCACCGAAAAGTGCGTGGAGCTTGAGATCAAGAATGTTCATCTGTGGAACGGCAGAAAGGATCCCTATCTCTACTGCTGCGAAGCCGAGCTTATGCAGGGCGGCGAGGTTTTAGACAATGTATGCTCCCGCTTCGGATGCCGCACCTTTAAGATAGATCCCAACGAGGGCTTTATCCTCAACGGCGAAAGCTATCCTCTCCGCGGTGTTTCCCGTCATCAGGACCGCTGGGGCGTAGGTAACGCGCTGCTTCCCGAGCATCACGAGGAGGATATCGATCTCATTTGCGAGGTCGGCGCTACTACCATTCGTTTGGCTCATTATCAGCACGATCAGTATTTCTATGATCTGTGCGACGAGCGCGGTCTTGTTATTTGGGCAGAGATCCCCTATATCTCCAAGCATATGCCTAATGGCAGAGAAAATACAATCAGTCAGATGAATGAGCTGATCGAGCAGAATTATAACCACCCATCCATTGTTGTATGGGGACTTTCAAATGAGATCTCCATCGGCGGAAGCGACGAGGATCTGCTTGAAAACCACCGCATCCTCAACGATCTGTGCCATCAGCTTGACAAGACAAGGCTGACCACCATTGCGGCGGTATCTATGTGCAAGATGGACGATCCCTATCTGCAAATACCTGATGTCGTTTCTTATAACCATTACTTTGGTTGGTACGGCGGCGAGACCGATATGAACGGTCCTTGGTTTGATAAGTTCCACGCAACTCATCCCAATATTCCCATCGGCTGCTCCGAGTACGGCTGTGAAGCGCTGAATTGGCACACCTCCAACCCCATGCAGGGCGACTACACCGAGGAATATCAGGCATATTACCACGAGGAGCTTATCAAGCAATTCTTCAGCCGCAAGTATATGTGGGCAACCCATGTATGGAATATGTTTGACTTCGGCGCTGACGCAAGAAACGAGGGCGGCGAAAACGGACAGAACCACAAGGGTCTTGTAACCTTTGACAGAAAGTATAAGAAGGACTCCTTCTACGCATACAAGGCATGGCTCAGCGATGAGAAGTTTGTTCACATCTGCTCCAAGCGCTATGTTGACCGCGTTGAGGATGTTACAAAGGTCACAGTCTACTCCAATATGCCCGAGGTAGAGCTGTTTGCCAACGGCGTTTCGGTAGGCAAGAAGTGCGCTGAGGATCATTTCTTCTATTTTGATGTCCCCAATGTTGGCGAGACACAGCTGAAAGCGGTCGCCGGTGAGTATACCGACGAGAGTAATATCCGCAAGGTCGACACCTTCAACGAAGAATATCGTCTGAAGGAGCAGGGCGCTATCCTCAACTGGTTTGACATCGAAGAAAGAGAAGGATATCTGTCCCTTAATTCCAAGATGGGCGATGTTATCTCTACAGTTCGCGGCAAGCTCATCTTTATGAAGCTGATGGGCAGTATGCTTGGCGGCAAGAAGGGCGAAAAGAAAGAGGTCGCAGGCTTTGAGTTCACCCCCGAAATGATGAGTATGATGAACGGATTTACCGTTCTGCGTCTGCTCACTCTTGCGGGCGGAATGATGGATGCCAAGTTCACCAAGGAGGATCTGCTCGACCTGAACAAGAAGCTGAGCAAGATCAAACAGCCCAAAGAGAAAAAAGACAAATAAAATAGTAAAACTTCCCAAAAGACTTTGATGCTTTTGGGAAGTTTTTTACATAATTACTAAAATATATTCGATTGACAATATATTTCTATTACAATATTATTATATTATAATATTTGTCATTATAAAATGAGGTAAAAATATTACAACATCAGTCTTTCCTTTTTTGTAATTCTTGTATTTGTGAAGTCTTTATTGTAAAATGAAGCCAGTACAGTTTTTGTTTACTATAGGAAGGAGATCATACTATGAAAAAAGCAATTGTACTCGTTATGGCATTGCTTATGGTCACATGCGTATTCGCAGGCTGCGGAGAAGAAACCAAGACTCCCGCTACAGAGCCTGAAACCGTAAATGTGCCCAAGGATGCCGCAGTTATCACAGCTATTACAAGCGGTGAAGTATACGGCAAGGACGTATCCACCTTTATGGCTGACATTACCATTAAGAATAATAAGGCTTCCGGAACTCTGCCTTATGTTGCTCAGTACAGCGGATACACCGCAGCACAGGGCGACCTTGAAGGCAAGATGTATTTCACCGAGTATGCCGAAGGCAAATATGGCTACGGTCATTATATCGCTTTTGAGATCGCTGCTCCCAAGGATGCAACAGTCTCTGCCGAATCCAAGATCGAGCTTATTTCCGGTACCGACAAGCGCAGCTTTACAGGTGCTGATTTTAAGGATGGCAAGCTGGCTCTGGTCTGCCGCCTGACCGGTGAGCGTGACGACGTTATCTTTACCACCGACTGGGACGGCGAAGGCGAAGCTTTTGCTACATACACCAACGTTCTTTCCACCAAGGGTGTTGAGTGCAAGTCAAGACAGGATTTCGATATTCTGCACGAGACCATTCTTGCTCTTGACAACCGTCAGGAGTGGATCCAGTATGAGACTTACTCCATCTCCCGCGATGCTGACAAGCGCGGAACAGGTGAAGTTCGTCACAATGCTTGGGGAACCGCTGAGATGGCAACAAGAGAAAATGTTCTCTACCTTGACTGTGCAGGCTTTATATGTGCTGCTACCATCAACTCTATCGGCTATGACTTCCACAACAAGGAAAGTATCGATATCGTCCGCAACACAGACCAGAGAGTTCTCTACTACGAACCCACATTCAAAGAGTCTCAGGCTGAAAAGGATGCTATCTACAAGGATTTCGTAGACATTCTTGAGCCCGGCGATGTTATTGCATACGCATACTACAACGGCACAAGTGTTGATACCGACGGTCATACTATGATCTATATCGGCGACGGCATTATGGCTCACTGTGCAGGTGACGTCTTTATCGACGGTAACTACCACAAGAGCAGCACCGGCAAGTCCTATGATACCGAAGACCTTGGCGGCGCAATCGACTTCGACAGCATTTATGACACTCTGCTTATGCCTGCTCACGCTCGTGATCTTATGACCAAGAGCCGTTTCGCTATCATCCGTCCTCTTGACGGCGAGTATGAAGTCAATGAAGATGCTAAGATCCGTGCTGAAAAGCTTTCCGGCGTTGTAATCGAAAAGTATTCCTCCCATCCCTTCGGCAAGACCGCTGACAAGGGTCAGGAGATCACCATCAACATTAAGTTCACTAACAAGAGCGCACAGGACAAGGCTTTAGAGGTTCTTTCTCCTCTGCCTCAGGGCGTAACCCTTGTTTCCGGTGAAAACAACTTCAACTACACACTCAAGAGCGGCGAGGATAAGACCTTTACCTTCACCGTTAAGGTAAACGACGATACCGCTTATGATACCGAGCTTGAGTTTGAGACTACCATTTGCGGAATGAACATTCCCACCACCATCGTTCCCGTAGAAAAGACTTGGACCGATGCAGAGCAGAAGAAGTTTGCTGATACCTTTAAGAGCAGCACCTTCACTGCAACCAACGACTTTGATCTGATGGTTGAAGCATACGCTAAGATCGGTATGACCCTTCCCGTGGGTGATGCAAAGAGCATCAGCGATCTTATCGAGGATATCACCATTCCCACATATGAGAACAGATTCTGGGATCTTAACCCCGATCAGACCACAGCCGGCTATCGTATGCTGGTTCCCGGACAGTACGGCGGTATGAGACTCTATCTGCAGGGTCTTAACCACGAGCGTCGTACCACCAAGGTTACCACCATTCCTCTCAACATCGGTGACATCTTCATCTTTGCAGGTGATGCTTTCACCACTCCCGCTCAGGCTATGCAGAAGACAGATATGTACATCTATCTGGGTGATAACACCTTTGCAACCTATGACAACGGTGTCAAGACCTTCCAGGCAGATGGTGTGACCCGTACCGCACACGCTTACGGCGGCGAAGAAAAGTTCCTCGACGACGAGCTGACTCAGCTTTACGGCAGCAGCTTCTTCGCAGTACTCAGACCCTCCATGGGCAACTGATGGGTAAAGGAGGATTAATATGAAAACTATAAAATCACTTTTAAAGCTCGTTCTTTTGATGTCCCTTTGCGGCATTATGCTTTTAGCTGCTGCTTGCGGTGAAGAGCCCGCAGCAGAAACACCCAATGTGCCCGATGAACCCGTAGCTCCCGAGACCCCCGCAGTCAACCCCCACGATGCACCCGAAGGCACCTTTATCGGTGTTCTTGATATGACCGACAGCTACACACTGGTTCCCGCAATCACAGGCGCTGATGCAGAAGACAGACGCGGCAGAAGCTGTGAAGAGGGCTTCGTTCAGGTAGCTGCATATTCTACCGACGGACTTACCCGTGAAAAGTTCTATCAGCTTTCTTGGGAAGAGCTTGCGCTTGACGGCGCTCCTTGGGAGTTTTTAGGTTCAACCTTTGAGCTGGATGTAACAGGCGAGACCCCCAAGCTTAAGAATGCCCCCGAAAAGACCGCTTTCTCCGGCGCTTATGCTGACCTCAGCTTTGATTCTTTCGATAAGGTAATCTTCAAAGAAAAGACCTATGAGATCGCATCTCTCGATTTCGGATATATGCGTGATGACGATCTCATCGAAGAAGGCGGCTGGTATCTGCCCACTTGGGATAACAAGGCAATGGCTGACAGCAACGCAAGAGTATGGCGTAACAAAGACGGCGGCTATCTCTTCATTTCCGTGCCTCTTTATAACAAGACTCTGGTAGTTACTACCAATGCTAAGTTCAATACCAGTTATGGACTCACCAACGTAGCAATTATAGGCGACCGTATCATCGGTCTCAACAACATGGATAAGTTCTTAGGCGAAATGCTTGGTTGGGATAACTACGTTGTACAGACCGAAGCATACGCCACCGATCCCTCCAGTGTTACTAACCGCATCGAGCTCTACGAGCTGTTCAAGTTTGACGACAGTAACAACTGCCTCGGCTGGCAGGATCAGAGCGCACGTGTTCAGCGTTTCTTAGGCATCATAGAGGCTGACGCTCCCGAATACATCGTTGTTAACGCAGGTCGCCGCGATACAATGTATATCGAAAAGAACATCACCAAGACTGCTAACGCTATAAAGTGGCTCAGCGAGAACTATCCCAAGGCAACCATCCTTGCTGTTGTTGACCAGCCCTATCCCACCGCAACATTCGGAACAATGGCATTTAATACTGTCATACAGACCGCTGAAGATCATTACAAGGCAATTTATGATTTCGCAAAGTCCGCAACAGATGGTCTTGAAAATGTCAAGCTGGTCAATGTTGGCGGCGCATTCCTTAAGGGTATGCAGGACGGCATGAAGCTCTACGGCACCGAAGGCAACTATATTACTCATCCCAATGTAGAAGGTACTTATATCGTATCTTGCATGCTTTACAGTGCCATCACAGGCGAAAAGGCAGCTGATGCTCTTGTTCCCGATGCAGTTAATGCAGAGCTTGCTCCCGAGATCAAGAAGCTTGCAGACTCCTTCTCCTTTGAAAGCGGCCCCATCCTGTAATTTATAATTAGTCATCTCTCGGGGGATACTTGTTAAAAAACAAGTATCCCCGATTGCGATTTATGGAGGTTAGATATATGAAAAACCGTTGTGTTTTTAAGTTTTTGATCACTGCTATAATGTTTGCTCTCCTTGTAGGCTTGCTTGCCATATCCGCATCGGCGGCAAGCGTTGAGGCTGCAAGCGGCGCAGAGTTTGAAGCAGCGATGGAACAGGCAAAGAACGGCGAGATCGATACCATCATCCTCATAAACGATATAACATCCACCGTTACAAAGTTTTATCCTGCAGCATCCCGCAATGTAATAATTAAGAGTTCGGACGGCGCGAACTACACTATTTCAAGCACCAATCAGCTTGAAATAGGCATCACCAGCGGCGCTTATCAGTATAATAAGGACCTCAGAGCAAATGTCACTTTCCAAAATGTAACATTTGATTTAAACAACAGTCAGCGCGCGTTTTATGTCAGCGCCGATGGTGGCGTTCTTAATCTCGATGGTGTTACTATACAGAACGGCAAGCGCTCCAACAATAACGGTGGTGCTATGGCGGTTTTCGGTGAAGCCAATCTTACCAATGTTACCATCTCCAATTGCTCGGTAGAGAGCTTGGTTCCCACTTTTTATTGTTACGGCGGTGCTATCTATGTTGAAGGCGGTAAACTGACATTAACCGGCGGCAATATATCTAACTGCCGTACAGCAGGCGGTACATATAATAATGGCGGAGCAATATATGCTAAAAACAGCGAACTTACCGTCAACGGTGTTACCATCAGCAACAACACTGCAGTATGGCAGGGCGGTGGCGTTTTTGCCATAGATTCAACCGTTACAATGAACAGCGGTAATATCTCAAGCAATACCGCAACAGGTCATATGGGCGGCGGTGTGGCTCTTTATTCCACCGATTTCGTTATGAACGGCGGCAGCATCTCCAAAAATACTGCACATCAAACCGGTGGCAACGTAATGCTTGCCAAAGGCTCGACCTTTGATTATTATTATATAAAAGGCGCAAGAGTTTCAAATGGTACCCTCTCCGCATCAGGCGGCTGGTCCTATTCAAAAGACTTTATTTTGCAAAACGAGACCTTAAATGATACCACTCTTAACGTATACATCAAGACCCTTACAGAAGGGAATATGACATTAGATACTTCTAATGCTCCCTGGGTTCATAATAGAGCAACATCAAGCTATACAGGAAACTATAACCTGATATATACTGTAGACTCAAATATTTCTCTCAGCTCTACCTGGAACATATCAACACCTGCCCCTAAGAATTATAACCAGTACACCGATTACACGCTTCCTTTATATAACTACATTATCCGCGGAAGTAATGATGCTGTGATCTCGGCTTCCGGACAAAACTTTTCTGCAAACCAACTTATATCCTCTACAAAAGATATGGTCGCAGTAACTTCCGGCTCAGCGATTTTGTTTGAAAGCATCACCTTTGATGCTAAGAATACAACCAATCTCCGTCCTCTTTATATAGCAAGCGGTGCAAATGTCACTCTCGCTGCTGACACACTTGTAAAGGGTGGCAATGCCAATGAAAAAGGCGGAGGTGTTCTTGTCAACGGCGCCACATTAACTTTAAACGGCGGTGCTGTCAATTATAACACCGGAACATACGGCGGCGGTGTGTGCCTTACAAACGACGCAACAATGACCATCAACGGCGGAGAATTGGCAGGTAATACTGCAACCGAACGTGGCGGCGCCATTTATTTGGAGTCTCCCTCTTCCACCGTGGCAGCATCCCGTTTAACCATCAATAACGGAAATATCTATTCAAACTGCGCTCAAACGCGTTATGGACAGGGCGGCGCTATTTATATAGCACCCTCCTCTGTATCCACAAAGGGTAACACCGTCGACATGTACGGCGGTAAGATCTACGAAAATCTGTCGAGAGGTCAAGGTGTTGTCGCCGTTCGCTTATATGGTGTCTTTAACATGTACGGCGGAGAGATCTATAGCAATTCACGTGGTCTTGTAAACGAAGATAAGTCTATGACTGCTAACGACGACCGCGGTAGCGGTGTATATGTCAATGGTGGAACATTCAAGATGGCAAAGAGCGATCTGTCAAGCTCTATTCCCACCATTCGCGATAATACAGGATGGCACGGCTCGGCAATAGACATAGAAAACGGTACAGTTGATTTGAGCCATGGCTTGATTACAAACAATATAAACAGATTAGGCAACGGAAACACTACTTACTACGGCGCAATTTTTGCTCAAGCAGGTACTCTCAATATTGGCGGAGACATAAGTATCTACGGCAACCAGGCTCCTACCCGTAATCAAGAAGAAAACATTTTTGTTTACAGCGCAAATATGACCCTTAAAGTTGCTTCAAACCTCACCGGAAAAGTGGGCATTTATTCCAAAACAAATACTACAAACACAAAAGTAGCAACCTGCCAGAGCGGTGTGACATCTATTGGCGGATTGTTTGTTGATAACAGCACCAAGTCCCTCTCTATTGATGGCACAAATGTTGTTATTACTGATAACACTCCCTACTTTATTACAGCTCTTCATAGCGGTAATGTGTTAAAGCTTACAAGTGGCAATACTCTGACCGTGGATTATTCAAGCCTTTCCTCTATCCAGGGCACATATACAGATGCCGACTTCCTTGGAATAGTGGACGTAAGCGGCTTTGGCACCGACAGTGTGCAGGCAAATGCCCTCTACAAAGCAGGCGACACTATTTCGAATATTACAGGTGAACTGTATGCTGTTTGGGTAAAGGTTGACACCATACCCATGGCAAGCGCAATGATTAATGCAAGTAGCTCTTCCAACGCAGCCAGCGGTCTTAAGTTTATTACCACAGTTCAGACCTCACAGCTTGACTCTATAGGTCTTTTTGCTAAGAGTCCCTCTACCGATGGAGACGGATATATACGAGGCACACTTCTTGGTATAGTTGGCAAAACCGATCTGGTATTTGGCGGCAACTATGCAAGTGACAGTCCCATTAATAATACCGGCTGGCTCTCTGCAGAAAAATACAAGGGCTATGTAGGCAACGATCTACCCGAAGGATACAGCGCTTATACAACGGTCCTTACATATTCAAACCCCGAAAACTACAATAAGGCAGTTTCCTTCCGCGGTTATATAACCGTAGAAGTAAACGGTGTCTCTTCAACCGTCTACAGTTATTTCAACCCTCCCTCCGTTTTGGAAAACGGTGACGATGTCACCTACACCACAGTTCATCACGCACGCAGTGCGAGAGCGGTTGTACGCGGTCTGTACTTCAAAGGATCTGAGACCAAGGCAAAGACATCCCTCGGTTCAAACTATTCAAAAGCTTTGGAGATCGCAGGCTATGTCTGGGACGGATATAATACCGATTGGGTAAACTCCTCAGAAATAATTGCTACCAATTATTCCTATCAGCCAACCTTCAATCTTTTTAAAAACACCTCCGTATATGGAAAGAACCTTTCCACCGCTTTGCAGAATGTCGACAAGAGTGGTAGCGTCATCAGCGGAAGCATTGGATATACCTCCAACTATAGCGGATACACCAATGCGTTGAGTGCTTCGGAAAAAGATATATCCATCGCGCAATATGCAAATGGAAAATACGGCTACGGATACTTCCTCACCTTTGAGTTGTATGCCCCCGTAAGTGACTATAGCAACGCTACAATAGAGCTACTCTACGGTACCGACAGAAGAACCATCAGCGGTACAAGTATGAGTAACCAACGTGTCAATGTTGCTTTCAGAATAGATCCCAACAGTGATTATATCGTTGTAAGATGCGATTGGGACGGTGCAGGAAGTACATACGAACCCTGTATTTCGGTTCTTGATCTGACCGGTCTTACCTTCCAGAACCGCTCGGGTGTTGACGCTATATGCGAATTAGCTTTCGCTTATGATCGCCGCGGCGAATGGATACAGTACGAAACCTATTCTATTTCACGTACTGCAGGCGGAGACGGAGGACATAATCAAAACATTGACAGAACAAATAATCTGCGCATTTCTCCTTCTGCGATACCTGAAGAAGCCAACTCAACCAGCATTCTCTATCTTGACTGCGCAGGCTTTATAAATGCGGTATATGTTAACTCTATAAACTCAAGCTACGGAGAAAAAGAGAGCATAGAAATAGTTGATGACGAAAATACCAGAATGTTTTTCTATGCACTCACCCATAATGAAGATGAAATCGAAGCAGCAGAAATCTTGGCTGACTTTGAAGCAATTCTTCAACCCGGCGACCTAATTGCCTACGCGTACACTAATAAGAATGGCGGGAACCCGGTAGATGGTCATACTATGATCTATCTCGGTAATGGTATGATGGCTCACTGTGAAGGTGAAGTGTTTATCGACGGAAGTTATCACAAGTCCGGTGATGTTGACAAGATCGGCCATCCATTTGATACCGAGGAAATAAATGGCGCTATTACCATCGAAAGTATCTATGACACCCTTTTAAACAAGGACCACCATAGATATTTATTCAGCGGTCAAACCAAAAAAGATAAGTTTGCTATTTTAAGACCTTTAGATCTTGATGGAAGTGCCACTACAGCCAACGCACAAAAACGCCTTAATCATTTAACGGGTGTTGTAATCGAAACTGTATGCTCCCATCCCTACGGCAAAACAGTAGCTACGGGAGAAGTCATAACTATGACCTATAATATTGCCAACACTTCAAGCTCGTACAAAGGCTTTACCGTTGAGTTTCTCATTCCTTCAGGAACCACTCCTGTAAACGGAACCCCCGTTGTTACATACAGCTCCGGTAACCAATATGCTGCACAGGCAGTTCAACTTCAGGCAGGTGAGACCAAGACTATAAGCTTTAGTATTAGGGTAAACGACAATACGGCTGAGGGAACAAAAATAAATATAAAAACTCTCGCCGCAAACCTTTCTCTGAATACCTGTGTTGTAACAGTAGGCAACGGTCTTTCTAATGTAAGCCTCAACGAAATATCTTCGCTTCTCAGTTCGGCAAATACATTAACTGCAACAAGCGACTTTACTCTTATGCAGGCATTTTATAGTAAGATAGGCGCATCTCTCAATTTGGGCGGAGCACAAACTATATATGCCCTCCTTGATGACATTTTCACCTATAATACCGGTACAGGTTTTGCTTATATGGCAACCTCTTCCAATAATGCGGGACAAAAAATGCTTGCGCCCGGTTTATACGGCGGATATCGTCTTAACACTACAGGCGCTATTCATAATGCAAGAATTAAAAAGCTTACAACCGATGCACTTATGCCTGGAGACATCATAGTGTTCTCCGGAGATCCCTTCAGTAATATCTCCGATCTGCCGAACGAATGCAATTTGTATATCTATCTCGGCAATGACACATTTATTACCTATGACGGCGGAGTTAAGACCTTTACAGCCAACGGTAAAGACCGTATTGCACACTACACCGGTTATTCTGCCAAGTATCTTGATGACGAACTTGCTCAACTCTTTGGTTGCGGCGTGTTTGCGGTACTCAGACCTTCCCTGTACTGAGAAACAACTTAATAATCAAAAACCGCTTGGATTACCAAGCGGTTTTTTGTTACTCTTTTGTTGCCAAATTGTAACTCTTTTGTTGTTGAATTCCTATATGTAGTTTTTTACAATAGAATTGTAGGTTGTCGATATAAATCTCTTACGAGATTTTCGATAATGATTGTGGCTTGTCGAAACGCCTTCAGCGTTTCGATAGCCGCTAAAAGCGGCTGTGCCATTTTGATAACTCAAAATGGCGCGACACTCATTGCAATGGTTATTGTCGGATTTTCAAAGAAAATCCGTTACCAAAT
>JAFQUM010000007.1 GCA_017408485.1 Clostridia bacterium | reverse complement strand
TTGCTATGGGCGGCAGTAACGGAGCTTTGGCAGAAACGTACCGAAGCTACAAAACGCCCGAGCACGATGAGGATATGAATATGACTGTAACAACAGGGCTGATCCGAATGATCGGCGACATTCTCTCAGTAGCACCGCCAAGGGAAGCGTACACGCCAAGACAGCTCACCGAAATAGACTGGGAAGAAAAAGAGCGTCTCGAAGAAATTCTCGGACGCAAGATATCGCCCCAAGCATTCGTCTGCTACTGTACCAAAGAAGAATACGAGCAGGCAAACGGCTTGGGTTATGGAATATATATGTAATGAATGGAGGAATTGAATGAAGAAAAAAGTTATTTTTGAAAATGAAATCGACTTCCGGATCCCATCCGGAAACGAATACGAAAAGGATGTTGCCACAAGCATTCGCAGAAGACAACTCTATGAACTGAAAGATATGACCTTGACTTCCACCACCGAGTATATGATCGACGGGATGAAGTACAAGGTCAATTCTATTTTTGATATTGACACAAAAGACAGCGACGAAGCATTGAAGCGGCTCATGGAAAAAGAAATTGATAAAGTTTCTTGAATCTTTCCGATTCTCGCTGGACATTGACACCGATTGGGAGTATCCTGATGGCGCAGAATCCATAACTGCGCCACGCACTCTCAATCGGTTTGACATGACAAAGGAGGTAAAATGATATGTCAAACCAAACAGAAAAAATTACGGCACTATATTGCAGACTCTCTCAGGAAGATGAGAACAAGGGCGATAGCAACAGTATTCAGAATCAGAGAGCAATCCTCGAAAAGTATGCTAAGGATAACGGATTCGAAAACATCCAAATCTTCATCGACGACGGATACTCAGGTGTCAGCTTTAACCGACCGGATTTTCAAAGACTTCTTGAAATGATGGAACAAGGAAAGGTTGCAACACTCATCACCAAAGACCTCTCCCGTCTCGGCAGAAACTATATCGAGGTGGGTAACTACACCGAAATGCTGTTCCCGAGATGGAACGTTCGGTATATCGCTGTCAATGACAACTACGATTCGCTTTACAGCGAGGGAAACGAGTTCGCGCCGTTCAAAAATCTCTTCAACGAATGGTTCGCAAGAGATACGAGCAAAAAAATCCGTGCCGTCGTGAAAGCCAAAGCAGAACGCGGTGAACGTGTCAGCACACAGATCCCGTATGGCTACAAGAAAGATCCCGACGTAAAAGGACATCTGCTGATCGACGAAGAAACAGCACCCATAGTAAGAATGATCTTTGATTTATGTGCCGCCGGAAACGGTCCGAGGATCATAGCCAATATCCTCCGTGAGAAGAAAATCCTCAAGCCGACAATCTATCGTTATCAGCAGACAGGCACTTATTATCGAATTACTGATACCGAAGATATCTACGGATGGAATGATCGGACAGTCGCCGGAATCCTTGATAACGAAGTCTATCTCGGACATACGATCAACTGTAAAACAACGGTTGCTTCTTACAAGGACAAGCGAAAGCTTGAGCGTCCCGAAAGCGAATGGCTTAGATTCGAGAACACGCATGAAGCCATTATTGATCAGGCTACTTGGGATATCGTTCGAAAGGTACGCGCAGGCAAACGCAGAAGAACAAGTATGGGTGATCTCAATAAATATAACGGACTCCTGTTCTGTTCGGATTGCGGTTCCAAATTATACTTCGTCAGAGGAACTACCATCAAGCGAGAAAACTACAGCTTCATCTGCAGCCGTTACCGTAAGCATATGGGTGAAGAGCAATGTACGCCTCACAGCATAAAAGAAGTGGTACTTGATGAAATCATCCTTGAGGAAATCCGCAAGGCAACGTACTATGCACGGGCGAAAACGAAAGAATTTGTTGAGTTCATAAACAAGAAAAGCTCCTCCGAAAATCGAAGGGAGCTTACGGTAAAAACAAACGAGCTCAGTAAATTGGAGAAGCGTAACGCAGAGCTGAATGCTTTGTTCAAAAGACTTTACGAGGATAACGTCCTCGGCAAAATAACGAATGAGCAGTTCAGAATGCTGTCGGATGGGTATAATACGGAGCAACGCGAAATACAAGCACAGATTCCGAAGCTCCAAGCGGAGATAGAAGAATTGAAAGCTGCATCTACGAATGTGGACAAGTTCATAGATGTTGCAAACAAGTACACGGATCTGAAGGAACTGACTCCCGAGGTGCTCAGAGTTTTTATAGCCAAAGTAGTGATCCACGAACGTGAATGCAAGTGGTCTAAAGCATCGGAGCAGCAAATCGATATCTACTTCCGATATATCGGCAGATTAACCGCAGAACCAACAAAACAAGCAGTATAACAGGAAAGGACGGACAGCCTAAACTGTCCGTCCTACTCCAGGACACCGCCTTACGCTAAAACATCCTTATGAGAAGTAGCGTAAAGCTTTCCTCTTTTTTAATTTATATTGCCAATCTATGCAAACCCATCAGGAAAATTGAAAGATTTCGCGGCGATACGGGTAAACGGACAGTCGGGGACGCCTGTCCCTACAGCACGGCAAGCGGACATTACGAAGCATCACCGCGAAAGGTTTTTTTATTTCTTCGCACTTGCTCTACAACCCTATCGTAAAATTGATGGATTTCGCGGGGAGACAAAGAACCGTCCAAGTGGCAGTACTTTCTGTACGGCAAGCGGACATTACGAAGCATTTAGTTTACCATAAAGTTTCGTCTCACCCGCGTAAAATTGAGATATTTCGCTTTGAGACTGTAGGGGCGACCATTGGTCGCCCGCAAACGCCGAAGACAGTGCTTTTTGCACGGCAAGCGGACATTACGAAGCATCACCGCAAAAGGCGCTTTCACTTCTTCATCCTTGCTATACAATCCTATCAAGAAAATTGATGGATTTCTTCGTGAGACAAAGAACCGTCCAAGTGACAGTACTTTCTGTACGGCGCTTGGGCGGTTCTGAAGTATTCACGGAGAAAGGCGCAATTTTCGCTCTTACTCCATTACTTGGGCGGGGCGGAGCGTTATAAATACTCCCTTTCCGTTGAGCTGAGCAACCATATCGGTTACAAATATCTTTTGCAGGTCGTCCTTAAGGAAGGAACGGGTGTAGCCGTCACCGAAGGTGGTTATCAATCCATCAGCGTTTGCACTGATATATGTGTTATCACCGAGGTAGATATACATACCCGCCTCTTGGGTGAACTCGGTTACCTTGCAGTTGGACTTTCCGCTATACAGAATGATATCGCCGGGCATCAGGTTATAGCTTGTAAGCTTTTTAATTCTTAACGCGTGGTTATCAAGATTGGTGGAGCGTACGCGGACACCGCCATAGAGTCCGTCAACAGTGGTGGCGAGCAGGTCGCCTGTTGCACCGCTGAGGTCATAGTTGATGGTGAGATAGTCGCTTGTTGCGTGGGCATCCACCAGCTTTTTCATAATGCCCTCAAAATCCTTGCATCCTTCAAGGCGTTGGGTCAGGTCATAGCCGAATACCTTTTGATAGAACTCTATCATCAGGTCAAAATCATTGGTGGATGTAAGGGTGCTGAGATCGAAGGAATGGAGTTTTTCGATCTGCTCGGTGGTGAGAGCTTTGGTTATTTGAACATCGAGGGGGTTCATTTCGGCGCCGTTTACCTTGTGGTTAAAGGTAATACGGGTAAAGCCCTGCTCATCCATCCAATCAATGGCAGACTGCTCAAGACGATAGGTGACGCGAATGGTCTTACTGTCAAAGCCGTTGAGCCTGAGGGTCTGGGTCTGATTGCCGCTTACCAACGTCGCACCTTCGGGAATCATCTCTTCAAGATCGATGACTATATCCTGAGCGCCGCGGTTTTCGTAGAGGGTGGTGAAGGTTACTTCGTCACCAACTGCAAGGGTGTAGCCGTGGGGATGGCTTGTGGTCTTTTCGATGTACAGATCGGGGAAGGTCTTATGCAGTATGCCGTAAGGGGTCTCCTCTACCACTTCAGACTGATAGGGACGGAATATGCCAAAACGGCATTTAGGCGAGGAATTGCTGAACAGACCGCGTGAGCTTCCCTGATCGAAGCAGATGGACAGAGGATCGATAAGGATGGAACCGCCGATATCATCCATATCGTATGCCTTGCCCGTAATGGTGTTGAGTCCGTTGCCCTCACGGAAGGACTGACCTGCACAGTGAACAATGGTCTCATCGCCTATATAGAGCATAATGTGTCCGGAAATATTATCTTGATATTTATAGATAATACAGTCACCGGGCTGAAGGACGGAGCGGTATTCCTCCAGTATCCTCTTCTTTTGGGAGGCCGTCTCCTTGCCTGTAACCTCATAATAATAGAGCAGATGCTTGGAGCTTGCCAGCATAGTGCTTGTGCCGTCGGTGTTTTCAAAGTCGTAATTGAGGGATGTATAGAACACTGCCTGCATCCATCTTGAGCAGTCGTGGAAGGTCATATGCTGCCAGGTTCCGATCTCAGCAATGCCCTTGTTATCGTGGCGGTACATACCGTGACCCGAGCCTGTGGAGGACTTACTCATTGCATAGGTCTCATATTGCAGATCGTCGCCGCGGTCCTTATATGCCTTAACGGCAGCCATAAGGGTCTCAAAGCCGTTGACACGGTTTAGCTTCACACCATCAAGGTCGATGGCACTTGTTACGGCGTTGCCCTTACCGTCATCATAGACATAGATGATATCTTCGGCATTTTCGCCTACGCGGAGAGCCACATCAAAGCTCTTTTTATCGGCAGCCTCAAAGATTCGGTTGTCGGTACCTTCGATAAACTCAATGCTTGCGGTGTTGCCTGCATCTGCGGGGAATGTGATATTCAGAACAAGATAATTTCCGTAAGCGTACTTGCTGTCTGCATACTTTGCAAGAACCATGGAATCGTCACCGATCTCTTGGGTGTATCCTGTAAAGTCGGGGGTATATTTAAGTGTTCCCGTCACAACATTATCCTTGACGGTGATTCCATCGTGAAGCTCTAAAACATCCTTGCCGTAGATGGTCTGTGCTGTGGAGAGCTTTATCTCGGGGAGGCTTTCACTCTTGACCAGATAGCCGCTGAGCACAACATCCTTTGCGGGAACGGTGAACTTGCCGTCCTTTACAAGTGTATCGCGGGATGTCCAACCGATGAAGGTATAGCCGTTCATAGTGGGGGCGGCGGCAACATTGACTGTATCGCCATACTTGACAACAAACTCATCGGGAGTGGGAGGAACATTGGTGTATTCCTGAGCATATTCATAGCTGACAATGTACTCTGCGCGGTCATAATAAAGCTTGATCTTGGCATTGAAGTCAGCGGAGACCACAGCGGATGCTCTGCAGTCGGGATGAGCGGGGTTATATACATATCCCGGTACACCGAACAGTGTTCCGCTGACAACTGAATCTGCCTGAGCTACGCGGTCAAGATCGGTCTTGTATAGGGTGTATTTTCCATCGGTGCCCTCTACATAATGCTCGACGATATAGGCGGTGTCACCTGCTTTTTCCCAAGCGGCATAGAAGGTTGTACCGCCATATGGCACTGTTTCATATACAAACTCGGCAGGCTGGATCAGCTTGCTGTCACGATACCAGCCCATAAAGGTGTAGCCGTCGCGGGTGGGAGCTGCGGGAGCGCTAAGCTTTTCGCCGACCTTTGCGGTAATTGCAGAAACAACGCTTCCGCCGTTGGACTCAAAGGTAACTGTTGCGGTGGTATAGTCAGCTCCATCCTTGCCAAATACGGTGCTATGTGCTACCTTTTGCAGCTTGAGAGCAAGTGCGTCGGGGGTGAGGCTGTATTTATCAAGCAGGGCAAGCAGATATGTGTCTTCGCCCTTAAGACTTGTGTCAAAGTTATACATAGTGTTGCCGAATACGCCAACACCGATGGGAGATGCATTGAAGGTATCGGCATAGAGTGTCGCCGCCATAAGGTATGCACCTGCCACAGATGCCTTGTTGCGATTGGTAGCTACGCCCGTGATTCCATCATTGACACCGAAAAGATCGGCTTGAATAACCAGGGCATCGGCAGAATAGTTTTCAAAGGCATTTCCAACATAGACCACATTTGCGGCATTCTTAAGATAGCCGCTGGCATCTATTGCCTGTACCATTTGGTCGGCTTCTTTATTGATAAGGGCAACATGCTCTGCGTGATTGGTTGCCTTGCCCATATATGCTGTATCGGTGAAAAGCGCGGAGGTCCTGTACTGTATTCCGTAGGGGGCAAAAACTGTGGCAATAACATTGGGGTTCTGCTCGGAGGCAAACTTACAAAGCTTGACCGCCGCGGCAAGGTTGCCATCGTGCTGCTCTTTGTTTCTTAAGGTGTGGTATCTGCCCGACTGCAAAAAGATCATATCGTAAGCATTTGAGTCAAGCAGGGGCTTGGTAGTTTTTGCAACGGCATAATTGGAATATTCAAAATCGTTTTCCTTGGTGGGATTCTGGAAAAGCTCATAAAGGTCAACAACTGCTGCGGTAGATACTGTCTTGAGTCCTACAGCGTCAAGCTGCATAACCAGCTTTTGTCCCTTTTCTGCAAAATCCTCAAAGGTGATATATTGATAGTTGGAACACATAGGCCATTCACCGAACATAAATGCGCGAAGTGTGGCATCAATACCCGACAGATCGAGGGTGTAGGTCTCGGCAAAATACTTGTCTCCCTCGCCGTCAAGGTCGAAGGTGACACGAATGTTTTCGTAGGTCTCGCCGTTTTCGCTGATCAGGCGCTCGGTGACAGTAAGCTTGCCATCCTTGAAGTCAGCTCCGCTGAAGGTGCGTGCCGCGCCTGTACCGCCGGATTTAACAGTGATGACAGCTTTTGATGTGTCAAGCTTATTTGCCGCGCATACATCAAAGGTGAGATAAAAGCCGTTTCTCAGCACCTCGTCCTGAGAAAATGCGGTAAAGCCGTGCTGATAGCTGAGCTTGCCGCCAACCTCATAGACATCGGCATACTTGCTCTGAGTGAGGGTAACATCACTTTGCAGAGCCTGAACCTTGACGCCGCTGACCTCGGTATCGGCAGATGTGACAGTAAGGTACACATCACCCATAACGCCGCCGCGGGTGTTGTCGGGAGCCTTGGTCTTTTTGCCTGCGCAGCCGCTCAAGGCCACGCAAAGCACCAAAGCCACAATAATTGCGAATGTTGTTTTTCTCATATTTTTGCCTCCTTAATAAAGCAATAGTCCTTCCGACAGTATCATTTTATCTGTTTGCAAGTGCATTTTCAAGTGAAAGCGCTTTTCCTCCCTTTTTTCTCCCATCTGCACAAAAATAAAATAGCCGCTTTGTGCAAAATGACTCTCATTTTTGCAATAAAGCGGCTGAATTGTTAAGTATTTGTTGCGTATTTTTACTTGATATTTTTTGGAAAGACCGTAAGAGCGATGACTCCCTCCGTCACGCTGCGCGTGCCACGTCTCGCTGCGGCTCGGTCACGCCGCGGGTCTGACATCACACCGTGATGTCATTCAACACCGCGTCGCCGCTTCGCTACCCTGCCCTACAGTACGGCAAGCGGACATTACGAAGCATTCGCCGCGAAAGACGCAATTCTCGATTTTACCCAATAAAGGCTTTGTATATGTCGCGGGACAATTCCGCCAGCAGCAGATCGCTGTTTCTGCCTCGATCGTTTGCGGCATATTCCTCGGCATCGGCTACGCTTCCGTTATAGGACAGAGTGAGGATATAGTCACCCTTGGGGGTGTAGACTATGCCGCAATCGTTGCACAGACAATCCAATGTTCCCGTTTTGTGGGCAACATCGGTGCCGGGAGGCAGGAACTTGGGAATGCGGCTATTTGTCTGGCACATTTTGTAGATGTGCAGCATATCCTCGCAAGCCCAATCGGAATAAAGCTTCTTTTCATAAATAAGCTTGAATATTTTCATTATGTCAAAGGCGGTGGTTACATCGTCTTTTTCATTTACGCACAAAAATCCGCTGTTGTTGCGATAGCTGCGGCGCTCAAGGCCGTTAGTCTCGATTATCTCCCACTTGTCAAAGCATGGCGGGAAAAGATTTCTGCAAGAAAGGTCGCACTTGGTATCCTTAAGTCCCAAAGGCTCAAGCACATTCTTTTTGATGCCTTCACTGCCGCCGACAAAATTAAACAGAAAATCTGCCGCGGTGTTATCGGAAAGTATCATCATCAGCATTGCGTAGTCGTAAAGGGTTGGGTTAAGTCCCGGTTTGAGCCTTACAAGCACGCCGCTGCCGCCTATTTGCACATCCTCGGTCATTTCATAGCGGTCATTGATATTGACGATTCCCTCACTTGCCTGACGATAAAGCTCCGCTAAGACAAATACCTTGAATACGCTGGCGGTGGGCCATTTGGTGTCACCGTTGAGGGTATAGATCTCGCCCGTCTGCAGATCGGTAATGCCGACACACAGCTTGCCCGTCACCTTTGCCTGATAGGCTTCTGCTATTTCCTTGATTGCCTGAATATTCATATTCTCTTTCCCTCCTGATGCTTATCAATAATTGTTATCAAAAAGCGGTGTGGAAAAATATCTCTCTGCGGTGTCGGGAAGGACTACGAATACCGTTTTGCCCGCACCTAATTTCTTTGCCATCTTGATAGCGGCGGCTACATTGGTTCCGCTGCTGATCCCGCACATAATGCCTTCCTTTTTTGCAAGCATTTTTGCGGTGGAAAGTGCCTCTTCGTCGGTAATTATGCAAATATCGTCATATATTTCGGTGTTGAGTATGGCGGGGATCATTCCGTCGCCTATGCCCATCTGCACGTGAGTGCCGATAAGTCCTCCGGACAGAATTGCCGCCGCGTCAGGCTCAACCGCCCAAATGGTCATATTGGGGTTGTGGGCTTTAAGCACCTCACCGATACCGGTAAGTGTGCCGCCTGTGCCTATGCCCGAGCAAAATCCGTCAATGACGGTGTCGCCTACCTGCTCAAGTATTTCGCGAGCGGTCTGCTTGCGCTGTATCTCTGGGTTTGCGGGGTTTTCAAACTGCTGAGGAACAAAAACATTGTCGTTTTCCTCCTGCATTTTGAGAGCGGTCTGCAGACAGCGGTCGATGCAATCGCCGATATTTCCGTCATCGTGAACAAGGATGACCTCGGCGCCGTAATGCTCAACAAGCTTTCTGCGCTCCTCGCTGACCGAATCGGGCATAACTATCTTGACCTTGTAGCCGCGCACCGCGCCAACAAGAGCAAGGCCGATTCCCTGATTTCCGCTGGTGGGCTCGACGATGATGGTGTCTTTATTTATTCTTCCCGCCTTTTCTGCGGCAAGTATCATATTATATGCAGTTCTTGTTTTGATAGAGCCGCCAACATTGAGACCTTCAAACTTAACGAGTATCTGTGCGCTGTTTTCATCGGTCATATGCTGAAGGCGTATAATGGGGGTGTTCCCCATGGCTTCTAAAATGTTATTGCAGATCATATGGCATACCTCTGTGTTTTGTTATCTATAATATTATACTCACAGTTGCCCCCATTTGCAAGATATGAATATTGCAATATTTCTGCATTTTGTATAGAATAAAGGTATATCATCCCACTTTATATTGAGAGGAGCATTCCTATGAGCAAGATAAATATAATATGGCACGGCCACGCCTGCTTTACCGCGGAATATGAAGGCTACCGAATCGCCATCGACCCCTACGACCCCACTGTTCCCGGCTATGCTCCCCTGTGCCTGAGTGCCCATTTGACCTTGTGCAGCCACAGCCACCACGACCATAATTACGCTCAGGCGGTGTGTATGCCCCTTAATGAGATTTCCTGCCCCTTTAAGATCGAAAAGATAGCTTGCTACCACGATGAAAAGCAGGGCGCATTGCGGGGCGAGAATATAATTCACATTCTTTCGGCGGGCGGAATGAGAATTGCCCATCTTGGTGACCTGGGTCATCTGCTTGACGATGAGCAAATAGCAAAGCTGGGCAAGCTTGATGCGGTAATGCTCCCCGTAGGCGGCACCTATACCATAGACCCCGCTCAGGCAAATGCCCTCTGCCAAAGACTCGATGCCAAGGTGGTCATCCCCATGCACTACCGCGGTGACGGCTTCGGCTATGATAATATCGCCCATATTGATGAGTTTTTGTGTCTGCGTGATGATGTGTGCAAGCTTAACGAAAGCACCCTTTCCCTCACCCCCGACACCCCAAAAATGACCGCGGTATGGCACGAAGCGCCAATGAAATAAATCCCCGCGGGATATTCTCATTTTGCCAAAGAAAACCCCTTAAAAACTCCCTCAGTCTTGCCTTCGGCAAGCCAGCTCCCTCATAGATGGAGCCTTTGCCTTCCTCATTGAGGAAGGTGGCACGCGCAGCGTGACGGAAGGAGTCAAATAAAGTAACAGACTTTGATAACATCTATAAATTCCTACAAAAGCAAAGAGCGGAGCCGAGATCGGCTCCGCTCCTCGCATATATATGCACCGGGGGTTTCCCCTATTTTTTCAGTTCCACTCTACCCCAGAAAACCTTAATTCAGCATACTTTTCATTGTTCCTTTTACGTATATCTACTGCTTCCTCCCTCGTTTCTGCATCAGACATCACAAAAACCATCATATTGGCCAGTTTCTGATTTTCCTTCAATTCACCTGCGTCTGTAAGGCTTAATTCTTTTGCTTCACGATCTAAAAGTGATATTTCCACATCGGAAGTTCGCGTGTCTATTCGCAAAGTCATAGAGTAGAAATCACATTCTTCGCTAATAGGATAAAAATAGTAGTAATATCCGCCATGTCGATGCTCCCTATAAAGATAGTCTTCACTTGTTCCATACTTTTTTGGCAACAGCTGCGGAGATAAGCGACTCAGCAATACATTTTCTAAAGAAAAATAATATACTCCATCAGGATATTTTGATGCACGGAAAACTGACAACTTTTTGTTTAAGAAACCTTGATCCGTAACTTTCAATAATGTTTTACCATTCATATCCTTTATGGATACTTCACCTTCAAAGTATTTGTAAGAAGCATCTTCACCTACACCTTTTAAGTCAATATAGATTCTAACCTGATTGTTATATTTTGACTCAGGATCACTATTCTCCCACATAAAGCCCGTCTTATCTATTTGTATTCTATACTCATCATCCTTTGCACCCATAAATACCGCAAATACAAGGCCGATCATCATTACTGCGGCAACGGCGCAGACGCGGATCGTGCGGTTAATATGCCTTCTTGCGCCTGCCTTTGCCTTGGCAAGCTTGATGTGTGTGACATTGCTATTTTCGTCCTGCCGATCAATCGCCGAGCATGCGTCGAGCTGATCGATTATCTGCCTTGCGCTTTGCTCAAGCATCATATCATCCAGTTTTTTCATATTAAAGCTCTCCTTTCTCGCTTAATATTTTTTCAAGCTGTCCCTTGGCTCGCCATAAAAGTGACTGGGTTGCCGAATAGGACATTTCCATAATTTTTGCGGTCTCTTTAACGCTATATCCCATACCGAACCTAAGCAATATAGCCTGTCTTTCACGGGGCGGAAGGCCTTTGATTGCCTGAGTTAACGCTCCGTCTTGGTCATAGGCGCTGAGCTCAACTCCTTTTTCGGTTATGTCTTCTAAGGGGGTTTCCCGCCTGCGATTGCGGGCTTTTAAAATATTCAGCGCTTTTCTTTCCACCGTCAGTATCACAAAGGAATAACAGCCCTTGTCTCCCACCTCGGGAATCTTTCCGATGTTTTTATAAAGCGCCTCCCCCGCCTGCTGAACGGCATCTTCGGCATCCCGCTCATTTTTGAGAATGCGCAAAGCCGCACCAAGCATAGCGTTGTAATAGCGTTTAAAAAGCTCATCGAACTTGGTTATTCTGTTTTGCTTATCTTTGTTCATAGTGTTTCTCCTTGAGTAAAACAGAATGTGAATATATGCCGTTTCCGGACACGGCAGAGAGAGCTAAATTGACCTGCGGTCAGCGAAACAGCGGCTTCGTCGCAGCTTAATAATGCTTCGCACAGCTAAAAACGGACGATTGTAGGGGAGGCGTTTCGCCTCCCGCGGGACGGGAGACCCGTCCCCTACAATGCATTAAGCTTACTTAGCTGTCCCTTGGGACTTTTCCCTCTCATTAATATAAACCACCACAAGGTGCTTTTTAATGCAGATTTTGAAAAAATAATAAAAAATATCGGTTGTGACAAATATATCACAACCGATTAAAAATAGGTATAATGTAGCCTATTATTTTACCTATTCGGGCACGTAGCGCCGATGGAATAAATAATCATATGAAACCAGCGGAGCCGAACACGGCTCCGCCGGTGTTGTATTGGGATTGTTATTCAAACAAGGCATTACTTCCATGCTTTGTTCTTTATTCTGTCAAACAGGAATCCGGTAGTTTTACCGTATCTCTCGGTTACCGTATCAGCCCTTATCTGTGCAATTTCATACCTTCTGGCTATTGCTTCTTCTCGGGTAGTAGCTCCGCAGGTTATAAATATGGCATTTTCATGGGACCATACTCGGCCACTTTCGCTCACTTTTCCATTTGCTTTGTTCTCTGCTACCCATAAGGATTCAAGGCCATACTCCAGCTCCGGAGCAATAAACTCATAGCCTAAGAATATCTCAAAATCCGTAAAATCTTTGTTCATTTCAAGGGTCATATATGAAAGCGGCAGCGGAGCGTCATACCGTATCCATTCATTTTCATCTTCATCGTAATAATGCGTTTCTTGTTCTGTATATCCAAATTTTACGGGCAATTCTGTATTGGTATTATGGATTTCGTAAGGGACGTAGTTTGCAGGCAAACCTGAAGAATGCGCCACAATGTTTATATTATCTGTTTTTGTTGTTCTTCTGGCATCAATAGTTTTTACAACATTTCCTTCTAAATCCGAAACTATAACCTGTAAACTATATTCTCTTCCAGTAACTGTTCCATGCTTGCCCACCTCTGGATGGTAATGTTCCACATCACTTTCAGGGTTATTGATTCGATTTACGGCAATTTCCTTCATTATCAGCCGTACCTTGACGGGCATATTTTCAGTAGGGTCGGTGCTGTTATTTTTCCACATATATGCATCGTAAGTTATATCAAAGTTTATAGGCTCCGGTGCGGGAGGAAGCTCCACTTCATCCGCGCCCATGAAGAGTGCGCAGACAAGACCGACCATCAACACGGCGGCAACGGCACAGATGCGAATAGTGCGGTTAATGCTGCGGCGGACTCCCTCCTTTGCCTTGGCGACCTTGATAGAAACGGTGTTACCATTATTATTTTCAGTGGGGGCTATATAGCTTTCTTGTGCAATGCCTGCAACTATATTCTTTGCGGCAAGCTCAAGCTGTCTGTCATCAAAGCTGTTTTTCATAATTTTGCTCCTCCTTTTCATCGAGTATATTTTTAAGCTGCTCCTTGGCGCGCCACAAAAGTCTTTGGGCGTTGGCGGGAGTTATATTCATAAGCTTAGCTACCTCTTTGGTACTGTATCCCATACCGAACCTGAGCAGAATCGCCTGACGGTATCGGGCGGGAAGCTTTATAATTGCGCCTTCAAGCAGGCTTGTATCGGGCAGTGAAAACTCTATTCCGTATTGTACATCCTCTAAGCTTACCTCGTTGCGGGTCTTGCGCTTACGCAAAATGTCCAATGCCTTACTTTCCACCGTAAGCACCACATAGCTGCAGGCTTCGGGGGAATCAACTGTTTTTATCTTCCCGATATTTTTATAAAGCGCCTCACCCGCCGCCGACACTGCATCCTCGGCATCCCGCTCGTTATTCAAAATGCGAAGGGCGGTGCTCATCATTGTTCTGTGGTACTGCTCAAACAACGCTTCAAACTTCTGTATTTTGTTGGGCTCTTTTCGGTTACTCATAGGCATCACCCCTTTATATGCTCACTTCGTGAGCGTGATATTTGACCTTTGGTCAAGTGATATTGCTACGCAGTGATATACCTCGCATTGCTCGGTGTGATATATTTGACCTTCGGCAAATGTGAACCGCCGGTTTCACGGCGCGACGGGAATAGAGCAGAGAGTGTACACGCGGTGATCGGGGGTCGGCTAGCTCATCCCCTTTTCACCTCTCTATTATATCAAACGTTTTAAAACACCAAAAGCAGACACAAGAGAGTAAATATTTTAATAACTTGTCATAGAGTTTATCTTTTGCCGCGAATACTGCCTAAAACTCACTTGCCGTACACTTTAAAACACCAAAAGCAGACACTCGATAAAAAAATAATGATTTTTCTCCATTGTGATGTATTTGTCACAATGGTTTATTTTTACTCTACCTTTTTATACTCGTACAACAAAAAATCCTCGGGTCTTGATAAAGACCTGAGGATTTTTTGATTTGATTTTATAAAAGTATAGAGAGATAACTTATTTACTTTTATTACTGTGGCAGCTATCCTTAAATGCACATCCGCCGCAACCGCAGGAGCAGGAGCTTTCACCTTTTTTCTTTTTGATGATCTCCCGCGCTACGATCGCCACGAAAACCGCCGCCACAATGCTTAGTACTATTATAGTGGGAGCGTTCATAATTTAACCTCTTCCTTTTTTGCCTTTTCTTTTATGTTTTTGGGGTCATACTTATTCTTGCGAACAAGCATATATACGAGAAATACGAGAACCGCAAAAGCAATTGCCGTCCAAACGGTGAAGCTGCCCACCGTAAGAAGCAGACCAAGCTGATAAACTATCAGGGAGATCGCGTATGCGAAAGCGCACATATATGCGATAGTACCCACTGTCCATTTCCAGTTATTCATTTCACGCTTGATAGCGCCCATTGCCGCAAAGCAGGGTGCGCAAAGCAGATTGAATATCAGGAAAGAGAAGCCCGCAAGTCCGCTTCCGCCAAAAAATTCCTTTGCGATAGTGGCGTACATTGTGACATCACCTTCCATTGCCAGATCGGCATTTGCCATAGAGGACAGAGTACCAAAGGTGCCGACGACCTCTTCCTTTGCAACCAAGCCGAGAACTGTGGCAACTGCGGACTGCCAATTGCCAAAGCCAAGGGGAACAAATAGCCACTTGATGCCGTTGCCGACGACTTCCAAAACGGAAGCGCCGCCGCTCTGCTCGGTGATAAAGTGGAAACCACCTTCAAAGGACAGACTGTTAAGTGTCCAGATAATAATGCTTGCGGCAAGGATGACCGAGCCTGCGCGCTTGATAAAGCCCCAGCCTCTATCCCAAGTGGTGCGGAATATATTGGATGCTACGGGCAGATGATAAGGGGGCAGCTCCATAACAAAGGGAGCAACGTCGCCCGCGAAGATCTTTGTCTTTTTAAGGATAAGACCTGTAACAACAACTGCGCCAACACCGATAAAGTAAGATGCGGTGGCTACCCAAGCGCTTCCGCCAAAGAGAGCGCCCGCGATCATACCTACGATGGGCATTTTTGCGCCGCAGGGAATAAAGCCGGTGGTCATAATGGTCATTTTGCGGTCACGATCCTGCTCGATGGTACGGGATGCCATAATTCCGGGAACACCGCATCCGGTAGCTACCAGCATAGGAATGAAGCTCTTTCCGGAAAGACCGAACTTACGGAAGATACGGTCCATAATAAATGCCACACGGGACATATATCCGCAATCTTCAAGCAGGGACAGCAGCAAGAACAGAATCATCATCTGAGGCACAAAGCCTAAGACCGCGCCTACACCGCCCACGATGCCGTCTGCAACAAGGCCGACGAGCCAGGGAGCACAGCCGATGTTTTCAAGGAAGGATGCAACACCGGGAACTATCCACTCACCAAAGAGTGTATCGTTCATAAAGCCTACTGTCCAATCACCGATAGAGCCGATGGAGATATAATAGACCGCCCACATTGCAAGCACAAAGATGGGAAGCGCTAAAATGCGGTTGGTGACGATTCTGTCTATCTTATCGGAGATGGTAAGACGCTTTGCGCTCTTTTTGTCGTAACACTTTTTAAGGATTCTTTCTATGTAATTATAGCGGTCATTAATGATGATGCTTTCTGCATCATCGTCGAACTGCTTTTCAACGTCAACAATATCAGCCTCGATATGCTGAAGCACCTTCTGATCGAGCTTGAGATGCTCGATAACCTGCTTGTCGCGCTCGAATATCTTGACCGCGTACCAACGCTGCTGCTCTTCGGGCATATGATGAACGGTGGCTTCCTCAATATGCGCAATGGCGTGCTCAACATCGCCTGAGAAAATATGGCGGTGTGCGGCTTTTCCCGACTTTGCGGCTTCGATAGCAATGACCGCCGCCTCGTTGATACCCTCATTCTTAAGCGCGGAGATCTCCACCACCTCGCAGCCTATCTCGCGGGACAGTGCGGCAATGTCGATCTTATCGCCCTTTTTGCGAACAACATCCATCATATTGATGGCGATGACAACGGGCACACCCAGCTCCATCAGCTGAGTGGTAAGGTATAGATTTCTCTCAAGATTGGTGCCGTCAACGATATTAAGAATAGCATCGGGGCGCTCGTCAACAAGGTAATTTCTTGCTACTATCTCTTCGAGAGTGTAGGGAGAAAGTGAATAAATACCGGGCAGGTCGGTAAGTATAACGCTGCTGTCGCGCTTAAGCTTGCCTTCCTTCTTCTCAACTGTAACACCGGGCCAGTTACCAACATACTGATTAGAGCCTGTAAGGGCATTGAACAGTGTAGTCTTGCCGCTGTTGGGGTTGCCCGCAAGGGCTATCTTCAAAGTCTTTTCCATAATGTAACTCCTTCCCCCTTATTCGATCTCGATCATTTCGGCATCGGCCTTGCGGAGCGAAAGCTCATAGCCGCGTACCATTATCTCGATGGGGTCGCCCAGAGGGGCAAACTTGCGAACATAGATCTCGACGCCCTTGGTGATGCCCATATCCATAATGCGGCGCTTGACGGCGCCCTCACCGTGGAGCTTTATCACCTTGACAGTCTGACCTATTTTTGCCTGTCGTAGAGTGTTCATATATATTTCCTCCGAATTAATTGTCACTGTTAGCTTTTTCGTTGAGTTAGAGTTATCTAACTCATTTGCAATAAAAGCAGTTAGATTACTCTAACCGTACACAGTTTACCATTTGTTGTCAGCTTTGTCAACCCCTTTTTTTATTTTCTTGAAAAAAGTTTTAAAGTATGGTAACCTTATAATGGTTATAGTTAGTTGTGTTGAAATGGGTGATATAGTATGAAAATATTAAAAGCCTCCGAAGATTATCTCGAGACTATGCTTATGCTGAAAAACAGTAAGGGCATCATCCGTTCTGTGGATATTGCCGAGCAATTGGGTGTAACCAAGCCCAGCGTCAGCTACGCCACCAAGCGCTTGCGCGAAAACGGCTATATCACCATGGATAAGGACGGACTTATCGCCCTGACACAAGCAGGATTTGAGATAGCCGAAAATATGTACCGCCGCCATCAGCTTCTGACCGAGTTTTTAATAGGCATCGGCGTGTCGGAGGAGACCGCCCGCGAGGATGCCTGTAAGATAGAGCACGATATCAGCGACGAGACTTTCAGAGCAATACAAGCAAGTATAGAAAAGTAATTACCATATAACATAAATAGCCGCTTCGGTTTTCCCCGAAGCGGCTTTGATTTATTTTGTAGTCTTTACTTAAGCAATCCCATTACCCAGTCCCAAAGGTTATACTGTGCAAATACCGTTGCGGCAACCAATGAAATGGTGGACATTATCTTGATAAGAATATCCAAGGAGGGTCCAACTGTATCCTTAAGAGGATCGCCTACGGTGTCGCCGACGATGGCTGCATCGTGAGCGGGGCTTCCCTTTGCGTGGCCTTCGATAGCACCTGTTTCGATATACTTTTTGCCGTTATCCCAAGCGCCGCCTGCGTTACCCGTGAAGATAGCAAGCATAATTGCGGAAATGGTAGAACCAAGCAGAATACCGCCAACGAACTCAGGTCCAAAGATAAAGCCGCTGACTACGGGGAATGCGATAGCTATGATAGCGGGGCTCTTCATCTCTTTGATAGCGCCCTGACTGGATATCTCGATACAGGTCTTGTAATCGGGCAAAACCTCGCCCTGAAGCAGACCCTTGATCTCTCTGAACTGACGGCGAACCTCGTCAACCATCTTTCTTGCTGCCTTTGCAACTGCATCGATCAGCATACCGGAGAACATAAAGGGCAGAGCCGCACCGATCAGCGCGCCCGCAAGGGTGAGGGGCTGAATGAGATTGAGGATGAGATCGGTTCCCGCCTCGTTATAGGAATATAAGTAAGATGTCATCATAGACAGTGTTGCCAAAGCGGCGGAGCCGATAGCAAAGCCCTTACCGATAGCGGCGGTTGTGTTACCGACAGAGTCCAGCTTGTCGGTTATTTCACGGACCTCGGGCTCAAGGTAGGACATTTCGGCAATACCGCCCGCGTTGTCGGAGATAGGACCGTAGGAGTCGACCGAAACGGTTGCGGCAACGAAGGAAAGCATACCGATGGAAGCACAAGCAACGCCGTACATTCCGCAGAGGTAGTAAGAGCCAAAGATAGCAAATGCAAGAACGATAACGGGAGCCATACAAGAGCGCATACCCAGTGCCAAGCCCTGAGTGATGGTCAGCGCGCTTCCCTCTACCGATGCGCGAGCAAGTATCTTGGTGGGCTTATAGTCATAGCTGGTGTAGTATTCGGCAATGATACCGATAACGATACCTGCAACGATACCAACAACTGCAGAGACCCAAGGGGATACCCAACCGATAGCAAAATCAGCGGAAAGCTCCTTGCCCTTGAACAGATACCAGGTAAGAGCAAAGCCGATAACAATAGTTACACCTGCGGAGATCCAGGTTGCCATATTCAGTTCTTTGTGGGGGTCTTCGGAAAGCTTACGCTTAATAAGCAGAGAAGCGATACCGATGATACATCCGATAAGGCCAATAGCGGCAAAAAGGATGGGATAAAGGACGAGATTTCCAAGCAGGTCAGCGGAAACTGTACCCGCGTTACGGAAGAGCTCAAATGCCAAAATAACGCCCGACATAATAGCACCGACAAAGCTTTCAAGCAGGTCAGCGCCAAGTCCTGCAACGTCACCTACGTTATCGCCTACATTGTCAGCGATGGTAGCGGGGTTACGGGGGTCATCTTCGGGGATATGAGCCTCGGTCTTACCAACAAGGTCAGCGCCCATATCTGCAGCCTTGGTATAGATACCGCCGCCAACACGGGCAAACAGAGCGATGATGGAGCAGCCGAGAGCATAGGAAGAAACGGTCATGGTGAAGGGAGCTTCAAGACCAAGCCAGTTGACATTGTAGTCACCTGCCGCAAGAGCGTCTATCTGACCCAGCAGCATACCGAATACAAGGTAAACAATAAAGATACCAAGCAGAGCAAAACCGCCAACACAAAGGCCCATAACGGAGCCGCCGCGGAATGCAACCTTTAGGGTCTTGCCGAGACTGCGGCTTTCGTTTGCCTCATTGGTAACGCGGACATTGGCATAGGTGGCTATCTTCATGCCTACCCAACCTGCCGATGCGGACATTGTTGCGCCTATGATAAATGCGCAGGCTGCCTGCCAAGAAATAAGCGCGGCAAGAGCGATGGCAATACAAACAGCAACGATAATGATGATTTTGTACTCATAAACGATAAAAGCGTTTGCACCGATGCGGATAGCCTTTGCTATCTCTTGCATACGGGGTGTGCCTTCTTTGAGCTTTTTGACCATGTAGAAGTTAAATGCTGCATAGCCGAGAGCGCCAAGAGCGGCAATCAGAACCAATCCGATGATCATAAGATGTCCTCTCTTTCTTTTTGTGTTTTGTCTCCTGAAAAACACACTAATTATAGTAAGAATACCATATTTACCAAACATTTACAACAGCGCAAATAAGATTTAGCAAAGAAAGTTTAAAGTATACCATAGCGTATACAAAACCCCGCTCTGTAATTACTACGGAGCGGAGTCTGTATTTATGTAGTTTAATTAAAAACCTCTTCCAAAAAGACCTCAACGAACAAATAAAGTATAAAGAATACTATAAAAAGCAGCACCTTAAGCACAGCGCGGCCGCCCTTGGCATTTTTGTCGTGCCAAAGCTCCTTTATCTCATCGGCTATGTTCCTTTGAGGTGGCTTTTTTTGCTCATCCTCCGAGCAGTATTCGCGGAAACTGCTTCCGCCCTCGCCCTCCTCGGTATGTCCGTGAACCCGATAGCTTGACTTTTGTCCGTCAAGGATCATCGGTCTGCGGGCATCCTTATCGCCCCAGCTGTCACAGCCTTCTACCTTTGAGGTGCTGCCGCAAACGCGGCATTTTGTTTCTCTTTCGGTCATTTCGGCGCCGCAATATCTGCAATGCATACCATCTTCCCCTTCGGTGTTATAGTCAGATTATAACATATATGCCACCGATTTACAAGAAAAGCACTGCCGCTGCAATGCAACTATTCACTATTACTTTTTATTTTCTCCCTTATCAATTGAGCTGCAACATTTTTAGCTTTCGTAATTAGCACTCTACGCTGTCGAGTGCTAATGTTTACAATTACAACATCTTTTCATAACACTTGTGTAACAAATTAAGCTTACAATATGTCATGTGAAAGGAAGAGATCCGAATGGCGCCTGGATCTCGAACAAGTTTGCCCCTTTCAACAAATAATACACTTACAAATCTATAAGGAGGATTCTGTTATGTTTGAACTTACACCCTTTGCACGCAGCAACCATTTTCTTGGTTCCTATGACCCCTTCAAAGCGATGGAGGAATTTGAGAAGAGCTTCTTCGGACATCAGGTTCCTGCCTTCAAGACCGATATTCGCGAGACCGAGAACGCATATGTTCTTGACGCTGAGCTCCCCGGCTTCTCCAAAGAGGATATCCACGCCGAAGTCAGAAACGGTTACCTCACGATCCATGCTGAGCACAAAACCGAAAATGAAGAAAAGGACGAAAAGAACAATTATCTCAGAAGAGAGCGTTCTTA
>JAFQUM010000044.1 GCA_017408485.1 Clostridia bacterium | reverse complement strand
TCTTACCTGCGACCAACGGGAGCATTACTCCCTCAGTCAGCTTCGCTGACAGCTCCCTCTGAGAGGGAGCCAAGGCGCGCAAGAGGCTCGCTTTGCTCGCAGGTAAGAAGTAATAGTGAAGAAGTAAGAAGTAAGGTGTCGCTTTGCGACACCTTGTAGGGCAGGGGCTTGCTCCTGCCGTTGCTTTGCAAGGATGAGGGTACTTTAAAAATAACACAAACAAAAGGCTTCGCTCGGGGAATGAGCGAAGCCTTTTGCCAGTTGGGGATTTAATTAAAAGGATTTGATGATGTCGTCGGGATTGTGGTACTCATATCCGTTAACGTCGCAGCATTCCTTAAGGGTTGCCTTGCCGTCCCAGAAAGAGAGACCTGCGCGCAGATACTTGTTGTCGACCAGAGCCTTCTTGATGCCCTTGTTAGCGATCTCAAGGGTGTAGGGCAGTGTTGCGTTGGAAAGCAGGATGGAAGAAGTATGTGCATACAGGGAGGGGATGTTAGCAACTGCATAGTGCAGAACGCCCTCTTCGTAATATACGGGATCGTCGTGGGTGGTGGAGCGGCAGGTCTCGATAGCACCGTTATCGTCGCAAGCAACGTCAACGATCATAGCGCCGCGCTTCATCAGCTTAAGATCCTCACGATAGATCATATGATCCTTTCTTGTCTTCTGCCAAAGTACGCAGTTGATGATAACATCAGCGGTCTTCAGGTTGGCAAGAACGTTCTCGCGGGAAGCCTGCAAAAACTCAACATTCTGAGGAAGCAGACCGTGTGCTCTCTGCATTGCCTTGCGGCTGACATCAAGGATGGTGACCTTGTTGCCCAGAGCGGAAGCATATTCAGCAGCGCCCATACCGGTGCCGCCGCAGCCGATGATGACGATGTGGGGAGTTGCAACGCCGCAAACACGGCTGAGCATCATTCCGTCACCGCCGTTGATGGTCTCTTTAAAGCGGACAGCAGCCATAAAGCCGCCCTTACCTGCCATTTCGCTCATAGGAGCAAGCAGGGGGAGTCTGCCTTCTGCATCGGTAACATCCTCATAAGCGATACCGATGACCTTGCGGTTCATCAGCTCAATGCTCTGCTCGGGATGTGCTGCAGAATGGATATAGGTGAAGAGGATCTGACCCTCTTTCTTGTAGCAATCATACTCGTGGGGAAGGACTTCCTTAACCTTATAAATAAGGTCAGCGGTATAAACGGTCTCAACATCGACGATCTCAGCGCCTACTGCAGCGTAATCTTCATCGAAGTAACCTGCTCTTGCGCCTGCGTCCTTTTCGACCATGACCTTATGACCGGCACGGATAAGCTCAGCAACGTCGGAAGGGATGGAAGCTACACGATATTCGTGTTCTTTTGTTTCCTTGGGGATACCGATAATCATATTGTTTCTCTCCTTATATGTTTTTTATAATATTAAAATCGCAATAAACTATTTTAATATTATACCTGAGCAAATAAAAAGTCAACAATATTTAGCAGTATTTAGCATACTAAAAACCCAAAAAAGTCAACAGAATCAAAGGTTTCAGGCTATTTATACATATATGATAATACTAATATTTACAACAGTATATACTTTGCGTTACATCAATGCCCAATATATGATCCCATAGATCACGCTGGCGGTGATGCCAAAGGTCAAAACAGGCCCTGCGATGGTGAACATTTTCACGCAGGTGCCAAGCACCCTCCCCTCGTCACGAAACTCAATGGCGGGAGATGCGATGGCGTTGGCAAAGCCGGTAATGGGCACAAGTGTGCCCGCCCCCGCCCATTTAGCCAGTTTTTCAAAGATACGAAAGGCGGTAAGCAACACACCTATGGTTATCAGTGTGCAAGAAGTCAGGGCGGCGGCATTTTTCTCGCTGATCCCGTTGCTTGTGTAAAGCTCAATAAACGCCTGACCCAACGCGCAGATAGCACCGCCTGCCAAAAACGCTCGGGGCAATGTCTTGGCAGAGGGCGAGGCGGGGGATGCTTTTTTGTATGTTTTGCGGTATTCCTCGGGGGACATTTTCATAAAGATCACCTCTTGGAATTATTTTTCCAATAGCTGTGTTTTTTATTCAAATACAATGCTTTTTAATGCCCGAAAATACCTATCAGCACCCCTGCAAAAGCCATTGCCGCCGAAATAAGCCATGCAAGGGTGGGATTTTTGAAATGCTTCATCTCAACTGCCCAATGCCATCAGCCTTGATTTAAGCTGATTTTCGATGCTTAAAAGCTCAGCGGTTGCCGCGCGGCGGGCTTCCTTGCCTTCTCGCTGTATAACAGAAACCTCATCAAGGGTCTCAATAAGCATTTTGTTGGTATCCCGCAGGGTCTCAATATCCACGATTCCCCGTTGATTTTCCTTTGCTGTCTCCAAGGTCGCGCTTTTTAGTATCTCGGCATTTTTTCGCAGAAGTGCGTTGGTAATGTTCGTCACCTCGCGCTGAGCACGGATAGCTTGCATTGAATGTTGCAGTCCCAAGGCGATGACCATTTGGCTTTTCCACAGCGGAATTGTGTTGCATAGCGCCGATTGTATCTTTTCTGCCATCAGCGTGTCGTTGCTTTGCACCAAACGCAGTTGGGGTCCCATCTGCAATGCCACCGCCCGCGTCAGCTCAAGGTCGTGAAGCTTGCTTTCAAAGCGGTCGCAAAGGTTCACCATATCCCGCACCGCCTGAGCATCCTCGGGCAAGCCGCTTTGTTGTGCTTTTTCCTTTAAGGCGGGGACATTTTCCTTGTAAATGTCCCTGAGTTTTCCCTTGCCCGCCATTATGTAAAGGGTCAAAAGACGGAAATTTTGCAGATTATGCTCATAAAGCTGACCCAAAAGGGCAATATCGCGAAGCAGTATCATCTGCTGCTCCTCCAAGCCTTCCGTAAGTCTTTCCACGCTCTTTTCCGCCTTGTCGTATTTAAGCTTAAGGGTAGTGATGCGGCTTTTACCCTTGCCCAGCAGCTTACCTAAAAAGCCATCCTTTTCCCCGTCAAAGTCGCGAAGCTCCCCCGCCAAAGCCGAAAGCATATCCCCCACCTGTCCCAACTCCTTGGTGCGGACATTGTCAAGGGCGGTTGCGGCAAACTCCGCAATAGCCGTCTGCGCCTCGCCGCCGTAGTGCAGTACCCCTTCTGCATCGGCAATGTCTATCTGCGCGGTAAGCTTTGAGACACGCTCCTTTTCCTCCTCGGTCAGGTCGGCATAATTCAGTTGATCGGGGTTATTATAAACTTCCTTCTCGGTGGTAGTCTGCTCATTCATAATATGACCCTCCAATACTTAATCTTTGTCAATAAGTCGGCTCGCCTGAAGCAAGGCTTTTATGGCGGTGATCTCGGCAGTGATATCCATTGCCCGCGGAAGAAACAGATCATCCTGCAGTTTTTCAAAAGCCGCCCCCATCTGAGCCAGCATTTCGGCGCTTTTTTCCATAGCTTGCAGGATATTACGCCCTTTGGAGTTTTGATCTTCCATACGGCAATACTCCTCTGCAAGCTTTAGCGCGGCGGGCAGATAGAACCGCACAAACCGCCCCAATCTGTCTTTATCAAAGGGGTGCGCCTCGCCCCAAGCCAAAAGCCCGCGGGCGGCATCGTCAATGCGGTATATGCTTTGCCGCACCTGCGGGTCTTGGGTGCTTTCCGCGGCGGCACACAGCTTGGCGCGCAGGCTTTGCCCATTTTCAAGCAGCGCAGAGCGTGGGGAATCTACTCGATACACCACTCTTTTGGGAAGCAAGCACTGCAAAAGCAGATAGACCGCCCCCGCGGCAAGTCCCGCGCTAAGAAAACTCATAAAGCTCCTCATAGGAAAGCATATCCCGTAGCATAGCACCACTATACCCACTGAATAGATGGGCAACACGCTCTTTTCGGTTACCGCTTTGTACTTTTCGGGCGGTGTGTTTTTCCCCACATTGCACCTCCTTTTGCCTTTATTTTATATATTATTCAAAAAACTATGATTTAATTAAAAAATGTGCTATACTTATCTAAAGCCTTCTCCTTGAGGAGAAGGGGGACCACGAAGTGGTGGATGAGGTGAAAAAACTCAGCAAATATTAGTAAGCTATAGGGTGCCGTAACCCACCTTTAAAGGAGAAGTATTATGTATAAATTGGGAACTATCGGATTTGGAAATATGGGCAGTGCCATCCTTGCGGGCGCTGTCAGCGGGAATATTGCCGCGGCGGGCGAGATCGCCGTCTTTGATCTGTCTGCAGATAAGCAACAGGAATGCCGCCATAAGGGATACGCTTTACTCGGTAGCGCCATTGAGGTCTTTGAAAACTGCGAAATGGTGCTTTTTGCCGTCAAGCCTCAGGGAATGGAAGGTCTGCTCTCTCAGCTTAAAGAGGCAAAAAAGCCCTACCCCACCATAATCAGTATCGTTGCGGGTTACCCCTCCGCAAAGATACGCGCATCTCTCGAGGGAGTTCATATTGTTCGCGTAATGCCCAACACCCCTCTGCTTTTGGGTTGCGGCGCTACCGCCCTTTGCGCTTGCGAAGGCACTACCGATGACGAGCTTTATGCCGCTGAAAAGCTTTTCGCGGGCTTAGGCGAGACCTGCATTATCGGTGAGGATAAGATGAATGAGATAATTGCCATCAACGGCTCTTGCCCCGCCTTTGTGTATTATTATATTGAGGCTCTTTCCCGTTGGGGCGAAAGCGTGGGACTTAACTATGACGATTGTCTGCGCCTTTGTGCCAAAACCTTTGAGGGCAGTGCAAAAATGATCCTGCAGGGCGATGTTCCCCCCGCAGAATTGATCCGCCGCGTCTGCTCACCCGGTGGAACGACAATTGCCGCAATGAATGTGCTTGAAGAAAAGAATGCCGCGGATATACTCAAAGCCGCCGCCGACGCTTGCACTGAAAGAGCATATGAATTAGGAAAGATGTAAAAAATCATCTTTCACGCTGAATACTGCTGAAAAAATGAATTGCCCTTCGGGCATGAATTGACAATAAATTGTCATGAATTGAGCCTAACGGCTTATGAATTGCAACAGCCTCCATCAACGAGGGAGGTGGCAAAACCGCAGGTTTTGACGGAGGGAGTAGCGGCTCGCTTTGCTCGCAGTGATATATTTGCCGTTGGCAAAATATGAAATCCACCGATGGTGGATGAAATCCGCATCCTGCGGATGAAATATTTGCGTTTGAGATCCTTCGACTTCGCTCAGGATGACAAAACGCAAATATGAAGGTGTCGGCAAAGCCGACGGATAGAAGCCTCCATCAACGAGGGAGGTGGATTTTTGCCGCAAGGCAAAAAGACGGAGGGAGTGCGATTGCAATTCATCCTATAAAAATTGTAAATAATTTGTGAACGAAAATTCCCCGAATTTTGCCAAATTTCGGGGAATTTTTTAATTTATTTGTAACCTTTTCAAAGCTTTTGTAACCCTTTTGTTTCCGTTGTAAATCTTTTGTTTCCATTGTTACTTTTTTGTGATACTTTTGTAATTCTTTTGTTGTTGTCAGGCTTTTTCCTTTGTTATAAACTGAAAACACAAACAAAAACACGGGGGTAAACCATGAAAAAAGACATCCTCAAGGCGCTGATAATTTCGGTATTGACCTTATCATTGATATTTACTTTGCTTGCCTGTGTGGGAAAGGATAATTTTACACCAAGCGGCACTTTACCCGATACCCCGGGGCAAAATGAGGGTAATGGCGAAAATGACCCTCATAAGCCCTCCACTCCCGGCACCACCGATAAGCCTACCGACCCCGCTACCCCCGATGTGCCGGTGACCCCTTCCGATCCTGCTGACCCCGGTGACCCCATCGTACCGGTCACCCCCTCCGACCCTGAAGAGCCGAGCGCATCTGATATACCCGACACCCCCGCCGAGCCTTCCGCGGCAGTTGATAGATATCCCGATTGGAATGCCGATGATTATCAAGGCGTTTTGAAGGCTATGGAGAGCCGTAACCCTCAATTTTTGGTCACAGCTGCTGATGGCAAGGTATATGGAATATGGGAAACCTTGAAGGACTCTTATTATGAGTGGACGGCAAACTTCCTCGAAGACTACTACACGCCCCTAAAGTTCCTTGATGGTGCGCAACTTGATATTAACGGAGACCTTTATGCAACCAATACTATGGATGTCCAATATACCAAGCTTTTTGCAGATGTTGTTGACGCAGCTGCAGAGGGCGATAAGGGCTGGGCTCTTTTAAGTAAGGGTGAGCTTTGGTGCTGGAACGCCGTTGTGGAGGATGAAAAGGTCGCGTATAAACAAAGCCTTATTAAAACCAATATTGCAAGGGCGTCAGCCTATTCATATACCGATCTGAGCGGAGACAGTTTTTCTTATACAGTTGAATACGGACAGGACGGAACACCCTATCTTGCAAACGAGAAAAAATTAAACAAAAGCCAAGAGGATTTAAGCCCTGAAAAGCCGATTTCGCAAAGCTGTAAATATGTATTCGAGTCTATAGGAGAGACTACTTTCTCCTATATCGACCTTGAACATAACCTATATATAGTTAAAGAAGGCATTCACAAGCTGTTGGCTGAGGATGTTGTTTATGCGGCGATATGGGGAGATGTTTGTGCATTTGTTAAAGCCGACGGCACCTTATGGATCGACAACCAAAAGATCCTTGACAATGTACTGCTGACGGATTTTACTGTCAACGCGGCAAGCTTCCGCGAAGAGATGACCGCTTTGAAGCAATCTAAAGCGCTTTTGCACGGACCTCACACGGTATTGATCAAGGGATTATCAATTCCCGTGATTTTAGAGGTTCAGGATGGCGGATATGTAATGGCGATTTCTGCCCGCGGACAGAGAATAGAGTTTAAGGTCAGTAACCGCAAAAGCCTGACAGATGTTTTTGAGGTCAAAGACATTTTGGTTCTGTCGGACGGCAAAGCCGTAGGCGGTTATTATATTGCCATATATCCCGATGGTTATACCGAAATAAAAAATACCAACCATGTGGATGATGTTTCCTATTCTCTTTATCAGGAAGACGGAAAGCTCAGATACAGATGTATTGTAAACAGGCTTTCTGAGAGTCGCACCTTTGACTCTGTGGCGATTATTTTTGATAAGGATGAAGTGTATAGCCAAGAGGGAACGGCAATAATAGAAAACGGAAAAATAGAGTTTCTTGCCCCTGAAAAGACAATAAAGGCCTGCGATAAGATCAATGTGCAACGGCAGTTTGAACGTAACAGAAAAACAGAAGATACTACCATAGAACAATGGTATGAAGAAAATAAGATCATATACGATCGGTATTTCGATAAAGAAAATGAAAGATATGTGGACGAAGAAAAAACTGCATCATTTCTTAATAATAATAAAGAGATCGTTGGAGCCGGCAGTTTTATAGGTCCTTATCGTCAAAGATTGTTTTACTATGAGATAGACCAAAAAAACAGAACCTTTGATGTGTGTTATGTCTCTGTCAATTCTGAGGGAAAACCTGATAATATATGCTACGCTACGCTTTCGATTCCCGACGAAATCGAGTACGACTCAATAAGATATGCATTCTTCGGCGGTAGCGGAGGGAGCAATGAAACGGGCGTTACCTTCAGTGTAAAAAATGGCAATGAAGAATACTACATGAACATTTACATTGCGGCGATCAAAGACGAAGTTTATATATGTGATATATATATCGGAGATGACTCTGCATATTAAAAGGCCGATAACTCCGAGCATTTCCGTTTCTCCGTCAGATATCGGCAAGTTTTATGCCAAAACAGATATAAAATAAAAAAGGTCGTGATAAAGATGAAAAGATCAATTGCAATTATTGCAGGCGCACTGCTTCTGTGCACCGCAGGGGCATTCCTTACCGCCCGTATTCGCAAAAGCACTTATAATTTTTGACTAACTGACTTTTTCGTGTGTTCTCCTTTCTCTTTTCCCCTATATAAGCAACGCCTCAGGTATAGTGCCCGAGGCGTTGCTTATAAAAAGAGGTTGACAGATGTAAACCTATATGCTATTCTATAGTTGACAAGTGTAAACTTTCTAACTTACAAATGAGGTGATCTTTATGAACAAGATAAATCTTTCGGACAGCGAATGGAAAATAATGAAGGTACTTTGGACGCACAGCCCCTGCACTCTCAAGGATATTGTTACCGAGCTGGAGGGCGAAACGGGCTGGACAAAAGCCACCGTTTTTACAATGCTCAAAAGACTTATTGCCAAGGATGCGGTGACTATGGAGGATGACGGCAGCCACCATCAATACTCCCCCGCAATTTCGCGAAAGGATGCAGCCATCACCGAAACTGCCTCATTTTTATCCCGCGTTTATGACGGAAGCGTGGGACTTATGATTTCGGCGCTGACCTCAAGACAGAGTCTTTCCGAGGAGGATATAGCCGAGCTGCATAAGATACTTGACGAGGCGGAAAAGAAACAGAGAGGTTAATATGACAAGATATCTTATAGTATTGAGTTTGCTTACCGCGGCGGTCATAGCCGTCAGAGCAATATTTAAAAAGCATCTGTCCGCGCGGCTGGTATATGCCCTGTGGCTTGTGGTGCTTATAAAAATGTGTTTGCCCCTTTCGGTCTTTGAGCTTGAGCTTGATCTGCCCGAAGGTATGAGCTTTCTCTCAAGTGAGCAGGGCAATGAGCAAGCATCTAAGCCTGATATCAATATGCCCGACACACCGAATACAGATACCCCCGATGTGACTTTGCCCAATCAGGGCGGCACTTTGGTTGACCCCAATGGGCCCACCGAGCCGCAGAATCCCGAAATAAACACAGACCCCGATGTGGGCGGCAAGGTTCCATCGGTACCCGAGGGTTCTGACACCCCCGCGGAGCCTGACACCCCCGAGCTTCCCACTCCCTCGCTGCCGCAGATCCCTCAGGAGCCGCAAGCTCCCTCAACTCCGCAAACACCCCCGCAGTCGGAAATAGTCAATAAACCAGCACCGCAGATAAAAAGCGAAAAGCTTTCCACGGGCGCAATAATCGGCATAGTCTGGGGAGTTGGAGCGGTTGCCTTGGCAAGTTGGTTCGGAATTACTGCATTTACATATTTTTCCAAGGTCAAAAAGGGCAGAACCTTTGTCCAAGCCATGGGCAACCATAGCATATATCTTTCCACCAATGCCGACACCCCCTGTCTTATTGGCAGAGATATATACCTTACCCCTTCGGCGAACACAGATGTCAGGCGGGACCTTGCCATCCAGCACGAGCTGACCCATTTTCGCCACGGTGACCATATATGGAGCGTAGTCTGCATTTTGGCGCTGTGTGTATTTTGGTGGAATCCCCTTATCTGGGCGGCGGCAATCTTGTCAAGACAGGATGCCGAGCTTGCTTGTGACGAAGCGGTGGTGGAAAAGCTTACCGAGGATAAGCGCATTCCCTATGCCCGTCTTATCGTTGATATGATCCCCAAAAAGAAGCTTTATGCCGTAGGATTGGGCGGCGGAAGTCTTAAAAAACGCATAATTGCCCTGACCACAAAGCATAAAAGACATCTTATAACGGCGGTCTGCGTTGTGCTGATCGCGGCATTTATAACGGGCTGTGCAATGGTATCGGTAAGCGACAAGCCTGCCGATGACCTCAATGTTCCCGCAGAGCCTAACACCCCCGATCTGCCCACTCCGGATGTCGGACCAAATGGGTATCAGACCCCCGATGAGCCGCCTGTAAATCCCGACGGCCCTAACTCTCCCATCGAGCCCGATGATCCCAATGCCCCCGCAGAGCCTAACACCCCCGATCTGCCCACCCCCTCGCTGCCGCAGATAGACGATACACAACCGCCAATAGATGATAACACGGTCATAAATGTGGGTGAGTATTCAATAACCTACGGCAAGCTGAGAGAGGATATCGAAAAAATTGAAAACTGGTTCCGTCTTTCCGCGTTTGCCGGTCTGCCCGCAGGCGAGTTTTCCTTTGCAGACCCTTCAGAATTGGGAGAATGCGGTCTGCTGATGGCATATTTTGCCTTGGCTCAGGATCATGATCTGCAGAAAAATACCGACGGCACCTATAAGCTTGACGAAAAAAGCATAAAGGCCGTTTTAGACAGGCATTTTAAGAATTATAAATTCAAGCTTACCGAAAATGCCGATGCCGTCAAAAAGATCACCGACAAAACCTACAATGAGTATGCTCATAGCTACGACATAAAAATATATGGTGTGACCGTCAGCGGAAACCATCTTTCCTTTACTGCCGAGTTTGAGCCCTATGCTTGCATAAAAAAGACCTATACTCTCGAGTTTTATAATCGAGGATACCGCTTTGTTTCGGTAACCGATGATCTTACCCTTTCCGCTTTCACCGATGAGGAAAAGGATAGATATATTGGCTTGCTCAAGGGCTATGATTATTATTGGACCATAGGCGATAGTGAGGAAAATGGAACGTTAAGAGGTTATCTTTCCTCAAAGGGACTTAAATACAGCCCTCACGAGATGATGTTCGCCCTTGTGGATCTGTCAAATGACCAAAAGCCTGAGATCATGGTTACCCTACCCGATTGGAAAAACAATGGCGCGCTGATCTTTAAGGCCAGCCCGGATACTGTAAATGCCGTCGCTTATGAAATAAGCTATGCCGATTGGTCGGATGTCCGCGTCAACAGTATGGCTTCAAGCCAAAACGGCAACCTGCCCGCCCGCGTTTCAGCCGATATAAGAAACGGGATACTTAAAATAAATAAGGTCACAGCTATAGAGTATGACCTACAGACCACTACCCACAGATATATGCTGGGGCTTCAAATAGTCACCGCCGATGAGTACAAAGCGGAAGAGGCTTTTTATAACAAAGCGCCTCGCGTGGCTTTTTATGCCCTTACCGAAGAGAATATCATCAAGGCCATAAACGGTGTTGATCCTAAACCCGAAACGGTCACAGCGTCCACTACAGGGGTAAACCTTTTTGCCCACTACGGCAGACTGTATAATCAATGGGCAGAGCAGACTTCTGCGCAGTTTGCTCCCGATTTTGATGCTGAAAAGCTTGGCAGAGAAGCAGCCCCCGAGGGCGAGGTGTACTATTTCTATCACCGCATTGCTTTTGAAGATGAGTATATGATATTCACTTCTCAAAGCGCATCAAGTGGCAAGGTGATAATACCTTGTATCAATAAAAACGGCTTTACCCGCAATTTGGAGTTGACGATCCCCAATGAATACCCCTACACCGCAATAAATCCCGTTCTCTATGTAAGCGGTGGCGGCAGCGGCGAGTTTGGCGTGATACTTCAGCTGATAAACGGCGAGACGGTCACCTATCTCCGCTATGATAACTTCACAAAGGGTTGGAATAACAAAAATTGGGATAAGCTTGAGTGCGTAGGACTGTGGAATCTTCCCGAAAACCATCTTGAAACCGTCTACGGTCAGGCAATAAAGGAAATGTCGGCAAAGCGGCTTGCAGAATACACCCCCGATGATTTTGAGAGTGTTATTGCATCCGCAGAAAATAAGAACATTATGGTTGCCCGTGCCGACGGAACGGTCTGGGGCGGCAACGCGGGAACAGAGTTCACCTTCAAAGCACTGTGCAAGCTTATTCCAAAGCAGCTTAGACCCTCTTACGATATAATGTATGCCTGGGGCGAGGATGGCACCTTCTACCGCTCCGACGGATATGTTATCACCGATGTTGTGGAGGTCAAAAATTGGAATACCGTCACAAAGTCTGACGGAAGCGTATGGACTTGGAAAAGCCAATCGGGCGGATATTCCGCACCCACCCTTGTGCAACAGAGCGATAAAACCGCGAGTGCTCCCGTCATCTCAGAACTTGACCAAGATGGAAACTATTGGAAAAACGGCAAGCTGATACTGAAGAATGTCAAGGCCACAGCTGATTTGTTGCTCCTGACAGAGAACGGTGTTGTATGGAGGGGCAACGGAGGAGGATTGCTTCCTGCACTGGATAATATCCGTGAGATAATTTATATGCCCACGTTGGTCCATGGAATTGCAATTACCAACGATAACGAGCTGTGGGTATTCCCCTCGCATTTTGAGTCCGAGCGCGAAGGATACCCCATAAAGATACATGACAATGTAAAGACGGTCTATAAGCATCAACTGAGCGACTTTGTTGTTATTGATAATGATGACAATATGTGGTATCTGCCTGTAACCTACATCAAAGAAACAGAGAGCTACACCTACCCCGCCGAAATGGTGGCGACCGATGTAAAATGGGTGGTATCAAGCTATCTTCATCAGGTATTTGATGGATCTATACATTCCGCAAATTACTATATTGACAGTCAAAACAGATTGTGGAAGGTTGATTTTGAAACCAAGCAAAAGACACTTATTTCTACCGATGTTCTCACTGCAAGAGTGATCGGCAATAACAACGAAGCAGAAAGCGTTATCTATCTTCGCGCCGATGGCATACTGTGGCAGGATGATAAGATGCTGCTGACCGATGTGAGAATGCCCGAGGTATCAAAAGATGAGCCTGCTCCTCCCGAAAAGGTCTACACAAGACCTACCCCCAAGACCGACAGCGATCTTGCGGTGGATAACTTATCTCTCAAGCGGGAGCTTTTGTCCCTCGTAAGCGAAGGCAAACTGACGAGCGGCACCCATACTGTTGAGGTAATGGGACTGTCCGAAACGGTTATTCTTACAGTTAAGGATAAAAAGATAGTCTCCGTTTCTGCAAAAGGTCAGGATGTTGAGCTGACCAAGCAGCCCGATCTGACCGATACGGACAGATATTCAGCCAATGACAGCGTTATGATATTTTTTGAATATGATAATATGCTGATCTTCCAGAATATGCGTAGCGCTCCCGAAGGCTTATATTACAGAGGAGATTACCTGATACTGTATGAAGGCGGAAGCAAAGAGCTGCTTTCCGATGAATCGATCGCAGGGCATTCGGTACATCTTTTCATCAGATCTTTCCAAGACAGAGGACTATTCTACCGCAAGCGGCCTAACAAGGTGCTGCGTTACGATCCGCTGGTATTCAGCATTAATGATGAACAGATGGAAGAGGGCTGTATCTATCTTGAAGGCGGCGAGCTTAAAGAGCAAGTTGTGAAAAGAGAGGACTATAGCATTGGTGCCGAAACCACCTATAACAGACGCTATAAACACATCTATCCCACTATGGATGATTGGTTTGCCGCTTGCAAGCAGGCATACGACGAGGCCCTGAAAGCAGAAAGCATCCCCGCAAGCTGAAATATACCCTGTCTTTTCCCCTATATAACAAAAAGCGATTACCTACGATGGTAGGTAATCGCTTTTATCTTTTAATGAATTGCAAATGGCTCCCTCATTGAGGGTAGCGAAGCGGCGACGCGGTGTTGAATGACATCACGGTGTGATGTCAGACCCGCGGCGTGACCGAGCCGCAGCGAGACGTGGCACGCGTAGCGTGACTGAGGGAGTACGATTGCATGAAGGTGTTGCCATAGCCTTCCCCTTCAGGGGAAGGGGGACCGCTTGCGGTGGATGAGGTGCAACAAATTATTAATGTCGGCGAAGCCGACACCAACATGCAATCGAAGATTGCAATTCATAGCGAAATCAATTCATGGAGCGAAGCGAGAAATCGTTCTCTTTAGCTCTTCGGGGTTATTTTTTCCTTTGTGCCGTCGGGGCGGACGATGACGGTGTTTTCCAATGTGGCGCGCAGATTGCCCACATAGGCATCAATATATTCGCGGCGAAGCTTGGCTCTTTCTGCTTGCTCCTCCTGAGTCAGCTCGCGCTCCTTGGCAAGACGCGCCAGCTCGTTTATTCTGTCTATTTTCTTCTGATCCATCTTTATTCTCCCGATACTTTGATTCCCTTGGGTATATAAAGGCTGGGACTTGCAAATACCGATCCCAAGGGCAGATCAAAGAAGGTATCATTGCCCACCTTTTCTATATCACAAAGCATTCTGTTAAAATTACCCGCAATAATTATCTGGTCTACGGGGGAGGTGACCTTGCCGTTTTCCACCTTAAAGCCGCTTGCCATAAGGCTGAAATCACCTGTTACCGCATTGGCGCCTGCGTGCTGACCCGCCACCTCGCAGATGAGCAGACCATCGCCCATTTCGCGAAGCATCATCTCAAGTGATGTGTCACCCTCCTTGAGAATAAAGTTGGAGGGAGCAACACCGATTCCCGAGGCGGTGCCCGCTCTGCCCGCGTTGGAGGTGGACTTGACACCCGCCTTCTTCGCGGTCTTCAGGTTGTGGAGCAGAGATATAAACTTGCCCTTGTGGATAACGGGTGTTACCACGCTTGCCACACCCTCATCGTCAAAGGGACGGGGGTTATACTTGTGCAGGGGGTCGTCGGTTATGGAAACGCAGGGCGCGGCAATCATTGTGCCTTCCTTGCCCGCAAGAGGCGAAAGTCCCTTTTGCGCCGCTTCTGCCGAAAACTGCGAACAGAAAATGCCCAGCATATCGGTTGCGACCTTGCTCTGCAGAATTATCTTATAATCGCCGCCCGCTACAGGCTTTGCACCAAGCTTGGCAATTGCCATAGCCGTTGCGGTCTTGGCAAGCACCTTGCTGTTTCGCGCATCGGCGCCCGTGAGATATGCAAAGCTGTCACGGACCTCGTCACCCTCGCCTACTATGGGGCTGATGGCGGTAAAAAACGCGCTCTTTGTATATGCGGAGTTCTGTCCCAATGTATTACAAATAAGTGTAGTCTGCTTAAATGTGCTTGCGCCGTTGTAATCCATACGCAAAACCCGCTTGTCACTCTCTAATGCGTACTTTTCTGCATCCAATGCAAGAGAGATAAGGTCACCGGGCGACATCATTTCTGCCGTCAGGTCGACCTCGGGCATATCATAAATATCAACGCTCTCGCTACACCAGGGATGCTCGTCGCTTGATGCAAACAAGGCATTGTCCATAGCCTTAATGACCGCTTTTTCGGGGTCATCAAAGCTTTCGGTGTAATAATATCCGTCCTTGCCCTGATGCTTGACCCTCAGGTTTGCGCCTGTGGTGTGGCTGTAGTCATAGCTGTCCACCTTGCCCTCAAGCACCTTGATGGAGGTCTCCTCGCTGTCCTGCATAAACAGCTCGGCACTTTCGCAGCCTTTTTCCAAGGCTATCTTAAACGCTTTCGCGCGGAAATCATCAAATCTCATAATGCGCCACCCTTTCCGCCGACTGTAAGCTCCTTGATGCGTATCCTCGGCTGACCTACATTGGTAGGTACATCACCGCTGACCGAGCCGCAAACGCCCGCGGCAAGCTCAACCTTTTTGCCTACGCGGTCGATGTTCATAAGCACCTCGCCGCCCTTGCCGATAAGCGACGCGCCACGCACCGCGCTGACTATCTTGCCATCCTTGACCCAATAGCCCTCGTTGACCGCAAAGTTGAACTCGCCCGTCAAGGGGTTGACGCTTCCGCCGCCCATGGTCTTGGCATAAAGACCTGTGCCGAGGGTTGAGATCATCTCCTCATCGTCATCCTCACCTGCGGCAATGAATGTGTTTGTCATTCTCGAGGTGGGCGCAAAGGTATAATCCTGACGTCTGCCGTTGCCGGAACGGGCGATTCCCATTCTGCGCGCGCCTATCATATCACTCATATAGCCTTTAAGTATGCCCTTTTCGATAAGCACATTGCGCTGTGTGGGGTGACCTTCATCGTCAATGGAAAGTGTTCCCCATTCACCCGGGATGGTTCCGTCGTCGATGGCGGTAACCTTTTCGCTGGCTATCTGCTGACCAAGCTTGCCGCAAAACTCGCTGTTTCCGCGGGATACCGCGGTGGTCTCTAAGGAATGTCCGCAAGCCTCGTGGAAAACAACACCGCCAAATCCACCGTCGATAACAACGGGATATCTTCCCGAAGGACATTCGGGTGCGGTCAGCATAGTGATCGCCATCTCCGATGCCTGCTTGCCAAGCCGGGCAACATCTATTCTGTCAAAAAGCTCATAGCCGCAGCCCTTACCGGGTGAAGCCATACCTGTCTGTGTCTCACTTCCGTCGCGGGCGATCGACTGTATGCGGATTCGGGTATTTGCTCGTCTGTCCGATGCAAACAAGCCTTCACTGTTGCAGATAAGAACGCGCTTGTCGGTGTCGGCAATGACCGCCTTGACCTGAGCAATGCGGCTATCCACACTTTTTGCGGCATTATGCGCATCCAAAAGCAGCTTTGCGCGGAATGAATTGTCAACATCTGAGGCCTGCTTTTCTATCTTTGCGGAAAAAGCCTTTACTTCAAACTCGATAGCCTCAGCCTGCTTTTCGGCATCGGTGGCATCGGCGGCAGCCTGCGCGGCGGCAAGAATGTCCTTTTCGCCCAATCCCGCAGTATAGGTATAAACATAATTAGTACCCGAAACAACACGCACACCGCAACCCACTCTACGGCTCGAAGAAGCGTTATCGGTATCGCCGTTGAGCATAGTAAGGCTGTTGCTTTCGGTATCTTCAATATAAAGCTCGGCAAAATCTCCGCCCTTGGAGAGAGCCAAGTCTAAAGCCCTTTGGGCAAGTGATTGAGTGATCAACTTAATTCTCCTTTTTTGGAAAGTTCGATAAAATAATGAATTGCGCTGAATGCGCGTGAATTGATTTTCTGTTGAAAATCATGAATTGGCTACGCCATAAATTGCAATCTCCGATTGCATGATTGTGTCGGCTCCGCCGACCTTAACAATGTGTTGCACAAAGTGCAACACATTCATGCAGACACCGTCTGCAATTCATGAGCCAATAGGCTCAATTCATGACGATCCATCGTCAATTCATGGAGCGTAGCGAGAAATCATTTGTCATTTCTGCGTTCCGCAGAAATGACAGTATTTTCCATCAGCATGGCTATAGTCATCGGTCCGACACCGCCGGGTACGGGGGTAATATATCCTGCCTTTTCCTTGACCGACTCAAAATCCACATCGCCCACAAGACCTTCCTCGGTGCGGTTGATGCCTACATCGATAACAACTGCGCCCTCCTTGACCATATCGGCGGTGACAAACTTAGGCTTGCCGATAGCGGCAACAAGAATGTCTGCGCGAAGGGTATGCTCACGCAGATCGGCAGTTCTGCTATGGCAGATGGTAACTGTAGCATTCCCAGCGGTCAGCAGCAGCGCGATAGGCTTGCCTACGATAAGGCTTCTGCCCAAGACCACTGCGTTCTTGCCCGAAATATCCACGCCCGTGCTGGCAATAAGCTTCATAATGCCCTTAGGTGTACAGGGAACAAATCCGTCAAGACCTGCAAAAAGTCTGCCCGAATTGACAATATGGAATCCGTCAACATCCTTGTCGGGATCGATCTTTTCAAGTACATCAAGCTCATTAATATGCTTGGGAAGGGGCAGCTGAACAAGTATGCCGTCAACGCTTTGGTCGGCATTGAGCTTTTCAATAACCTCAATAAGCTCTGCCTGAGAAATGCTCTCTTCAAGGCGGATGACCTTACTATTCCATCCAAGCTGTGCCGCTTTCTTTTCCTTGCTTGCAACATAGGTCATAGAAGCGGGGTTTTCACCTACTATTATTACTGTCAGTCCGGGAATTATTCCCTTTTCTGCCAAAGCCTCGGTGCGCTCCTTCAGCTCGGCATAGGTCTCTTTTGCTATCTGCTTTCCGTTAATAAGTGTTGCACTCATGATCCTTTTTCTCCTATATGATCAAATATATTTCTTTCAAAAAACTCCTTCACCTGAAGGAGTTTTATTTTTATCAGTCACGAACAAGGGTAATATCCGCGCCAACACCGCGAAGCTTGCTGATAATGTTTTCATAGCCGCGCTCCACATAATGGATGTTGGTTATCTCGCTCTCGCCTCTTGCGGCAAGTGCGGCAATAACAAGCGCCGCGCCTGCGCGCAGATCGCTTGCCACAAGCTTTGCACCGCTTAATGAGCTTACACCGGTTATCCTTGCGCTGCGGGGTAAGACCTCTATCTTTGCGCCCATTGCATTGAGCTGATCGGCATACTTAAATCTTGTATCCCAAACCTCATCGGTAATGGTGCTCTCGCCATCCGCAAGGGTCAGCACCGCCGCCAGCTGAGGCTGCATATCGGTGGGAAATCCGGGATAAGGACTTGCCTTAAAGGACGAGGGTGTAATTCTTCCCGCGCGGGACAGGGTCACATAATCATCGCCCTCGGTAATGATAGCGCCCGCCTCGGCTAATTTTTCAAGGGTGGATTCCAAGTGCTTTGGAATGACATTTCTGACGGTGACGCTTCCACCCGCCGCAGCCGCCGCAGCAAGATAAGTACCTGCCTCTATCTGGTCGGGAATAATGGAATATGTGCAGCCGCGAAGCTTTTTAACACCGCGTATTCTTATAATATCGGTACCCGCGCCCATAATGTCCGCGCCCATCCAGTTAAGGAAGTTTGCAAGGTCAACGATATGCGGCTCTCTTGCGGCATTTTCCAAAACAGTAAGACCCGGAGCCATAGCCGCCGCCAGCATAACATTTACAGTACCGCCAACAGTAACCCCGTCAAAATAGACCGAAGCGCCGCGCATTCCTTCCTTTGCCTCTGCGCAGATAACGCCGTTTTCCACAGTAACGGTAGCGCCCAGCGCTTCAAAGCCTTTAATGTGCTGGTCGATAGGTCTAACTCCGCCGAAATTACAGCCGCCGGGCATAGAGACCTGTGCCTTCCCAAATCTGCCAAGGAAAGCACCAAGCAGATAATAAGAAGCGCGGAACTTCTGGTTCAAATCGCTGACAGCAATATGTGAATCGAGCCTTGAAGCATCTATCTCCACCACACCGGGTGCAACCACATCGGCTCTCACACCCAGCTCGCGGAGGATCTCAAGCTGGATAAGAACATCAGAAACCAGCGGCACATTTTCGATACGGCAAACTCCCTCCGCAAGCAATGCGGCGGGTATTATAGCAACAACGGCATTCTTAGCACCGCTGATGGTTATGTCACCAAAGAGGGGCTTGCCCCCTTTTATAATATACTTATCCACCTGATACACTTCTCCTTCACACGAATTGTGTCTTTCTCCGCAATACCACGCCGCCCCGCCTTGCCGTAGCTTAAGTACTGTCTGCGGCGTGTTGGCTCGTCTTGCGAAGAAATCCATCAATTTAAGGTTTAAAAAATAATGTTCACGCTTAAAAAGCAATATAATGTCTTATCTTGCTCGAAAAAACCGATAATAACATATTGGCTCTTTCGCCGTGAATACATCGCATTGCTCGCTCGCCGTACACTGTAGGGGAGTGGTCTCCCCTCCCGTCTGTCTTGTACCACAGGCGACCATTGGTCGTCTATTTAATCAATCCGTCGCGCAGCGATACATTCATATTTGCAGAGCAAATATTTCATCTGCAGAATGCAGATTTTATCCACTGTAGGTGGATTTCACATTTTGCCGCAAGGCAAAATATTTCATTGCGAACGCAGTGAGCTTTGCGACATCTTTTCTCTTACCTCTTTATTCTTCAATTATACCATATTGCATAATCGAGCGAAAGACTATTTCTCCACCGAAAGCACAGATTTATCGGCAATGCTGATGACTATTTTGCCCTCACTGCACTGAGCGACCCAAGAGGGGGTCAGGCGAAGCTCGTTTGCGTTGTCCGATTCGATAAAATATACGGCGCTTACCGACTCAAGACTTCCCATATTGTTTGCCGTCACAGCCTGAGCCAAAGCCAAGACCATTTCGCCGCGGCTGCGGCTTTTTTGGGTCTTTTCCCACTCGTCACAAAGGGGAAGCCTGCCTGAGACCGACATATAGGTGCCCGCAACCGTGTATTCAAGGGCAGCATTGTAGATCAAAGAGCCGTCAAACTCAAGATTGATGCCGCGCGCTGTTTGTATAATCTTAAAATCTTGCTTTTTAAGCGCCTCGTTTATAAACTCAGCGGGATCCTCTGCGGGTGCGGGAACAATGCCCTCAACACTGCCGCTGCGGCGGAATATAAAACTCTCTTTAGTGGGCAGAGTATAGGTATAAACGCCGCCGCCCGATGCTTCCAGTTTTCCGTTTTCGCCCAATAGTGTCAGGGCAAAGGCCTCTTCGGCAGAAACATCACGCACACCGACGAAGGAATAAAGGTATCTGGGCAGGTCCTTAAAATGCTCATATTTAAAACCTAAGCTATCTTCAGTAAGACTAATAGCACGCCGCACATCCTGCTTTTCATGATTGAGTGCGGCACTGTAGCGAATAGCAATATTAATACCTAAAAAGATATTGACCGCCAGCAGTAGGGCGATTATAAGCCACTTGACTTTTTTCCATTCCATCAGCGATTTTCCTCCTTTACGCAGACCGTAACGGGGGTCAAAGTACCGCCGCTGACTTCATACTGAACGGCAATATAATTTCCGCTTTCTGCAGTAGCGGCAGCCTGCTTAAAGGGAAGCAGAACGATATCTTTACCTGCCGCAATACGCAGGGGATGGAGTGAAATGCCGGTGATCTTGCCATTTGAAACAGATACCGCAGCGGCGCTGTGCTCCTTGGTGTTGACAAAACAACCGCCGATATAGGCTTCATAATAAAGAATGTATCCGTCCTCTGTCTGTTCACTGTATGCATAGCACAGGCTAACTTTCTCATCCGAAAGCTGATGCCACAGATCAAATACGATAGCCGAGCTTTTTGTGCAGATGGCATAAAATTGCTCAGTACCATCAAAGGAGGGATCAATATTCAGGGAAAGACCCGCACCATCTTCGGCAGCAGAGTATGAGAGATGGCCATCGGAGTGGTGGAGGATGACTCTGTGAATATCCTCCATATAGATAGTGTTTTCTCCGTCGCGGTAGACCGACGAGAGATAGGGGTTCATTCCCAAAGCAGTCATAACCGCGTCAAACACTTCGCTGTCCCCCGTGCCGATGATAGAAGAATAGGAAGGCATAGTAAATGTGTCGTTTATAAGAATACTATCGTAGGCAACATTGGGGGTGGTGGTAATAGCCGAAATGACGCCGTTTTCACCAAAATCGGAACAAAGCTGCTGCAGATAGGCGGCATCCGACATGGTGGAAAACGAATAATGCTTGCCGTCTGTGTCTGTCAGAACAAGCAGAACATTGTCTCCTTCAAGGCAAACGAGCAGAGTTTTTACCAAAATATCGGTGTCGGCAAATCTTTCTGCTGCCTCAGGGAAAAGAAGAGCTACAGGAAGGGCGTTGTCATATTTATACAGCACACCCGTATTGACGAACAGAGGAAGAAAATCTACCTCGCTCAGTGCCTTCATTCCCATTGCGGAACCCAAGGCTTCGTCGGTTATGCGGGTAGTAAGTCTATATACATTATAGAAGTCATTGGCTCTTGTGGGGGAATAAAGCTTGCCGCCGCCCTGAAGCAGGGCAATCTGGCAAGGTGTGGAGATAGCCGCATCCTCACTGCTTTTAAGTGCAGTTTCGGTTTCCTCACCGTGGCGGAAAAACTCAAATATAATATCCTCTGCGCTTAGCGCCTCCGACACTGCGGTAACCGCAAAAAATGCCAACAGCAGCACTGCAAGCACTGTCGAAAGCAGGATTATAAGGGCGGTCTTAAGGCGCTCAGTCATCATTTTCCTCCTCTGCGATGGGCAGAAGCAGAGTAAATGTGCTTCCTGTTCCGTATACACTTTCCGCAGTTATAGTGCCGCCATGGTGCTCGGCGATCTCCTTAGAAATAGCCAGACCAAGACCCGTGCCGCCCCGCTGACGGGAACGAGCCTTGTCAACACGGTAGAATCTTTCAAACAGTCTTCCAATGTCCTCCTCGGGTATACCCAAGCCGGTATCCTCGACACGGATAAATACCTTTTTGTCAATAATGCCGCCGCTGACAGTAACACTGCCTCCGGCGCGGTTATATTTTACCGCATTGGAAACAAGGTTGAGAATGACCTGCTCAAGACGGGTCTTGTCACCCAATATTTCGGGCAGACGCTCGGGCAGGTCACTGCTGAGTGTGATCTGCTGATTTTCTGCTTCAAGTCTCATAGACTGCATCGCCGCCCTTGCACAGCCTACGATATCCATTCTTTCCATATTCATTTCCATATGGCTGGAATCAAGGCGGGAAAGGGTGAGCAGATCCTTAACGATCCTGCTCATACGGTCGCTTTCGTTATAAACAACATCCAAAAATGTCTTTCTTGTTTCTGCATCAAGGGCATCGCCGCCGTCGATCAGGGTCTCGGTATAGCCCTTGATATTGGTAAGGGGTGTGCGTAGCTCGTGAGAAACATTTGCCACAAACTCGCGGCGGCTTTGATCCAGCTTTTGCTGTGCGGTAATGTCGTGAAGCACCGCCATAACACCCTGAGTACCCTCGCCCACCATAATGGGAGCAAGGTACATTTTAAGTATTCTTGAGCCTGCAATATAGTCAAGCTCCATAAACTTTCCGTCCTCACTGAGATCCTCGTGACGGAAAGAGGTATTTGGGAAAATATCTGCATAAGAAAGCTCGCCTGTCAGTTCTCTGCCAAGCATTTCTTCTGCTGCGGGGTTCTTGTGGAGAAGCTTTCCGTCACTGCTGAAAGCAACCACACCATCCGCCATATGCTTAAAGAGGGTATCCAGCTTATTTCTTTCCTCGTCAACCTCGCGGAGGGTGGTTTCCAAAGCCTCAGCCATTTCATTAAATGTTTCGGTCAGCGCGCCTATCTCGTCGGTAGAAGCGACCTCCGCTCTCTCCCCGAAATCTCCTGCCGCGATCCTTGTCGCCTGATCACGCAGACGCTCAACGGGGGTGGTAATTGTCTTGGAAAGCAAAAAGCTCAGCAGTACCGCAACCACCAAGGCAAAGAATATAGCGCGGATAAGTATGGTAAGCAGATTCCAGTTAAGCTCCTCAAGCTCCGCTTTATTATCCGAAACGCCTACGATATATACTATCTCGTCGTTATTGTTACGCAAGGGCACAGCAATATCAAAGGTCTCACTCAGTCGGTCAATGGTCTGACCCACCTCTCCATCAAGAGCCGCCAGCATATTTGAAGAAAGTCTGAGGCTCTTTCCGCGGCTGTCGTCGGAGCCCGCCAAATAAGCACCGCTTTTTCCGTCGAGAACAAAGAACATTCTGTTTTTGTCGATTCCCAATTGTGCCGAATAAGCCTCTATGACTTGACTTACATCGGTAACCGCTCCGCCCTCAAGGCTTCGCTCAAGGGTGAGAATAAACTCGGGAGTAAAGACATCGTTCATCTGGGAAATAAAGTCCTCGGTGTCCTGAGTAGATATTGAGTTTATAAGAAAAGTACCTACCACTGCCATTGTGGAAATTACCAAAATGACCAGCACAAGCACCAGCTTCATATGTAGGCTTCTGAACATAATACCTCTACTCCTTTTTTTAAAAATCGCGCCTTTCACGCCGAATACATCGTAACATCCGCTGCGCCGTACACAGAGTACTGTCACAGCTACTGTTACTCGTATCAGCGCGAAATCCATCGATTTTTTCTTAGCGTGGCGAAATCGCGCCTTTCACGCCGCAATACTTCGCCGCGTTGAAACGCACCGGTAAGAAATCATTATCTTTGTTTTTTTAGAAATGCAGATAATATCCCGCGCCGCGGCGGGTCATAAAATACTGAGGCTCGGCGGGATTATCCTCAAGCTTTTCGCGCATACGGCGCATCGCCACATCCACTGCGCGCAGATCGCCGTAATACTCATAGCCCCATACCTTTTCCATCAGCTCCTCACGGGAGATGACTCTGTCGGGAGTTTCAAGAAAATAGCATATCAACTCATATTCACGCTGACTCAGATCCACAGCAACACCATTTTTATACAGCGCCTGCAGATTGCGGTCTATAGCAAAGGGACCAAAAACCTTTTTATTATCATCTGCGGGCGCTTGCATAGCAGCGGTTGTGCTTGCACTGCGGCGGATATTCGCCTTTACCCTCGAAACAAGCTCGCGCACAGAAAAAGGCTTGGTCATATAGTCATCCGCGCCAGTGTCAAGACCCAATATCTTATCGGTCTCTTCCTCGCGGGCGGTAACCATAATAACCGGAACATTGCTCTTTTGGCGGACCTTGCGCAGTATCTCAAAGCCGTCAAGTCCCGGCAGCATAACATCAAGCAAGATCAGATCAAAGCCACCGCTCAGCGCCATATCAAGACCATTGATGCCGTCATAAGCCTCCGCGGTCTCAAAGCCTTCCTTCTTAAGATTAAAAGAAACAAGAGCAGAAATAGCCTTTTCGTCCTCTACTATCAGGATTTTTGCCATTAAAACAACATCTCCTTTTTTGGAAATTGCGCCTTTCACACCGAATGCATCGTAACATCCGCAATGCCGTACACAAAGTACTGTCATTGCTCCTGTTACTCGCCTCGCCGCGAAATCCATCAATTTCCCCTGATACAATTTTCCCTATTCTCGAAAAAATCAGATTTCTTCGCGAGACAACTATTGCGAACCGTGACAGTACTTTGTGTACGGCGCGGTGAGCAATAGGAAGTATTCGTGGAGAAAGATGATTTTTAAGTTCAATCTATAATCTTCAGCACCTGGCTAAGTGCGTAGCTGGCACTAGTATGTCGCGTATAACTTCTGTCGCTCCACTTGCGGCGGACGGGTGCAAGGGAAACACGCTCGTCCTTGTCTGACACTACCGCTACCCATACTGTGCCAACGGGCTTTTCCTCGCTGCCGCCGTCAGGGCCTGCGATTCCGGTGATACCAACTGCAATATCCGCACCCGTTGCAGTGCGCACACCCCTTGCCATTTCCAGAGCGGTCTGTTGTGACACCGCGCCGTATTTTTCAAGGGTGTCCGCGCTGACACCAAGCTGTTTAATTTTCATTTCGTTAGTATATGTGACAAAGCCGCCAAGTACGCAGGCGGAAGAGCCGGGAATATCGGTCAGGCGCTTGCAGATAAGTCCGCCGGTGCAGCTTTCGGCACAAGCGATGGTGAGACCTTTTTCCTTAAGTGTCTTGACCACCACTTCTTCAAGAGAAGAAACATCCTGACCATAAATATACTCGCCCACTATTTCGCGTATCTTCTCAACCATAGGCACGCAAAGTGCCCTTGCATCCTCCTCGGTCTTGCCGCGTGCGGTAACGCGAACCTCGCATTCGCCCTCCTTAGCATAGGGCGCGACCGAGGGGTTGCCGCCTTCCATAAGGAATGAAAGCTTATCCTCCAACGCAGATTCGCCTATTCCGTAAAAACGGAGATAGGTGGAATATATCACTCCGCCAAACTTGCTTGACAAATAGGGCAAGGCTCTTTCTCTGAACATGGGTTTGCACTCTCTGGGGGGACCGGGTAGCATAATGACCGTACAACCCTCCGCCTCAAAGGCGCAACCGGGCGCAGTACCCCAATCATTTTCAAGCACTGTGCAGCCTTCGGGCAGATGTGCCTGCTTAAGATTGTTGGGGGTCATATTCAGTCCCGACATCTTTGCCATAAGCTTGGCTATCTGATCCTCAAAGGGAACTATCTTAAGTCCAAATGCCTGAGCCAAGGTCTCCTTGGTCAGGTCATCGCAGGTAGGACCGAGCCCACCCGTTGTAATTATCAGGTCGGCACGCTTTCGCGCAATGGCAACGGCATCCTTTAGCCTTTGGGGGTTATCCCCGCAGACAGTGTGGTAAAAAACATTGATCCCGTGCTCAGAAAGTCCCTGAGATATCATTTGGGCATCGGTGTTTGCTATCTCGCCCAAAAGTATCTCTGTACCCACCGACAATATTTCACAAATCATAAAGTGATCCTTTCAACACCCGCTACTGCTTCGGCAACAAGGGTATCTATATCAAGCTTTGCTTCCTGCTTTTCAACATTTTCCAGCTTGGGTCTTGTCTGGGGATGCTTGGGGGTAAATACCGTACAGCAATCCTCATAGGGCAAAACCGATGTCTCAAAGGTGCCGATCCTGCGGGAGATAGCCACGATCTCCTCCTTATCCATACCGATAAGAGGACGGAATACCGGCATTTGTGTGCAGACCGCATTAGTACAGCCCAGCGCTTCCATGGTCTGGCTTGCCACCTGACCGAGACTTTCGCCCGTAATAAGGCAGCCGCAGTTTTGGTTTATAGCCACCTGCTGAGAAATACGCATCATCATTCTGCGCATAACAAGGGTAAAATAATCATCGGCGCACTTTGCGCGGATCTCCTCTTGAATATGGGTAAAGGGAACTACCGAAACGGTCAGCTTTCCGCTCCACTGGCCCAAAATTGCGGCAAGGTCAAGCACCTTTTGCTTGGCTTCCTCCGATGTGTAGGGATAGCTGAAGAAATGCACCGCCGAAAGATCGATACCGCGCTTTGCCATACACCAGCCTGCAACGGGAGAATCTATACCGCCCGAAAGCAGCAGCATTCCTCTGCCGTTGGTGCCTGTGGGCATACCGCCCGCACCGGGCAGACGAACCGCGCCGATATAGGCATATTCCTCGCGGACATTGACTTCGACGTTCACGTCATAGTTTTCCATGTCCGGCTTAAGATGGGGATAAGCATCCTGAAGATATCCGCCCACCATAACACCGATCTCGGGGGATTTTATGGGAAAACGCTTGTCAGCGCGCTTTGCGGTAACACGGAAAGAACGGGCATTGTCCAAAACATCCTTTAGATATTCCGCACCCACACGGCAAATATCGTCGATGTCCTTTTTGCAGACCGCCATAAGGCAGACCGAAACAACGCCGAAAACCTTTTGGCAAACGGGAATAGCATCCTCTGCGGTAGAATTGCCGCAAGGCTCAACATAGACTGTTGACTGATTGCAATGCACGTCAAAATCGCCCACGTCTTTAAGACGGCGGCGGAGTATAGAACAGAGCTTGTCTTCAAATCTGCCGCGATTAAGGCCTTTGAGTATCAGCTCACCACATTTAAGTAATAATATTTGTTTCATAAATAAAGAGCTCCTTTTTTGGAAATTGCGCCTTTCACGATGAATGCATCGTAACATCCGCGCTTGCGACACATTCGCTTTGCTCGGTAAGCAATTACAGCTTTGCAAATGCATCGCAGAATGCAAGCACATCTGCATCAGAGGTTTCGGGGCAAAAGCTTACACGCAATGCGGCATCGATATTTTTGGGGCTGACCTTCATTGCGCTGAGCACGTGGGATTTTTTACCTCTCGCGCAGGCACTGCCGCCCGACACATAGATGCCCTTGTCCGAAAGTATACGGATAAGCACCTCGCTGCGTAGCTTGCAGGGTGAAATATTAACTATATGTCCCGAGCTGTTTTCGGGAGTGTTAAACTCAAAATAAACGCCGCTTGCCTTTATCGTATCAAGTAAAAGCTTTTTCAGCTTGCCGTAATGGGCAATGCTCTCGCTTAAAGCCTCGCTGCGCTTTTTTGCCGCGGCGGCAAATGCGGCTATTTGGGGAATTGCCTCGGTGCCCGAGCGCATTCCGCTTTCCTGACCACCGCCATAGATAAGAGGACGAATGACCAAGCCTTTTTTGATATACAGAGCGCCGCTTCCCTTAAGAGCGCCTATCTTGTGTGCGGAGACCGAGCAGAAATCCACATTTTTAAGATCCATTTCAGCCTTGCAGAAAAGCTGCACCGCATCAAGGTGGAAAAGTGCCTTACTATTGCGCTTTTTTAGCTCCGCGGCAGCCTCGGCATAGGGTAAAAACGCACCCGTTTCGTTGCAAACACCCATAAGTGACATCAGAATAGTGTCCTCTCTTATGGCGGAAACTATCTTTTCAAGGCTGACCGAGCCGTCCTTTTCGGGAGCAATAACGGTCACCTCAAAGCCATCCTGCTCAAGGGCGCGAAGGGTATTAAGTGTAGCATCGTGCTCAACGGCAGAGGTGATGATATGCTTGCCCAAATGCTTGTTTTTAAAAGCCGCACCGCGAAGAGCGGTATTTATGCTCTCCGTACCCCCTGAGGTGAATGTGACACACCCGCTGTCCACACCCATTGCGGCGGCAACTGTTTTGCGGCATTCGTTGAGCAAAGCGCCCGCCTGCCTGCCCTTGTCGTGGACAGACCCTGCATTGCCGTAGCAGACCTGCATAGCATTTTCCGCAGCACTCAGCGCTTCGGGTATGACCGCCGTCGTGGCGGCATTATCAAGATATATTTCTTTCATTATTTCATCTTTGCCCAGCTATCCTTAAGGGCAACTGCACGGTTGAATACCAGCGCCTCGGGGGTGCTATCGCGACTGTCGAGGCAGAAATAACCGGTTCTCATAAACTGGAATCTTGCATCGGAAGAAACGCCCTTCAGTGATGCCTCAAGCTTACAGCCCTTCAGCACCTCAAGGGAATCGGGATTGATACACTCGATAAAGTCACGGTCAGCAGAATCGGGATCGGGTACAGAGAAGAGATTTCCGTAAAGTCTTACCTCAGCATCAACTGCGCTATTGCATTCTACCCAATGGATAGTGCCCTTGACCTTGCGGCCGTCGGCAGCATCACCGCCGCGGGAATCCATATCCACCGTTGCCAATATCTCGGTAACATTGCCCTCTTCATCCTTGACACAGCCGGTGCACTTGATGATATATGCACCCTTAAGGCGTACCTCACCGCCAACATACAGACGGTTGTATTTGGGTACGGGAACCTCCATAAAGTCATCGCGCTCGATATATACCTCACGGGAGAAAGCGACCTGACGCTTGCCGTCCTCGGCTCTTTCGGGGTTGTTTTCCACCTCAAAATATTCAACCTGACCCTCGGGATAGTTGGTCAGTGTCAGTTTAACGGGGCGCAGTACCGCCATAACGCGCTGTGCGCTTGCGTTCAGCTCTTCGCGGAGGCAATGCTCCAAAAATCCGTATTCAACAGTGCTTGATACCTTGGAAACACCGATCCTCTCGCAGAAATTGCGGATGGAGCGGGGCGTATAGCCGCGGCGGCGCAGACCGCACAGTGTGGGCATACGGGGATCGTCCCAGCCACTTACTCTTCCCTCTTCAACAAGGCGGCGCAGCTTACGCTTGCTCATTACGGTGTAGTTGATTCCAAGACGGGCAAACTCTATCTGACGGGGCTTGGAGGGGACGGATACATTATTGATTACCCAATCATACAAGGGGCGGTGATCCTCATACTCCAAGGAGCAAAGAGAATGGGTGATTCCCTCAATCGCATCCTGAATAGGATGAGCAAAGTCATACATAGGATAAATACACCACTTGTTGCCTTGACGATGATGGTCAACATAGCGGATGCGGTAGATAACGGGGTCGCGCATATTGAAGTTACCGCTTGCAAGGTCGATCTTTGCACGCAGGGTCATAGTTCCCTCGGCAAACTCGCCATTCTTCATACGCTCAAACAGATCAAGGCTTTCCTCAATGGGTCTGTCACGATAAGGAGATACTGCGGGGCGGGTCAGGTCACCGCGATAAGACTTAAACTCGTCTGCGGAAAGCTGACAAACATAGGCAAGACCCTTCTTGATAAGCTCGATGGCATACTCATAGGTCTGCTCAAAATAGTCGGAGCCGAAATAGAAGCGGTCATCCCAGGTAAAGCCAAGCCACTTGATGTCTTCCTGAATCGCCTCAACATACTCGTTGTCTTCCTTGGCGGGGTTGGTATCGTCCATACGCAGATTGCAGATACCGCCAAACTTTTCGGCAGTGCCGAAGTCTATGCACAGTGCCTTGCAGTGGCCGATGTGCAGATATCCGTTGGGTTCGGGCGGAAAACGGGTATGCACCTTTTTTGTTTTGCCTGCCTCTATATCTTCTACAATAAACTCTTCAATAAAATTGGAAGTAGTGATGTTTTCCATAATTCTTATATCCTTTCAAGATACTCATTCAGTCGGGCACAGACGGTCTCCTTGCCCATTATTGTCATAACCGCGTGAAGGTCGGGAGTGTTCTTTCTTCCCGTAACCGCAACACGGATAACCGAGCTTACATCGCCCACGTGGCCCTTAAAGCCTGTGGGGTCAGCCTTATACTGCTTGACATCGGGACAGAAGCCCAAGCCCTCGCACATTCCCTTGATAGTGGCAAACCAAGTGTCCTTATCGTGATCGGGAGAATAGACGGTCAAATACTTTTCGATTATTGCCTTTTGATCCGCGGCGGCTATCTCAAGCACTTCGCCGCTTTGCTCTCTCAGCTCATCGTAGAAATAGCTGATGTATGCGCGAACCTCGTTCCACTTGGCAATATCCTTGCGGGGCTTGTTTCCACCGCGATCCACCGAGAATATGGAAAGAGCCTTTTGTTTATCTGCAGACAGCACATCATAAAGCTGCTTGTCATATCTCTCCGCCCAAGCAAGCACGCTTTCAAGCACCTGCTCTGCGGTCATAAGTGAAATAACCGTGCCGGACACGCTTTGCAGCTTTGCAAGGTCAAACAGTGCGCCTGAGGGACTCATCTTGTTAAGCGCAAAGGGGAATGTGGTATAATGTGCGGTCTTGTTCTGTCTGCGCCAATCCTCAAAGTTGGAGTTTGCAATGGTCAGCAGATATTCCATAACTGCGTCTGCGGGATAACCCTCTTCCACAAAGTAGCTTACCGCTGCCTCGGGGTCCTTACGCTTTGAAAGCTTTCTCTTTCCGCCGCCGTCTTCCTTCATAATGGAAGGCACGTGAGCGTACTTGGGGGCCTTAAGTCCGCACAGCCAGAACAGCTGCAGATGTATGGGCGCCGATGCGATCCACTCTTCACCGCGGGTCACGTGTGTAACGCGCATCAGAGTATCATCAACGATATGTGCAAAATGATAGGTGGGTATTCCGTCGCTCTTGAGCAGAACTACATCGACGAAGTTTTCTTCCATCTCAATATCACCGCGGATAATGTCACGGAACTTGACTCTGCCGCCCACCTTGCCGGGGGATTTTACGCGCACGACATAGGGAACACCCTGCTTTATCAGCTCTTCTATCTCTTCGATAGAACGGTTGCGGCACTGCTCGGTGTATTCGCCCCAATAACCGGGTGTCACATTGTTCTTTTCCTGCTCGGCACGGATCTCGCTCAGTCTTTCGGCGGTACAGAAGCAGGGATAAGCAAGTCCCTTTTCAACAAGCGCCTTGCAAAATACGTGATAGGGATATCTGCGCTTGGATTGGGTATAAGGTCCGTAATCGCCGCTTTCGCTTCCGTCGGCGTGAACACCCTCGTCAAAGCGGATTCCAAAATCGGCAAGTCCGTTGACTATGATGGAAACACCGTCGTCCATCTCGCGCTTCTTGTCGGTATCCTCAATACGCAGAATGCAGACACCATCAGAAAGATGTGCAGTGCGTTCTGCCGCCATGGATGCAAAAACACCGCCTATATGCAGAAAACCCGTAGGGCTGGGAGCGAATCGGGTAACCGCCGCACCTTGCTTAAGGTTACGGGCGGGGAAGGTTTTTTCCATAAGCTCCTCGGGGGTCTCGTGAATGTCGGGGAAAAGTAAGTTTGCCAATTTTAAACAATCGCTCATAATTCTTTCTCCTATGTGAATACAATTAATTTGACAAATGGACATACCTATGCATTTTACAATACATAATTAATCACTTTATTATACAATATAATATAATAAATTATCAACATTTTTCTGCGTACTTGGGAACAAAAATGCCCCAAAATCTGTCAAATAATCAAAAAGTTACAAAAGATAAACAAAAGAATGACAAAATATTTATAGTTTTGTAATGGATTATAGGAAAAATATGTGTTATAATGGCGTAGCAAGATAGAAATAATAAAATGTGTTGTTGCGAGCAATTGCAAAAAACAGCACCTTTTGGGAGATATAATATGAAGAATTACGAAGAAGAAAATCAGGGCGGCAAGCACGCAAATACGCTCTCCAAAAAGCAGATCATCCGCTTGGCGGTGCTTGGTGTTGCAGCCGCTTTGGTGCTTGCATTACTTATAACCGCAATAGTATTCATAGTTAAATATTTTGACAAGCCGGAAAACGAGCAGCCTGACGGACCCTACAAGCCCATCAGCGGAGACCCCACAAACCCCGACGATCCGCAAAACCCGGGTAATACGGATGAGCCCGGCTCCACCGTTGGCCCCGGCACAACGGGTGATGAGGAGAAAAAGCTTAAAAAGAACTTTTTCACCTTCCTCATCGGCGGCACCAACGACGGCTATAATGTTGACTCCATAATGGTGGGCTCCATCAATATGACCACCCTTGAGTGCAATATCATCTCCATCCCTCGCGACAGTATGATAGACACCGATGCCAAGATAAAGCGTATCAACGGCACCTACGGCAGACGGGGCATGGAAGGCGAAGGCGGTCTGCTTTACGCGGTCTGGGGTGTGACAGGCATCTATCCTCAGTACTATTGCCTGGTCAATATGAAGCAGTTTATCGAGATAGTTGATATCATTGGCGGAGTTAAGTTCACTGTTCCCTACGATATGTACCACAAGGACCTCGACCCCGATTTCCATATTGACCTAAAGGCGGGAGAACAGTTGCTTGACGGCAAAAAAGCACTTCAGCTTGTTCGCTTCCGCGGCACAAAGATGAATGATTTCGGTAGAATAAATATGCAAAAGGATTTCCTTATTGCAATGCTCAAGCAGGTAAAAAATAAGTTTACCATCGACAAAGCCACAGCCATCATCACCACCGCATACAAAAGCATGAAGACCAATATGCCCCTTGATGATATGCTATATTTCTACACCGACGCCCTGCGTAAAATGAATCTCAATGAGAATATTCATTTCTACACCATTCCTTGGCTGGGCACAGGCAGATATAATGGTCAAGACTATGTTTATATCGACGAGGCGGGAGCTTTGGAGCTGATAAACAAGACCATCAACCCCTACACCACCGATCTCACCGAGAAAGATTTGTATGTGCAGGAGCTATATGACAAACTCGGCGTGAATATTGAGAAGTGGTAAATTGCGGCTTTCGTTCATATGCGTCATCGCCCCGCCTTGCCGTACACACGGTACTGTCTGCGGCGTGTTGACTCGCCTATGAAGCGAAATCCATCAATTTCCCGTGCCTTGTATAGAGAAAGAGAAAAAATTAATATTTCGCACTGAATACTGCATAATAGCCGTTGCGCCGTACACAAAGTACTGCCACAACGGCTATTTCTTGTTTTCTATCTACTTGCGAAGGGACAAAGCATTATGCTATAATATAAAAAACAGCAAAAAATGCCGCTTTTGCGGACTGAGACGGGATATTTTTATGAAAAATAAACTCAAACGGGAACTTACCGAGTTCAAAATACTGCTCAGGTCCATACCCACCACGGTGGTGACACTGTTTGTAGTCAGCGTTATCTGTATGAATCTGCTTGCAAACAAGACACTTCTGCAGCTTGATTGGATAGCCTTAGACGGCGGCATCCTCATTTCGTGGCTGTCCTTTATGTGTATGGACATCATCACCAAGCATTTCGGGCCAAAAGCATCCAATGGAATATCCGTTCTTGCGGTGGCGATAAATCTGCTCACCTGCCTGATCTTCTTTGTCGCCTCCGCTATTCCATCCAATGCGGGAGATTTTTCCGCCTTTGACGGAATTTTCGGCGGCACTTGGTTTATTCTGCTGGGCAGCACCGTGGCATTCCTTGCATCTGCGGTGATAAATAACACCCTCAATTGGATAATCGGCAAAAGTTTCAAAGGAGATCCCGACGGAAGAGCGGCATATGTGACTCGCACATATATTTCCACCTTTATTGGACAGTTTTGCGATAACTTTATTTTCTCGATCATCGTTTTTGTATTCTTTGCGCCCATCTATTGGGATGGATTTCACTGGACCGTTTTGCAGTGTGCAATGTGCGCTTTAACGGGTGCGGTTGCCGAGCTTATTATGGAAATAGCCTTCTCCCCCATAGGTTTTCACATCACGCAAAAATGGAAAAAAGACTCGGTGGGCAAGGCATATCTTGATCTTGTGGAAAAGGAAAGATGATATGAAGGTTTTAATTACGGGAACTTCTCAAGGCATAGGAAAGGCAATAGCCCAAATGTTCATTCAAAAGGGACACACTGTTGTCGGTATCGACCGCCAAGGTGCCACCATAGAGAGCGAGTTTTATACCCATTATCGGTGCGATATCCGTGACAAAAACAGCCTGCCGCAGATCGAAAATGTGGAGGTGCTCATCAACAATGCGGGCACACAGAACGAGGATGATATCGATATCAACCTTAAAGCGCTGATATATGTCACCGAAAAATACGGCATTCAGCCTTCCATTCGATCAATCCTCAATATCGGCTCGGCAAGCGGTCATACCGGCGCTGAGTTTCCCGAATATTGCGCAAGCAAGGGCGGCGTGCTTGCATACACCAAAAATGTGGCAATGCGGGTCGCACCCCTTGGTGCCACCTGCAACAGCTTAGACCCCGGCGGCGTGCTGACTCCCCTTAATGATTGTGTTGTAAACGACCCCGTTCTTTGGGCAAAGATAATGGACGAAACTCCCCTGCGCCGTTGGGCAACTCCTGAGGAAATAGCTCAGTGGGCATATTTCCTCACCATCACCAATAAGTTTTGCACAGGACAAAACATCTTGGTAGACGGCGGCGAAAGCATCAACTACAACTTCATCTGGAAAGAATAAAAAAGACCCTTTCGGGTCTTTTTTTATTGCTCATCAGATTTTGCTATTTCAAGCTCGATAAATACAACGTCGGTTATCTTTCCGCGGAAGTTAAACTTGACAAAGGCGGTGCCGTGCTCCTTTATAAGCGCCTTGCGGTCATCCCCCGAAAGCAAGGGCAGCTCCTCTGCCTCTTTGCCAAGGTCATCAGCGGTGGCGCTGTAGCATTTCCAAAATGGAGCAAGCCTTATTTGGGATATGTACTTTGCCGTCTCGGCATTTCCATCAACGTGGTCATAGGGAGCAATGGTTATTTTGCCATTATCCAGCTTGTGCACCTGAACATATATCCAATTTTCATCAAGAGCATATTGCACCGAATCGGGAAAATCGCCGTTATACGTCCAATAAGAGCTGGTATAGGGCAAGGGCGCGGTGGTCACAAGAAAATTAGGATCAATATAGGTGATCTTGTACATCTCATTGAAAAGGAAAAAATCACCAAAGATGCGTACTGAACGATGCTTTTCGTCAAAGGTGAAATTGGGTGTAAGATCAGAGGTGCCAACGGGACTTCCGCCACCATCCCAAGCTGAGTATCCTCCGTCCTCGGAAAAGCTCATGGTATCTCCCCAAGTGTTGTCCCAGTTTTCCTCAACAAGCAAGGCGTAGATGTCTCCGTGCCCTCCCGGTTTGTGGAAAACATGTACCCTGATGAATATCATATAGATGGCAATAATGGCAAGAATTACCCCTAAAACGATAAGAAGTTTGCGGGTTTTTGGCTTAAGCTTACTCATATTTTCATCCCCTATCAGTTAATATAGACCCATTATATCACACCCGCCCAAGATTAAACAAGAAAAAGCCATTGTGATGTATTTGTCACAATGGCTTAAAGGTTTTAGTGAAGAGAAAAATACCACAAGCCCAAAGAAAAACAGATTTTGCGTTGAGACAACTAACACGAGCGCAGGCAGTACTATTTGTACGGCAAGCGAGTGTTAGGCAGTATTCAGCGCAAAAGATGTTTTTCAAAGCCTTGCTAATTAAACAAGACCCTCTCCCATCATTGCGTCGGCTACCTTCTTAAATCCCGCAATATTTGCACCCGCAAACAGATCATAGCCAAGTCCGTACTTTTCCGCGGCTTCGGCAGATGCCTTGTGGATGTTTATCATAATATCGTGCAGCTTGCTGTCCACTTCCTCGGGTGTCCAGCTCAAGCGCTGTGAGTTCTGGCTCATTTCAAGACCCGAAACCGCAACACCGCCCGCATTTACCGCCTTGGAGGGAGCAATTATCATATTGGTAGTCTTAAAGAACTCAAGTCCGCCGTTGGTGGTGGGCATATTGGAGACCTCCATATAATACCTTGCGCCGCTTGAAGCGATCTTCCTTGCATCCTCGGTGTTTACCTCATTCTGGCAAGCGCAGGGCATATAAATATCCCCCTTAACGCCCCAAGGCTTCTCACCGGGGAAGTATTGACAACCGAACTTTTCTGCATAGTCAGAAAGCTTATTTACACCTTCTGTGCGCATTTTGAGAACATAATCAATCTTTTCGCGGGTGTTGATTCCCTCGGGATCATATACATATCCGTCCTTGCCCGAAATGGTCACCACCTTGCCGCCAAGCTGGGATATCTTTTCGATAACGCCCCAAGAAACATTGCCGTAACCCGAGATGACCACCGTTTTTCCCGCGATAGTATCATTTTCGTGCTTAAGCACCTCGCAAAGATAATAGACCGCGCCAAAGCCGGTTGCTTCGGGACGGAAAAAGCTTCCGCCGTATGCCAAAGCCTTGCCGGTAATAACATTGGGCTCGTATGTTCCGCGGATGCGCTTATACTGACCGAACATATAGCCGATCTCCTTTGTTCCAACGCCGATATCCCCTGCGGGCACGTCAACATTTCGGCCGATGTAGCGGTGTAGCTCGGTCATAAATGCCTGACAAAAGCGCATGATCTCCCTATCGCTCTTTCCCTTGGGATTAAAGTCGGAGCCGCCCTTGCCGCCGCCGATGGGCAGAGAGGTAAGGCTGTTTTTGAAGGTCTGCTCAAAGGCAAGGAACTTCATAGTATCAAGGGTGACATTGGGTGCAAAGCGCAGACCGCCCTTATAGGGGCCGATGGCACTGCTCCACTGCACACGCCAGCCGCGGTTGACATTGACCTTGCCGCTGTCGTCTACCCAAGTAACGCGGAACTGTATAATACGCTCAGGCTCAACAAGCCGCTCAAGCAGACCCATCTCCTCATATTCGGGATGTCTGTCCATAACGGGTTCAAGGCTTGTGAGAACCTCCTCCACGGTCTGATTAAACAAATGCTCGTCAGGGTCGCGGCTCTTGACAATGTTCATTACTTTTTCAATATACTTGTTCATCTCGTATGCTCCTTTAAGTATATTATAGTTTTTTGATAATATTAGTATATGAAATACATTATAGAGTTGCACTGCTTTAAAGTCAATATTATTTTAAAACAAAATAAAACCGATACTCCTCGCCTTTTTGTATAATTTATCCAATATTGTTGCCATCTCAGCGGTTTTAGGTTAAAATAGACATAAGGCGGTGATTCTATGATAAAAGTATATAAGCCTCGCGGCTTTAAGCAATGGTTCGAAATATATAAGCTCTATCAAAGAGCCTTCCCCAATGGTGAGCGCAAGCCGTTCTCTATAATTTGGGAAATGTACCGCAAGGGCAAGACCGATGTGTGGTATTGCGAAAAGGACGGCGCTTTTGCGGGCCTTGCCACCACCATAAACAGCGAGAAAATGATACTTTTAGACTATTTTGCCGTGTCGAAAAAGCTTCGCGGCGGCGGAGTGGGCACTGCATTTTTGGCAGAGATGCTTAAGCAATACGACGGCTGCGGCGTTTTCGGGGAGATAGAAAGCACCCTTGATAGTGAAGCTGCCGATATGTCTACCCGTCTGCGCCGCAAAAGGTTCTATCTCAGCGGCGGAATGAGCGAGACGGGTATCGAGGTATATCTTTTCGGGGTCAGAATGGAGCTGCTTACCTATAAATGCGACATAGATTTTGAAAGCTACAAAGCATTCTATGCCGAAAACTACGGCAAAGCCGCCGCAAGAAATGTTTTGCCCGTAAAGTAAATAAAAAGGACAGAGAAAAGCTCTGTCCTTTTAATATTGCTATTTTTATCTCGCGGCTCAATCAACATCTGTCCACTTCAGTTCAACCGGCTGGGTGGTCTCCTCCTTTGATAGAATATCAAATCCCGCCATGGAAGAAGCGTGATAATAATCGGTGATCTCTATCTCATTTTCCCGCACAAATACCCCTATTCCGTGTCCGGGGGAGATCTGAAAGACCTGCTCAAGCTGATGCTCGATATCCTTTTCTCCGTCAAGCACGCAGGATATCTTTCTCTTGTTATCCTGATTTTGTACAGTAAGCTTTATGTTCATGTGGTTCTCTCCTGTCTTGTCCGATAGGGCATTTGATGGTAAACAAGCTCGCCGTCACTGCATTTTACGGTGCAAGTAAAGGGCTCATACTCATCACTTGAAAAAATATGGGAATAGGTGATTATTTTGTAATATTCAAAGTGGGTCGCGGTGGGGTGATGATAGTCACCGCTTTGATACTCATCTACCGCGATCTTTACCTTTCCCGCGGCTTTTTCAAAATCCGCCTTTGTGCCCTTAAAAATTATCTCAAACTCACTTGCCGAGTTGAAAAAGGGATTCTTTTTAAAGCTTATAGTTGGACAATGTATTTCCACGGTTTTCAGTTTTTTGCATTCAGCAAAGGCAAGCTCATCAATATGCTTCACGGTTATGGGAATAATGACCTTTTCAATATGCTCATTGCCGCGAAAAGCCTCTTTTTCTATGGCAAATACACTTTTTGGAATAGTCACCACGCTGTCTGTGCCGCAATACTTTTGCAAGGAATGCAGATCTTTTGCCACTTCAACCAAAATAAGATCCTGCTCATTCATATAGATCACCCCTTTATATTAAAATTATACCCCCATACGCGCGCTGATGTCAATAAATCACTTCACCCAACCGAAAAAGTGTGCTACAATAGATATATTACTAAGCAAAAGGAGAGAAAAGTATGAGCAGCTTTGAAAACCTGCGTATAGTGGACAATTTTTATCAGACCTCATTATTTTTCCCCATGCCCACAGTGGTCATCAGCACCTTGTGCGAGGACGGAAGCACCACATTAGGCCCCTATTCCCTTGTTCAGCCCTACTATGTGGCGGGCAAGGACTATTATGCAATGCTTCTTTCCTGCCGCAATTCTTCCAATACCGCGCAGAATATACTTCGCAACGGCAAATGCGCCATCAGCTTTATTGACGACAACCCCAAGACCTTCAAGGAGGCGGTCAAGCTTTCGTGGCCCGGTGATAAGCCTGAGGACAAAATGCCCAAGTGCAATTTTAAGCTCGAAAAGAGCCTTATTGAAGAAGAGACAGGCGAAGTCCGCCCCATGGTGCTTACCGATGCCATTCAGGTCATTGAATGCACTTGGATGCGTGAGCTTGACGGCGCGGCAGACGATGCGGCGGGCGAGCTTAACGGCTATGAGCCTCCCTATCACGATTTCAACGGCATTACAAGCAAGTTCGGCGCCCATTTTATCCTTCGCGTAGATAAGATACTTATGAAGAAAAAATACTCCGATGCCATCATCAACGGAGTAAAAGCAAAGGATTTCCCTCCCCTGCCCGTAGACTACGGCTATCGCGACAGTAAAAACTTCTGGTTCCACAGAAAGACCCGTATGCGTGCCGAGCTGCTGCAGATGCGTCAGGCATCCCTTGAGTCGGTGCGATATGCCGCCGACCGCGTGGATGATAAGGTCAAGTTTACCGATGAGGCGCTTAAAACAGTGCTGGGTGTGCCCCGTGTATTTCTGCCCCTTGTGCTTAAGGGTTGTGTGGATTGGGCAAAGGAAAACGGAGTTGAGCTTATTGACGAGAGTCATATGAAGATAATTCAGGATAAACGCGCCAAGGAAAAGGCGAAAAAGTAAGAAAAGGAGAAAAAGATATGTTTCCCGTTTATTTTTGGGCGCTGCTTGCGGCAGCATTACTTATAAGCTCTATCGGCTTTAAAAATTACGTTTGGTTTATTTCCCTCGGCTATGGCTTTTCCATTGCGGGCGAAGGCATTTTGATGCTCATTCTCTACGGAAAGACCCTTACAGTGGGCACAATGATCTGCGCCGCGCTGTTCATCGTCTACGGATGCCGCCTGGGAGGCTATCTGCTCAGCCGCGAAATAGGTGAAAACTCCTATAAAAAGAATATGAAGGGCGAGATCAAGGACGGCAAAACTGTTCCCTTTGGCGTAAAGATTGCTATCTGGGTAACCTGCGCTCTGCTTTATGCCCTTCAGGTAATTCCCGTATTTTACCGACTTGATAACGGCGCGGGCAGCAATGTGTGGACATATATCGGCGCGGGCGTTATGGTGCTTGGCATTGTTTTGGAATCGGTTGCCGATATTCAGAAAAACAATGCAAAAAAGGTCAATCCCCGCCGCTTTGTAGATACAGGTCTGTATAAGCTGGTCCGTTGCCCCAACTACCTTGGCGAAATGATCTTCTGGACGGGCGTTGTTCTGTCGGGCATCGGCGGTGTATGGGGAATCGGTCAGTGGATAATGGCAATTATCGGCTATGCGGGAATCATTTTTGTTATGTTCAGCGGTGCTCGCCGCCTTGAAATAAGACAGAATAAGAATTACGGCAACGACCCCGAGTACCAAAAATATGTAAAAACAGTTCCCATTCTGCTCCCCTTTATCCCCCTCTACAGTGTAGAAAAGCATAAATGGCTTGTTGCGTAAGGTGATGTATATGATTAAGTTTATCTGTTATCTCCGCTGTACCACTTGCCAAAAGGCGCAAAAGTGGCTTGATGAAAACCAAATACAATACGAGCTTCGCCATATAAAGGAGCAAAACCCCACCAAAGAAGAGCTGCGTCAGTGGGCAGCCCTCAGCGGCGTGCCCCTGCGCAAGCTTTTCAACACAAGCGGTCTGCTCTATAAAGAATTAGGCCTTAAAGATAAGCTTCCCACCATGACCGACGAGCAGATGCTTGACCTGCTTGCCTCCGACGGAATGCTTGTCAAACGCCCCCTGCTTGTAAGCGACGACTTCACCCTCATCGGCTTCAAAGAGCCTGAATGGGAAGAACGGGTTAAGTGAATTCCACACACTAAACAGCCCGAGAGGGCTGTTTTTTGCATATTTTCAGCCTGTTTTTCTTTCTATTTTCCCCCATATTTCCACATTTCCCGACATTGCCCGTTGAATATGTATATTTTTCGTGATATACTAATTAATTGAGCGGTCAGCTCCCCCCGAAATACATAATAAGGAAGGTTTTCACCATGAAAAAGACCCTTGCGCTGATTCTCGCACTGGTTATGCTGGTTGGTGCTTTCGCAGGCTGCGCATCCGCGCCTGAGACTCCCGCCGCATCACCCGACAACACCCCCGAAACACCTGACACCCCCGACACCCCCAAAAACCCCGACGAGCCCGAAACCCCTGCCGATCCCGCTGATCCTTGGGAAAAGTATGAGGTAAAGACGGTTGCCGAGCTTAAAGATCTTCCCGTTGCAGTGGGCGTCACCACCACCGAGGAATATTACGTAATTGCCGAAGTTGAGGCGGTTACAAATGCAACCTACGGCGCTATGACCGTTAAAGATGCTACCGGATCTATCGGTGTTTACAATTCCAAGAATGCCGACGGCACAGTTGGTTATGCCGAAATGACTGAAAAGCCCTACAAGGGCGATACAGTTCTCATGAAGGGAACTATCCAGAACTACAACGGCACTATGGAGATCAAGCAGGGATATATCGTTGATTTCCGCGCTAAGAAGGTAGAAGTAAACGACGCTGACTACACCGAAATGTCCCTTGCCGATGCCCGCAAGGCAGAAACCGGCAAAAAGGTCAAGGTAAGCGGCACTGTTGCGGCTATCACCTACGCCAACGGAATGATCCCCGCAGGCATCATTCTTGTGGACAAGACCGCATCCATCTATGTTTACGACGGCGATCTGGCAGGCAGAGTAGCTGTTGGCAACAACATCACTATCGGCGCTTCCAAGACCTATTGGATACTTGACAGCGAAAAGAGCAATGCTTCCAAGTTCGGCTATACCGGCTGCAATCAGCTTGAAAGCCCCGTGCTCATCTCCAATGATAACGGCAAGACCGAGTTTGACAAGAGCTGGATGCAGACCAAGTCGGTCAAGGAGATCCTTGATACTCCCGTAAGCGAGGATATCTCCACCCTTATCTATAAGACCACCGCACTGGTCAAGAAGGTTCCCGGAAATGGCTTTGTAAATTACTACATCAATGACCTTGACGGCGAGACCGGCACATATTCCTATTCTCAGGCAAGCGGTAAGGATTTTGCTTGGCTCGATGCTTTTGACGGCAAGATCTGCACAGTTTATGTAACCGCCCTCAATGCAAAGTCCACACAGTCCGACTGCTTCTGGCGTTTCCTTCCCGTTGCAGTCATCGACGAGGGCTTCGATGTAACCACAGTCAACGTTGCCGAGCATATTGTCAAGTATACCGGCGTAGGTCAGTTCCAGCCCGAATACACCGGTGATCCCGCACTTGAGCTTGCTACAAGCGTAAAGTCCGACCTGCTTAAGTTTGAAGGCGCGACACTCAGCTACAAGTCCTCCGACGAAAGCATTGTCAAGATAGAAGGCAATGTAATGCACTGCCTTAAGAGCGGCGAGGCTAAGATAACCGTTACAGGCACATACAACGGCAAGACCTATTCTCAGGATGTTACAGTTTCCGTCAAGATGGGCGCAACCACCGACAGTTATAGCACAGTTGCCGATGTCATTGCCGCAAATATTGGCGATGCAGTAACTGTCAAGGGAATCGTCGGTCCTTCCTTGGTCAACAAGACCGGCTTCTATCTCATCGACGATAGCGGTGTTATTGCAGTTGAGACCACTGCCGACGTTATGGCTACCCTTAAGATAGGCCACGAGGTAGTGCTTAAGGCAAACCGCGGCTTTAATAACAAGGACGGCGCCGCAAACGGACAGACCTGCCTTAAGGATGCAACCGTTGCCGCCAATAATTATGGAAACCACGCTTATTCCACAAAGGCTTTCAAGGGCGAGATAACCGTTAAGGATTTCTACGATCTGCCCATCGAGACCGATTACACCACAAGCGTTTACACCATGAAGGCAAAGGTCAAGCTTGAAGAGACCAAGTTCTATACCAACATCTATCTGTCCGATGGCACCACCGATGTCCGTCTGTACTGCTCCGGTATAAATCAGTATAGCTGGCTCAAGGCATTTGCAGGTCAGGATGTCATCGTCGAGATAGCCGCTTGCAATTGGAACAGCAAGAATTATTACACCGGCTGCGTTCTGTCGGTTATCAATGCCGACGGCACAAAGACCATGAATATGCTTAACTTCCAGTAAGCTTTGAGTTAAAAATAAAGCACCGAGCGTAATGCTCGGTGCTTGTTTTTATTCAGCTGTTGCTTCTTGCTCTGCTTGCCATTTTTGGCGATCTCTTTTCGCCATAGAATAGAGCAAAAGATATATACCAAGAATGCCAAGAAGTACCATGGATGTAACTCTGTAAACGGGAGAATATACACCGGTAGCATCATAGCACATACTGCAGATGGGACTTGAAAACAGTGATGATACTACTGCCAAGCCTACCAAAATGCCGTTTACGCCCGAATATGCCTCAAAGCCAAACAGATCAAAAGCGATAAGAGGCACCATAATTGAGGACATACACAAGCCCGCGGCAAAGAGAATCACCGCCACCCAAGACAACAGAGGATCATTGCTATATCCCAAAAGCGCCTGAGCTATTACGGCAAAGAGCATACAAGCGATGGTGATGGGCTTTGAGCCGATACGATCATACAAAAATCCCAATAGCAGCTTAACGACAGAAAGTATCAGCATATATACGCTTTGATACATAGCCGCTTGCTCGGGAGTAAAGCCTTGACTTACAAAATGGGGCACAACAAATCCGCTTGTGGTAAAAAGACAAATACAGCTAACAAGCACACAAATGCACATAAGGTAAAACATTGGGCGCTTTAACTGCTCCTTCATAGGATAACCGGGAAAATTGACGCTTGAGCGGGGGTTTCTTTTGCTTTGCAGCTCCTCACCGTAGCCAAAGGGCTGCAGACCCATCTGCTCGGGCTTATCCTTTATGAACAAATACAGCACCGCAAGTGCGGCAACGATGCCCGAGGTCACAAGATAGGAGGTGCGCCAACTGCTTGATTGAATTATGGCGGTGAGAAGTATGGTCATAAGGCTTCCGCCGACGCCTGAGGACATGGAGACTGCACCGAGAATGGTTCCCTGATGCTTAAAAAACCAGCTTTTGACTATATGTGTGGCGCCCGCGGTAAACAGAGCGGCATAGCTCATTCCGTAAAGCACCTTGCTGAATGCAAAAACAAAGATATTATCGGTCATTCCCGCCATAAACAAAGCTATAGACAAAAGAATAAGCGAAATTATAGCGGTCTTTTTATAGCCGAATCGCTTAAAAATGCCACCGCTGAAGCTTGTGCCGATAAATGCAACGATGGTATAGGGCATGCCCGCAAAAATATAGGCGGTGGTGCTTACCCCCAAGCCATTGCTGACCGGCTGGACATAGACGCTTCCGCTATTGATAAGACCGCCAAAGACAAGCATTTCTATAAAAACCAGCACCGCGATCAGCCAATGGTAATTCTGTTTAATTTTGCTAATCATTTTCATCACCTAAAGCCACAGTAGCCTTATATATTATAAAATAAGCCACAAATGGGATTTTTCATATGTATGGTAACCACTGCGCGTCAAAAAGTCAATGACTTTTTGGGAAAAATATATTGCAAAAATGAAAAAAGACAAAGGCTTGGATGAAATAAAACAGTTCACCGAACTGTTTTATTAACGCTCAGACCTGCAGCATCTCGCTCCCAAATGATAGGAAAACTCTACTTTATAAACATTTCCGGTTATTTCTAACCATTTCTGCTCAAAATCACATCCTCTTTGATGCTTTTATCTCCGTTATATCCGTGTGTTCCGGTTACAGAAGTGGGATAAACTGTGGTCAACAAAAATGCTCCCCCGAAATGATGAAAAACATCTCGGGGGAGTTTTGTCGTCTGTATGTTAACTCTGAATCGGGATTTTGTCAAGGCCTTTTGAGATTGTTAGGTCCGTTAATCATTCGTCATCGGGAAGATAATTATATACGTTGTTAACCGCTTCCAAATATAATACAAATGATCGTTTGTTGATGTCTTTATTAGCATTTTTGAGCTTGATATACTCGTCTCTTATCATATTCCAACCATTTTCATATGAGAGAATTACTTCAATCTTTTCGTCTATATCATCACTGCAAATGCGTTGCTCAAATGAATAACGGTTTTGTCCTTTCCAATTTTTAAGATAGTAGTAGCCGTTGAAATCATCATCCTCGGAATAGTAGATGATCGCAAAGTCACAACTGTGTGAAATACAAGCGTTGTTTCGATCAATAACTTTGATTGTTATAGCAGAGGTTGAATCTTTTGGATTAGAATATTTGGTGCCTTTCAACGCAAACTTTAAAGCTTCAGTAAACTGATTTTTTATTACATCGGCCTTCCAATGGTAACCTTCCCCGGGATGTGGGATGATAAAATTATAATCAAAGTCAAACCCTTGGTTTCCGCCTTTTATGCGCGTAACCAAATGTCTGCTTCCGCTTCCAATCAACTTATGCTGAAACGTAAGATCGTGTTCTTTTCTCATGTAGTAATGAACTTTTCGAATAATCTCTTCGAGCTCAAGGCGGATTGGTTGATATTCACTTCTTTTTACGTATTCGTACATATTTTTCTCCTTTTTCTCCCTAACCCGTCCAAATAGCATTGCCTGCTAAATCGTTATAGTATACTCCAAAATTTTCATTTGTCAAGATGTATTTTAATAACAACATAAAATTGTCGAAAATTCAAGTGAAGTTCAACGATTGCCCTGCAGTAGACAAAGAAAAGGCAACAACGCGTTGCTTGAAACTTGCGTTAAAAATTGCTATAATGAAAGCACAGTAATCAAAGGCGGTAATCGTATGGAAACCAAAGATATTATCCTTGAACTCAGAACAAAGCACGGACTCTCCCAGGAGGAACTTGCCGAAAAGGTATTCGTCACCCGTCAGGCAGTCAGCCGTTGGGAAAACGGCGAAACGGTACCCAACACCGAAACGTTAAAACTTCTCTCAAAACTTTTTGATGTATCCATCAACACGCTTCTCGGCTCGCCGAGAGAGCTGATCTGTCAATGCTGCGGTATGCCGCTTGAAGATAGTAGCATAAGCAAAGAGAAGGACGGGATCTTCAACGAAGATTATTGCAAGTGGTGCTATGCCGACGGCGAGTATATGTATCACGATATGGACGATCTGATCGAGGTCTGCGTAGCGAATATGGCAAGCAAAGCCTTCCCCTCGGAGCAGGCTCGTGCGTATTTAAAGGAAATGCTCCCCAAGCTCGACTATTGGAAGAAATATAAAAACCTTGACGATGGCGGAAAGTTTGAGGAGTTTAAGGC
>JAFQUM010000043.1 GCA_017408485.1 Clostridia bacterium | reverse complement strand
GGTAATCCTACCCTGCGGGATAGATTGATTGCTTCTAAAATGGGCTTTGCTGCAGTTGAACTTTTGAGCAAAGGGATCGGCAATCGGGTTGTCGGATTAAAGGATAATAAGATTGTGAATTACGATATATTCGATGCTCTCAATATGAGCAAATCTTTTGATAAAGAAACATACGATCTGTCCAGTTTTTTATTTTTGGGTAGGACATTCCTCGCTATAATGGGCTTTCACCATTGAAATAATTGGCATATTGCTATATAATTAAGCAAAGGGGGGATACCATGTATCAGCTTAACATCGAGTTTTTAGAGCAGTATAAGGCTCTTGATAATATATGCAAAGATATTTATGGTGGCCCCAATGGTATAACACAGTATATAGACACCATGAGCGAAAAGTGGACGATGGGTTACTATAAAGTAAGCGGTTGGCAGAATGATTTTGACACACTTAAGCAATTAAGACATAAAAGAAACGCATTAGCCCACGAAAGCGGAACCTTACAGTCGGATATTTGCGACCCAATAGATATTGAGTGGGTAAAAAAGTTTAAAAACAGGATAATGCAAGGAAATGATCCTTTAGCCCTATTGCACAAGAGCCTTCAAGCTCCGAAAAGAAATCCTGCTGCAAGAGCATATCCATACGCAAATGCTAATTCTGCATATAGAAAGTCGGTATCCACAAAACCTAAAGAGCCGGATGAGGCATTTGACGAAGATTACAGCGGATTCATAATGATAGGCGTTGCGCTGCTTTTTATCGTGTTTGTTATCATAATTGGTGCGATCATACTGTAAAATATATAGCTTTTAACCATACGCAAGGAGGCGGGATAATGAAATATGTTAATATCATAAAAGAGTTAGAATCCAAATATCCGACCTTTGGTGAGTATCTTGATCTGGTGCTTGAGGCGGCAGAGCAGCTGCACAACGATCCCGAAAGACTCAAGTGGGTAGAAGAGACCTCCGCTTATTATAAAAGCTGCACCGAGCTGGGCAGCTGGGAGATAACCCTTCCCGAAACCGACGGCACCTTACTTGGCGATATGCTCCCGCTGTTTATTCTTCTTGACAGCGTTTTTGATATGATAGATAAGTACATTTCCCGAGGCTTTGACGATGTGGATGTACACCTTCAGCAATTTCCACGCAGTCTGCTTGCGGTACAAAAGCGTACGGGCAGACCGGGCATCAATCAAATGTATTTTGAGTGGATATCCGTTTTTATAAAATGTATGATATTCAACTGTTTGCCCTTCAGAATGAACATCAACCGTCAGCGCGACGGCGCGATCTTCCTTAAAAACCGCCATAGCGGCGAAAAGGTAGCTATGATGACAGAGCAAAAGATACACCGCAGCGGACTTGTCTTTGGCTCGGCAGGCTGTACCGATGAAGAGGGTTCTTTTGAAACCATCTTTGAGGAGACCGATACCGAGTTTGTAGGGCATTTGGTGCGTAATTTCCTTGTTGAAAAAAAGCCTTCCCGTCTTTTAAAGAGTGAGTGGGAATGCGTGCTTCGCCCCGGTGACTATGTAATATGTCAGCATATCCCAAGCGGCGCCGATCTGACACCCGAAAAGGTCACTGCGGCATTCAAAAAAGCCAAGGATATTGTGGCAAAATATTACCCCGAATACAATGCAAAATGCATATCCTGCAACACTTGGATGTATAACCCAAAGATTGCCGAAATACTTGGTGAGGATTCCAAGATCGCACAAATGGGAGCTCGCTTTTTGCGATTCCCCATCAAGAGCAACGCAACAGACGTCTTTGGCTTTGTATTTCCTGCAATGTATGACGGATACGAAAGTTTGCCCGAAAATACCCGCCTTGAAAGAGGCCTCAAAAAGCTGTACTTAGAGGGTGGATATCTCCACAACTACGCGGGTGTAATAATAGACTAAATAAAATCGCCAACGAGAAAAACTCGTTGGCGTGTTTTTTTATTTTTCGCTTACAAGCTGGGATATTTCCTTGCGCTTTTTGGGACGAAGAGCGTCGTCCTCTTTGGGATAGCCGAGGGTTATGACCAAGCGCACAGGCTTGTCAAGACCGCAGATGTCCCGTATCTTCTGATCGTCAAACCAACCTAAAATGCAAGTGCCCAAACCCTGCGCGGCGGCTTCAGCGGTAAGATAGGCGGTGGCAATGCCAATATCGATGGAGCGGTAATCGTTGCCCTTTACCTTTGCACCGAAAGCGGCTGATGCCACATAGTTTTCCTCCGAAACTACAATAAGAACGGGAGCGTCGGCGGCAAACTTGTTCATTCCCATTCCGCTGCAAGCCTTGGCAACCGCTGCGGCGGACTCACCTCGGCAAACAGTAAAATGATAGGGCTGACCGTTGCAGGCAGAAGGGGAAAGGCGGGCGCTTTCCAAAACGGCATCAAGCTTTTCTTGCTCAACCGGGCGGGTGCTATCATAACTGCGGCAGGACTGCCGCGCTTGCACTATCTCATAAAAGTTCATAGAATCTCTCCTTATATCAAAACTCCGTTGCAATGGTCGATCTCGTGCTGAATTATCTGGGCGGTAAAGCCGGTAAATGCCTTAGCGCGGGTCTGCATCTGCTCATTTTGATATTGCACTCTTATCTGCCTGAATCTGCGGGCGGGACGGGGCTCACCGACCAAGGAAAGACAGCTTTCCATAGCATCATAAGGGTCGGCAGAACGGACTATTTCGGGGTTAAACATAGTCATATATTTTCCGTCGGGAAGCACAAAGCAAATAATGCGCTTAAGCTCACCGATCATATTTCCCGCCATACCCACGCAGGTGTCCTTGTGCGCCATAAGTGTGTCAAGCAGATCTTGGGCAATTGCCATATCTGCCTCTGTAGCCTGTTCTGATACCTGCGCCAAAAATGCAGGCTCGTGCATAAGTTCTTTTACCATATTATTCACCAAACTCCGCAAAGATTATTTCGTTGCCGTGGTCTCTTATTATCTTGCACAGGTCTTCAAAATCAAGCCAAATCGTAGCGGTATTCTCGCAAGGATGCACACCAATGGCTTTTTCGCCCTGAAGGTCGGCATCAAAGATAACAGTTACCTCACTGTTTTGGTCGTTAAGCACGCAAAGGGGAGATACGCTGCCCTGAGTGACACCAAGATATTTATCAAGGCGCTCGGGGGAGCCAAAGCTGAGCTTGGAGCTTTCTATCTTTTCGGCAAGTGTGCGCAGGTCAACACGCTTATGCTCGGGGGCGGTGACGAGGAAATGATTTTTGCCCTTAAAATCACGCAAAAACAGATTTTTGCATACATTTCCCTTGTTCGTTATGCCCGCCGCATCCATTTCTTCCATAGTAAATACCGCCGCGTGCTCCATTTTTTCATAGCTGATATTATTCTTATCTAAAAACTCGTATATTTCAGGCTTTCCAAAGCGAACCATAAAATCGCCTCCATTCCATTTAATAATACGGATTTTTACACAAAATGTCAATGTTACAACTGTGTAACACCTGCAAAAAGTTATTGACAATAAAAAAAGAGAATGCTATAATCCAATCATCAAGTACATATAAACCGTTGAAGCGGAGATAACGGCGAAAATGCCTTTACAGAGAGCCTGCGCAGGTGGAAGTCAGGTAAGAAACAACTCGTCAAATGGACCGCTGAGGGTATGGTGGAAATGCTTTGCAGAGTATATCATAACGTGTGGGCATACGTCAGTTGTCGGGGATATGTTAGTATCCTTCAAGAGCGCATTTGCGAATCAAGGTGGCACCGCGGATAGAAGTATTCGTCCTTGACTTAATTCTTTTATGGGGAATTATGTCAAGGCATTTTTTATTTTTGGCATATTTCCGCTGAATACTGCCCACTCCCGCCTTGCCGTACAACAAGTACTGTCTGCGGCGTGACTGGTTGTCTCAGCGAAAATCTGCTCAAAAATACCGGGTAGAAGGGTGCATATTTGCGTCGAATACATCGTATTGCTCGCTCGCCGTGCAGATAGCACTGTCTTCGCTCACATTACTCGTCTCGCCGCAAATCTGCTCAAAAATATCGGGTAGAAAGGTGCATATTTGCGTCGAATACTGCCCACTCCCGCCTTGCCGTTGCAGGAACAGGCGTCTCGACTGTCCATCGGACTGTTTATCAATTGGTCGCGTAGCTTTGGCTCCCTCTAAGAGGGAACTGTCACGGCGGTGCCGTGACTGAGGGAGTCTTTTATATTTTCCATAGGTACATATTTCATCTTTGGACTACGGCAAAATATTTCATTGTGAGCAAAACAAACTAAGGAGCTGTGTATTATGAAACTTGAAACTAAACGATGGCGATGGTGCAGATAAGCACTTTTATTCCAATACAAAATACACATATCTTTAAATAAACGGAGGAAATAACAATGATATTCAACAATATTAACTTTGATACTTATTTTGACAATTATCCCGATAAGGACGGCTATTTCGGTAAATACGGCGGTGTTTATGTTGATGACAAGCTCAAAGCCGCTATGAAGGAGATAACCGAGGCTTATTATTCCATCTGCCAAAGCAGAAAGTTCATTGCCGAGCTTCGTCGTATCCGCAAGGAGTTTCAGGGCAGACCTACCCCCATTACCCATCTTGAACGCCTTTCCGATGCCATCGGCACAGGTGTTCAGCTTTATGCAAAGCGCGAAGACCTGAACCACTCGGGAGCACACAAGCTCAACCACTGCATGGGCGAGGCTCTGCTTGCCAAGTATATGGGCAAAAAGAAGGTCATTGCCGAGACGGGCGCAGGTCAGCACGGTGTTGCACTTGCTACCGCGGCGGCATATTTCGGTCTGCAGTGCGACATCTATATGGGCGCTGTTGACATTAAAAAGCAGGCTCCCAATGTTGCAAGAATGAAGATACTGGGCGCAAATGTTATCGAAGTGACCCACGGTCTGCAGACCCTCAAAGAGGCTGTTGATGCCGCTTTTGACGCATACAGCAAGGAATATAACGACGCTATCTACTGCATCGGCTCGGTACTTGGTCCCCATCCCTTCCCCATGATGGTAAGAGATTTCCAAAGTGTTGTGGGTATCGAGGCAAGAGAGCAGTTTATCGAAATGACAGGCCATCTGCCCACCTCCATCGTCGCTTGCGGTGGCGGCGGAAGCAATGCGGCGGGTCTGTTTGCAGGCTTCCTTAATGATCCTGTTGATATCTACGGCGTCGAGCCTTTGGGCAGAGGTCCCAAGCTGGGCGACCACGCCGCAAGCCTTAAGTACGGCACCGAGGGAGTTATGCACGGCTTTAACTCCATTATGCTGAAGGACGAAAACGGCGAGCCCGCTCCCGTTTACTCGGTAGCAAGCGGACTTGACTATCCTTCCTCCGGCCCCGAGCACGCATTCCTTCACGATCTGGGCAGAGTAAAGTATGATGTCATCGACGACGAAGAGACCATTGACGCTTTCTTCAAGCTGTCCCGTATGGAGGGCATTATTCCCGCTATCGAAAGCTCCCACGCGGTGGCCTTTGGTATGAAGCTTGCCAAGACTATGGATCACGGCAGTGTCCTTATCAATCTCTCCGGCAGAGGCGACAAGGATATGGACTACGTTATCGAGCATTACGGAATCAGATAAATCAAAAGGGCTCTTGGGTATTCCAAGAGCCTTTGCTTAAAAAAGAGGTTTAATTATGGAAATGATCCGATATGAGGGCGATGTTTACCGCCCGCCAAGTGAGGCGCGTTCACTGATAATTCAAGCCACCATAGGCTGCAGCAACAATACCTGCGCCTTTTGCAGAATGTATAAGGCAAAGCAATTCCGTATGCGTGATATAGAGGATGTGCTTGACGATTTCCGTATTGCGCGGCAGTGGTATCGCAATGTGCCTCGAATATTTATTGCCGACGGAGATGCCCTTATTCAGCCCATGGATAGATGGGAAAAGATATTCAATTGCATAAAAAGCGGATACCCCGAATGCGAAAGGGTAACCTGCTATGCAACCCCCAAAAGCGTACTGCTTAAGTCGGATGATGAACTTAAGACCCTTCGCCAAAATGGACTCCAAATGGTCTATATGGGGCTCGAATCGGGCAATGATGAGCTGCTTAAGCATATGCAAAAGGGAAACACCGCCGCAGATATGATCGAGGCATCCCAAAAGCTACACAAAGCGGGCATTGCAATATCCGTCACAGCCATCAACGGTTTGGGAGGCATTGAGTATTCCAAAGACCACGCCATCGACACGGGCAAGGTTCTTTCTGCTATGAAGCCGCAATATATAGGACTGCTTACCCTGATGATAGAACGGGGTGCACCCATCTGTGATATGGTGGCAAGGGGAGAAATAACACCCCTTTCGGCAGAGGAGATACTTGCCGAAATAAAGCTTATATTGCAAAATTGCGATTGCGAGGGAAGCGTGTTCCGCGCCAATCACGCATCAAATTATCTACCTCTTAGCGGAACACTTAATGCCGATAAGGAGAGACTTATATCCCTTATCGACAGCGCATTGCAGGACAGGACCAACCTTCGCCCCGAATGGATGCGGGGATTGTGAACAGAACACATAAAAAAGCCACTCGGAAAACCGAGTGGCTTTGATATTAGGCTGGTATCAATTATGCGTTCTTCTTTGCCTGAAGATTCTTCATTACGAAGAGGAAGCCAACTGTTACGACAACACCGATAGCCAAAGAAAGGACGGCTGTTACGGTGAAGCCGAGCTTCAGCAGACCGCCGAGGAAGCCTGCGAGCAGGAACATTACAAAGCTGATAACTGCAACTGTGATTGCATAGGGCAGCTGAGTGGATACGTGGTTAACATGTACACATCTTGCGCCTGCAGAGGACATAATGGTGGTATCGGAGATGGGGGAACAATGGTCGCCGCAAACTGCGCCTGCAAGACATGCGGAGATGCCGATGAAGAGGAGAGGATCTTTAACATCGGGGAACATTGTTACAACGATGGGGATAAGGATACCAAAGGTGCCCCAAGAGGTACCTGTTGCAAATGCCAGCAAGCAAGCAACGATGAAGATAACTGCGGGCAGTGCCCAAGCAAGGCTCTGTGCAGCGTCGCTCTTCATAAGAGTATCAATGAAGGTATCGGAATCAAGAAGTCCGGTAACGTTCTTAAGGGAGGTTGCAAGGGTGAGGATGGTGATAGCGGGAACCATCGCCTTAAAGCCCTGAGGAATAGATTCCATAGCGCCGTTGAAGGAGACGAGCTTTCTTGCTACCATATAGATAACGATCAGGATAAAGGCAATGAGTGAGCCCCAAGGCAGACCGACTGTTGCATCGGTGTTACCGAATGCGCCGATGAGGTTGCCCTTGTTTTCTGTGCCGCCCCAAATGTCAACGCCGAAGAAGCCGCCGACATAAAGCAGACCGAGGATACATACGATAACCAAAGCAACGATGGGGAGAATCAGGTCAAGGACCTTGCCCTTTTCGTTAGCTTCATAAGCTTCACCGTCAACACGCTCATCGGTGGAGAACAGGTCGCCGTTTTCGATAGCGTTCTTCTCGTGCTTTGCCATAGGACCATAGTCCACCTTAAGCAGAACCAAAGTAACGATGAAGACCAAAGTCAGCAGGGAGTAGAAGTTAAAGGGGATAGCCCTTATAAACAGCTCAATGCCGGAGATTCCTGCGTTGAGGTCAGCTGCTGTGGAAGAAACTGCTGCTGCCCAAGAGGAAACGGGAGCGATCATACAAATGGGAGCTGCGGTAGCATCGATCAGATAACTGAACTTTGCACGGGAGATCTTATGGCTGTCGGTAACAGGCATCATAACCGAACCGACGGTGAGGCAGTTGAAGTAGTCGTCGATGAATATCAAAACACCGAGAACAAAGGTTGCCAGCTGTGCGCCGATTCTTGTCTTGATATGTACCTTTGCCCAACGTCCGAATGCAGCGGAGCCGCCTGCACGGTTGATCAGAGCAACGATTGCGCCCAAAAGAACCAGGAACAGGAAGATACCTGCTGTGCCGGAGATAGCAGAGATAAGACCATCGTTGACGGTAAGGTCAACAGTCTTTGTGATGGATCCGTCAGCTGCAAAGATCGCACCGACCAGAACACCGATAAACAGAGAGGAGTAAACCTCCTTGGTGATCAATGCCAGAGCAATAGCAACAACGGGGGGAACAAGAGACCAAAATGTTGCGGTTGTTGTAATGTCGCTGAAAGAAACAGCAAATGCGCCGATAATTACAGCAGCGATTACAATTGCGGTGATTAAGCCTTTTGTAGAGCTTTTCATGCTTTTTTCCTCCTTATTTTATTTTTGGATGCAGATTGCATAAAAAAGCGTTGGGATCAATGCCGATGCTATTCACTGTCTGCATAAATCCCGTTTACTTATTATTTACACATTTAGTGCTAAATGTCAAGTATTTCCCAAAAAGTAATTGCATCCAATCGCATTTTTGTGCATACTGCACAAAAATGCGACAAGAATTTCTTTACTAAAACTTTTACAATTTTTGTAACATAATAAAATATATACCACAAAAGAATAAAGTATACGGGGAGGAATATATAGTCCATAAGAACAAAGTCTATTAGCTGACTAAAATATAAACACCCCAACAGACATTTCTCCTGTTGGGGTGAAGTTTAAATGTTTATTTGTACATTTCGGCAAGACCGCGGGCAAGATTTCCCATTTCCTTTCGGACACTTTCGGGGGAAAGAACCTCAACTCCTGTGCCAAAGCCGCAAAGCCAGGCGCGGAACTGAGGGCTTACCTCAATGTCCATTGTGATGGTAAAATGCTCATCGTCCTGAGGGGCGATGATGATGTCACTGCCAAATCGGTCGATCACGGCACTTACCAAATTGTTGGCAAAGCGCAGCTTGACAGTTTCTTCTCTGCCGCCAAACATAGCAAAGACCTTTTTGGCATAAAGGGCGGTGTCCATATTCTTGAAATGCTCACTGCCCTGACGAGGGGTATCAAGGGCGGATATCTTTTGCATTTTGTCTACGCGGTAATGCTTTTGCATTTGTGCCGCCTCATCCCAAGCAAGCAGATAGTAGTTTTCGTCGTCCCATATCAGCGCATACGGACTTACGCGGTAATACTCGCCGTCCTTGCGAAAATGCTTTTCTTTGGATACCGTATATTCAAAGTAACGGAACTGTATCATTTTATTATTGTTGATAGCGTTTGAAATGGCATCAATGTTGTAATAAACGCTTTCGTTCATAGTCTTGACTCGATTGAGAACATAGACCTGACGGTGAAGCTCCTTGGCATCGTGGACACTTGCAAGGCTTTCGATCTTTTTGATAAGATTCATCGTCTTGTTTATGGGAATAAACTTGGAGGACTGAACGCTATCCACCAACAGCTTAAGCTCGGGTAACTCAAATTGGCGGTCGCCAATATAGTAGCCTGTAGATTTGCCGCGTATCTGAATAATGTCAAGGCCGAAAAGCCGCAAGGACTCTAAATCATCATAAATACTCTTACGCTCGGCGGAAATGTCATGATTGCCGAGATGCTTTATAATATCTGCAACCGTAACGGGATGGTTTTCGTCGGTCTGCTCCAAAAGATACTTTGCAATGTAGAGAAGCTTCAGTTTCTGATTTGCACTTTTTGCCATATAAAAGTCCTCTTTTCTTCAGTATGGTCAAAGTATAACACATTTACTGTACGATTTAAAGTACTTTGCTGCAAAAAATAAAGCGGAGTGAAACTCACTCCGCTTGTTGATTTTAATAATGCCAGGTTGTTACGTCTATTGAATAGGCTATCGTGTTGGGGTCGGCGCTTTCTCCTAAGGATGACAGTGACTTGACCTTTGCATATCCGAGATAGCTGGTGGTTGCGCGCCACATGTCTGTTTTCAGAAGGGTAGTGCGGTATGTAACTATATCCGAACCCGACGTTCCTGCAGTATAAAGGTTTTCCGATGGAAAGGTATAACAGTAGTATTCCGTGTCGGATATCTTTTCTATACAGTAGTAAAGGTTATGTGTGTTGTTTTTTGGATCGAGTATGAACTTCAGGTTACCGCCCGATACCTTTTGGTTGGAATAAACAACCTTCTGTTTGCGTAGGTATTGATGCAATAATACGTTGTTGTTGATATTAAGACCGTAGCTTTTATCCTTTTCATTTAATATGATATCTATCAACGCAAAATGGTCTCCACCCAGTTCAGCGTCTTCCATTTCACCGCCGGGAAGGATCTCTTCGGGGGGGTAGTCAAAAACCGAAAGGGTTATGCCGATTTCTTCCGTGTCAAGCTCACTGTAATCAAGACTGTAGGTCCACGTAGCGTATACACCGCCAACGGTTAAAATGACAGCAAGCATAAGAGAGAGCAGGGGCAAAAATGATGGTTTAATCATTGATCGCCACCTCCTGCTTGTTCACGGAAACAGAAGAAAGACGGGCGCGACGCTCTCTTGCTATCTTGGAATCAACAATGGGAGAGGCAATCATTCCCACCACGACCAAAAACATACACAGCCAACCTGCAGGGGATCGAAGGAACATAACAAAACTTCCCACGTGAGGAATGCGCTCACCGCGGTATACGGCGCGTATCTGATCAAAATGTACGGGAGATTTATCGGGAGCCTTGACGGCATCACCTTGCAGAATAAACTCGTATCCGCTTTCGTTGATTCGGATATCTACAATACGGTGACATATCATCTCACCCTTGATTTCATAAACTATGATATCGTAGAGCTTAAGCTCCTCGGGGGAGGTTACCTTGTAGAATGCAGCCAGATCAAAGACCTGCAGTCTGTCGGTAATATTATTTTCTTTAAGATAGGTGTTGTTTTCGTGAGCCTTTGCCATAGAGCCGGATAAAACAACTCTGTAGGTAGGCACGTCTTCATAGAAACGGTTTTCGGTGGCTTGGTTATAGATAGAAATACCGAAAACCGCAACGAAAGCAATACAAATGAGTATGCTGAATGCACACCCTATGCCGTGGCACAGGCCGATATGCTTTTTATTCTTTTGTTCTTGTTTTTTCCGTTCTTCTTCTATTATGTTGCTGTCTTCTGCTCCTGCCTGAATCAGACGAACAGACAGGCGGGTAATAATGGTGATGCATATTACAGAAAGTGCGGTCAGCATCAGGAAAACAATAAGACATAAAAGAAAGACGTAGGTTTCGTAACTTGTCATATCGCTGCACCATTCAATACCAAATACGGCAAGAACTCATCATCCTTGCCGTACTTGTTTCATACGTATAATTTAATGTTTGTTTTAGCCTTTGCTTTGATATTAGCCCTGACCTGTAGAACCGCCGCTGTTCTGTACGGTACCGTCGGTTACGTGAACAACGATGTTACCGGTAAGGTATGAGGTAAATGCATCATAGTCAGCCTTTGTATCAAGGAACATCTGGCCGTTGAGCTTGATCATTTCCTTAATCTGAGCTTCGGTGTATGTAGCGGTAAAGGTGCCGTCGGGCTGCTTTGTCCATTTAACAGCGTGGGTGTGTGCGATGTTGTTGGGGTCACCTTCAAAAGTGCCGTTAGCTTCGTTGCTGAATGCAAGGATATCCTTCATTGTGCCGCTGCCGGACTGGAATTTGCCATTACCGTCATGGGGATAGTTCATATCGGTGGTGGTGGAGAAATAAAGTTCAGCGCGTACACCGTTGTTCTTTACTTCGTCGGATGCATTACCGGAAGGAGTAAAGGTAATTGTGATGTTCATGGGAGAGCTGTCGGTAGTACCGTATACGAGCTGTGCTTCGTGATTTGTGCTGCCGTTTGAAAGAGTGATCTGATCGAGTGTAAGCTTGAGGTTAGAAGTAACTGTAAACTCACCTGCTGCACCGGTAGTGGTTGCGCCGGCAAGCTCGATTACAACTTCCTTGGTGCCGTCAACGATATCGGCAGAGGCGCTGGTATATGTCCAGGTTGCATATACGCCGCCAATAGTGACACAAATTAATAATGCGATTAAAAGGCTTAACTTTTTCATAGGTATTCCTCCTAAATGTATTTTATATTATTGTTGTACACCGCATCCGACTTTTTTGTCAAGTTTTATAACCAAATAGTCGGGGAAAATGTATAAAAAACATGAAAATTAAAACTTTAGAAACAATTTTATGGAAAAATTTATTATTCCGGCACACCCGTTGGATTTTTTTCTTCTTTGGTTTTATAGTATTTACGACCCGTTGTGTAAATAATAAACCCAAAAGTTACCTGATATATCAAAAACATTGTTATTGTAAAAGTTTTATGCTGTAATATAAAAATAAATCTCCTTTGCTGACGGATAATTATATTGTTATCAATCAGACAAAGGAGTTTTATATATTTAAACTCGCAACAGTAGGTGTAGGGATAAATCCAAAAAAGATTAAAGTTGTGTAACTTATTGACAATTCCTCTGTTTACAGATATATAATGAGTGAAGGAAGAAACCTTAAGGAGAAGATAAATATGAATGCTTTAAGTGATTTTGTTGTTGAAAACGGAATATTGACAAAATATAACGGCGAAGGCGGAGATGTTACCATTCCAGAGGGAGTAACCGAACTTGCAAGAGGTGTGTTCAGCTGGAGTGAAAGTATTAAAAGCATTGCGCTTCCCAACGGAGTGGAACGCATTGGCGAATGCGCCTTTCACGAGTGTAAAAATCTTGAAAGCGTCAGCATCCCCGACACTGTCATAAGCATCGGCAAGGACGCCTTCGCTTATTGCAAAAACCTCACCATCCACGTCCCTTCCGACAGCTACGCCGCCCACTACGCAAAAGGAAACAACATATCGTTTGTTGTAATATAAAATTTAATATACAGTATAAATCTCCTTGTTTTACAGATACTAACAGTACAAAATTGTAAAACAAGGAGATTATTATATATTATGAAAGCAACAGGTATAGTTAGAAGAATAGATGACCTTGGCAGAGTCGTCATACCTAAAGAGATCCGCCGAACCATGCGTATTCGCGAGGGCGAGCCGTTACAGATGACATTGACACGGATGGAGATTTTCTGCCTCGGAATGATCAATCTGTCAAAAAAGATGGGCATAAATTGTAAAAAATGACGAAAACCATCCCGAAAAAACCGCTCAACGATGAGAATCCGCAACGGTACATAGCGGGGAAGAAGAATATACCGGCTTGAAGTTTTTAGGGTTATAACCGCAAAACTTGTAAGTTTATAAAAGTTTTTAGGGTTATAACCGCAAAACTATTGACTAACGAGACCTTAAATATAATATCTTTCCCTTAAAACTCTATGATATTTAAGGGAAAGTTTAGCAGCTTATTGACATTTTCCCTGTTTGCGGATATAAAATAAGAGAAAGAAGCAAAAACGCAAGGAGAAAAACTATGAGCAACGCAAGTGATTTTATTATTGAAAACGGAATACTTACAAAATATAACGGAGCAGGTGGAGAGATTACCGTTCCTGAGGGCGTGTCGAGTTTTAGCAGAAGCATATTTAGTTGGAATGATAGCATTACAAGCGTCACCATCCCCGATGGAGTGACGAACATTAGCGAAGCCGCCTTCCATGAGTGCAAAAATCTTGAAAGTGTAAGCATCCCCAATAGCGTGACAACCATCGGCAGAACCGCACTCGGATGGTGCAAGAGCTTGAAGAGCATCACCCTCCCCGACAGTGTGACAAGCATCGGCGAAAGAGCATTCCAATATTGCTACGGACTGAAAAGCATAACCATTCCCGGCAGCGTGGAAAAAATCAGCGATTATATGTTCTATGATTGCGAAGGTTTTGAAACCGTCATTATCCCCGATGGCGTAACAAGCATTGGAGACGGTGCATTCTTCAGCTGCCTCAGTCTTGAAAGCGTCTCCATCCCCGACAGTGTGACAAGCATCGGCAAGGACGCCTTCGCTTATTGCGAAAAGCTCACCATCCACGCCCCCGCCGACAGCTACGCCGCCCACTACGCAAAAGAAAACAACATATCGTTTGTTGTAATATAAAATTTAATATACAGTATAAATCTCCTTGTTTTACAGATACTAACAGTACAAAATTGTAAAACAAGGAGATTTTGTATATATTATGAAAGCAACAGGTATTGTGAGAAGAATAGAGGCTCGTGTTATAATAGGGCAAACCGCTTGAAACCTGCATAAGCACTAAGGTTTTCGCTGGTTTGC
>JAFQUM010000042.1 GCA_017408485.1 Clostridia bacterium | reverse complement strand
CAGGTAAGAAGTAATAGTGAAGAGTGAAGAAGTGCGGTGTCGCGTTGCGACGGATCGATTAGTGGATTGTGACAAATTTGTCACAATCACTTAGGGAAAGGAGCCCTCGACTGTCCGTCTGCCTTTGTCTGCGGGCGAGTAATGCTCGTTCACGGTAGGCAGAAACTCCCTCAGTCAGCTTCGCTGACAGCTCCCTCTCAGAGGGAGCCAAGGCGCTTCGCGACCCCTACAGTTTTACAACTAAATGAAAACCTCCCTCAATGAGGGAGCAAGCCCGTCTTGAGACATATCAATTATACGATCGTGATTAGTTTTCACGATCGTTTTTTGACCCTAAAAAACTTTTGGGAGTTATCATAAAACAAGATAATGGGCACAAAATTGTTCAAAAAATCATTTTGAACAATATGTAGAAAAAACTGACCCGAAAATACAATTTTTACCGCAAAAATTAACAAAAACTACCCTTGACGGATTGATTTAATAGTGATATTATTGTATACAAGTCAAGGTGGCTTGGCTTTTTTGTGCATTTTTTTATGGGATTTGCGTAAAAAACGAGCCGTCCGATACATATTAAATTAAGCCGTCGGGAATATTGCCGAGAAGGGGTATACCCCTTCTTATGTTTGCGAAGCAAACATAAGAATCCCCTTTTACTTACCTTTTCTTTAGGTATTTTCTGAGAATGGCTGTAAAATTAGGAGGTCTATCTAATGAAGAAGACAAGCAAGATCCTTATCACAATGCTGTCTCTTGTCGTTATGTTTGCAGTATTTGCATTCAGCGCCAGTGCAGCAGACTTGAGAGAAGAAGGTGGAAAGAAAGTCCTCTATTTGGAATGGGACAGCAATGAGGACATTATTAATGACTACTTGGCTTGGAGAGACATCGAAGGCTACAGCGATGCGGATGAAGTCGTTGTAGAAGTTATGAATGATATCACCTTCAATAAGAGAATAGTCTTTGATAACAGCATGCCCATAACTTTAGTGGGTAAAGAGCAGGCTGGAGGCGGCTACCCCACACTCAAAAGAGAGAGCGGTGCTTCGATCAACAATACCAGTATTATGACTATGGTCGGTTCTGCCAAAGTAACCTTTGATAAGATCATCATCGACGGCAATGGTTACACTATGGATGGAAACACATTGACTCCTGATACTACATCTTCCCGTTTGATGTATATGAACCAGAGCGCCGTTTTCACAATCGGCAAGGATGCAGTTTTGAAGAACGGATGGCATAACGGTACCGGTGCCGGTGTATATGTTGATGCGAACGCTGTTCTCAATGTATATGGTACTATTACCGCAAATGAAGGATCATCAATGGATGGTGTAGCCAACCATGGTGTGCTTAACTACTATTATGTAGACGGTGCTCGTATAGAGGGCAACAATCCTGCCAACACAAACCCTGCCAATAATTTTGCGGACGACATAGGAAATGGTTCGGATGTGGCTGAAAAGGTGGTAAATGTCTATTATGAAGAGGTTTCCACTTTGGCTGATCTTTTGGCAGTAAATCCCAATCCTGTAATGACAATGAGACAGGTTGGAACTAGAAATCTTATCGTTAGACTTGCCGGTGATATTGTTTTGGATTCAACCTTTACTCCTCCGGTATTATCCTATACTGCGGAAAGAACCTATTCAAATACAACAAAATCTGGAACTATGTCATTCAATTACGGCATAGAAGGCGTTCTTATGGACGGTGGCACATATCCTACTATTTCAGCATCTGCCAATGGTACTTGGTCTGATTCTCCTGTTGGAGAATCCAGCACCGAGCAGTCATCACACAAGGCAACGGATATGATACATGTAGGGGTGAACACAAAGGTTAAACTTACACTTAAAAACCTTACTATTGATGTTAATGACATCAGCGGTCTGCGTGCTATTTACGTTGATATCGGTAGCACATTGGATATGACAAATGTAACCGTCACAGGAGGAAACTCCGGCAAGTACGGCGGAGCTATTTTTGTCGAAGGAACAGTTAATGCAAATGATTGTACCTTTACCGGCAACACAGGTACATACGGTGGTGTTTTCTATCTGTATAAGGGCGTAGTTAATGTAAATGGAGGTAGCATTGTTGAGAATACTGCTGCTAACCGTGCAGCTGTTGCGATCGTACAAAGCGGAACTATGAACCTGACAGGCGTTGATGTTTCGAAAAATAGCGCACCTCAGTCGGGCGCATTCCATGTATTTGTCTATCCCGGAACCCTTAACATTTATGAAGGAACAAAAATTCATGATAACAGCTCCGGTGCAACCGGTGGCGCAATGAGAATCATTAACCGTGGTACTGTCAATATGTATGGCGGCGCAATTTATAACAATGAGGCAGCTACCAGTGGCGGTGCTATTTACATGGAAAGAAATAGCGCTTCTGATGGCGGAAATATCACGTTTAATATGTATGGCGGCGCAATTTATAATAATAAAGCAAACAATGGTAATGGCGGTGCTATTTATATCTCTTCAAATCCCACTAGCTATAAAACTGTAGTTAATATGTATGGCGGCGAGATTTATGGCAACACCGCTACAAAACAAGGTGGCGCTATAAGAGTAACCGGTGAAATGAACATGTATGGCGGTACTATCCACGATCAGGTTAGGTCAGGCGGTCGCGGTGGCGCGGTATGGGTATACAACGGTACATTCAATATGCTGAAGGATACTACCGGCACTTCAACTACCGTTCCCACTATCACAAACTGTACTAGTACATATGCATCAGCAATAGACTTTGAAAGAGGTACTGCAAACCTGACATACGGACTTATTACAGGAAACACAGCGACGGCTGGTTATTACGGTGTAGTTTCTCCGTTTACAACATTGAACCTTGGCGGAGATATACAGATATATGGAAATAATAACAGTAATTGCAATGCAGAGATCAATGTAAGAACCGAAAGCGACAGCGGAAGCACAGGTCAGATACTCTTCACATCCGATCTCACCGGTAAAGTTGGCATCTATGTCGCCAGTGCTTCCGAGGGCAAATTGATTGCTAATGTTGGAAACGGAGTAACATTTGCCGGAATCAAGAATCTTTCTGTTGACACAAAGGATTTTTACGCAAAGTTAACAGAAGACGGCACACAACTTGTCCTGGCAAGCGGCACAGAAATTCATGTTATATCCGCTAATGACACAACCAAGTATGGCACTTTGGGTGTTACAGATACTACATTGACCTATGATATGGTTGCATCATTTGCTCCCGAGGGCTATACAGCAGATCAGTTTGTCGGTCTTGTTGAGGTTACCGGTTTTGGCACAAAGGATGCTACCGCAACCAAGCTGTATAAGATCGGCAGTACTGTTGATCCGGAAGCGAATGTTTACTCGGTATGGGTAAATGTTAACACCCTGACCGACGCATCCGCATTGATTTCTGAGAATACCGGTATCCGCTTCTTCACCACAGTTGACAGCGCAGTTCTGGAGGCAGTAGGTATCAAGGTCAAGGCTGGCAATGCTGAGGGCGACGGTTACTACCGCGGCACTCTGCTTGGCACAAGCGCAACCGACCTGTCCACCGATCTGAGCAAGGACAATAAGAAGATGGATGTTAAGGTCAACAACACCGGCTGGGCAAACGCTGCAGCATACGGCATTGAGCTTGAAGAAGGCTCCAACGCATTTGCAGTATCCATCACCTACGGTTCCGAAAATTACTACAACAATGCAGTAGCATACCGCGGATATATTGAGATCACAGTTGGAGAGACCTCCGTTGTCATCTACAGTGATTTCACAAATCCCGGAACTTTGACCGACAGCGCTGACGCTTCCTATGGCGATGTTCACGCACGCTCCGCTTGCGCTATCGTTCGCAATGTATACTTCAGCGGTGACTATCCCAACGAGGAAGAGCTCATTGCGAAGATCGGCGAGGAAAACTATGCGATCGCTCTGAAGATCGCTGGTTATACCGAGGATTTCTGGGCAACCGCGGCAAAGATTGCCTACTACCTTTAACCCTTTAGCTTATCAGGCGACAGAAGGTAATACGATAAATATTGCACTGTTCGGCGACTCGATGGTATCCGCCTATAATATGGCGGATATCCTGACCGAGTTTGCCGCACAGAGCGGCATTAATCTGAATATTAAATCCATTCAGTATAACAATGCGGGTCAAGTCAGCTCAGGCGCATACTATAATCTCTTTGAGTTATTTAGAGATAACACACCCGCGGAAAACAACCTTAAGGCTTTTGATGTTACAGGCAATGGCGGAACGAGCACCAATGCCAATGCAAAAAACATGTGGTATCTGCTTAACCGCACTCCAAACTCCTATCAGCCTAAGGCTGAGTTGGATTATTTTATGATCTTCTCCAGCAGAGATGTGGCACTGAGCGGCACAAGTAAGACAAAGAACGAAAGTGCCCTCACCTATCTTGACCGGATCTTTGCAGAATACGACAATACAAAGGGAACCGAGTTTGTTGTTATGGCTTCGCCCAAATATGACGATTCGGACACCTCTAATGTAAAATATGACAGCAAGAATCAGGTTGCTATCAATAGTGCGGCTGATGACCTTGCGGCAACCGTAGGTGCTGAAGTGTTCTCTATCGGCAACGGTTGGGCATATTTTGAGGAGAATTACGCAGACAGCGGCATCGATCTTTATGACAGAATGATCAGCAAGATCGATAAGCCACTTGCCCGCTATCCTTCTCAGGCGGGCGCATATTACAATGCGTGCCTTATCTACTCTATGCTTTTTGGCAAGACCACAACGGGTATGCCTGTTTACGGCTACATGACCAAGGAAGAGGCTACTGTTATTCAGCAGGCAGCTGATGCCTATGTCAGAAGCACAGGCAAGACCCTCATAAACTATAATACTGTCAAGCCCTTGTCTTTGAAGGCTGTAGAGGTTTATGATCCCGACAGTGCCGAAACCGATAACGGATTCTTTAAGTATCTGTTGGCGACGGCAGCGGCATACGATGCCCGCGGAATGTGGGTGCAGTATGATCAGACCGCTATGAACAAGTATGTTTATAATACGGGAATAAATTACTCTTATCGCCACGACTCGGTGCTGGGATTTGCGTCACCCGAAAGTGCAACTCCCCAAGACAGCATTTATACGGACTGCGCAAGATGGATCACAAGTCTTTATGCAGACGTGTTTGATGATGCCACTATGCGCGGCGACAGCTATAGCAGCTGCAGTAAGCTATATACCGCTTCTCACAGCGGCAATTTGAAGAATGCAGTGGTCTATGATTGGGTGAACACCGATGCAGCTCCCACTGCGGAATACATCGAAAGCATTCTGCAGCCCGGAGATATGCTGCTGTATAATTCGGACGGCAGCGGCGGAAGCCACGTAGTTCTGTATATCGGCAACGGTATGGTAATGCACTGTACCGGCGATCAGGCAGGCAGCGGCGGTAGTGACTATAACACAAATAACAATACTGATAATAGAGAATATGTGGGCAGCATCAAGCTGGATCACCTGGATATTTTCACTCAGAGTTGGTCTTACCGTTATGTGTTTGACAAATATGCAAACGATACGGTGACGATCATTCGCCCCTCTATGATTTCCACCTACGGCGACAGTAAGGTAAGCACTCAGGCAAAGGCTCGTTATGAGGGATTGCTTGGCACAGTGGCTTATAAGACCTCTACCGCTCCCGACGGCGTGACCGTCAATAGCGGAGACAGTGTCACCTTTACTTATACCGTGGAGAACAAGACCCCCTTTAAGAACAGAACCTACACCATTACCGAGGTTCTGCCCGAGGGAGTTACTTATGTTTCTTCTGACGGCGGAAGTTACAACAGCGGCACAAGAACAGTTACCATCAATGTGACCCTCGGTGCACGGGAGACCAAGGCGGTCACCTGCACAGTGAAGGTCACTGCATCAGATAACACCAGTGTTTATTTTGAAAAATCTTCCATCAACGGTGTAGCATTTGGCTATACAACGGTGGAGGTAAACGGAACATTGACTGCTTCGCAGCAGACCACTGTTGCAAACAAGGCTAAGTTCTTGATAGGAAACTATAATGATGTATACTCCCTTGCTCAGGAAGTATACAGCGGCACAAGCATCAGCCTTGCAAGCTCCGCACAGACTGTGCTGAATGCGATGTTCACCGATTATACCGATTATAATTATCAGGGTGCACATCCCAATCAGTCTGCTTATAGTGTATTTTATAAGGCTTGGCATGTAAACCTCAGCGGAAGCTATGATATAATCCACAAGCTTTACCACAGCGGCGCCGGCTACCGTGGCTTCTACGGCGGTCAGTGCGTACGCAGAGCAGTAGGTACACATCACCGTGCTCAGGATATTTATGCCGAAAATCTTGTTGTAGGCGATCTTATTCTGTGGATAAACCGCGAGGATTGCTATGCACCCGGTCTGGATGCAACAACTTCCGAGCTTCAGGCAACCAATTCTGCAAAGAAGACAGCGGCTAACGCACTCACTTTTGACAACCTTGCAGCAGCGGGAAAGATCCAAAGCTGTATGTATATCGGCAATGGTGAGTTTATCGTCAAAGACACAGACGGAAGTTTGACCGTTGTAGGTGGCAGCGTAGCGCGCAACCTTTGCGAACAGTTCCAGGGCGAAGGCCTGTGGTATCTCTACAGACCCTCTGCAAAATAAATCAATTACTCCCGTACTCTGCGGGACATCCTGCAGAGTACGGCGAGATAAGTATTATTGCGTCACTTAGATGCAAATGCGATATGTAAAATAGGCGAGATATTGTCGCTGATGGCGTCTGCGATATACCTCGCTGCGCTTGGCGTAAATGAAAGGCGAGATTCTAATGAAAAGTAAACTGCTCAGAGTAGCGGCAAGTCTATTGGCATTGGTGCTGGCTCTCTCTGTTTCGGCTTTTGCGGTCTCATATTCCGATACTTCGGGACATTGGGGCGAAAAGGCGATAAAGGAGTGGAGCGATTACGGCATCGTTCAGGGTTCGGATGGCAAATTCCGTCCCAACGATCCCATTACCCGCGCCGAACTTGCAAAAATATTATCTTATACCCTGAAGTTGGAAAAGGCGGCAGCGAACACCTTTATCGATCTTCCCAATGCGTGGTATACCGCCGATGTACTTAAGTGCGTAGCGGCAGGCATTATGCAGGGCGACGGCAACGGAACTATCCGCCCCACAGCGCCCATCACCCGCGAAGAGGCCTTCGTAATGGTGGGAAGAGCACTTAAAATTGAGCAGGATACAAACCCCGATCTGACTAAGTTTACAGATGGTAGCAGTGTTTCCACTTGGGCAAGAGGATACATCAGCCAGCTTGTAGCACTTGGTTATATTCAGGGGGTGGGCGCAAACCAAATGCAGCCCAAAACAAACATAAACCGCGCTTCCGTTGTTACCATACTCAGCAACGCAATTGCTCAGTATGTATATAAGGATGGAACAGCGGTCACCTTAAGCGGCAACGATTCGGGAATCGTTCTGGTCGTTGCAAAGAATGTTCGAATCAGCGGCACCGCCAAAGGACCTATGCTTATAGGTCAGGGTGCGAAAGGTGGAAGCATTACCCTCGCGGGTATTGTCGGAAAGGCTGAAGTGGCAGCCGACGATGTGACTATCAACACCGAAAATGCTCAGATCCTGAATATAGTATTCAAGGGTCAGGGCGGAAAGCTGAAGATGGACAGCTCATCCGTGGTGGTAAAGACCGAGGGAACATTTGAAAAGATAGCTCCTCAGACTCCCGTGGTGCCCAGCACGCCCACACAGCCCGACACACCCACCATTCCCGATGAGCCGGATACTCCTGACACTCCCGACGGACCGGACACTCCCGATACACCGCCCGTTCCTGAAACTCCCGAGATCCCCATCACCCCTTCCAACCCCGGCGGCGGTCTGATCGAGGATGGCGGAGGCTTATGGACTCCATTAGGTTGACAATTATAAAAATTGACATAATAAGATTGAAAAAATATTAAAATAAAAAGGAGGAAAGGACAATGGCTAAGAAGCTGTACGAAACTCCCACACTGGAAGAGATGGAGATTAAGGTTGACGATGTCATCATGGCAAGCGTCGACGGCGAAGGAAGCATCACAGACGAAGAGCTCTTTGGAAAAGGCAACTAAGCAAAAAATATCGCCTCATTCGAGAAATCGAATGGGGCGATTTTTTGAAGTAAGAAGTAATAGGTAATAGGTAAGAAGTAGGGTGTCGCGTTGCGACATCTTGTAGGGCAGGGTAGCGAAGCGGCGACGCGGTGTTGAATGACATCACGGTGTGATGTCAGACCCGCGGCGTGACCGACTCGCAAGGAGACCTTGCTCCTGCCGTTGCTTCGCAAGGATGAGGGTGCAGATCTGTGACGGATAAAAGGCTCCCGATGGTCGCAATGATATATTTGCCTTGCGGCAAATGTGATATACACCGTTGGTGCGTGATATAACCCTTCGGGTTGTGATATATTTTGCCTGCGGCAAAATGTTAAGGTGTCCGCAAGCGGACAAATTGTAGGGGAGGCGTTTCGCCTCCCGCGGGACGGGAAACCCGTCCCCTACAGTGCGATAGGATGCATCAAAGTAGGGGTTCAACCCTCTGCTTTCCGATGCAACTCACCTCGTCTGCAGACGAGCATTGCTCGCCCGCGGTAGGCAGAAACTCCCTCAGTCAGCTTCGCTGACAGCTCCCTCTCAGAGGGAGCCAAGCGCGCACGAGGCTCCCGATGGTCGCAGGTAAGAGGTAATAGTGAAGAAGCAAGAGGTGCGGTGTCGCGTTGCGACACCCTGTAGGGACGGGACTCTGTGCCACATTGAAGCTCCTTCTGTCTTTTTGATTTGCAAAAAAGACGGCGATTGAGGACTTTACATCTTCATTTTGTCGAAAAAAAGGCACTTTTTTAACAAAATTCACGAGTTATTTTACAGTTGTGTTACATATTGGCTCAAGCTATTGCAATCAAAAAATAAAGATGCTATGATACAATCAATAAAAAACCGAAGATCGGTAAAAAAATTTAGGAGGAAACAAAAATGAGCACAATGAAGAAACTCTTTGCGCTTACCCTCGCTCTTGCAATGCTGATGAGTGTATCTGCTTTCGCAGGTTTCACTGACACATCTTCAATTGACAAGAACTGCGTTGAGGATATCCAGCT
>JAFQUM010000041.1 GCA_017408485.1 Clostridia bacterium | reverse complement strand
TTCATCATAGTGGGTATTGGATTGGACAAGACCTGTCTTGATGCAGCTCTCCCAAATGGCGACCACCGTAAAGCAAAGGGCGGCGGTCATTTCTATAAAGCCAAAAAGGTCGCTGTCCAAAGTATAAAGTACCGAATACGCAGTACCGACCCCAAGCATAGCAATGGGAAGCCAGATGGTCTTGTGCGTTCCCGGAATACGGCAGCGCTTCACGATTTCCCTGATCATAAAAACAATACAAGAGAAAACCCAAATAACCGCAGCGTAGTACAGGTAGGTCCGCTCATAATCATCCCAGCCGTTTTCATAACCAAGGTGGAAGCGGAATGCCAACTGATGCAGATCATTTGTGAGGATGCCTGCAATCAGTATGATAGAAGGAATATACATCAGATACCATTTCTTTGACAGCCGATATCCTTCAGGCTTTCCGATATACTTTGCAGCAAACAGGCAAAGCTGAGGGATCAGGATCATCGAAATATAGTAAGCATACCAGCACCACTGACCAACCGGGAAGACATGATGAAATACGGTAAGCCGCAGCGTTCTCATCAGCATCCAAAATATCATCAGCACAACAAGCATAATGAGATGGCGGCGAATAACCTTATTCACGATACGGTCATAAACCGAAATCCCCCAGAATACGAGGATACCAAGGTAGATCATCAACACCACCACATGGGAGATTACATACATTGCCGGTGAGGTATCCATCGTAATAACACGGACGAAGTTTGCAAATAACAGCAGGAATACCGCCAGCAGCACATCAATGGTATAAGACTGTGTTTTGCCTTCCTTGTTCATCAAGCCTTGCTTTTGCATAGAACGATAGATTGCAAGGATCAGACACTCTGTCAGGATGTAGGATACCGAGAGCCATTCAAAGCCACGGGGCAAGAACTGCTCCACAAGCCAAATGGCAATATTGCAAAGCACAGTACACAGTAGCAGTATCGTATGGCTGCGGGATTTAATTTTCTTCTTTGCAATGGCGTAAATTGCAACACCGACCATTGAACACATATATCCAATCAGATAGACATAGTAAAGTGCATGCAACGGGCCGTACTCACGGACGAGCTTCGTTGCTCCGACCACGATCTCGATATCTACTGTACTGTAATAGATGGGCAGGATACCGGGACTTGTGGTGATGCCAAGCATCACGATACCGACAGTCACAAGGATGATCATCAGCGGTTTGCTGCGTTTCATTCCGCAGAAGCGCAGCACCATCATCAGCATAAAGAATGGCAGAAACACGCTGCCCAGATAAGTAATTCTATTAGAGTTCAGTGCCGAACCCAGATTGGGTGACACCGAAATCATAAAGTAGCCAAGATTACACAGCGACACGGATACAAATACCAAAAGCAGCCATACATCGCGCTTTTTATCCGCCGCAACACATAGTCCAATCATGCACAGCGAAATGAGCGCTATGATTCCATAGGCCAATGACATTTTCGCCACCTCCTTTTCTATCACAGACAAGGGAGGATTGTTGATTATAACAGAACCAACAAAGGAATATCCCTTTACAATTTTTCTATGCATAAACCCACTTTTTATCGGTGGGTGTACATTTATAGATTATATTGTAGCATAAGTTGCTTTCAATTTCTATGGGTTTAATGAATTCAAAAAGCTTTCGGAAAAAGAAAAAGCGGCGGCGCTTTGACGCTGCTCTCGCATCAGTTCATTTCCGAGATTGCTCTGTGCAACATAAATCCCAAGAACCGGTGAATGGCAGTAAGCGGGTCAGTGAGTTTAGCGGCTCATTGGGGAAGTACGGTATATATCTAAATAATCAATAATTGCAGTGCTATAAATATAGATAGCCTTTTCCAATTCCGTCAAACGGTAAGAGCATGTGCCGCTGCTGTGGTCGGATGTGGACACGAATAACATGACGATCTCCATCTCCAAGCAGGCATACCGCACTAAGGGTGCGCTGACGGTGCAGCCGCCCAAGACCGACAACTCCATGCGAAAAATTGCCCTGTCCGAGGAAACCATGGAGCTGCTGAAGCAGGAACACGAGAAACACCCCGGCAATCCTTACCTGTTCCCTGTTGCGGTGCCCGGCGTTTTCTTCGCCCGACGAAGCGGGCTTGAAAGCCGCCGACCGCTGCCACTCGCTCCCCTCCCTTCCTCCGCCCCCGGCGGCGGTCGGGTCGCTCCCCCTCCCCGGTGACCGGTGGAAT
>JAFQUM010000040.1 GCA_017408485.1 Clostridia bacterium | reverse complement strand
CTCATCTTTTCGGTAAGTTCGGCGACGACAGACTTCTTAGCTGCCAATACCTTCTCATTAGGCATTTCTGTTTCACCTCCGTAAAATTGCAAGTAAAATACCCTCGCGCCAAAAGACACGAGGGCATGAAAATACAAAATTATAGGTAATTGTATTCTCTCTTCCTCGGTAGGACGGCTGTGCCGTTTACTTTTCTCCTACTGTCTTTGGTTTGAGCTTGTTTATTATATCAACAAGTATTGATCTTGTCAATAGTTTTTTTCCTTAAATTACAGTTCCATCAGCTTTGCGGGGTTCAGCTTAACGCCGGGGCCCATGGTGGAAGCGATAACGCAGGAACGAATGTACTGACCCTTTGCAGCGGCGGGCTTAGCCTTAACGATAGCGCCAAGGAGAGCCTTGAAGTTTTCTTCCAGCTTTTCAGCACCGAAGGAAGCCTTACCGATGGGGCAGTGGATGATGTTGGTCTTGTCGAGACGATACTCGATACGACCTGCCTTGGACTCCTTAACAGCCTGAGCAACGTTCATAGTAACGGTGCCAGCCTTGGGGTTAGGCATAAGACCCTTAGGACCGAGGACGCGGCCCAGACGGCCGACGACACCCATCATATCGGGGGTTGCGATAACTACTTCGTAATCGAAGAAGTTTTCGCCGGTGATCTTTGCGACCATATCTTCTGCGCCTACATAATCTGCACCGGCCTCTTCTGCTTCCTTAGCCTTGTCGCCCTTTGCGAAGACCAGAACGCGAACCTTCTTACCGGTACCGTGAGGAAGAACGATAGAGCCACGGACCTGCTGATCAGCGTGACGGCTGTCAACGCCCAGCTTGACATGAACTTCAACAGTTTCGTCAAACTTTGCCTTAGCGGTCTTTAAGACTGTATCCATACCCTCTGCGGGATCATGAAGCTTCTGACGGTCGTACAGCTTTGCGCTGTCGACATACTTTTTACCTCTTTGCATTGTTAATCCTCCTAAAAGTGGTTTTTCGGATCTTTGATCCTCCCACAGTTGCGGCTACATTTTTCCGCAACATACAAATAATTATTCCTCGACAGTGATGCCCATGCTGCGAGCGGTACCTGCGATCATGCTCATAGCGCTCTCGAGGGAAGCAGCGTTAAGGTCCTGCATCTTGATTTCGGCGATCTTCTGAACGGAAGCCTTGCTGATCTTAGCAACCTTCTGCTTGTTGGGTACGCCGGAAGCCTTGTCGATGCCGCATTCCTTCTTAATAAGAACCGCTGCGGGAGGGGTCTTGGTGATGAAGGAGAAAGAGCGGTCAGCGTAGACTGTGATAACAACAGGAATAATGAGACCAATATCATTCTTTGTACGCTCATTGAATTCCTTGGTGAACTGCATAATGTTTATGCCGTGGGGGCCCAGAGCGGAACCAACCGGGGGAGCCGGGGTTGCCTTGCCCGCGGGAATCTGAAGTTTTACTAATGCTGTAACTTTCTGTGCCACGTTCGTGCACCTCCTTGAAATTATGTGGTTAAAATGGGTACTTTTACCCTCCCACTTACGTGCCGGGGTCTAAAATTATTTGCCCATGAGTACGACCTGACCAAACTCAACTTCGACAGGCATTTCTCTACCCATAAGCGATACGTTAACTGTTACGCGGCTTTCTGCCATATTGATGTCAGCAACCTTACCAACAAAGCCCTCGAAGGGACCTTCGGTGACCTTGACGGAATCGCCGATACCATAGGAAAGACGCACAACTACCTTCTCAACGCCGAGAGCATCAGCCTCTTCGGGGGTGAGGGGTACGGGTTTTGAGCCGGGGCCGACAAAGCTTGTAACGCCGCGGGTATTGCGGACAACATACCAGCTCTCATCGGTCATGAGCATCTTGACAAGAACATAGCCGGGGAAAAGCTTTCTCTCAACCTCTTTGGCGGCACCTGAGTCTGTATACTCGGTGACAGTCTCCATAGGGATCTTGATGTCAAAGATAAGGTCTTCGAGGTGGCGGTTTTCCACCGTCTTTTGGATAGTGGCTGCTACTTTGTTTTCATAGCCGGAATATGTGTGTACCACATACCATTTAGCTTCAGTGCTCAGTGCCTCATCTTGCATTGTAATTTCCTCCTGTCTCTTTTATGCGAGCAGGGTTGCGATAAGGTCGCGGATCTGACCAAAGCCGAAGTCAAGCAGTGCGACAAAAGCGCAAACCACGATGACTACGAGGATAACGATAGCAGTATTATTAACAACCTGCTTACCGGAAGGCCACACGACTTTCTTTGCTTCGGAGCGAAGGTCGCGGAACCACTTTGCTACCTTGGAGAAGAAACCGGGTTTCTTTTCTTTGGGAGCCTTGTCTGCTTTTTTTGTTTCGACAGCCTTATTCTCGGTTGTCAACTGTGTGTTTTTTTCCTTTTCAGCCATTAAAGCACCTCTTTTCTTCAAAATGCCTTACTTGGTTTCCCTGTGTAAGGTGTGCTTCTTGCAAAAACGGCAGTACTTGTTGAGCTCGATACGATCAGGAGTGTTCTTCTTGTTCTTGACAGTATCATAGTTTCTCTGCTTGCACTCGGTACACGCTAAAGTGATCTTAACGCGCATGTTTCGGCACCTCCTTTTAGATTAGGCCGCATTCTTTATCAAATGCCGCACCTTTTTGCCTCCCTGTTTTTAGTCTTTCGCAGACATAAAAAAAGACCTGACAGGTAGAGTTATCATATCACGCTCAATATGTCAAGTCAAGTATTTTTTATATAAAAATGCAATTTTATTGAATTTTTATCATAAAATCCATATTTTTACTGTTTTTATTGTCAAATCGTCCATATACAATATATAATATATATGCTTAAATGTCAACACAGAGGTGATATTATGCTGTTTATAAACATAAATAGGGAGCTTATAGCTACCCTTCTCCCCACTCGCGACGACAATTGCGACAAGCTGGGCTTTGGAAAGCTGACCTGCATTTGCGGAAGCTACGATATGCCCGGTGCGGCAGTATTGTCGGTGGGTGGCGCTCTGCGCTCCGGCGTGGGCTTGGTGACCTTGGCTTCGGTGGAAAATGTATGCCAAAGCGTAAATTATGCCTATCCCGGTGCGGTGCTCAAGGCGCTCCCCCTGAGCAATGACGGCGGCATTGAGCCGATCTTTGTCAAGGATTTTATCGCAAAGACCTGTCTTACCGGATACAAGGCAATTCTTTTTGGTTGTGGCATTGGTATAACCGAGGGCGGACGGGCGGCATTGGATTCGCTGATAAAGCTTTGCACCCGCCCCCTTGTAATAGATGCCGACGGACTCAATCTGCTTGCTGAGGACATATCGTTGCTTGAAAGGGCCGCTTGTCCCATTATTTTGACTCCCCACGAAAGGGAGCTTAAACGGCTTTTGACCGCCGCAAAGCTCGACTCTGCCAAAGACTTTGCCAAAAAATATAATGTAACCCTCGTTTCAAAGGGCGCGGTCACCCAAATCTACGGAGAAAAGTGCTATATCCTCAATCAGCCCAACTCCGCCCTTGCCAAGGGCGGAAGCGGGGATATATTGGCAGGACTTATTGCGGGACTGCTTGCTCAGGGCATCTCCCCTGCCGATGCCGCCGCGGTCGGTGTATATATTCATTCTCAGGCGGGAATGCTTGCCGCCCAGATGCACACCGCCCGTGCCGCCCTTGTCACCGATATCCTTGACGAAATCGGCGTAGCCTTTGCTGAAATCGAAGAGGATATCTAAAGCGAACATCATACCTATATATAATACATAAAAAGCACTGCTGCGGCAGTGCTTTTTTATGTCGATATGTTTTGCGGGCAAAACTCAAGTTGCGGCTTTGCCGTTCGATATTTTTCTTTTTGCAGGAGCAAAAAGAAAATCGATATATTCGCCTTTGGCGAATGAGAATAAATCAGATAGCGGCTGATATCTCCATCGGAGTATATGGAATACCGTCCTCGATGCGCTGTTCGCCCATGGCTTTGAAGCCAAGCTTTTCGAAGAAGCCTACGGCAGAGGGGTAGGCATTTACTGTTACGCGGGTAAATGTCTCATCGGCGCGGCGGGCATCCATAACGGCGCGCTTGAGCAAGGATGAGCCGACGCCCTTTTTCTGCGCTTCCACTTCGACAAAAAGCATATCCACATGGCAGGGCTCGCGGAGCACACAAACACCGATAAGCTCGTCGTCGGCATAAGCGCCCCAGATGCGGTAATCGCCGTCACCTGTGCGCTGAAGCATATGCTCAAAGTCGGTGGACTGCCAGAACTCTTCCTTGCCCTCATCGGTGCAATCCTTGGCGGCGGTGTCGGAAAACACCGTCCATACAAGATCCATTGCGTCCATCAGCTCGGATGAAGGGATGGGTTTTATCTCTTTTTTCATTATTCTTCCTCCTTGGATATCATCTCAAGTGCCGCATCATAAAGGTGGTTTTTGGGGTAAGACAGCGCCTTGCTGGTCTCTTTGACCGCATCCTTAAGGCTCTTTCCCTCGCTCATAAGCCTTTTGACCATTTCAAGAGGCTCGGGCTTTTCGGTATTTTCGTCCTCACCCTTATAACCCTTTATAACAAGCACAAACTCGCCTTTGGGCGGGGTCTCTTTATATTTTTCGATGGCGGCGGAAAGGGTGGTGCGGATTATCTCCTCGTGGAGCTTGGTAAGCTCGCGGCAGAGTGCTATTTCGCGGTCACCGAAGTATTTATACATATCCTCCAAGGTACGCATCAGCTTGTGAGGCGCTTCATAGAAGACCATTGTCCGCTTTTCCTTTGCTACCGATTCAAGATGGTCGATACGGCTCTTGTTGGCGGTGGACAAAAAGCCTTCAAAGGTAAATCTGCCGCATTCGATACCCGACGCGCACAGCGCCGTAATAATGGCGCAGCAGCCGGGAATGGGCACTACCTCAATGCCCCGCTGGATGCACAGGTCAACAAGCTCGGTCCCCGGGTCGGAAATAGCGGGAGAGCCCGCGTCGGTAACTAAAGCGCAGCTTTCGCCGTTTTCAAGGCGTTCGACTATATATTCGCCTTTTTCACGGCGGTTATGCTCATAATAGCTTATGAGCGGCTTTTTTATTTCAAACCGATTAAGCAGCTTCATAGTAACACGGGTATCCTCGGCGGCGATAAAATCCACACTTTCAAGGGTCTCTATCGCACGGGGAGAAAAATCGCTCAGGTTACCTATGGGAGTTGCTATGGGATAAAGCTTACCACGTTCCATATATATCACGATACTCCTTTGTATAGCCGTTTTCGTCACGCAGAATAAGGGGCTTTTCTATTTTGGGCTCGCCCTTGCCCAGCATTGCCTCGATCATCACGATGGATGCCTGAGAGGCTTCGGTGTTGTGGACAAAGCGTATTCTTTTGGCGCAAAATCCTGTTTTTTCAAGCTGAGAAAAGGTTGCCGAAAGCCGTTCCGCTTTTATGCACATAAACAGTCTGCCCGAAGGCTTGAGCGCTTTTGCCGCCGCGGAAAGTACATCGAACAGTTCACCTCTGCGGGCGGTGTCGATCTCAGCGCTTTGGCTGTGAAGTCCCGCTTTTGGAGAAAAATAAGGCGGGTTGGTAACGCAAAAATCATATTTATTGCTTATTTCAAGCTTGGTATAGTCACCGCAGGTAACACTTGCCATATCGCCCTTGCCGCAAAGCGTGTAATTTCTTTGAGCAAGCTCTGCCGCGCCTTGAGATATCTCCACCCCGTCAACCGCCACACCTTCATTGCGCAGCATAACAAGCAGACCGAGACAGCCTACTCCCGCGCCTAAGTCTATTCCCTTTTGACCGCTTTTGACCCGAACAAATGCCGAAAGCAGCACCGTGTCGGTGGTCAATTTGAAAAAGCAGTCGTCCATTAAAAGGGTCTTGCCTTCATAAAAAGGATATTCTTTTTCCATCGGCGCACCCCTTTTCAAATAACTATATGCATATTATAGCATAAGTCGGAGAAAATACAAACAAAAACCAAAGGGAGAAAAATTATGAAGGCTAAAAGAATTATTGCAATAGCCTTGGTATTGGCTTTTGTTTTGTCCATAGGCATACTTGCCGCCTATTCCCGCGGCTCATCGGGTGCCAAGGTAAAGGAAATACAGACCAAGCTCAAGCGGTGGGGCTACTACAAAGGCTCTATCGACGGAATATACGGGAGCAAAACCGTGGCGGCGGTGAAATATTTTCAGCGCACCAACGGACTGAAGGTAGACGGCATTTGCGGAAAGGCAACCTTGGCGGCATTGGGTATTTCCGACTCGTCAAGTTCAAACTCAGGGAGTGGGTCAAACGATCTTTATCTGCTCTCGCGAATGATAGCCGCCGAGGCTCGGGGCGAGCCCTATGTTGGGCAGGTGGCTGTTGGTGCGGTCATACTCAACCGAGTGCGGCATCCGTCCTTTCCCAACAGTATTTCCGGTGTGATATATCAGCCGGGGGCGTTTACCGCCATTGATGACGGACAATGGGCATCTACAACCATAACATCATCGGCGCGAAAGGCGGCGCAGGATGCCCTGAACGGATGGGATCCCACCGGCGGAGCGATATATTATTATAACCCCGCCAAGACTACAAGCAAATGGATATATTCCCGACCCGTGGTGACCACCATCGGTCAGCATGTATTTGCAAAATAGACTCATTCAGGCTCTGCGGCACCTGCCCGCAGAGCTTTTGTTTGCATAAGCAAAATAAAAATTGACTTTATCCCCGCCTTTTATTAAAATAACTGTATACAGTTTTTTACACAGGAGGACCCTTTATGAATATCACCTCTCGTATCGTCACCCCACCCAAAAAAGTGACCTATCTCGACGGACAGATTCTGCTTGGCACTTCGGGCGCGGCACTTTACCGAATTGAAAATAGAGCCGACGGCATTCTTGCTAAGGCCGCCGAGGCAAAGATAGAAAGCACCCTTTCGGGTCTGCTTGTAAAAAAGACAGAGGCAAGCGTGGTCATTACTTTAGAGATCGCGGATGCCCCTGCGGATATGCCCAATGCCGATCAGGGCTATCGCCTGACCATCAAGCCCGACGGCATCAGCCTTTGCGGATACGGTCAGCGCGGTCTGCTTTATGCCGCAGTTACCCTTTGCCAGATGCTGAAGCTTGAGGACGGCGCAGTTACCCTGCCCTGCCTTGAAATAATCGATTGGCCCAACCTTGAAAAGCGCGGTCATTTTATGGAGAGCCGCTATGGCACAAACCTGATGACTCTCGATGACTGGAAGGCTGCCATCGATGATCTTGTGGAAAAGAAGCAAAATATAATGACCGTCTCCCTTTACGGCTGCTGGGGAATGCAGTATGACGGAGAGGTATGCGAGTATGTATACTTCTCCCTCGACAAGTATCCCAAACTGAAGACCTCGGTCATCACCAAGTATTATTCCCCCAAGCAGGGCAAGTGGATAGACAAAGTGGAGGATACCCCCATCGCCGCTCAGGATCTCTTCGGTGAGATGTGCGTTTACGGCGCTCAGCACGGTGTTGAGGTGGTTCCCCTTATCAATTCTTACGGTCACAACACCATTATTCCCCGTATGTATCCCGAGGTCTCCGCAAAGCGTGCCGACGGCTCTGCCTGCGGAAACGGCTTCTGCACCTCGAACCCCAAGACATACGAGCTTTTATTTGATATTTATGATGCCATCATCGACCGCTATCTGATTCCTAACGGTATCACTTCATTTGATATCGGTATGGACGAAATCGACGACCAGAGCGGAACTATAGGCGTCAATCCCGACGATCCCTTTGCCGCACTGCCCGCCTTCTGCGAGTGTGAAAAGTGCAAGGATATCCCCAGCTATACCAAGTTTGTGGATCACGCCATCAAGCTGATAAAGCACCTTAAGGAAAAGGGAATGAAGACGGTCTATATCTACAATGATATGTTCTTCAGAAAGTTTGATCCCAAAAAGGACTTTTACCTTGTTCCCGTCCTTGATTCTCAGCGTGCCGAAACGGGAGATACGTCCATCGTTTCCCTTTCTGACAACTATCTTCCCCTCTTCCGCGGTGAGCTTGTAAAGAATGATGTTCTTGATGTCACCGTTATGAACTGGTGGAAATATACCGATGTTTTCGACAGAATGACCTTCCTCCGCGATGATATTGCCACCTCCGGTATGCCTTCGGTGGTCAAGCCTATGAACGGCTATTATCATTGGAATGTTCTTCGTCCCGCAGTACATAACAGCTATTATCTTGCAGACTTTGCCAACAATATTGACGATTGCCGCGGATTTATCTCATACTCAAGCTGGGATAATGCCTTTGACCGCACAAACTCCGCTCAGGCAAGCTATTGTTGGAACTTTAAGGCGGCAGAATCTCCCGACAAGGTCACCCGCGACTATTGCAAGCGTCTGTTCCATCCTCAGTGGGAAAAGGCATATCAAGGCTTTAAGCTGCTTGATGCCTGCAACCGCGAGGGCAACGAGGTCTATGAGGACGGCAGCAGAGTTCTTGACAGCCGTACTCTCACCGAAAGAACCTTGGCATATTATCTCTTCTCATATATTTCTAAGGGCAAGCCCTACCCCCGTATTTTTCCCGGTGAGCCTTTGAGCACCATTCTTGAAAAGCGGGGCGAATATGAGGCGCTTATCATCACCGTCTCCGCAATGGCAAAGCAGGCAAGTGAGATATTCCACACCCTTGCCGATACTCCCGATTGCGACCGCTATTATGCAAGCCGCTATGCTTGGGAGGCAGATAATTTCTCGGTGCTGTGCGACGATTGGCTGGCGCTGCTTCGCATTTACGACATCACCCAAGGCAAGCTTTGCTCTTGCGCTCCCAAAAGGATAGAAGCCTTGGCAAGAGAACGCTATGATGCACGCATCAAGCTGATGACCGAGTGCGAAGAGATAAAGGAAGCGTATCTGCACTCCTCACATATGAGAAATCAAAGCGTATTCCTGCAGCTTTTCACCGATATTATTGCCTACGCAAAGAAGACCCCCGCAGAGGAGTTTGCACTGAACCTGCTTGATCTGAGTAATGTTTCATCAGAGCAATACAAAAACCTGAGATAAGTTTTTAACAAATAATTGCGAGATTTTTAAGCTTCTTTTAAATGCCCCTCCGCAAGAAAGCGGAGGGGCATTTTGTATACAAAATTGACTTACTATTTTGAAATTTACTATTGACTTTTTGTTTTCTATACAGTAGAATATATTTGCAATATATTTTTGCAATATTTTTTGAAGATTGAGACATTCAAAAAACAAAATTGAGACGACCCGGAGGCAATTATGGACATCAAAGCAAGAATCATCACACCACCCCAGAGTTTTATACTTACTGACAAAAAGCCCGCTGTTTTGGGCAAGGTGGGAGAAAGCAATTACCGCCTTGTAAACAACGCAGCCGAGGCTTATCTTTCTGTCACAGCGGAGGAAAAGATCCGTAAAACGCTCGGCAAGCTATTGGGCACTAAGGAAGAGGGCGAAGGCACTCTTATCCGCCTCGAGCTCTCCGCTGCGCCCGCAGATATGCCCAATGCAGAGCAGGGCTATTCTATCACCGCACAAGAGGGTGAGATAGTATTGACCGGATATGGCAACCACGGCATACTTTATGCCGCCGTCACCCTCTGCCAGATGCTGGAGCTTGAGGACGGCGCAGTTACCCTTCCCGCCCTTGAAATAACCGACTGGCCTGATATAGAGCGCCGCGGTCACCAGATGGAAAGCCGTTTTGGCACCAATGTTATGGAGTTTGATGATTGGAAGTCCGTCATCGACGACCTGATGGAGAAAAAGAACAATATTATGTCTATTTCTCTTTACGGATGCTGGTGTGTTCAGTATGACGGGCTTATCAGCGAATATTTCTTTACTTCCATTCCCAAATACCCCGATCTGAAAGCACCCGTAGTCAAGAAGTATTATTCCCCCAAGCAGAACAAATGGATAAACGAGACCATCACCGCGCCCATTGCCGAAAAGAACTTTTTCGGTGAGCTATGCGCCTATGCACGCACCCGCGGTATTGAGCTTTATCCCTTCTTTAACACCTACGGTCACAATACATTTATTCCCCGCCTTTATCCCGAGGTCTCTGCCAAGTTTGCCGACGGCACCCCTACCGGCAACGGCTATTGCACAAGCAATCCCAAGACCTATGAGATGCTCTTTGATATCCTTGACTATATCATCGACAATTTCCTGACCCCCAACGGAGTTACCTCCTTTGATATCGGTATGGACGAGATCGACGATGCAGGCGGAACCATCGGCGTAAACCCCGACGATCTGTTCGGCTGCTATCCCGCATATTGCGAATGCGAAAAGTGCAAGGATATCCCCAACTATATCAAGTTTGTTAACCACGCTATTGAGGTCATCAAGCACCTTAAGGAAAAAGGAATGAAGAATATTTATATCTGCAACGATATGTTCTTCCGCACCTTTGACCCCAAGCGCGATTTCTACGTAACTCCCGTTATTGACAATCAGCGTGACGAAGGCGCTGACAACAGCCTTATAGATACCGCATACGACAACTATCTGCCCCACTTCTATTCCGAGCTGAAAAAGAATGGTCTTGAGGATGTAGTCGTTATGAACTGGTGGAAGTATACCGATGTTCCCCAGCGTATGTCCTATACCACCGATGATATCCGCTCCTCCAATCTGCGTACTATGATCAAGCCTATGAACGGCTATTATCATTGGGATCTTCATCATCCTTCTGTCAAGAACAGTTATATTATGGCAGGCTATGCAAACGAGCTGAAATGCTCCGATTATGCCTCCTATTCTTGCTGGGACAGAATATTTGATCGTGCCAATTCCGCACAAGGCGCGCTTGCCTGGAACTATGCCGCCGCGGGCACTGCAGAGGATTGCACAAGAGCCTTCTGCAAGCGCGTATTCCCCACCGATGTGGATACCGCAGTTAATGCCTATAACCTCCTTGACCTGTGCAATCAGGAAGGCTTCAGGACCTATGAAGACGGAGAAAAGGCACTTGATACCCGCACACTGATGGAGCGCACCTGCGCATATTATATCAATTCCTATATTGCGGCGGGCAAGCCCTATCCCCGCAATTTCCCCGGTGAATCGGTGGAAAAGATATTGGCAAAGCGTCAGGAAAGCGAAGAGCTGTTGCAATTTGTCCTCGGCACAGCCACAACCGCTTCTTGTATGTTCGAAAAGCTTGCAAGCACTCCCGGCTGCAGCCGTTATTTCGGTCAGCGCCTTGCTTGGGAGGCCAACAATATAGCCATTCTCGCGGCGGATTATATCGCCCTGCTGAGAATGCACGACCTTAGCACCCGCGGCATCGACGAAGAGGCAAGAGATGAGATATTAGAACTTGCACAAAAGCGCATTGATGCCCGTCTGCTCCATATGGAAAAAGCGGAAGAGATCAAGGAAAGCTACCTTATCCCCTCCCACCTGCGTAACCAGAGTATGTTACTTCAGGTATTTTCCGATATTCTTTCTTATGTCAAAGTCACTGCAGCGCAGGATATACGTCTCGATTTTACCGATCTTTCCCCCATTGCCTCCAAGCAATTCAAGATCCTGCGCTGATCCGAGGGCCGTCTCAACCTCGGTCAGTGTCTTGTCTCCTTAAAAACCGAACGCCACGACAGTCCTTTCATGTCGTGGCGTTTGGTTTTATATGCATGCAAAAATGCAATGTTCCTATTGCAAAAGCACTGCATTTAATTGAAATATATTGACTTTTTCCCTTTCCTGAAATATGATGCAAATAAGCTGACAATTGCTCGGAGGTTTTGTTATGAATATTACTTCAAGAATCGTTACACCGCCCAAAAGCTTTGAGCTTATAAACAAAACGCCGCTCCTTCTCGGCAAGGTCGGACAGGCTTTCTATACTATCGAAAACAACGCTGACGGCGCCCTTGCCGCCTTTGCGGAAGGCAAGCTGAGGAGCCGTCTTTCCGCACTTTTAGGCACAAGTGAGTTGGGGCAAGGCACTGTTATCCGTCTTGAATTGGGAGTGCCCTCCCGTCAGATCGACAATCAGGAGCAGGGCTACTCCATCACCGCAGACGACGGGGTCATCAGCCTTTGCGGCTTTGGTGAGCGCGGTCTGCTTTATGCCGTCGTCACCCTTTGTCAGCTTTTAAAGCTTGAAAACGGAGAGCTTACACTTCCCGCCTTCAATATGCTGGATTGGCCCGACCTGAGCCGCCGCGGTCACAATATAGAATGCCGCTTCGGCAGCTACAGAATGGATATAGATGACTGGAAAGCCGCCATTGACGATATGGTGGAGAAAAAAGAGAACACCCTCACCATAGGCGTTTACGGCTGTTGGAGCGTTCAGTTCGACGGAATGGTCAGCGAATATCTCTATGTTCCCTTTGAAAAATACCCCAAGCTTCAAACGCCCCTTTATACCAAGTATTTTTCTCCCAAGCAGAACAAATGGGTAAACAAGCCGGAGCTTCCCCCTATGTTTGAAAAGGATCTTTTAGGGGATGTTATCGTCTACGGCAAGGAGCGTGGCATTGAGGTGTTTCCCTTCTTCAATACCTACGGACATAACAGCCTGCTTCCCCGTATTTTTCCCGAGATCTCTGCAAAATACGAAAACGGCGAGCCAACCCTTAACGGTCTTTGCACCCACAATGAAAAGACCTACGAGGTATTGTTTGAGCTGTTGGACACCATAATAGACAAATATCTCATTCCAAACGGAATATACTCCATCGATATCGGTCTCGACGAGGTGGGCGATGCGGATTATCTTATTGGCATCAACGCAGATGATCTTTGGAAGAGCCGTCCCCAATTCTGCAAATGTGAAAAATGCCGCGATGCAAACCCCCGTGATCTGTTTATCGACCACGTCATAAAAATGATCGCCCATTGCAAGGAAAAGGGTATGAAGAATGTTTATATCTGCGAGGATATGTTCTTCCGCCGCAACAGACCCGCAGAAAGGGATCTGCTTAAGCTTTTCCACACTCGACTTGAGCAGGAGGGTCTGCTTGATGTTACGGTGCTCAATTGGTGGAACTATGTGGAGAGCGAAGAGCTCTTGGCATTTGGTCCCGAGGATATAGTAAGAAGCGGCATCCGCAGTGTTACCAAGCCGATGAACGGCTATTATCATTGTCATCTGTACTATCCCCGTATCAATAACAGCTATTATCTGATACGCTCGGCATATAAGTCCAAATGCGAGGGCTTTATATCCTATTCAGGTTGGGACAATTGCTTTGATTGCAACAATTCCGCACAGGCACAGTTTGCCTGGAACTTTGAAGGTAGCGGCGCTCAGGAGGGAGCAATCAGCCGTTATTGTCAAAGGGTATTCCCCACCCTTGCAGAGGATACCTTTGAGGCATTTAAGTCTCTCAATGCCTGTATGGAAGACAATACAGACGATATGAACCCCGCAACTCTGCTTGAAAAGTATATGTCCTATTATTTCTTCTCATATATTCAGGCGGGAAAGCCCTATCCCCGCAACTTCCCCGGTGAGGGCGTTCAAAGGTTCCTATCAAACTACGACGAAGCCACCGCACTTATGGATTCGGTACATCAATGGGCAGTCAAGGCAAGAGCTATCTTCTTGAAAGCACTAAACACCGACGGCTGTGACAAGTATTTTGCCGCCCGTTATGCTTGGGAGGCTGACAACATAGTCACACTTTGTGAGGACTATGAGGCGCTTCTCTATATGCACAAGCTGAATACAGCAGGACTTGACCAAGCCTCTGCAGCAGAGATACGCGACCTCGCCGCACAGCGCAAAAATACCCGTCTCAAGCTGATGGAAAGAGCGGAGGAGATAAAAGAAAGCTATCTTTTCTCCTCACATTTGAGAAACCAGTCAATTTTTATGCAGATATTTGCTGATATTGAGGCTTATATGACCGTCACTCCTCTCGATGAGATAAAGCTTGATCTCACTGACCTGACCGAAATTGGTTCGGCGGAATATAAAAATCTGAGATAATCTCATAAAAAGCATAAAGCCATTGTGACAAACACATCACAATGGCTTTTTCTTTTTATCGGTCAATACATAGCTAATATCTATCAGCGGCGCTATGTCGGGCATTGGCACGCTGTTATCTAGCAGGATGCTTATCCATTTTTCCTTGTTCATATGATAGGCAGGAAGTGCCTTTCCCTCTGCAATAAGTGCCCCCGAAATGATGGGATCACATTTGAGATTGAGAATATCGGTATTGCCCTCTTTTATAATGCCCAGCTTTGCATAGCTCACATTTATGATGATGCCGTACCATTTACGGCTGTCTGAGTGGCGCAAAACGGCAGTTACAAAGTCCTCCTCAAAGGGATAGTCGGGCATAGTTTGCCATTTTTCCGCGGCATAGGTCAGCACCGCTTGCCTTGAACCTGTTTTCATATTCTCACCTCTGTTTTATTTTAGCATTATCCCGCCGTTTTTTAAAGAGGTTTATGTATCTCTCTTTGATAAAATCCGGTATTCCCGCACAGCGGGTAACGTGAATGCATAAATACGGGTCGTCGGGGAAGCCGACCCCTATGGTCTACGGCAAGGGAACATTGCGACGTATTCGGTGCGAAAGGTAATTTCACCACCCCTTTACAGAAAATCAGATTTCTTCGCGAGACGAGTAATGTGAGCGCAGACAGTACCGTGTGTACGGCAAGCGAGCAATACGATGTATTCGCGGAGAAAGATGATTTTTTAACGCATTTTTTATAAACCACACTCATTTTATTTCTTGACATTGGGGTTTTATATGTATACAATATATAGTAGGTATATTCTTGTTTTAAAATGCACTTAAGGCGGGAATATGTTAATATATATTTAGGAGGAATAAACCGTGACAGACGTTGTACTATGTGTCATCGTCGGTGTCATCGCTTTGGTTATCGGTGTAGCCGTTGGCTGCGCTGTTGGATATACTGTTCGCAAGAAAAAAGCGGAAAAAGAAATCGGCAATGCCGAAGATGAAGCCAAGCGTATACTGAACGATGCTATCAAATCCGCCGAATCCAAAAAGCGTGAAGCTTTGGTTGAGGCACGCGAAGAAATATACCGCGCAAGATCTGAAAACGAAAAAGAAATCAAAGAGCGCCGCGCTGAAGTCCAGAAGCAGGAGCGCCGTATTCAGCAAAAGGAAGAAACTCTGGACAAAAAGGCAGAAAACATTGAGGCTAAAGAAGAAAAAGTCTCTAGCCGCTTAAAGCAGCTTGAAGAGCAGATGGAAGAGGTTGCCACTATCAAAAAGGGACAGCTTGAGATCTTGGAAAAGATATCTTCTATGACTGTTGAAGAGGCAAAAAGCTATCTTATCAAGCAGGTAGAGGGCGAGGCAAGACACGATGCCGCTATCAAGCTCAAGGAGATCGAACGCGAGCTTAAAGAAGAATGCGACAACCGTGCTAAGAATATCCTTTCTATGGCAATTCAGCGTTGTGCTGCCGACCACGCAAGTGAAGTTACTGTTTCCGTAGTACCCCTGCCCAATGATGAAATGAAAGGCAGAATTATCGGCCGCGAAGGCAGAAATATCCGCACCCTTGAAACACTTATCGGTGTTGACCTTATCATTGACGATACACCCGAGGCGATAACCCTTTCAAGTTTTGATCCCGTCCGCCGCGAGGTGGCTCGCATCACCCGTGAAAAGCTTATTTCCGATGGCCGTATACATCCCGCCCGCATCGAAGAAACTGTCGAAAAGGCGAAGAAGGAAGTTGAAGCCACCATCAAGCAGGAGGGTGAGCGCGCCATATTTGAAACCGGTGTTGCGGGTGTGCATCCCGAACTCATCAAGCTGCTGGGCCGTATGCGTTATCGTACAAGCTATGGTCAGAATGTACTTAAGCATTCTATTGAAGTTGCTCACATCGCAGGTCTGCTTGCCGCAGAGCTTGGTGCTGATATCACCACTGCAAAGCGCGCAGGTCTGCTCCACGATATAGGCAAGGCTGTGACCCACGAGGTGGACGGAAGCCACGTCAATCTTGGTGTTGAGCTTGCCGAAAAGTATCACGAAAAGCCTGAGATCGTCCACGCTATTCACGCTCACCACGGTGACGTTGATGCCGTTTCCATTACAGACTTCATCGTTCAGGCGGCTGACGCTGTTTCTGCTGCCCGTCCCGGTGCAAGACGCGAAAATCTCGAAGCCTACATCAAGCGCCTTGAAAAGCTGGAGGAGCTTGCAAGCGGTATGAAGGGCGTTGAAAAGTGCTTTGCATTCCAGGCGGGTAGAGAAATCCGCATCATCGTCAAGCCTGAAGAGGTCAAGGACGACGATATGGTCATTCTCGCCCACGACCTTGCCCGCAAGATCGAAGGCGAAATGAACTATCCCGGTCAGGTCAAGGTACATGTTGTACGCGAGACAAGAGCCGTGGAATACGCAAAATAAAACTAAACTAAAATGCTCCCGAATGTGAGATGCCTTTTAGGGCATCTCACAATGAAATAAATCCCTTTCTGGATTTATGAAATATCCTGCGGATATGAAATATTGCTGTGCAATATGAAATACACTGCGGTGTATCGGGGTTTATTTTATTTCATATTTGGACGTAGACCAAATATTTCATAGTTACTTTGTTAACTATTTCATCTTTTGCTTCAGCAAAAGATTTCATTTGCAACATAACACCATAGACTCCATAAAGCGAGCCTATGGTGTTTTTATAAGATCATAAGTATTTTTACTTGTAGCATTTTTAACAAGGATGTGTTCCTATGCAAGAATCAAAGCTTAAGGTGGCGCTCATTCAGGCGGCGCCCGTATTGTTTAACAAAGAGGAAAGTATAAAAAAGGCTGCAGTGCTTATACAAGAAGCCGCCGCAAACGGCGCAAGGCTTGTTATTTTTCCCGAGTCCTTTATCCCCTGCTATCCCCGCGGTCTTTCCTTCGGAATGTATGTAGGCGGCGCTCAAGCAAGCGGCAGAGAGGATTATAAGCTTTATTATGAAAGCTCGGTGCGAGTGCCCGATGATCTGACCAATATTTGCGAGACGGCAAAAAAGGCGGGCTGTTTTGTTTCCATAGGTGTCACCGAGCGTGAAGAAACAAGCGGCACGCTCTATTGCACCAATGTTTTTATATCGAGCAGCGGCGAATATATGGGCAAGCACCGCAAGATAAAGCCTACTGGTGCGGAGCGTTGCATCTGGGGCGAAGGCGGTGCTGAGGATCTGGCGGTTTTTGATACTCCTTTCGGCAAGATGGGAAGCCTTATTTGTTGGGAAAACTATATGCCCCTTGCCCGTACCGCCCTTTATGAAAAAGGAATTGAGCTATATATCGCTCCCACTGCCGATTCCCGCAAAGAGTGGCAGGCAACGGTGCGGCATATTGCTCAGGAGGGCAGATGCTTTGTGTTTTCCTGCAATCAATATGTGACCCGCGGTATGTATCCCGAAAATATACGCACTCTGCTCGATGGACAAATACAAGAGCTTTGTCCCGGCGGAAGCTGCGTAATCGACCCTACGGGCAAATACCTTGCGGGGCCCGTATGGCACAAGGAAGAGATAATCTATGCCGACCTTGATCTTTGCAAGATAGCCGCCGCAAGGCTTGATTTTGACCCCTGCGGTCACTATTCACGACCTGATATTCTATCCCTCAATGTAACCTTGTAATTTCATTATATCGACAAAAAAGACCTGATGCCAAAAGCATCAGGTCTTTTTTATTCCAATTCTTTCAATGCGTCGGGAAAGGGTGCTAAGCTGCGCTTGAGTATGCCGTTCATATGGGCAATTGCCACGCCGTAGTTGGTCATGGGCACGCCTGCATCCTTAGCACTGCGGGTGCGGTAGGACATTTCCCGCTCGTTGAGCATACATCCGCCGCAATGGATGATAAGGGCATAGCCGCTTACATCCTCGGGAAACTCGCCGCCGCTGGTGAAATCTATCTTTATATCCGCACCGCCCGTGTGCTTTTTAATAAGGGCGGGCAGCTTGACTGTGCCGATATCTCCGCATTGGCGGTGATGGGTGCAGCCCTCGGAGATAAGTATCTTATCCCCGTTCTTCAGCTTATCCAGCATTGCGGCGCCGCGGGCGGCAAAATTAAGGTCGCCCTTATATCTCACGAACAAGATGGAAAAAGAGGTCAAGGTTATATCCTGCGGCACTATCTTTGACACTCTTCCAAACGCCTGAGAATCGGTGATGACCATCTTTGGCTTTTTGCCGAGGGAGCTTAGTGTCTCCGCAAGCTCGGTATCCTTGGTGACTACGGCTATGGCGCCGCTGTCAAGTATATCGCGGATGGTCTGCTGCTGAGGCAGAATAATTCTTCCCTTTGGTGCAGACTCATCAATTGGGGTGACAAGCACGATAAGGTCATTTTTATCGATCAGGTCACCTACCACCCGCTTTTGATTTTCAGGTCTTTGGGCTTTTTTTGCGATCAGCTCTTTAAGCTCGGCTATTCCCTCGCCGGTTTTGGCGCTGACGCATATTTCGCCATCAAGCATTTTAATGTCGCATTTGTTATATACCGTCAAGAAGGGTATCTCTTTTGCCTTGAATATTTCAATCAGCTCTTTATCAAGGGAGGAAAGACCCGCCTCGGCATCCACTACAAGCACCGCGATATCGGTGTAGTTGATGACCCGCTTTGCGGTCTTTACGCGCATTACGCCAAGCTCTCCCTCATCGTCAAGGCCGGGGGTGTCGATGATGACAACGGGGCCTAAGGGGAGCAGCTCCATAGCCTTTTTTACAGGGTCGGTGGTGGTTCCCTTTACATCGGAAACAAGGGCTATCTGCTGACCGGTTACCGCATTGACAAGGCTTGATTTGCCCGCATTACGCATACCGAAAAATCCGATATGCACACGCTCTGCGGAAGCGGTAGAGTTAAGACTCATATTAATACTCCTTAGAATCTGAAATCGCGGCGGTTGCTGTCGCGTATCGCCTTGATATTATCTTCCGCTATCTTTCTCGTTTTTTCGGTGGGAACCTTTTTCAGCTCCTCCTCAACCATCTTGTAGCCTATCTTCTTGGTCTCTTCGCTTGCATAGTCTTCAAGATACTCGGACAAGGTCATCAGCGCATTGGGATGGCAGCAGTTGAGTATCTGTCCCGTCTTGCACAGACTCATAAAGCGGTCACCCGTTCTGCCTTCGCGGTAGCAAGCGGTGCAGAAGGAAGGAATGTGGCCCTTTTCCATCAGCCAACGGACCACCTCGTCAAGGGTGCGCTGATCGGAAACGTCAAACTGCTCGCTGTCGTGGGGTCTCTCTTCTTCGGTGTAACCGCCGACTGAGGTACGGGAAGCGCCGCTTATCTGGGAAATGCCGTAATTGAGAGCCTCACCGCGAACCTTTTCAGACTCACGGGTGGAGATGATCATTCCGGTATAGGGTACTGCCAATCGGATGCAGGCAATTATCTTCATAAAGGTCTCATCAGGAATGGAGTTGTCAAATACATCGGGGTCGATATCATCCGCATGCTTGATGCGGGGTACGGAGATAGTGTGAGGTCCAACACCAAAAGCCGCTTCAAGATGCTCGGCGTGCATCAGCAGACCTGCAAACTCATACTTATAAAGCTCAAGACCGAACAGAACGCCAAGACCTACATCGTCGATACCTCCCTGCATTGCTCTGTCCATTGCCTCGGTGTGATAGTCATAATCGTGCTTGGGGCCTGTGGGATGAAGCTGCAGATAGCTTTCCTTATGGTAGGTCTCCTGGAACAGAATATATGTACCGATGCCCGCTTCTTTCAGCTTGCGGTAGTTTTCTACTGTGGTTGCGGCGATGTTTACATTGACGCGGCGAATAGCGCCGTTTTTGTGATTTATGGAATAGATGGTCTTGATGCTTTCAAGAATATATTCGATGGGGTTGTTTTTGGGGTCTTCACCCGCTTCAATGGCGAGGCGCTTGTGACCCATATCCTGCAATGCGATGACCTCTGCCTTGATCTCCTCCTGAGTCAGCTTTTTGCGGCAAATGTGCTTGTTCTTAGCGTGATAGGGGCAATAAACACAGCCGTTGATGCAATAGTTGGAAAGATACAAGGGTGCAAACATAACTATGCGATTGCCGTAGAATGCAAGCTTTATCTCCTCGGCTATCTTATATATCTTTTCGGTGACCTCGGGAATATCGCAAGCCAAAAGCACCGATGCTTCTCTATGAGTCAGACCGCTGCAAACACAACCGTTGCCCTGCTTTTTGGGGCGTGCCTTTTCAAGCAGTTCTTCGATGAGTGCAAGGTTGTTCTTGTTTTCTTCGGCATATTTGAGGGTTTCAAGAATCTCTTCGTGGTTGATAAACTCCTCAGCCTTCATTGATTTGGGATCATACTTTGCCATTTTTACTTTTCCTTTCTTCTATCGCCTCTGTCGGTCACTATCTCGTAGCCCACAGATCTTATTTTTTTATCTAATTCTCTCACTGCCTCGGCGGCTTCGTCTCCGCTTGACAGCTTGTTATTATAGAGCATATATTTTTCTCTTACGCTTTTGGGCGAAAGATTTGGCATTACAACATTTGCGCCTGCTTGCGAGCCTTCCTCTCTGCCGCCCTCTTTTATACTGCCCAAAGCGGTGGTGGCGGGAAGCAGCACCTCGGGGCAGATAAGCCTGACTATGCTGAGCAGATAGCAGGTAAACTCCGCTGTGCCCGCTGAAAACTCGGCGAAGGGGGTATCCTTGTGTGGAATAAAGGGGCCTATGCCGCACATATCGGGCTGAAACTCCTCGATAAACTTCAGATCCTTGGCAATATGCTCATTGGTCTGATAGGGCGAGCCCACCATAAAGCCGCAACCCACCTGATAGCCTATCTCACGCAAGGCGCGAAGGCAATTCATTCGGTTTTCAAGGCTCAGTTCACTTGGGTGAAGCTTGCCGTAATGCCCGCTGTCCGCCGTTTCGTGACGGAGCAGATATCGGTCTGCGCCTGCGTCAAACAGCCTTTGATAGCTATCTTTGCTACGCTCGCCCAAGGAAAGTGTGACAGCACAATCGGGCATTTCTGCTTTGATACGCTTGATTATGTCTTCTACGCGCTCATCGGTGAAATATCCGTCCTCTCCGCCCTGAAGCACAAAGGTTCTAAAGCCCAGCTTATACCCTTCTCGGGCGCATTCAAGTATCTCATCGGCTGATATGCGATATCGGTCGCATTTTTTATTGCTTGCACGGATGCCGCAATAAAAGCAATCGTTTTTGCATATGTTGCTGACCTCAATAAGTCCGCGGATAAACACCTTGTTGCCGTAAACACGGCGGCGCACCGCATCTGCCTTTTCAGCCAATACCTTTGCAAGCTCGGGGCAGAAAGCGTCAATCAACGCTTTGTATTCACCGAGAGTCAGACTGCGTGTTTTTTCAAGCTTTTCTATAAGATTATCCATTGGTTTTTCCTGTTACATTTGAATATGCCGTCTTTACGCTGACACCGGGCAGCTTGCCTATCTTGCCGCTGAGTGCGGAAATTGTATCCTGCGGCGCATCTATGGCAATACTTACTATATTGATGCCTTTTTCACGGTATGGAACACCCATTCTTCCGATGATCCACCTTCCGTATTCGTGAAGCAGAGCGTTAAGCAGCTCTGCCGAGCCGAACTCCTCCACTATGATGCCCATAACGGCAACTCTTGTTTCCATATTATTTCTCCCTTCAAAACAAAAAAGCCGCCACCCGATAAAAGGGCGCGACTATCCCATAAGCATAAAAATACTTTATATCGCAGCCTTTCACTCAGGAACAAACCTTTATGTCAGGATCGTTTTATGTCATTATAATACAATCAAACGGGAAAAAAGTCAATAATAAAGCCTGTTCTTTTCCATGGCTTTGCTACAACTATTGACGGACTCTATATAATTTGGTAAAATATATATTTAGTGGGATTTTTGGGCATTTTAAAAATTTTTTCGATTTTTCGGGAACTTTTTTACGCAACTCAAAGTCTTATATTCCGGCGGCACGAAAACCGCACAAAAATGTGTTCAAAATTATAAAAAATAAAAACAAAAAGGAGAACCAAAAATGAAAAAACTTTTAGCTCTCATCCTCGCACTCGTAATGATGCTCACCTTTGTCGCTTGCAGTGAAAGCAAGGAAGAAGACAAGGGCTCAAACAACGACAAGACAGAAGACAACACCGACGCACCCGCAGGCCTTAAGGACGTTACCGATGCTCCCATCGACATCCTCAACAACATCTGGAACAAGGTTCCCGAGGACAACCGTTTCTTTGTTGGCGGCGGCGACGCTGAAAACAACGTAATGGGCGGTGCAGGTCTTGTTAAGGATCCCGCTGCTTTCCAGTTCCCCTACATGATTCCCGAATCCGAAGTTTCCAAGATTGACAATGCTGCATCTATTATGCACGGCATGATCGTTAACAACTTTGCCGCTATCGCTGTTCACTACGCAAACGCAGCTGATCTTGAGGCTTCTGCAAAGGCTATCGAGGAGTCTTACACCTCTGCTCATTGGGATTGCGGTTTCCCCGAAAGACTCTACATTGTTCAGATCGGTAACGCAAACCTTATTGCTATCCGCGGTATCAACGACGCTATGGGCGTTTTTGTTGATGCAATCGGTCAGGCTTATTCCGCAGATTCCATCAAGGTTCTCTTTGATGCACCTGTTGCTATCGGCTGATATTACCCTGCAAAACCACAATAAAGAAAGAGTGTAAAATATGCTTTTTTCAAGTATTACCTTTTTATACTTCTTTCTCCCCATAACCTTAATATTGTGCCTTGCGCTTCCTAAAAGGTTGCGCAATGGCGCAATTCTTTTAACAAGCCTGATTTTTTACGGATGGGGAGAGCCTAGATATATTATATTTATGGTAATTTCTATCCTTGTCGGCTGGATATCGGGTCTTTTAACCGAAAGATTTGCCGATAAGGGTAAATGGCTTGCGCGTCTGCCCATGATCGTATCTACAACGGTATGTTTAGGTATGCTTGGTTACTTTAAATATGCAGACTTCTTTATTGACAATTTTAACAAGGTAACAGGACTCAGCATTCCTCTGCTGCGTATTGCCCTCCCCATCGGTATCAGCTTCTATACCTTCCAGATCCTCAGCTATGTTGTAGACGTATACCGAAAAGATACCCCCGCACAAAAGAACATTGTAAGCTTTGGTGCCTATGTTACAATGTTTCCCCAGCTTATTGCAGGTCCCATCGTCAGATATAAAGACATTGCAATTCAGCTTGAGAACAGAAAGACCACCTTTGAGGGTGCCGCACTGGGCATTCGCCGTTTTATAATCGGTCTGTCCAAAAAGGTACTTATCGCAAACCTTTTGGGTGAGCTGTGCGATATTTTCAAAGCCTCGAACGACAAGTCCGTTCTTTTCTTCTGGCTTTATGCTCTTTCCTTGGTTCTGCATATCTACTTTGACTTTAGCGGTTACAGTGACATGGCTATCGGTATCGGAAAGATATTGGGCTTTAGTTTCTGTGAAAACTTTAATTATCCCGTTATCTCCAAGAGCGTAAGCGAATGGTGGAGAAGATGGCATATGTCTTTGGGCTCTTGGTTCAGAGATTATGTTTATATCCCCCTTGGCGGCAACCGTGTAAGCACAGGAAGATGGATCTTCAACACCCTTGTGGTTTGGGGTCTCACAGGCTTTTGGCACGGCGCTGACTGGAACTTCATAGTATGGGGCCTGTATTTTGCAGTATTCCTTATGCTTGAAAAGTTCTTTATTGGCAAATACCTCAAGAAGATTGGCGCGCTGCAGCACCTTTATGTCGCAATAATTATGCTGGTCAGCTTTGTTATCTTCAACGGCGTTGATATGAAGGAATCTATCTCCTATATTGGCGCAATGTTCGGTGCAGGCGACTATAAGCTCATCAGCGCAGAGTTTATCTATTATCTGCGCAGCTATGGCATAATCCTTATCTTTGCACTTATCGGCGCAACACCCGTGGTAAAGGGTGCCGTTGAAAAAGCAAGAAACAACAAATATATGGAAAAGGTCATCAACATCCTTGAGCCTGTGGTTTTGCTTGTATTGCTTGTAGTAGTTACCGCTTTCCTTGTAGACGGAAGCTTTAACCCCTTCCTCTATTTCCGTTTCTAAAGGAGGGACGATATGACAACAAAAGTAAAAAATATAGTAGTATCCGTTTTATTTGCGGCTGTTTTGGCGGCTATGTCTCTTTTTGCATGGTTTAAGCCTGCCGATGAATATTCGGTTGCAGAAAGACGTCCTTTGGATCAGTTTCCTAAGCTCAGCGCCGATACAATTCTCGATGCTACATTTATGAATAGCTTTGAAGACTATGCACTTGACCAATTTCCTATGCGCGATGCCTTCAGAGCCATCAAGGCATTTACCGCTTTGAATATTATGGGGCAGATGGACGTAAACGACCTTTACTATAAGGACGGTGTTATCTCCAAGGTTGAGACTGAAACAAAGAAGGATCAGGTGCTCAGCGCTACCGGAAAGTTCAACACCATCTACGACAAATATATCAAAGATAAAGCAAACAAGGTCTACACCTCCGTAGTACCCGACAAGAACTATTTCCTTGCCGACAAATACGGATATCCCTCTATCGACTATAACGAAATGATAGGTCTTTGGAAAGAGAATATGAGCTTCGGTGAATATATCGACATTTTCTCAAAGCTTGATATCAGTGATTATTATATCACCGACACCCATTGGAAGCAGCAGAACATTTTCGGTATAGCTCAGCATATTGCTCAAAAGATGGGCGTGGAGCTCAGCGCAAAGTACACCGAAAACTCTTTGGGTAAAATATTCAAGGGTGTATACGGATATCAGTTCCCTCTCAGCTTTGAAAAAGACGAGCTGATCTATATGACCTCTGATTACCAGAAGGATCTCAAGGTTTACAGTTACAGCACAGGTACAGCGGTGGAGATCCCCCTCTATGTACTTGAAAACGCTCAAGGTGACGACCCCTATAACATGTTCCTCTCCGGTGCAAAGGTTCCTCTCGTTATTATTGAGAATCCCAATGCCACCACCGATAAGGAGCTTGTTATATTCCGTGATTCCTTCGGAAGCTCCCTTTCTCCCTATTTTGCAGAGGGTTATTCCAAAGTCACCGTTGTTGATCCCCGCACCTTTGGCGGCGCAGTCTTTAAAATGTTTGTGGACAACGGCACCATCAATTTTGAAGGTGCAGACGTGCTGTTTTTATTCAGCACCACACTGCTTAACAACAGCTTTGAAGTACAGATATTCTGATTTTAAGAAAATCAATAAAAAGAGAGTGTGTTTGCACTCTCTTTTTTAGTTTTGGACTTGTAAAAAAAAGGTTTTTGGTGTAGAATGTATCTGTTATAAATATTTATTTAGGAGTGTTAAACAATGAAAGTTCTTGTTATTAACGCAGGTAGTTCCTCTCTTAAGTATCAGCTTCTTGATATGCCTCAGGGCACTGTTTTAGCAAAGGGTCTTTGCGAAAGAATCGGTATCGACGGCAAGTATAAGTATGAAGCTAACGGCGAAAAGCTTGAGGGTGACACCCCCATGCAGAACCATTCTGACGCTATCCGCTTTTTGACAAGCATGCTTGTTGACGCTAAGTGCGGCGTTATCAAGGAAATGAAGGAGATCGACGCTGTTGGTCACCGCGTTGTTTCCGGCGGCGAAAAGCTTTATGAGTCCGTTCTCATCACCGAAGAGAGCAAGAAGGCAATCGAAGAGTGCATCCCCCTTGCACCTCTGCACAACCCCGCAAACCTCACAGGTATCAAGGCTTGTGAAGAAGTTATGCCCGGTGTTCCTCAGGTTGCAGTATTTGACACCGCTTTCCACGCAAAGATGCCCAAGAAGGCATACATATATGCTATCCCCTATGAGTACTACACCAAGTACGGCATCCGCCGCTACGGCTTCCACGGCACTTCTCACCGCTTTGTTTCTGAGCAGTGCGCAAAGGCTATGGGCAAGGATGTTAAGGATCTGCGCATCATCACCTGCCATCTGGGCAACGGCTCCTCCATCTCCGCTGTTGACCACGGTGTAAGCGTTGACACCACAATGGGTCTTACTCCTCTGGAGGGTCTGCCCATGGGTACCCGTTCCGGTAACATCGACCCCGCTATTGTTGAGACCCTCTGCGATAACGAAGGCCTGAGCGTTAAGGAAGTTCTCAACATCCTCAACAAGAAGTCCGGTGTGCTGGGTGTTTCCGGTGTTTCCTCTGACTTCCGTGATATCGCTGCCGCTGCTAAGGAAGGCAATGAGCGCGCAGCTCTGGCAAACGAGATGTTCATCTATTCTGTCAAGAAGTTCATCGGCGCATACGCTGCTGCTATGGGCGGTGTTGATGCTATCGTATTTACCGCAGGTGTCGGTGAAAACGACAAGGGCTTCCGTCTGCAGATGACCGAAGGTCTGGAGTTTATGGGCGTTAAGGTTGACGCTGAAAAGAACGATGTTCGCGGCAAGTTTGCTGAGATCACCGCTGAAGGCGCAACAGTCCGTACCTTTGTTATCCCCACCAACGAAGAGCTGGTTATCGCAATGGATACCGAAGCTATCGCAAGCAAGTAAGATAATACAAATAAGCCGAAGACAGCGCGGAATTATTCTGCGCTGTCTTTTAAATTATTTATCCCGAGCCGTCACATTTCCCCTCTTTTATTCGTTTATATATACAGAAGGATAAAAACACGGAGGACATAATGCTCATCTACACCCAAATGCTCAACTCAAATGAGGAAAGAACCCTCTTTGAGAATATCTATGTCAAATACCGCAATGCAATGTATTTTGCGGCATTTGATATTCTGCGCCACGAAGAGGATGCAGAGGATGCGGTGCATCAGGCATTTTTGTCCATTCTCAAACACACCCGCAAGCTTAAAGACTCGCAGGAAAAAAGCCTTTGCGCTTTTGTAGTCACTGTGGCACAAAACAAAGCCATAGACATTCTTCGGGCAAAAGCGCGGCGAAACGAGACCGAGCTTGATGATTCCCGTTTTCATACAACCGATCAAGCTATGGAGACTTCCCCTATTCCTTTGGCGCGGTTGGAGCCTCACTACCGTCAGGTGCTTATTCTCAGATATGTCTATGGATACAGTGTCAAGGAATCAGCAGACATTATGTCGCTTTCCCCCACCGCACTTCGCAAACTGACCGAGCGCGCCAAGAAAAAGCTTCTCTCCATCATTGACGAAAAGGAGGGACACCTATGAGTATCTGCGCATATAACAAAAAGGCATTGACCGAAATGATCAAAGCCGACAGTGAAAAACTGGGTGAGCAGTATTTATCAGTTGAGACCAAGCGCGATTTTTCCATCTCCTTTGAAAACAAAACGGCTCTCTTGGAAAAATGGGATGCTGAATACCGCAAAAGACGGCGCCGTAATATTATTATAATATCCATAATAGCTGTCATTGCAGCGTTGTACTTAGGGCTGTTTGTATATGGATATATCAAGATGACCTATATCAACCGCACATATGAAGGCTATATGTGGGTGCAGGGTGAGCTCGACGAAGGCTACGAAGAAGTAACGGTCAAGCTCAAGGGAAAGGGCTCTCCCTCCTCTTATTATGACTTTGAAAAAGAAAAACGCTATCCCTGCTTGTCTTTTAGAGGCGAGGTTACGGTGCTAAAAGGCGAAGAGCAGCTATATCACTATACCACCGTTTCTCTTAGCTGCGCATTGGGATCTATGCACTCCCCTTGGCGTTCTCCACTGGATAGATCCATCCCTACGATAAGCGCTGTTATGCGTACCGATGCCTTGATTTCCGAGATCATTATTTATCCCTGCGACGAAGATGACCAATATACACTGATCGAGGGAAACAAATATGGTTTGGAATGGAACAGCGATGGAAGTATTATCATTTATGCATCCTTTTTTGATGATCCCGATTTGACCAAAATAGACAAGCTTCGTTTCTCCTACACATCGCATTATACCGACAACCGTCCAAAATGATATACTCCTTAAGCCGCTTGGGAAGCCATCCCAAGCGGTTTTTCTTTACTTTAGCGACGATTTTTGGTACAATTAATATATTATTTTGAGAAACGGAGGCTATCATATGGGTGGAGTCCAATTTTGGGATATGTCCGTATGGACCTTTATTATTGAATTAGGCGTACTTTTCGGTGCAATGCTTTTAGCTAATTTTCTCCGCCGCACCATCGGTCCTTTAAGAAAAAGTCTTATACCCAGTGCGGTTATCGGCGGTTTTATTCTATTGCTTGCAAACTTCCTTTACCAGAAAATAACCGGCTATGCGCTGTTTGCAAAGCTGGATATGGAGCTTTTCACCTATCACTGTTTGGGTCTTGGCTTTATTGCTCTTGCCCTTAAATCAAACGACCGCCAGAACAGCAACACCAACGGAAAGGACATTTTCAACACCGGTGTCACCGTTGTTGCTACATATCTTGCACAGGCAGTGGTCGGACTTGCTATTACCTTTGGACTTTCTTATCTTTTAAAAAACTGGGCAAGCAGCGGTCTGTTGCTTCCTATGGGTTACGGTCAGGGTCCCGGTCAGGCATATAACTGGGGAAATATCTATGAGACCTCAACAAGCTACCCCGCCTTTGAAAACGGAGCATCCTTCGGTTTGACCATTGCCGCTATGGGCTTTATCGCTGCAAGCATTGGCGGTGTTATCCACCTGCAGATAATGAAGAAAAAAGGCAGGGTCAAAAATGAGCTTTTTGCCGATCAGGCAGAGCCCATCACCGCAATGCAGGTCTGTGAAAAGGGCGAGATACCTCTCACAGAATCACTTGATAAGCTGACAGTACAATGCGGTCTCATCTTTTTGACCTATATGCTCACCTTTGGGGCAATGTATCTGCTCTCCATCGGTTGCGACGCCTTGGGCGGATTTTTTATCAATACCGTAAAGCCGCTCATTTGGGGATTTAACTTCCTTTTCGGCTCTATTATGTCAATGCTGGTGAAGACCATCATCCGCGTCCTTAAGAAAAAGGGCATAATGAAGCGTGAGTACCGCAACCCCTTCTTGCTCTCCCGTATCTCGGGAACAATGTTTGACTTGATGGTCGTGGCATCCATTGCAGCGATCAACCTGTCAGCATTCAGGCACAGTGAGTTTGTCGTCCCCCTGATCCTGCTCAGTATTACAGGCGGTGTTGCCTCCTTCTTCTATGTTCGCACAGTGTCAAGCCGTATATTCCCAACCTATCGCGACGAGGCATTTTTATCCCTCTACGGTATGCTGACGGGTACTGCAAGCACCGGTGTTATTTTGCTTCGCGAAATAGACCCCAACTTTGACACTCCCGCCTCGGACAACCTGATCTATCAACAGCTTTGGGCGATAGTTTTCGGCTTCCCCATGCTTTTACTGCTTGGCATTTCACCCCAGAGCACACTTTTGACCATTGTAACTCTTGTTGCTTTGGCGGTGCTGTTTGTAATAATGAACCTTATCCTATTCAGAAGCTACATATTCAAAAAGAAGAAATAACAAAAAAGAGAACCTTGCTGATGCAAGGTTCTCTTTTCCTTTATCCAAAGCCTCCAAGTAAAAGCTTTTAGTTATTTTTCAATATTGGGAAGACTTGCTGCAGCGATGGACTGACCAACGCGGCGGCTGCTCTCATCGGGAAGATGGATGGTTATTTTCTTTGCAAGCTCGGGGAATTCCTCTGCGAGAACCTTTTGAGCATTCTTATGGATAATGCTTCCGCCCTCACCGGAGGATACACGACCCATAAGCAGGACATGCTTGATATCGTAGAAAATGGAATAATAAGCAACTGCATAGCCAAAATATGAGCCTATGGTCTCATAGATCTTTGCTGCGCGCTCATCGCCCTTTACCATCAAGCCCTGAACTACCTTAAGCTTTTCGGCGGGTGATGCGCTTTCGTCAAGCTCGATTCCCGCCGCGGGAGCAAGCTTAATAACAGAATCCTGAGAGAAATACTTTACGCCACAGCCGTAATCTCCCGACCACTCGTCCACCATTGCATCCTTATTAAAGTCTGCGGGGACAAATGCGAGCTCGTTGAGCCAGCCTGTGATGTTTCCGTTGCCGTCAACATAGCCGCCTGCTTCACTTGTTCCCATTGCAATGCCGAGAACATTGGTGTCACCCAGATCCATAGCGCCTGCAAGTGCGGTAACGTCACCGTCGTTTGCTACCTCGATGGGCACATTTCCAAGCTCCTTTGCTATATCGGTATAGATGCTCTTAACTACCTTTTCAAAGGCTTCGGGATTTTCGTTTTTGACCTTAAGGAAAAGAGAAGCGGTCATAATACGATTTTCGATGACAATACCTGCGGTGGAAACACCGATAGCATCTACCTTGGGCATCTTGGAAGCTGCGGTCTTCATAGCATCCATAATTCCCTCATAATGATATGCGGGATCGTTATTAAGCTTGGGGAACCATACGACCTCTTCAGAATATACTGCTTCGCCTTCAACAACTGCGCTTACCTTGCGGTCACTTCCGCCCGCATCAAAGCCTATACGGCAACCATCCAAATGACGACCGACGGGAGCGGCCTTTTCGTTAGTGACAGGTGCATTCTCTATAGAAGTGTGGATGACCTCAAAGGGTCTTTCATATACCTCGGACATAAACTTGCTGTCAAAGGCGCGGATACCGCTTGCGGTGTAGTCCTCTTTGATTCTGTCAGCGATGACCTTAGAGCCTGCGATGATGATCTTATAGCCGCCACGTGCCCAAAGCAGGGTCTTGACGATCCTTTCTACAAAATCGTGGTTTTCTTCGTCGTGGCCTGTTCCATCCTTGAATACTTCGAGGGTGAATACAGATGTAAGACCGTTATTTCTTTCAAGTCCTATTACCAGCTTTTCGCCACCCTCTGCCTGAACAGCGGCTTCAAAATCACGGTATATTACCGACATCGGCATAAAGCCCGGATCAAGGGGCGCATTAACTTTAAGCTTCATATATGGTTTTTCCTTTCTTGATGGTTCTTTTTACATTAATATCTTTATCGGTAATAATTATATCGGCATCCTTGCCCTCTTCAAGAGAGCCAATGCGTTCTGAGCAGTGGATAGCATTTGCGGGGTTAAGAGATGCCATTTTAAAGACCTCATATACAGGAAGATCGGTATGATTTATAACATTCTTGACCGCATCGTTGAGCTTTAATACGCTTCCCGCAATAGTGCCGTCAGCCAAGCGGCATTCAATTCCCTTCAGGAAAATAGGCTGACCGCCAAGCTCATACTCACCGTCGGGCATTCCTCCTGCGCGGGTACAGTCGGTTATAAGCACCATCTTGTCGCCTTTAAGCTTGGCAACCATGGAATACAGACCGGGATTGATATGGAAGGTATCTGCGATGACCTCAACCGATACATTGTCAGAGGTAAGCGCCGCGCCTACAACTCCGGGGTTTCTGTGAGCCAATGCCGACATAGCATTGAAGAGGTGTGTTGCGTGGCTTACGCCGTCCTTTGCCGCCTGAACCGCTTCCTCAAACTTGGCATCGGTATGTCCCATTGATATCAAAACATCCGACTGAGAAGCAAGCTTTTTAATGCAGCAGTGTCCTTCGTCCATCTCGGGAGCAAGGGTGACATATTTGATGATATCGGCATTTTCCAGAATGAAATCGGCATCGGGCTTGAGGATATTCTCCTCTGCCTGAGCGCCCTTTTTGGAAGGATTGATAAAGGGTCCCTCAGCGTGAACGCCAATGATCTCGGCGCCGCCCCAAGTCTTGCTTTCTTCCTTAAGGCTACGCACAGCATTGAGCGCTGCTTCTATCTGCTTTTTCGCGACAGTCATAGTAGTGGGAAGAAATGCCGTAACTCCGTTTTGGGCTATTCCGTAAGCCATTTTTTTGATGCCCTCGGCACTTCCGTCGGATGCATCCTCACCAAGGTAGCCGTGGATGTGTATATCAACAAGTCCCGGTGCAACGAAGCACCCCTCCGCGTCGATGGTATCTGCGCCTGCGGGCACGGAATCTACCAAGCCGCATATCTTGCCGCTGTCACTGTCAAACGCCAATGCCTTGCCGCAAACGATCGAATCGGGCAGAACTATATTGCCGTTAGTAATGTATGTCAAAGCCATTATTATACTACCCCCCTACATAACAGACAATTTTCTCTTTAAAGTATATCATTTTAAAGTTTACGCAAACAATATACAGAATGGTATAATTTATATGATTTTTGTCAACCGACATCAAGAATAACACTTTGTTGGACATAATATAAAAAGCACCTTGCGGATATGATGCCGCAGAGTGCTTTCTGTATTTATTAATTTAATCTCCCATCAAGCGAGCCTTGTTGCCTATAGCATTTACACTGCGGCGGTATTCAAGGGGTGACATTCCCGTGAACTTTTTAAACTGACTGCAGAAGTAAAAGCTATTATCATAACCCAATATCTCGGCTATCTGTGACACATTTCGGTCACTTTCACGGAGCAGCTGCTTAGCGCGGTCTATTTTCATAGTGGTGAAGAGCTTCATCGCGCCCATCTGTTTATATTGTGAAAACAGCCTTTTTACATAGGATTGGCTGACGTGGAACTCTTCTGCGATCATACCCAGTGTCAGCTTTTTAGACAGATTGCTCTCCATATAGGAGATCATAGCATCAAGCATAGGAAGCGAGCCGCTCTTTCTGTCGGTCTTGCGGGGTGCTTGAGTCTGTCGATAGAGGGAGATCAGCAGCTGTGCAAGGTAGATGCTGATAAGCTGCTCCGCACCCAGCTCGGCAGGCTTGCGGCGCTCCAATGTATTGTCATAGGGATCGTCAAACTTGGAGGAGAACGCTCTTCTGCTCTCGACCAATATTTCGCTGAGAAGCTCACGCTGCATAGAATCGACGCGCATTATTTTTCCGCCCAATGCGTTCATCGCCTTGGACTTGCACCTAAATGAGACCACCATAACATTGGGAGCAATAGTACCATTAGAGCGGGTGTTGTGCCACACATTGGGAGCGTGGAGGAACATCTCTCCCGCACTCAGAGTAACATCTCTGTCCCCTGATGTCTCGATTATCTCACCCTTGTCCACATAGACCATTTCCCAAAAGTCGTGGGATTCACCCGTAAAGGTATAGGTTTTTGAAAACTCAAAGTAGTGGACAGAATAAACACCGCCTACATCAAAAAGCTTATGCAATGACATTTCTTTAAAGTCCATACCCTCACCTCGTGATTTTATAATAGCATATATTGTTGAACCTTGTAAAGCGATTGCCCGATTTTATATTTTCCTGACCCGAATTGTAATATACATATTTGTCTTGATAAAAAAAAACGCCCAGCGAATAATCGTTGGGCGGTTTGCAATGTGATCTTATTTTAGCTAAGTGCTGCGGTGATGATAGCCATCTTGTAGACTTCGTCAGCATTGCAGCCGCGGGACAGGTCATTGATAGGAGCATTCAGACCCTGAAGGATGGGGCCGTATGCTTCAAATCCGCCAAGACGCTGTGCGATCTTATAGCCGATATTACCTGCCTCAATGGTGGGGAAGATAAAGGTATTTGCATAGCCTGCAACCTTGGAGCCGGGGAACTTAAGCTGACCGACCTCGGGAGCAACTGCTGCGTCAAACTGCATTTCGCCGTCGATGTCGATCTCGGGAGCGGTCTCCTTGACAACGATGGTAGCATCGTGGCTCAGCTTAACTGTGCCGCCCTTACCGGAGCCGTTGGTGGAGAAGGAGAGCATTGCAACCTTGGGATCGATACCGAAGACCTTTGCGGTCTTTGCAGTCTCGATAGCGACCTCTGCCAGCTTCTGTGCAGCGGTAACGGTAACATTGCCTTCCTTGTCAACACTGTCTTCGTAGCTCAGGTTGATTGCGCAGTCGCCCATTGCGATCTTCTCGTCGCCTCGAACCATAATAAAGCAAGAAGAAACCAGATTTGCGCCCTTCTTGGTCTTAACAAGCTGGAGAGCGGGACGGACGGTGTCAGCGGTGGAGTATGTTGCGCCGCCAAGCAGACAGTCAGCCTTGCCCATCTTGACCAGTATTGTGCCGAAATAGTTGCCCTTGGACAGAGCAGCCTTGCACTCTTCGGCGCTCATCTTGCCCTTGCGGAGCTCGATCATGGTGTTGACCATTTCGTCCATACCCTCATAGGTAGCGGGATCGATGATCTCTACACCTTCGATATTGTAGCCGCCCTTGGCAGCGTTAGCCTTGACCTCGTCAGCATTACCGATAAGGATGGGCTTTAAGAAGCCGCCCTCTACCAGACGGGATGTTGCTTCGAGAATACGAGCATCGTGACCTTCGGTAAATACGATGGTACGCATTTTTTCTGCCTTAAGCTGAGCGATAAGTTTTTCAAACATTTTAAGATACCTCCAAAAATTGTTTTTATCGCTAATATTATACACCTCCCCGTCTCAGTAAACAAGACAATTTGACAAGTTTTTTATGCTAAAAGGGTCAAAAGCCACACAAAAACCGTCACCGCGCACCCCGCAAGAAAACCAACAATAGCAGCGGTAACCGTTTCACTACGCTTTTTTCTTGCCTTTGCCCCCGCAATGCGGCGTGCGGCATCAAGCAACTCTGCGGCAGAGGCTATCTTTTCTCCCTCCTCCGCTCCCGATGAGATAAATATAGCCTGCTCAAAGCCGTCCACTCCCGTACCCTTGACCACTACCGCCCGTTTTGCAACGCCCTTGACCATACTCAGACCTCCCCTATGGTGATGACCGCGGCGGTTTTGTCGTCCTCCGCCTTTCCCAAAATGAGCCTACGGCAAATTGCCTCGCCGCTGCCCTCAAGATTTTCGGGTATAGTGACTCCGTCGCTGACCATTATTACCTTGTCACCCGCTTTAAGATTTACCCTGACCATTGCTCCCTCGCCCCCAAGTCCGGCAGGCAGGGATTGCCTCCACAGCTTTTGTTCTCTGCCGTCGCGTATAATGTATGAGGGACTTGCTCCGTATTTTACAAATATAGCTTCGCCGTTTTTCAGATCAAGCTGAAGCAGATCGAGGGTAACAAAGCCCATAGCCTCAAACTTTGCTTCAAGCACGGGAGTTACTGCCTGAACCGCGGCAGAAATCCCCGCACCCGCGGAAATAAGTTGTCTGAGCATTGCCACCGCTCTTTGTGACGCTCTGCCTGCCCGCGCACCCGAACCCATCCCGTCGGAAAGCAGCACTATCTGCCTCTTATCCTCGGTGACAAAATGACAAAGACTGTCACCGCAAACATTTTCACCTGCTTTACTTTGGCAGAGCGTATCAACTGTGGCAGACAGGATCGCCTCACCGCCCTGTTCCTTGCTACCGCTCACATCCTTAAAAAGAGTGGAAATGCCATCATATTGCCGTTTCATCAAAGCCGCGTTTTCTTCCTTTCGCTTTGCCGCGCCTTGACGGCTTCGGCTTGCAATAAGCTGACGATTTATCTCCTTGCAAAGCTTGTCCAGCTTTATGCATTTTTGAGCAAAGGGCCGCGGAAAATCTCCCGCGCTTATCTCACTCTTCTCCTTAGCCGCCGCGCCCACACTCATAAGTGCCGCGCCGGTTGCCACATAATCCTCCCGCCAGCATTCCCGCGCTTCGGCACAACTTGTGCATACCCCGTCGGCGGCGCGGTCAAGCACCTTTTGCAGTTCATTTCCGCCTCGTCTTTTGGGCAGTGAGGCGATTTCCTCGCCCAATGCCTCTATGGCAACCGAAAGCTCGGGCTTTATTTCCCCCGCTGCGGCAGTAGCTTTTCGACTAAGTCGCGTTTCAATTTTTGACCAAGGCTTTCGCGGCATAAACATAATAGCGGCGCCGCTTATTATACATTCGGTAGCAATGGCACTGCTCTCGGCGGTTTTTCCGCACCATATAAGCGCCGACAGACAGCCCACCATCCACATAGCACCACGCAGGGCACGAGGCGCGGTTTTTCCTCCGCCGCACAACAGACCGCCCAGTCCGTAGATAAATGCAATATGGGGGCGGCTGAATACCGCCATATCAAAAAGAGCACCCAGCACCACTCCCACACCCGTGCCCGCTCCGCTTCCGTAAAAGAATCCTACACAAAGCACCGACAGACAAGCGGCAAGACGGGCGAGTGAAATAAGCCCCAAAAGCCGCAAGGGCTCAAAGGCAAAAAGAGCGGCAATAAGTGCCAATGCCGTCCCCGCAAGATGGACATTATCAGGCTTGTCCTCCTTGGTCAGCGAGAAAAGCAACGCCGTGCTTATACACAGTGCACCCTCAAAAATAAGCAGTACTATATTACGCAACGAAAAGCCGCTGAGCAGACCCGCCGCCTTAATAATGATAACCGAAAGACCGCTGCACAAGGGTAAAAAGGCGCGATTTTTGCCCATTTTGGTGTCCTTAAGCACCATACGGCAAGCAAAGCATATCATTATTGCGGCGGCATATAGGATACCCCCGTCACCGCCGCCCACAAGCAGACTGCCGAGAAAGGCTCCCGCAAACCGCCACAGCTCGTCCCCTCTCGATGCGGCGGCAAAGCTTATGCCGAAGGGTCGCATATTTCCCACCTGCGCCGCTCCCGCAAGAAACGCCGCCAAAAGCTTAAATAGTCCCGCAAGAGTGCTTTTTTCTGCAAGCTTTGATATTTTGAAATCTGTTTTTTGCACATTACCACCTCTTATGAGCCATTTTATATGAGCGTGGGCGCAGAAAAAGGCGGGAAATGTTAAATCTCACGGGAAATATATTGATTTTACTATGGTTTAAGGATTATAATTATCTGCGGAAATAATCGAAAGCGAGAAATAGCTATGACCCTTTCTGTTTGGCATATTATGGGAATATTGCTGACCCTCGTTCTCATTGCGGGTGTCAGCGCATATTCGGGTAAAAAAGTAAAAAGCGCCTCCGACTTTTCTACGGGCGGCGGCAAGGCGGGAAGCCTCATCGTTGCGGGTACTATTATGGGTACTCTCGTCAGCGGTCAGGCAACCATCGGCACTGCACAGCTTGCCTTTACCTTTGGTATGTCGGCTTGGTGGTTCACCCTCGGTTCGGGTATCGGCTGTCTTATTCTTGCTTTGGGCTATGCAAAATCCTTGCGTCATAGCGGACAGACCACCCTTTTGGGTGTTATCTCTGCCGAGTACGGCAGGGGTGCAGGCTATACCGGCTCGGTACTCAGCTCCCTCGGTATCTTCTTTAGTATGATCTCGCAGATGCTGGCTTGCACCGCTCTGCTTACCGCAATATTCCCCATTAACGCATTGGTGGCGCTTCTTATATCCATTACCCTGATGGCTGTCTATGTAATCTTCGGCGGTGTCTGGGGTGCAGGAATGGGCGGCATTGTCAAGCTTATTCTTCTCTATGTTGCCTGCGGTGTGGGCGCAGTCATCGTAATAAGCCTTGCAGGCGGCTTTGACGGACTTATGGATACACTCAGATCACTTTTCAGCGGCACTCCCTTGGGCGAATTGTCGGGAATTAAGACAGATGCCGATGTAAGTGCCCGTTTCACCAGCCTTATCGCCCGCGGTGCGGGTAAGGATATCGGCTCGGGATTGTCACTCTTATTAGGCGTTCTTTCCACACAGACCTATGCTCAGGCTATCTGGAGCGCAAAGACCGACAAAGCCGCAAAGCGCGGTGCGCTTATCAGCGCATTACTGATACCTCCCATCGGTATCGCCTGCATTCTTATCGGTCTGTATATGCGCGGAAATTACATAACCTCCGACGAAATACAGGTTTTGCTGACGGCAGGTCAGGCTATTCCCGAAGGGCTGAAGGAAATTGCAAGCGCATCTCAGGCATTCCCTATGTTTATTTTGAATCACGTTCCCAAGCTTTTGGGCGGAATCGTTTTGGGCACCTTGCTCATCACCATAGTGGGAGGAGGCTCAGGCTTATCCTTGGGTGTTGCCACCATTGCGGTAAATGACATAATCAAAAAGCTTACCCGAAAGCTTGACGAGCCTAAAAAGGCTCTACTTGCTACAAGAATCGCCATCGTTATAGCTCTCTTTGCCGCCGCGGCAGTGGCATTTGCCGTACCCGGTGCAATAATCAACGATTTTGGCTTTTTGTCCATGGGCTTACGCGGTGCGGTAGTCTTTATCCCCCTCTCCTGCGCCCTTTTCCTCAAGGGAAGGGTCGACTCTCGGTGCGTGTTCGCATCCATTATCGCAGGTCCCGTTGCTGTACTCTTGGGAAATCTTCTCTCTCTGCCCTTTGACTCGCTGTTTTTGGGAATGGCGGTCTGTGTTCTCTGCGTCGCCGCCTCGGCATTTATACCAAAGAAAAAGCTGTAAAAATCAACCGAACAAAAAAGCGCGTTATTCTTCACGGATAACGCGCTTTTTATATTTTTACCCACCTGAATAGTTATTTTTTTGCCATTTTTTACCAATTAGAATGAACAAAATTATTCAAAATGTAACCGTTTTTGTAACCAAAAATTGCTATCTTTGAAGTAATTTATTATAGAAAAGAGGGTTTTTTGTGAAAAAATGTTCTACTCTGACGCGCAGACTTGTGAGCCTCGCAATAGCTTTTGTTATGATGTTGCAGATACTTCCGTTCAGCATTTTTGAGTCATCTGCAGCATTGACCGAAACCCCTCTGCGCCCTCAGCTTTTGGGCGGAAGCTTAGATGTGGGAGATGATAATGTTCTAAGTGTTTATGTTTTCGGCGATGCTCTTATTCAAGCAAACAGTATGATGGATATCGTCAAAAACTTTGCCGCTAGGGACGGGATCCGTCTCGAAATTGCAGCCAATACCTGGAACAATGAGGGCACTGCATCGAGCACCTATAATCTTTGGGAACTTTTTGAGTGGAGCGCTTATGCCACCGGAAGTTCGGTGCGTCCTGCAACCGGCGCGACCATAATCGGACCTAAAGGAAGCAAATTGCAATTCTTTCTTGACACCATTGAGTCCGATACTCCTCTTGCTCAAAAAGAAAATCCCATTGACCATATAATACTCCTCTCCGGAAGAGACATGAGTGTTAACAACTATCCCGATGCACAAATAAAATGTGTTCAGTGGTTTGCGCAGCAGCTTAGTGTACATGCTCCAGAGGCTGAACTCAACCTATTCGCTCCACCGGGATTTTCTACAAACTACAGCAGCTCTGCAAAAACAAATTGGGGCTTCAGCGGCACTATGACCCGCAAAGAACATAATACCCTTATAAAAGCCCATGCAGAAGCACAAAAATCCGCTATCAATACCATCGCCACATCTGTTTATCCAATAGGTGATGCATGGGAATCCTTTTTTACCAATTCCGATCTTAACAAAAATGCAGGCATTTTACTTTATGCCAACGATAAACGCAACCCTTCCTTAGCGGGAAGTTATTTTAATGCTTGCCTTCTTTATCTAATGCTGACAGGCAACTCCCCTGTTGGAATGGATATCTATGGACAGATGCCCGAGGACGAGGCTAAAATTCTTCAGCGTGCCGCTCATATAATCGTAAAAGGCGAAGAGCCTACTGTGTCATATAGAAATAATGTAGGAGCTCTTACCCTTGACACACTCACCCAGCCCGCTGTAAATGACTCACGCCTTCAGGAATCCGCAAGTGAATATCCCACTTATTTTAACGAGCTTATGGCTACTGCCATTGCTTTTGACCAAAGAGGAAGCTGGGTTCAGTATGACCAGACCTCTTTTAACGAAAAAAGCCCGTGGGACTCCCTATACCGCCGTGTAATTTCGGACAATCTAATGGCTCCCGAGCAGGCTACACCGCAAAACCCCTATTACACCGACTGTTCCGCTTGGACCAATGCTCTTTACAGCTATACCTTTGGTTTTTATTTTAATGCTGACGGTAATAATTCCAAAGGCTCCAGCGACCTTACTTCAACCAGTAAGCTTTGCAGATTGCGCGACAGTTATAAAAATGCCAATCCAAATCTCTGCGTTTGGGATTGGGGTGACGGCAGTGCAGTTACCACTGCCGAAAGAGATGCAGCCATAAACAGTTTTTATAACAGTCTCCAACCTGGAGATATCATTGTATATACCAGCAGTTATGGAAGCTCTCTTGAAGGTCACGCTGTTATTTATGTTGGCAACGGCTACATTATGCATTGCTCGGGCGCAAGCCAGGCAGCTATGGGCGGTGCTGATTATAATGTAACCGCAAAACACGACAAACACGAAGCAAACGGAAGTATCCTTGTTGAACCCTTATCCGTTTTTTCTGATCCTTCAGGATACAGATTCCTTTTTAAACAGGAAAACGAAATTGTAATTCTCCGTCCCTTTGCTGCGCGTAGCCTTACCCCTACAGCTCAGGCAACAGCCCGTCTCAGCAACCTTCTCAACATCGTTGCTTACAAGGAGACCTCTGCTCCTACAGGTGTAACGGTAACACCCGGGCAGGAGGTAACATTTACATATCACGTTAAAAACTTAAACAGTGAAGCCAAGGCTATCAGCATTGAAGAAACTCTTCCGTCAGGGCTTATTTACGTTTCAAGTGACGGAGTATATACATCGAGTTCAAATAAGATACGTTTTTCCACCTCTGTTTCTGCAGGCGAAGAAAAAGCACTTCGTCTTACCGTAAGAGTTTCTCCCACTGCAAGCGGAAAGATCGCGATGGATAAAACAGCTACTATCAACGGAGTATACTTAAACTCTACACCCATAATCGTGGGGAGGACCCTTTCTATATCACAGCAAAGCAAGCTTACAGAGCTTCTTCCTTCCATGACGGACTATACCGACGGCTACTCTTTAGCCACTGCCCTATACAACGAGTTGGGTTATACTCTACCCTTCACAAGCGGTGGTGCCGCTTTGACAAATTTGTTTGACCACCACGAAACCACCTCTTCCCGTGCCGAACATTTTGTGTTGACCGCATCTAACACAGAGGCTTTTGCAATGATGGCTCCCAATCTTTTCGGAGGCCAGTATGTTTATTGTAACGACATTCAATGCTGTTCTCTAAAGAACGGCAACCGTGAAAAAAGAACATCGGGAGATTATATGCGCACAAGATCAATGTTGGAAGAATATCTCATCCCCGGCGATCTTCTGATTTACGGAAATATATCCTCTTCTCCCACTGCGACCGTATATATCTATGCGGGAGACAGTACCTTCTACACTGCAACCTCTGCCGGTCTATCCGCTGTATCAGGCAGCAGAAGCGTACAGTTCCTTGAAGGACTTATAGCTCAAGATGTTTTCTGTGTGCTTCGGCCTTCTATATCCCTGACCTGCTCCAAACCCGATGTAAATGTCCTTTTCATCGGAGGGACCTCCAATACTGCAGCGATTCGCCAATCCAATACCGCTCTCAAGGCTCTTTTGGAAACGGACGGCGGTTATAATTATGCTAATGTGAATGCCATAAGTCTCGGCGGTGAACGTGTTACTTTCTACAATATACTTTCATCTGCAAACTCTGACGGAACGGTAACCGTAGGTTCTGATTTTATGGCAAATTACAATTCTATCACCTCCGCTCTTGCCCCTGATTCAACAACAAAATACGATTACGTTATGGTTTCTCTTGGCAAAGAATGGAACCTTGTAACCGATTTTTCCTCCTACAAAAATAAGGAGTACGGCGGCTTTGCGCATATCGAAAAGCTTCTTTATGCACATAACCCCGATGCTACTTTGGTTATCCAGGCAGGTGCAGGCTATAAAAATATGAACGGTGAAGATCTTCCAATCTGTATTTGGGGTAGCAACACTCAAAAATACTACACCATCGGGGAAAATTATGCAGACCATACTGCAAGAATTGAAAAGCAAGCATACGAGTTTAAGGCCTCTCTTGACAGCAACAACGTTCCCATCAAGACTGAAGTACTTTGTGTCGGGGACGCTTTTCTCACCGACTCTGATAATTCTCTCCAGCTATTCAATTTAGGTTGGACTACCCCGTCAAAAAATGACACTTCGTATGAATACCATCACTACTATCTCCCCGTCAATACAAGCGCATATCTTGTGGCAGGTATGATGTATAACACTATTGTAGGCAGTCTTCCCGAAAGCTTCACCGTTACATCCTGGACCGACGGAACCACCTCACGCTCGGTTACCGCCACACAGCTTACCGAGATCAACACTATACTGAGGGATGCCACCGCAGATTTGCGTGTTCTTTTTATCGGCGGAAGCGCCCCTACTGCAACCATGCGAAACTCAGACGCCGCACTTAGGTCTATGCTTATAAATAACGGCGGCTATACAAATCCTAAAGTGGATTTTATCAACATAGGCGGTGAGCGGGGAAGATTTGATACGTTATTCTCCTCTTTCGGTGATGACGGTACCCCCGTTATCAATACAGGTGTCATTGACTCGTATAATTCTATCATCTCTGCATTAAGCTCTGATGCTATATATAAGTATGACTACATATTTGTACCCGCCGGCAGAGAATGGAACCTTGTGGAAGGCTCCGTATATGAAAGCCGCGAAAATCTTAGCTTTAAGTGGCTTGAACAGCTTATATATTCACACAATTCCAAAGCTACATTACTTATCGGCGCACCCGCAGGTTATCTTGATGTTGATGGTGAAAATGAACCTATAAAAATTTACGGGACAAGTTCTCAGCAATATTACACCATCGCCGACGGACTTAAAGACCATACGGCCAGAATTAAGAACCGTGCAATCGAGATAGTTAACTGTCTTAATGACACTACTCTCGACCTGAATGTTGCATTGGTCAATTATGGTTCTGCCATATTTGACATTTATTCAGAAGGATACTCTGTAATTGCCATGGGTTATGGTCGTGACGAAGGTCCCGATCAAAGACACCACTACGGACCCGAAAACCCCAATGCCTTCATCGTAGCCGCGGCTGTATACAGTAAAATATCCAACGAAAATCCAACTTCTGTTACTGTTACCGACTGGTCGGGCGGCACAATAAACCGTTCTGTTGCAAATGATTGTGCAAATTACTCTCTCAAGGCTCTTAAAGATGCCTCTTCTGATGTAAATGTTCTTCTTATAGGTGGAAGCGCCGTAAATGAAACGCTCAGCCATTCTGATTCTGCTTTGCAGCTTATGTTTGAGCAAGACGGTGGATATTCTTCAGCCAACATTGACGTTATACATCTTGATGGGGCATACGGAAGAATGGATAATATCTTTTCTTATACCGGAAGTGTTGCCGACGGATTTACTGTAGTAGGGCCAAACAGCAGCAACGCAACCCGCGCCGCAATCGCCCAACATATCATTGACGCTCTTGCACCAAACTCCTTGATCACCTATGATCATGTTGTTATCAGCGTTGCTCCTTTCTGGAATCTTACCCACGCAGATAGTGGAGTATACGGGCCACGTGAGATTGCCTCATTTGAATATGCAGAAGAGCTTTTAGCAGCTCATAATCCCAACGCAATACTCCATATCGCAAGCGGACAAGGTTGGATAACCGACAACGAATACAACGGCACCGGCACAAGCGATGACTGTAAGATCTATGCGGGCACCACAGATATTTCCTTTATGGGAAATAATTATGCCGATCATACTGCAAAAATAAAGGCTCAGGCTGATCTGATTAAAGCTGAACTTGAATCAAATACAACTACTCTTGATATTTCCTTAATTGATATTGGCACATCTACCGTTGCACTGTTTGAGGCAGGAGTTGACACTCATAGCGATCATTTGCTGTCTATTGGTTCAAGAAAATACTTAGCACATCCAAATAATTGCTCAGCATATGCCTTTGCTGCTGTGGTTTATCACGCAATAAGCGGTCAACCAATTAATGAGATCACGGTTACACAATGGAATCCCGAGGGAAGTATTCTTTATATTGATGCACAAGACCTCGCTACATTCTTCGAAATAAGTGCAGAATAGTATCTGTTGTAAACTTAAAAGGCTGAACGGAAACTCCGTTCAGCCTTTTTCATTTGCTTTATTTGATTGGTATGAGTTTGAATCTTTTAAGTAGCGCCACGATCAGCGGGACCAGAATTATCTGGCAAATGATACCCGGAATTGCCGTTGTAAATGCCCCCGAGATAAACATTGCGGCGGTAAATTGGGTGCTTTTGAGTCCCGCAAGGATGAGCCTTACCATTCCCCATACCGCTCTGCCGCAGAGCATTGCGCCAAGCAGGGAGGCTATGCTTCCCCATTTTTTATTTCCAAACGCCATATACAGCAGACCTATTACCAAGCCGTAGGTCGCAAGCTCAAAGGCCATTGAGATGCCCATAGGGTAAATGATTGGCATACCGAAAAGCATATATCTCAGCAGAGGTGCGGTAAATCCCACCACCGCTCCCCACAAGGGTCCGCAGACAATGCCGCAGAGCATTACGGGGATATGCATAGGCGCAAGCATTTGCCCGATCTTTTGTATCTGCCCCGTTATGAAGGGAAGAAGCAGGCAAAGCGCCAAAAACAAAGCGGAAAGCACCAGCTTTTTAATATGAAGTCTAATTTTTTCGTACATATAATATCTCTCTTTCTAAAAAATAAGGCACCGCCTTTTCTCTGTGAGAAAAACCGATACCTTCATAGTGTCGAATAATGTTCTGCATATAGGTTTGACGGCTTCTGCCGTTTTATGTTGCCTTCTGACAACAAGGCTATAATACCACACAATTTACATTGTGTCAAAGCTTTATTATTTCCTCCACCGCTTTTTTGATAAGCTCGCCTGTGCTTCCGCTTGCGCCCGCGATGACTGTTCCGCAACGGCTGACGGGAATAAGTACCTTTTTTGCACTGCTCTGCCCTACCGCAACCGCCATTGCGGGAGTTATCTCACCCAAAAGGGAGTCGGCAATAACAATGCCCATAGGTCCCACGATAACATCGGCGCGGCGAGCTCCTACGATCACCGCATTTTCTCCGGTAGCCGCCTGAACGGCGCCGCCCTTTATCATATTAGCCGTAGCCATACTGTTAGTGCCTACGGCGGTTATTTCAAGCTCCTTGTCGCTTAAAAGCAGGCTTTCGATTATTTCTCTGCCCATCTTTCCACCCTGTCCGTCTATTACTAAAACCTTCATAATTTCACCTCACGGTATAACCTTAACATTTTAGGCAAAATATGTCAAGAAACAGTAAATTATCCCTGCTTTACCATTCATTTATATTGACTAAAACACCTAAAACCGATATAGTAGTAATGGTATAAAATGTATACAATCCGATGGAGGAGCATTATGAAAAAGATCTCATCTGTATTTTGCAAAGCGCTGAGCTTTGTTTTAATGATTGCAACAGTGTTGCAATTTATGCCCCTGACTTCTTTTGCGGCAACCGAGCCCTTACGCCCTCAGCTTTTGGGAGGAAAGCTGGACGGAAATGACGACAATGTGCTGAGCATTTTTGTTTTTGGTGATGCCGCTGTTTCTACAAATAATATCCTTGACCTTACTAAAAACTTTGCCGCAAAAGACGGTATCCGTCTTGATATAGCCGCAAGCACCTATAACAACGAAGGCACCACCACAGACACCTACAATCTGTGGGAGCTTTTTGAGTGGAGCGAATATGCATCTGGCAGTTCTATCCGTCCCACAGCTTCCGCTTCAATAGTGGGTCCCAAGGGCAGCAAGCTTGCGTATTTTTTTGAATCACTCAACGACAAAAGCTCTCCCCTTGACCACGTTATCTTGATGATAGGCAGAGACTACAGTCTTTATTGGTTCCCCGATATTGAAAAGAAGTGCATTGATTGGTTTGAAGAACAATTGGGTAAATATTCTCCCAACACAAAGGTAAGCTTTTTTGTCCCTCCCGCCTTTGATGATGATTTCCCTGCTGAAAGCAGAAAATCCCTTTTAGGCTCATCCAAGGCTGATCTCTCCAGAGCTACACATAATAGGGATATCAAATCACACGCTCGCTCAATGAGTGCAGGCTTTACAGCCGTTTCCTCGGAGCTGTTACATATAGGACAGGCTTGGCAGGATTTTATTAAGAACGGAAATCTTAACAAGGGTTCGGGAATCGATCTTTATTGCAGTGACCGTAGAAATCCCTCCCTTGAAGGAAGCTATTTCAACGCTTGCCTCCTTTATTTGATGCTGACAGGCAACTCCCCTGTCGGTATGGATGTTTACGGACAACTTACCGCCGAGGATGCAAAGCTACTTCAGCGTGCCGCACATATTATAGTTAAAGATGAAGAGCCCACAGTTACCGATCACGATGACTCCAAGGCTCTGACCTATGACACTCTTACAAAGCCGGGCACGACCGACAGCCGACTTATTGAAAGCGCAAGCGAATACAATAAAAACTTCAATGCGCTGATGGCAACGTCGATGGCTTATGTACACCGTGGAAATTGGCTTCAGTATGACCAAACTTCATTTACATCGGCAATGGGATTTTCCACCCTTTATCGCAGAGTAATTTCCGAGCACCTGATGGCGCCCGAGCAGGCTACACCGCAAAACCTATATTATACTGACTGCTCTGCATGGACCGCAGCGGTATATGATGAGGTTTTCGACTTTAAGTTCAAGCAGGCTGACGGCAGTGAAGCTACATCCACCCGTCATCTTGTCCGTTACCGCGACACCAATAAGACGGGCATTTATTCAAATCTTTGCGTATACTCTTGGGGTGACGGCTCAGCAGTGACCGATGCAGAGAAAGCCTCTGCAATGAATGATATTCACAGCATCGTTCAGCCCGGTGATATACTTGTATACTGCAATGTTAAGTACGAGCCCAATGCGGCAAAACAGGAAGGTCACGCTTTCTTGTATGTGGGCAACGGATATATCGTACACTGCTCCGGTGCAAGCCAGGCAGCATTGGGCGGCGCTGACTACAATATCAACGCTCAGCACGACAAGTATGAGTTAAACGGCGGTATGGTGGTGGAACCCTTGGAGGCTTTCACCTCCCCCGACGGATACAGAAATATGTTCAAGAAGCAAAACGAGGTCGTTATCCTTCGTCCCTTTGCTACCGGCAAATGCAACACCGTAACCTCTCAAGCTCAAGCAAGACTTAACGGCCTTGTAAATATTGTTGCATACAAGGAAAGCTCGGTTACCCTCGGTCAGACCGCAAGCAAGGGTCAGGAGATCACCTTTACATACCATGTAAAAAATCTCAACAACACTGCGAAAACAGTTGAGATAGTCGAGCCTTTGCCCACATCGCTGACCTATGTATCAGGCGGAAAATATGATGCTTCCTCTCGCAAGATAACCATTTTCGGCAGTGTGGATGCAGGAGAGGAGAAGACCTTCACCGCCAAGATCAAGGTATCCTCATCGGCAAGCGGTACTATTGAGCTTTTGGACACCTCCACCATAAACGGAGTTTATCTTAACAGCTCTCCCATCGTTGTGGGCAAAACTATGAATACAGATGAGCAATATGCTATAAGCTATCTGCTTTCTGAAATGTCGGGTCAAACCGACGGATATGCTCTTGCAAAGGCACTTTACAGTAAAATACAGTGCACTCTTCCCTTTGCTTCTGCAACCGATGCACTGACAAGTGTTTTGGAGTACCACACCTCCTCGTCAGGCGGCAGTTCAAGTACAAGTTCTTATAGCAAGCACTATGTACTGACCGACAGCAATACCCAAGGCTTTACAATGCTTGCGCCCCATCTTTTTGGCGGTCAATATGATTTTTGCAACAAGCCATTCACATGCTGCGCACAGCACGGAAAGAATCGCGAAGAACGCTTCAGCGGTCCTTATATGCGTACAAGGTCTCTGCTTGAATGCTATTTTGTTGTGGGCGACCTGCTTGTATATGCGGAAAACCCCGGTGAAAGTGCCAAGGTATATATCTATGGCGGTGATAGCACCTTCTATACCGCTGATTCAAATGGCGTACAGACAGTAAGTGGCTCAAAGGTAACACATTTGCTTGAAGGTATGATGGCAAAAGCCGCATTCTGCGTGCTTCGTCCCTCGCTGACGCTGAGCTATTCCACTGCGGGAATAAATGTCCCCGTAAAGCCCGATGAGCCCATTGCTCCTCACGAGCATAGCTGGGATGCAGGTACTGTTACAAAGGCCGCTTCCTGCAGGGAGGAGGGCGAACGCACCTTCACCTGCTCCTGCGGTGAAACAAAAACTGAAACAGTTGCAAAGCTGACTTCCCACACTTGGGATAGTGGAAAGGTAACAAAGACCGCCACCTGTAAGGAGGAGGGTGAACGCACCTTCACCTGCTCGATATGCAGTGAGACCAAGACCGAGACCATAGCCAAGCTGACCGAGCATAGCTACGACAGTGGTAAGGTGAATGGCGACACAAAGACCTTCACCTGCGTAATCTGCGGCAAGACCAAGACCGAAAAGGTCGATACTCCCGTCACACCCGATAAGCCCGATGAGCCTATCAAACCCGATATACCCGCAAAACCCGATGAACCCAATACACCTGCAGAGCCCGATACTCCCGCAAAGCCTGATGAGCCTACCAAGCCCGATGCACCCGCAGACCCCGACAAGCCTGCTGAGCCCGATACTCCCAACGAGGGCACCGATATGCCCGCAGTGGACAGTGGAGAGAACTCACCCGATAGCGGCTTCCCCGTTTGGGTAATTATAGTCGGCGCAGTAGTAGTCATCGCAGCCGCGGCAATTATAATAGTCATAAAAAAGCGTAAATAAAAACAAGCCTGCGAGTTTAAACTCGCAGGCTTTTATTTTATCTTATTCTTCTATGTCGGTCTTGATGGACAACTCTTTCAGCTGCTTATCATCAACAAAGTCGGGAGCATCTGTCATCAGCTCGGAAGCGTTCTGTACCTTGGGGAATGCAATAACGTCACGGATTGACTCGGTGTTTGCGAGGTGCATAACGATTCTGTCAAGTCCGTATGCCAGACCGCCGTGGGGAGGTGCACCGTAACGGAATGCATTAATGAGATAACCAAAGCGAGCCATTGCATCTTCAGCGGTGAATCCGAGAGCCTTGAACATCTTCTGCTGAATATCGGAGCGATGGATTCTGATAGAACCTCCGCCCAGCTCGGTGCCGTTGAGAACGATGTCGTAAGCCTTTGCACGCATTTTTTCGGGTGCGGTGTCAAACAGCTCGATATCCTCGTCCATAGGAGCGGTAAACGGATGATGCTTTGCATAGAGTCGGGTGTTGCCGTCATCGTCCTCGCCATATTCGAACATGGGGAACTCAACGACCCACAGAAGCTTAAATACACCTTCGGGGATAAGTCCCATCTTCTTGGCAACGTGGCAACGAAGTGCGCCCACTGCATTTTGTGCGGTCTCTTCATCCTCGTGAGCTACGCAGAGCAGCAGATCCCCTGGGACGACCTGAGCCTTAGCCTTGATGGCTTCGATGCTTTCTTCGGTCATAAACTTTGCAAAGGAGGAACTCATTTCGCCGCTTGATGTGGTCTTGAGCCAAGCAAGTCCTTTTGCCTTGTAGCTCTTTACGAACTCACCAAGAGCATCGATCTCCTTACGGCTGAGCTTGTCGCCGCCGCCCTTGACATTGATAGCCTGAACTGTTCCCGCATTTTCAAACACGGCAAAGCCGCAGGAGCGGGTAGCTTCGGTCAGGTCAACAAGTTCCATATCAAAGCGAACATCGGGCTTATCGGAGCCATAGCGAGCCATAGCCTCTTTATAGGTGATTCGTGGGAAGGGAGTTTGAACATCAACATTCAGAACATCCTTGAACAGACGCTTTAAGAAACCTTCTTGCATTGCGATGACATCGTCAACATCAACAAAACTCATCTCGAGGTCGATCTGAGTAAACTCGGGCTGACGGTCATAGCGCAGATCTTCGTCACGGAAACAACGGGCGATCTGGAAATATCTGTCATAGCCTGCCAGCATCAGCAGCTGCTTATACTGCTGAGGAGACTGAGGCAGAGCGTAGAACTTACCGGGATGGACACGGGAGGGCACCAGATAATCTCTTGCGCCTTCGGGGGTGGACTTTGTAAGGATGGGGGTCTCTATCTCAAAGAAGCCGTTTTCGTCAAAGTAGTCGCGGGCGATCTTTGCAACGCGGTGGCGGATAGCCAATGTTCTCTGCAGGGAGGGACGACGCAGGTCGAGATAGCGGTATTTAAGGCGAAGTGTATCATTGACATTGACCTCGTCGAGAATCTCAAAGGGAGGGGTCTCGGAAACAGAATAGACCTCCAGCTCCTCGGCAACGATCTCGATCTTACCGGTGGGGATCTTGTCATTGATGCTGGAACGCATACGCACAGTACCTGTTACTCTGACAGTATACTCTGCGCGGAGGGCAAATGCCTTTTCTGCCAGCTCATCGTTGACACTGCGGTCAAATACGCACTGAACTATACCCTCTCTGTCACGGACATCGATAAAGATAAGGGCGCCAAGGTCGCGGTTTCTTGCCACCCAACCGCAGACGGTCACCTTTTGTCCTATATTCTCTTCGCGGAGACTTCCGCAATATACGCGATTTGTGACTTTCATATCAGTTGCTTCCTTTCTTTATTGCCTCGGCAATACAAGATGCATCCAAGGAGCTTTCAAGCTGCTCCTTAAGCTTCATATTTTTAAGAATAGCCTTATTCTCATTAACTTCATTTTCGCCAAGCACTATGGTGTATTTTGCACCGATCCTATCAGCATTTTTCATCTGTGCCTTAAGACCGCGTGAGCAAAGGTCGGTCTCTACCGAAACGCCCAAGGCTCTCAGCTCGGACGCAATTTTAAGTGCCTGCTTTGCGCCCACAGCATCTGCCGATGCAATGTATACATCGCAAGTGGGAGCATCGGGAAATACAAAACCTGAAGCATCGGCAGCAAGGAGCAATCTCTCAATTCCGCAACCAAAACCTACTGCAGGAGTTGCCGCGCCGCCAAGCTGCTCGATAAGTCCGTCGTATCTTCCTCCGCCGCAAACTGTTCCCTGAGCGCCGATTCCGTCAAAGACGAACTCGAATACTGTCTTGGTGTAATAGTCAAGTCCGCGGACAATGGAGGTATCAACTGCGAAATCTATACCCATATCGGTAAGGCTCTGTTTAAGGCCTTCAAAATGATCGCGGCAATCGTCACACAGATAATCTACTGCGCGGGGTGCATCCTCGGCAATTGCGGAGCAAACGGGGCTCTTGCAGTCGAGAATACGCATAGGATTCTTTTCCAAACGGGAAAGACAGGTCTCACAAAGCTCGCCCTTTTTGCTTTCAAAGTATTCACGCAACGCCTTGTGGTATGCGGGACGGCAATGGGGACAGCCGATGGAGTTTATCTTCAGCTTGGTCTTGATGCCCAGCTTTTTGATAAAGGAAGCCGCAATAGCGATGACCTCGGCATCAGCGGCATAGCTGCCCGCACCAAAGCATTCGATACCGAACTGATGGTGCTCACGGAGTCTGCCTGCCTGAGGCTTTTCGTATCTGAAATTGGGAACTATATAATACGCCTTATAGGGCGCGCCGTTCTGCGCCTCGCCGTTTTCGATGTAAGAACGCACTGTGGATGCTGTGCCTTCGGGGCGCAGAGTAATGCTTCTGCCTCCCTTATCCTCAAAGGTGTACATCTCTTTTTGTACCACATCGGTGGTATCGCCTACACCGCGAATAAAAAGCTCGGTATGCTCAAACACCGGAAAACGGGTCTCACGATAACCGAACAAGCGGGCATTTTCACGGAGCATATTTTCAACATAGTGCCAACGGTAAACCTCTGATACCGTTACATCAGCTGTGCCCTTTGGGCGTTGGATCTTTTGGCTCATTTTTTTCTTCCGTCCTTAAGTGTGGGATTTACGATCTCTCTCCAGTCAAGGTCACCGCGATCAAGGGCGAGGACCATGACCTCTGCCGATGCAAGGCTGGTTGCAACGGGTATGTTATTACTATCGCATTGCTTAAGTATCTCATTGTGTTGGGATGTTTGTCCGTAATCCATAGTTGGATCGCGGAGAAGCAGAACCAGATCTATCTCGTTATAGGCGCAACGAGCGGCTATCTGCTCTTCACCGCCGCCGATTCCGGGCATAAGGCAGTTGATATTAAGACCCGTGGCATCTGCGACCATCTTTCCCGTTGTGCGCGTTGCCAAGATCTCGTGTTTTGCAAGGATACCTGCATAGGCAATGCAGAACTGGATCATCAGCTCTTTTTTGGTGTTTTCGGCAATAATTGCTACTGTCATGCTTGTCCTCCTTCTTAAAACCGTCCACCGACTCCGTCAAGTAGGCGTACCTTTTCTCCTCTTATCCTTGCGGCTATATTGGAATAAGCCTGCCAAGCGGGACTTTTTCTTTCAAAGGCAAGAAGCTTGCCTCCGTTGCCGCAGGCGATAACTCCCTTATCCTCGGGAATAATGCCTATGAGTCCCAGACCTGCTTGATCCATTGCCGCATCTATATTTACCGCTTCACCGCGATCTATCAGGTTGCTTCTGACGCGGTTGACGGCAATTTTAACAAACTTTTGTCCCTCCTGCTCCATCAGTATTCCCGCCTTTTGACCGCATCTCAGAGATGTATGGTCGGGGGTGGAAACTACGATCGCTCTGTCGGCTGCACCGCAGAAATCCATAACATTATCGCTGATGCCTGCAGGACAATCTATGATGGTGTAGGTGAAATGGGCTTTTGCTCTTTCAACAAGTGCCTTACATTGTTCTTTTGTGAAGACACGGGGCGTTGCGGGTGCTGTAAGCATATAGAGGTTTTTAACTACATCGTGGGTTATCGCCGCTTCTTTCAGCGAGCATTTTCCTTCGATGACATCGGCATAGCTGAAGAGCACCTTATTGCTCATTCCAAGAATGAGATCAAGACTTCTGAGCCCTGCATCGGTATCAATAAGCAGGACCTTTTCACCTGCTGCGCAAAGCGCTACTGCAATATTGGAACAAAAGGAGCTTTTTCCCGTTCCGCCCTTGCCCGATGCCACTGCTATGACTGTGCCCATCTATGCTCACCTCTTTTTCTCTGTGTTAGTCATATATTATACAGCATTTTTTGCCATTTCTCAATAGCTGTGACGGCTTTTTTATTGTTCTGCGTCAGGTTCCTCAGGAGTGTTAAGACCAAGATTGAAGTAATGATCATAAATATCCACGCAGATTGGAGCAACACTGCCGCCGCTGCCCGCATATTCGCCCACCACGCAGACCACTATTTCGGGGTCATCATAGGGCGCAAAGGAAACGAAAACACCGTGAGCGGATCTGCCCTTTGTGGTCTGTGCAGAACCGGTTTTGCCTCCTACCTCAATGGGGAAGTTTTTGAAGACCGAGGATGCTGTACCATCTTCGGTAACAACACCGCGCATACCTTCCTTGATAGCCTTTATGCTGCTTGCGGAGAACTCATACTGCTGAACTGTTATCTTCTCCTCCTGCACTACCTGCGAATTGGTATAGTCGGTTATCTGCTTCAGCAGATGGGGTGTATACTTTGTGCCGCCATTTACTACCGTTGCAACATAGCTGGCTATCTGCAAGGGGGTAAACTGCTGCTCACTCTGACCGATAGCCGCCTGAATGGTCTCCGCAGCATACCAGGTCTTGCCGCTTTGAGCGCGGCTTTCGGGACCTGCAAGATTTCCCGCCTTTTCTCCACTTATCTCGATTCCCGTCTTTTGACCGAGGCCCAATATTGAAGCGTAATAATTCAGCTTGTCTATTCCCATAAGGCGGGAGACCTCATAGAAGAAATAGTTGCAGGAATAAGCAAGCGCCTGACTTACATTTATATCGCCGTGGTTAAGTCCGTAATCGTTATAATACCAGCAAGCGGGGGTATAGGACGGAGCGTAGAACTCATATATGCCCTTGGTGTGCATCTTGTAGGTGGGGGTCACTATGCTCTCCTCCAATGCCGCCAGCGCGGTCACCATCTTGAAGGTAGAACCTGGAGCATAAAGTCCCGCAATGGCACGATTGAGGAAGGGCTTTAGGGTATTGCTGTTATTCTCTTTAAAGTCGGCAGAAAAGGTTATCAGGCTATAGGTGGGGTAGTTTGCCATTGCAAGTATTTCTCCCGTCTTTGCCGAAAGCACCACTACCGAGCCGCCCTCGATGTCAAGCCCCTTGCCCTTATTGCCGCCGTTTTTGATATTTTCAATAGTCTCTGCCAATGACTCTTCGGCAACCTGCTGAAGACCGATATCTATAGTCAAGGTCACATTATCACCGGGATCGGGTTGCTTGGAATAGTGTTCATCCACTATTTTGCCCGTCAGCTTGTCTATTACTATCTCCTTGACTCCGTCAACACCGCGTAGATTGCTTTCGAAAGCCTGCTCTATGCCGTCCTTGCCGATGCTGTCGGTAAGGGCATAGCCTTCGTCCTTTTTATCGGCATATTCGCTTTGAGAGATAGCCGCTACCCTACCCAAAACGTGGGAAGCGTAATCGGTGAAATATTCTCTTGTCGCGCCGATGTCTATTTTAACGCCGGGCAATTCACCCGACAATGCGCTTATGGTGGCAACGGTGTCTATATCCACCTCGGGAGCAAAGATAAGGGGTGAGTTATATGCAGAAAACTCGTATATTTCAAGATAATAGCGCACACCGATCACCATACGCTTTTGCTCACTGGTAAGCTCCTCGTCTACCCCGTAGCGCTCACACAAAAGGGCAAACAGACGGCTGGCGGGTATATCCTCTTCCCACTCACGAGATTTAAGAAAGCGCATAAGGCGCAAGCCGCTTCCGCTTTCCTTGGATGCGTAGGTGTAGCTATAGGGAACCTCGTCGGTTATGGGCAGTTCATTGGTCCACTCTAAATTGCTTGCCTTCAGCATTTCGCAAAGGCGGAGTATCACATCGTTTTGCCCCTGCTTTTGCCATTCATAGTAGTCAAAGATGACGGTATAACACGCAACATCTGCAACAAGGGTCACTCCGTTGCGATCTTTTATTTCGCCGCGGGAGGTTACCTCGTCATATTTTCTTGTGCTTGTGGTCTGTATATTTTCGCTGACCTCTTCACCCACGACTAACTGAAGGTACGCCATTCGCGTTACCATAACAGTAAGGATGGCAAGCATCAGCAGGCAAAGCACCACCACTTTTCGGGTATATTTTCCGCTGTTTGAGCTGTTCATCTTTCATCCTCCGAAAACTTTCGGGATATCCATCTGACTATATAGCAAACCAAGATCCCGAATGGAACAGACAGAATGAGACTTCCCAAAAGGGTCAACATTCCTGCGCCAAAGCCCACTCCGTGTACCAGCATATAGTAAAAAACATACTTGCAAAGCTCGCCCACTGCCAAGCAGCCCATACCGCCTAAGATGGACAGAACGATATTATTTCTGAAAAACAGCTCGGCAAGATATGAATATGCCACACCGAAAATGGCAAGCCAAAATGACGCAAGTCCTTCTATTGTGGAGGAATGCACCGACAACAGAAGTCCTGCAAAAAAGCCTACTCCACCCGCCATATAGGGATTTTCATAAAGGGCAAGTGCGGCAACAAGAAATGGCATAAAGTTTGCACTTGCAGTCCATAGGCTGACACCGGTGGCACGGGAGCTTTGCAACACCAAAAGCACTACGGCAAGGGCGCCGTAGACAAGGCACTTTATTAAAACTCCCGTTTTTTGCTTATGCAAATCTTATTCACTCCGTAATTTCAAAATCCTTGACAACAAAAACCGTTGTCAGCTTGTAGATATCCACCGACGGCTCTATGATGGCATATTGGGAAATGCCGTGGCTTTCGCTCTTGATCTCTTTGACCGTGCCGACGATGATACCCTTGGGGTAATTCTCTCCCGCGCCGCTGGTCTCTATAATATCTCCAACCTTCAGGTCGGCATCATTCTTGATATAGGACAGCTTAAGCTTTCCGTCCGCAGAAAGAACGAAATCCCCCTCCGCGACCACCGCCTGACGGGTGCGTGAAACCAAGCAGGCTATTTTAGTTTCGATATTGACCAAGGTTATTACCTCGGCGCTTTTAAGTCCCGCAGAGCTGATATAGCCAACAAAACCCGCATCAGTCATAACACAATCGCCCACCGAAATGCCGTCAGCTGTGCCTCGATTGATGGTAAATGTACTTGTGTATCCCTCGGTAACCACCGATACTACAGAACACATTTCAAAGGTCAGATCCGATCTTTTTTGCTTGAGCTGTGCCAGCTTGCGAAGCTCCTCATTTTCGCTGATAGCGGCATAGTAATCTGCCTCCATTTGCTCATATTCGGCAATGCGATCCCAAAGACGCTCGTTCTCTTTTTCAAGGTCGTCGTAGCCTTTGAAATATGCAAAAAAGCCTCCGACTCCATCGCCGACCCAATTTACCGCCTTTTCAAAAGGGGTGACTATAACGCCCATCAAATTGCTTATGGGCGTGGGTGACGGGGAAACGAAGGCATAGATCATTACGCCGAAAGCAAGCACGGCGAGAATGAGCCCGAATATAAATATTTTAGACTTAAAAAGCTTACGCATCAGCTTTTAATCCTCCGATTTGGTCTAAAACACGGTAAAGCCGCGCAACAGGCAACCCTACCACATTGAAATAATCTCCGCTAATGCTCTGCACCAACACACAACCCTTGCCCTGAATGCCGTAAGCGCCCGCCTTATCCATAGGCTCACCGCTTGCTACATAGCGATCAATAAGCTCCTGAGAGAGTGGGTAAAATGTTACATCGGTACGCTCGGCAAAGGTGTGTATCTCCTCACCCTTTACAACTGTGACCCCCGTAAACACACTGTGCGTCTTACCCGAAAGCGCGGAAAGCATATTCTTTGCCTCCTGCTGTGAGTGTGGCTTGCCCAATATTGCTCCGTCTATTGCCACCACCGTATCGGCGCCGATGATAATATCCTCGGCGCCTGCCTTTACAGCCTTTGCCTTGCGAAGGGATAACTCGCAGACCAAGGTCTCGGGATCGGTTATTGTGCAATTTTCGTCACAGTCGGAAACCTTCACAGTAAAATCGCATATCTGCGAAAGCAATTCTCTCCGTCTGGGTGATGCTGATGCAAGAATAATCATATATTTCCTCTGTAATACAATCCTCTTGTGGCACGCTCGGGAGTTGCCTCCGCCTTGCCAAGATATGCCTGAACCACCTTTAAGCATTCCTTGCTGTTCTCGGTGGTAAAGCAAAGTCTTTGGGTGCGCAGACCTAAGCGCTCATAGTCGGCAGTTTTGTCTGCAAGCCACAGTTTTTCCGCATTGTAAAGGGTATTGCGGCAACCCTTTTCAGGAAGAAGCGGGTAGCTTCTGCCCGTTTTATCGATAAGGGTGGTGGAGCCGTTATGGCAGGTATGTACACCCTTGTGCTTGTGAATAATGCAGTTTTCGGTAATCATCAAGGGCAATCTGCCGTAGACGATTATCTCACAATCAAGACCCATTGACAATTCCTTCATCTGCATAAAGGTCATTTCAAAAGACAATGTACAGGATGAAAGTCCCAACGCCTTAAGTTCCTTCACCGACTGGGAGTTCATAACATTCATTCCAAAATCACCGTGAAGAATAAAGCCAAGGGTCTCAAGCAACACCGCCTGACCGGGATTTGCACACATAATATGCTCAAGTCCCGCCCTCTTCAGCTCGCGAAGCGCCATCAGCACCTCGGGCCAATCCTTATCCGAGATTATACGATCAAGCACCGCGCAGGGAATTATTCCTCTGCCGCGGAGCAGCTCGATTATCTTGCTGTCCTCGTGCATACGCCACAAAGGCAGATACACAAGCTCCGGCTCGGTGTCAAGTATTTCGGGAGTGATCTGCTCGGTCTTAAGGAAGGACAGCGCAAAGCGGGGTTTTTCTCTAAAACCTAGGCGCTTGAGTCCCGGCTGCCATGTTCCCGAAGGACGCTCGGGTACAAGTCTGCGGCGCAGGGCAAGTCCCTCAAGGCAGTTCTTGCGCATTGCCGCTACCGCCGCGGGAGTAATGCGCAGGTTTTCATCTATATCAACATGGCATTGAGAAACAGAGAAAACTGTCCGCTCGGTTCTTCTCAGCCAGCTTTCTACTTCATTTCTTGATGTAGGCTTTTTGCCGTAGCCGGGAGCGGGTGAATATACCTCATACTGATTGCCGTTATAATCGCGGCAAACAAGGCTCATTTCTTCGCCATCCTTTGCAGTGAAGAACATATCCACCGAAACCAAGGGCTTTTCGCCCTCGCCCTGATAAAGCTTTCTTGCATCGCTGAAGGCGCTTCTTGCCTCTCTGTCGGGGGCTTCGTTGGGAATGCCGAACATAGAGCCGCTCTTATCACCCTTCAGATAGCCGTCACTGAAGCCGTCACGGGCAAAAAGGCTTTCCAGCTTCATAATATCGCCGCGGGAAGGTGCCTTGCCGCTCTTAATGCTCTTTTTATACATATCTGTGGCAAGTGCCACATATTCTGCGCGTTTGCCGCGGCCTTCAATATAGACAGCACCTACGCCGACCCTTTCAAGCTCGCCAAGCTGCTGAGCCAAGCACATATCCTTAAGACTGAGATGCTCTGCGGGAGCATCGCCAAAATAGGAATATGCCATTTTGCAGGGCTGCATACATTTTCCGCGGTTTGCACTGCGGGAGGTCACCGCCGCCGACATATAGCACTGTCCCGAATAGGACACGCATTGACTGCCGTGGCAGAATACCTGTATCTCTATGTCAATTCTGTCGCAAATAAACTTGATCTGCTCCAAGGACAATTCTCTTGCAAGCCAAATGCGTGAAAGTCCCATCTTTTTGGCTGCCATTGCTCCCGCAAGGTTATGCACCGCAAGCTGCTCTGAGCCGTGGATATCAAGATCGGGGGTAAGGTTGCGAATCATTCTTATAAGACCGATATCCCCCGCTACCGCGGCATCAGCACCCGCTTCATTGACTGCAACCACAAGACTCTTAAGTCTTAAAAGCTCTTCGTCGGTGACGATACCTCCAAAATAGACATACGCCTTCACGCCGCGAAGACGGCAATACTTTACAGCCTCAATAAGCTCGTCGGCAGAGAAGGTGTCACGCGCACCGCAATCGGGAGCAATAAGATATACGGCATCAGCGCCTGTCTGCACAGCCGCCTGAAGCATTTCTGAATTATGAGCAGGGCTTATAAGCTCTAATGCCACCTTCTTCACCATCCTTTCGTTTTATCTGCAAATAGGTCTTATACTCTTATTTTTTCTTAATCTTGTTGAGCTGTGTGCGAAGCTCAGCGTTTTCCTTAGCATACTCCTTGACCTGCTGACGAAGGCCTTCGGTCATAGAAAGAGCCTTGTAATATTTATCGGCAATATTCATTCCTGCCAGCACTGCGGCGGTCATGGAAGAAAAAGGAGTTGCCGCCTTGATGTCTTCTATCTCTTTGTTGACCAGGGCAGCATTTTTGCGGATATACTCCTCGGTCTCTTCTGCGATTACGGTATAGGTCAGTCCGTCAATGGTTACCACTATTCTGTTCAGCATATTTTTTCCTCCTTTTTATGTTCAAATATATTTATCCATTATATCCATTATATTATATCATACTATATATAAAAAATAAAGAGAATTATAAAAGTTTACAGACAAAATATTGTCTTTTTGTTGCTAAAAATAAAGCGAAATGCTACAATATCTTGTGTGGAGGAGATGCTATGGAGATCGAAGTCAAGCTGTCACCCGTACCCCAATGCATAGCAGAGGAAATACTCGGTCGTGACGAGCTTTTTATATGCGAAACTACAGTTTACACCATGGAAGCGGACTATTTTGACACCCCCGACGGAAAGCTTAAAAAGGAAGGACTCTCGCTGCGTTTGCGCCGCGAAAATGAACGTTCGGTCTGCTGTCTTAAATACCGTGTCAGTGAGCTTGCCCGCTTTGAAGCGGAGGAAAACGCCACCGATATACAGTCGGGTGTAACCGCGCTCTGCGCCCGTGACGATCTGCCCGAAAGTGCAAAGGATGTGCTGCGAAGCGCCGAGCTTGTGCCTATTTATTCTTCCTCCTTTGAAAGAAAGTGCCGCCTTATGGTAGAGGGGCTGTCGCTTATTGAACTTAGCTTTGATTACGGAGTGTTAAAGCAGGAGAACCGTTTGCTTTTTATCAGCGAGATCGAGCTGGAGCTGAAGGAAGGAAATGATTATGATCTGCTGGAGCTGACTGAGAGGCTGTGCAACGAATATTCTATCCGTCCCTGCAAGGATACCAAGGCGCAAAGAGCCGCCGCACTCACCGAAGAAGCCTTTGCAAAAATGCTCCCCGTGCCCGGTGATGCATTGGGAGTCAATGATATGTTTTCAGGTCTCTTTTTCGCCAAGACTGACGGGGATAAACTGACTTTTTATCGAAAAGTCTGAACTTTTCAGTGCTTTTAAAAAACTACATTTTTAATATTTTCAGACATAAAAACGACCTGCTTTCGCAGGTCGTTTTTATGAGACTGTCAAAGAACCGCTTTGCTGCGCAAAGCTGGGTTCTTTTCGACATTTTGGTTCCGCACTGCGGTGCGGTTTCGCCGTTTTTTCTGCAGAAAAACGGCGGGTCGAGGTGTTTTTGTCCGGCACATGTCCGTACAAAAACTAATTGTTTAAAAAACTCCTTATTCTGAAGGAGTTTTTTGACAAGCTGACAAAAAAGACCGACACAAGTCGGTCTTTTTTATGTCCTATTAAAGCTAAATTACTTAACTTCGACAGAAGCGCCTGCTTCTTCGAGTTTAGCCTTGATGGAGTCAGCTTCTTCCTTGGAAACCTTTTCCTTAACAGCCTTGGGAGCGCCGTCAACGACTTCCTTAGCTTCCTTAAGGCCGAGGCCGGTGATCTCACGGACAACCTTGATAACAGCGATCTTGTTAGCGCCTGCGGAAGCAAGGATAACGTCGAACTCTGTCTGCTCTTCAGCAGCTGCTGCGCCGCCTGCTACGGGGCCTGCTGCTACTGCTACTGCTGCTGCTGCGGAAACGCCGAACTCTTCTTCAAGAGCGTGTACGAGCTCGCTGAGCTCGAGAACTGTAAGCTGCTTAACTTCTTCAATAAGGTTAGTAATCTTTTCGCTGGCCATTTTAATGTACCTCCAAATTTTAATTTTTCAGATTTGTGTGCAGATTATTCTGCTGCTCCACCCTTCTGCTCTGCGATTGCGTTGATAACGCGTGCGAAAGCAGCGATGGGTGCGTTCATTGTGCCGAGGACAGTGGACAGGAGTCCCTGCTTGCTGCCAAGCTCGGATACTGCTTCGATTTCCTGAGCGGTCATAAACTTACCCTCAAAGAAACCACCCTTAACACTGAAGACCTTGGGATTCTTCTTAGCAAAGTCGACAATGTGCTTTGCGGGGACGATGGGATCTTCCATACCGAGAGCAAGAGCGGTGGTGCCGTTCAGCAGGGGATCAAGTTCATTGAGACCCAACTCTTTAGCGGCAAATCTTGTAAGTGTGTTCTTAACAACAGCATACTCGATTCCGTTTTTGCGAAGCTCGGCGCGCAGTTTTGTGTCAGCCTCGACGGTGATACCCTTATAATCAACGAGAATACCGGACTGGGCATTTCTCATCTTTTCGGTAAGTTCGGCGACGACAGACTTCTTAGCTGCCAATACCTTCTCATTAGGCATTTCTGTTTCACCTCCGTAAAATTGCAAGTAAAATACCCTCGCGCCAAAAGACACGAGGGCATGAAAATACAAAATT
>JAFQUM010000039.1 GCA_017408485.1 Clostridia bacterium | reverse complement strand
ATCGACTTTTCAGATCGCTTATAAAGCACGCCAACCGGATTCAAGTTTGATCTTCCACACCGATCGTGGCGGTAACTACCGTTCCAAAGCGATGAACGACTATATGCGGTCACTGCACATCACGCACTCTTTTTCGCGTGCGCACGTGCCGTACGACAATTCTGTAATGGAATCGTTCTTTGCTTCCTTGAAGCGCGAGGAATTGTATCGCACGAAGTACCGTTCAGAAGCAGACTTCCGAAGTGCGGTGGACAAGTACATAATTTTCTACAATACGAAACGACCGCACAGGAAACTGCAATACAAGACTCCCGAACAAAAGGAAGAAGAATACGCCTTGAAGGATGCGGGTTTATAAGACACGTGCAGATAGACTTATGGGTTCGAAAAGGTTTGTTTTTAAATCTTTGGATTGCCTAATTTGAGTTTTTCTGTTTTCAGTCCAGCTTGCAAAAAGAAAATGCGACCTCGAAAAGCCGCATAAATACTGGGTTTTATAATAAAAACACCATTGAGTCTGAACTTCGGGGTTCAGATTTCAATGGTGTCTTTAGATGGTGCCGGTGGCGGGGGTCGAACCCGCACGGGTTATTAGCCCAACGGATTTTGAGTCCGCCTCGTCTGCCAATTCCAACACACCGGCATATTAACCGTAGCCGCGCTACGGTTATTTATTATATAGTATCTTTGGGAGAATTACAAGTGTTTTTTAATCAATAGTTTTCATAAATTGTGAAGCGGTCTTTGCCATAAGCCGTTTTGTATTACTTCCAAAGGTAATAGTCAGCATTGCATCGTTACCCATAGGTGTGACTTCCTGAATGATACCCTCACCGAAGCTCTTGTGCAGAACGGTCTGTCCCGCACGGTAATTAAAGGCGGGTTTGGCGGCAGAGACGGAGGGGGTACGCTTGACACCGACGAATGATGGCTGGGAAGCTTGCCGTCTTTGGGTAAACTCCACGGGTGACATACTGCGGGGTCTTGCCTTTTCGATCTTATTGAGGACTTGGGGAGGGATCTCGCCGATAAAGCGTGAGGGATGGGCAAACCTTGTTTGTCCGTAAAGCATTCTGCGCTCGGAGGCGGTGATATAAAGCTGCTTGCGGGCGCGGGTCACCGCCACATAGCAAAGGCGGCGCTCTTCTTCAAGCTGCTCTGAATCGGTCAGCGAGCGGTCGGAGGGGAATATGCCCTCCTCAGTGCCGCAGATGAATACATTGTCAAACTCAAGACCCTTTGCACTGTGAATGGTCATCATTGTGACCGCATCGGCTTCGGGGTCAAAGCGGTCAACATCGGTGAACAGAGCGACCTCTTCCAAGAATCCGCGAAGTGTGGGGTTTTCGTTGTTTTCACAATAATGGGTGATATTGGAACGCAATTCCAAAACGTTTTCGGTCTTGGGTTGCTGCTCTGCCTGAGGCAGGGTGGAGAGATATGCCATATAGCCCGACTTGTCCAGCAAAAGGTCATAAAGAGAAAGCAGATCGTTGCCAGTCTTAAGCTCATCGAACTCGTCAATCAGGTCACAGAATGCCTTCAGCTTGGCGCTTGCCTTAGAGATATCGGGATATTCTGCGGCGTTTTTGATTATTTCAAAGTCACTGACGCCTTTTTCCTGAGCCAAAACTGCAACTCTGTCCTGAGTGGTTGCGCCGATGCCGCGGGTAGGCACATTGATTATACGACGAAGGCGGACAGTGTCGGCGGGATTGTCAATGACTGCCAGATAGGACAGCATATCCTTGACCTCTGCGCGGTCAAAGAAGCGGAGACCGCTGACTATACGGTAGGGAATGCCGTTGCGCTTGAAGGCATATTCCACCGCGTTGGAAAGAACGTGGTTTCGATAAAGCACCGCAAACTCACGGAAGTTTCCACCTAAGCGGCAGCCTTCCTTTATCTTTGTGGCAATAAACTGCGCTTCATCCTCTTGGTTTTCGGCAATGTAGGCGGTGACCTTTTCGCCGTCGCCCTTGTCGGTCCACAGATTTTTGCCCTTTCTGCCGCGGTTTTTGGAGATAAGTCCGTTGGCGGCATTGAGAATACTGCCGGTGGAGCGGTAATTCTGCTCAAGGCGGATGGTCATAGCATCGGGGTATTGATCCTCAAACTCAAGAATATTGGCAATGGTGGCGCCGCGGAACTTATAAATGCTCTGGTCGTCATCACCGACGACGCAGAGATTTCTGCTTCCGCCGGAGAGCAGCTTGCAAAGGACATACTGTGCGTGGTTGGTATCCTGATACTCGTCAACAAGAACATAGCGGAATTTGCGCTGATAATACTCAAGCACATCGGGGAAGGTGTGTAGCAGTTCCACCGTTTTGACTATCATATCGTCAAAGTCCAGTGCATTAAGCAACTGCATTTGTGCCTCGTAACGCAAAAATACACGGGCGGCGATCTGCTTGAATGGGTCGGGACCTACTTCATCGGCATATTGCTGTGCGCTTATCAGCTCATCCTTTGCCTTGGAAATGCTCGAAGCAATGGTCTTGGCATCGTAGCGCTTTTCGTCCACACCAAGATCACGCAATATAGAAACGATAAGCTTTTTCTTATCGTCCTCGTCATAGATGGTGAAATTGCTTGTATAGCCTAATTTGGTGATATGGGAGCGAAGTATTCTTGCACAGCAGGAATGGAAGGTATGCGCCCATATATCGGCACCATCAGTGCCGCAAGCCACATTAAGACGCTCACGCAGCTCGCCTGCCGCCTTATTGGTAAAGGTGATGGCGAGTATCTGATAGGGAGCGGGGGGATCGACGGCACAAAGGCGGCGCAATTCATCCTCGGAGACCGACTCGGGGTCTTCCAAATAGAGCGCTAATTTGAGCATTTCACTGTCACCTGCCCAGGCGGGCGCTTCGTCACTTTCATAGGCAGCACCGTATTTGAGCAGATTGATTATTCTGTTTATAAGCACCGTGGTCTTACCGCTTCCTGCACCTGCAAGAATAAGCAATGGACCCTCGGTCTTGAAAACGCCGTCCTTTTGTCTGTCATTGAGCTGAGCAAACTCCTGTTCAATGATGGCGCGGCGCAGATTTGCATATCTTAAATCAAAATCTGACATTTTTTACCTCTTGTTGAACTTGAAGACCACATCTTCTTCCTCGAACATAACACAGAGCTTTTTTAAAAGCGTTCCGCAATCCTGAACATAGAAGGAAGGTGTCTCGGTTTTGCGTGTATCAGAATAGAAAAGACAGACCGAGCTGTGACCGGGATAAAGCTGAAGCAATCTAAGCAGATCGGCGCGTCTTGGGTCGCTTTCAGACTTAAGGCGGATATACAGGCTTCGGTTGCGGGGCAGAGCGGTACCGCCGCGCTTACTGTCGCGGTATGCCTGCAGAGACATATTGGCGGCACGCAGAGATGGAAAGTCATAGGACATATCCTCGTCCAAGGGACGGATTATCTCACAGACCAGCTTTACAGCCTCATCTTCGCGGGAGGATATTCTGCCGTAAAGCACGGCGGGCATACCCTCCTTGCAGGCGCTTCCTCCCGCCTGAAGCGCGGTCTCAAAGGCTAAGAACTCAATGCTTCCCGTTTCGTCCTCAACTGCGCCCATAGCCATCAGCTTGCCGCTCTTGGTATATTTGGTCTTGAAGGAGGAAATAACTCCGTTGACGGTTATGTAGCAGCCGTCGGCAAACTCGGTGTTTACATCCTCGTTATCGGGAGCGTTGGCAAGGTTTATTTTGACTATGTCCACCGCGCCTACGCGACGGGACAGAGTCTTAAGCTCCTGCATAGGATGACCTGACAGATAAAGTCCCGTTGTGGCGCGTTCCATTGCCAAAAGCTGACTTTTAGGGTACTCGGCAACATTGGGCATAATGGTCTTTGTATCACCGGTTGCGGGGTCGTCAAAGAGATTAATCTGTCCCTCGATATTGCGGCGCTTTTCATCGGCGGCACTGTCGAGGACGGAATTATATACCTGCATAAGCTGACTGCGGTAAACTCCCATACTGTCGAAGGCGCCGCAACTTATAAGACCTTCAAGGGCGCGGCGATTAAGATCATAATGGGACATACGACTGCAGAAATCATCAAAGTCTACAAAGTCACCGCCTGCTTCACGCTCCTGAACCAGTTTTTCAATAAAGCCCACACCTACATTTTTGACCGAGCCCAAGCCAAAACGGATATTTCCGTCGTGTACAGTGAAGTCGGCATAGGAGCGGTTGATATCGGGAGGCAGAACCGTAATACCCATCTCGCGGCATTGAGCTGTATAGGCAGATACCTTGTCGGTAGAATCAAGCACCGAGGTAAGCAATGCCGCCATATATTCTGCGGGATAGTGGCATTTGAGGTATGCGGTGCGGTATGCAACTACTGCATAGCAAACAGCGTGAGCCTTGTTAAATGCATAGTTTGCAAAATCCAGCATTTCGTTGAACAGTTCGCCCGCATCCTTTTCGCTCATTCCGACCTTTACGCAGCCGTGGATATTCTCTTTTTCGTTACCGAAGATGAAGTTTTGTCGCTCGCTTTCAAGCACGTCAAACTTCTTTTTACTCATAGCGCGGCGCACCAAGTCTGCGCGGGCAAGGGAATATCCTGCAAGTCTGCGGAATATTTCCATTACCTGTTCCTGATAGACGATACAGCCGTACGTGACCGAAAGAATGTCTTTAAGATAGGGATGGCGGTATGTGATCTGCTCGGGATGGTGGCGCTGTGAGATATATGTGGGGATCGACTGCATAGGACCGGGTCGGTAAAGGGCAATGATAGCGGTAATATCTTCAACCGATTGGGGATGCAAGCGTACCGCTACCTGAGTCATACCCGCGCTTTCCATCTGGAAAACACCCATAGTTTGACCCTTTGAAAGCATATTGAATGTGGCTTCGTCATTATAGTCCAGCTTGTCTATGTCAAGGTTGCCGCCGTTTTTATTTATAAGCTTGACAGCATCGTCGATGACCGTCAGGTTTCGCAGACCTAAGAAGTCCATCTTCAGCAGGCCGAGCTCTTCAAGCGTGGTCATTTCAAACTGAGCAACCACACCCTGATCACCCTTTGATAGAGGAACAAACTCGTCCACCGCCTTTGACGCAATAATTACACCTGCGGCGTGGGTGGAGCAGTTGCGGGGCATTCCCTCAATGGAGAGTGCCATATCGATAATTTCTTTGACTTTGGGGTCATTATCGTAGGCTTTTTTAAGGTCGGGAGAATCTTTGAGAGAGCCTTCCAAAGTCACCTTGGGGCCCTTGGGGATCATTTTTGCAATGGCGTCCACCTCAGCATAGGGTACACCCATAACTCTGCCTACATCACGGACCGAGCTTCTTGCCGCCATAGTACCAAAGGTGATGATCTGTGAAACATGATCCTCACCGTACTTCTCCTTGACATATTGAATAACCTCTGCGCGGCGCAGGGGACAGAAGTCGATATCAAAGTCGGGCATACTTACACGCTCGGGATTTAAGAAACGCTCAAAGATCAGCGAATAATGCATAGGCTCAACATCGGTTATACGCAGACAGTATGCGGCGATACTACCAGCACCGGAGCCTCTGCCGGGACCGACGGGGACACCCTTGGATTTTGCATAGGCTATAAAATCACTGACTATAAGGAAATAGTCGGTAAAGCCCATTTTATTTATCATCGAAAGCTCATATTCAAGCTGCTTTGCACATCTTCCGTCATCATTGGGATAGCGCTGAGCAAGGCCCTTATAGCACAACTCGCGGAGATATTCATCGTGAGCCTTACCATCGGGAACATCAAAATTAGGAAGGTGATATACGCCGAAGGTGAACTCCATATTGCACATATCGGCTATTTTTTGGCTGTTTTCCAAAGCTTCGGGAGCGTAGGGAAAGAGCTCGGACATTTCTTCTTCCGACTTGATGTAGAAGTTTTCCGAAGAAAAGCGCATTCTGTTTTCATCATCTAAGGTAGTACCCGTCTGTATACATAAAAGCACATCGTGCATCTTGTTGTCATCTCGGGTTATGTAGTGGCAGTCATTTGTGGCAACAAGGGGAATCCCCGTCTCTTTGGAAAGACGCACAAGCATAGGATTGATACGCTGTTGCTCTTCAATGCCGTGATCCTGTATTTCGAGAAAATAATTTCCCTGCCCGAAAAGCGCGTTGTATTTCAGTGCGCAAGCCTTGGCTTCTTCATAATTGCCGTGAAGAAGCAGTTGAGCCACCTCGCCTGCGAGACAGCCCGAAAGAACAACAAGACCCTCACTGTACTCCTTGAGAAGTTCAAAGTCAACACGGGGATGCTGATAAAATCCCTCGGTAAAGCCGCGGGAGCAAAGCTTGGTCAGGTTTTTATAGCCGATCTCGTTTTTGCATAAAAGGGTAAGGTGATAGGAGTTGTAGTCAAGCTCATACACCTGATCGAAGCGGGTTCGTGCGGCAACATACAGCTCACAACCGATGATCGGCTTGATCCCCGCTTTTTTTGCAGCGCGGTAAAAGTTTATAACACCATACATTACGCCGTGGTCGGTAATGGCAATGGCGGTCTGCCCAAGATCCTTGACATGCTGACAAAGCCTGTCTATACGGCAAGCACCGTCAAGCAGGCTGTATTCGGTATGTACGTGAAGATGGGCAAAACTCATATTTCCAGCTCCTCAGCAAGTTTGATAAGCTTTTTAAGTCGATTATTAAGTCCCGGGCGGGAGATGGGCTCGCTATGCTTCTCGCACAGAGCGCCAAGCGAAAGCTCGGGATATTCCCGCCTGAGACGGGCGGTCTCCTGAATGGCAGGGGGAAGGGTGGACAGCTTGTCCGCCTTTTCAAGTTTATTTATGGCATCGATATGTATTGCCGCGGCGGCAATGGTCTTATCGAGGTTTGCAGTCTCAAAGTTTACACGGCGGTTGATTTTGTTGATAAGCTCACGCTCGATCTTCACTACCATAATATTCATAGCAGATGACGGAGCGCCTGCCATAGTCAGAATATCCTCAATGGTGGAGCTACCCTTAAAATAGAGGATGTGGTTTCCGCGGCGGAGAACATAGCCTGCCGCAAGACCCATTTCCGAAAGAAGGGTGGCGGTCTGCCGCGCAACGTGGTAATGGGATGTGACTATTTCAAGGTGATAGGATTTTTCGGGCGCAGAGGCATTTCCGCCCGTGAGCAATATTCCTCGGATGAAGGCATTTTTGCAGCATTCATTCTCCACCAAGGCGCGATTAAGTTGCAGACTTGAGCGGTCGTATTCGTAGCCAAATGCCTCAAAGGCGCGGCAAAGATTTTCTTCACCTGTAAGGGTAAGAACGTTGCCATCCTGCTTAAGAGGAACCCCAAAGACCTGGCGGCAGATGGTCATGACCCGCTTTCGTGCCGATGGGTTAGAAAGCTGCAGCTTAATTCCGTCGGACGAAAACTTACCCGCATAGAGCATCATTCCAAGACACTCGGCATAGATGCAATCTGGGCAAGAGAAAGAGGCAGAGGCAAGCTCTGTTTTTAAGTCTGAGTTAAAAGACATTTTTTATCCCTTTTCTATATCACGATGACGGATGACGACATTGTGGTTTTTATTTTCAAGGCGGGCTTTGAGGTTTTCGGCAATGGCAACCGAGCGGAGCCTGCCACCGGTGCAGCCTACCGAAACCACCAAGGAGGTCTTGCCCTCCGAAAGGTAGAGAGGAATCAAATAGTCAAGCAGTGAGAATATGCGGTCGGAAAACTCAACAGCAGGCTTTTTATTAAATACAAAATCATAAACCTCTTTATCAAGACCGCATTTGGGGCGCAACTCGGGAACATAGAAGGGATTTTCGATAAAACGGGCATCAAATACCATATCCGATTCGTGGGGGATGCCGTGCTTGAAGCCAAAGCTTAAAATGCTGATAACCATTGCGCTTTTTGCGCCGCCCTCACCGAACAGATTGAGAAGGTGGGATTTAAGATTGGCGGTGGAGAGAGAGGTGGTGTCTATCACATAATCGGCAGAAAGACGGACAGGGTCCATTCTTGCCCGCTCTTTTGTCACCGCCTCATAAATATCCCCATTTGTATCAAGAGGATGACGGCGGCGGTTTGCCTTGTGACGGTTGATTATCTGCTCATTAGAGCAGTCAAGGAAGAGGAGATAGCAGGGAATACCTTTTTCTGTGAGACCTGAGCGCAGGGTGAAAAGGCTCTCCGCATTTGCATCACTTCGCACATCAACCACAAGAGCAACCTTTTTGTACTTTGCGGCAGTGCTTAAAAACAGATCAATAAAATGGGGAGCTAAGTCACAGGGAATATTGTCTATGCAATAATAGCCGCTGTCCTCGAGAACATCAACAGCCATACTTTTGCCGGCTCCGCTCATACCCGAAATGATAATACACTCCATAATTTTACTCCTCTCCCAATATCTTGACTTCACGGTGCAACATCACACCAAAATTATCGTAAACTGTTTTTTGTATATGCTCAACAAGCGCCATTACATCGGAGCAGGTTGCATTGCCTGTATTTATAACAAAGCCTGCGTGCTTTTCGGAGACTTGCGCGCCGCCTATGGAAAAGCCTTTCAGGTCACTGTCTTGTATCAGCTTTCCCGCAAAGTAGCCTTCGGGACGTTTGAAGGTGCTTCCTGCTGATGGCTTGTCAAGGGGCTGACTCTCTCTTCTGCGTCGGGCAAGCTCTGCCATTTTATCTTTGATCTCCGTCTTGTCACCTCTAGAAAGACGGAATGTGGCTCGAAGGATCAACAGCTCGGGATGCTCTTTAAAAAAGCTTTGTCTGTAGCCAAAATTATGCTCCTCAAGAGAAAGTGTATGGGTCTTTCCCTGCGGGTCGCAATAGACGGTGCTGACAAGAACATCCTTGATCTCTCCGCCGTATGCGCCTGCGTTCATCATGATCGCACCGCCTACAGTGCCGGGAATGCCGTGGGCAAATTCCATACCGGTCAATTCGTTTTCCGCGGCAGCGGTAGCGGTCAGTGCGAGAGAAGTGCCTGCGCAAACGGTTAGCTCATTGCCGTTTATCACCGGCTCAGCAGATGCAAGCTTAACTATTGTACCATCAAAGCCTTCATCGCGGACAAGCACATTGGTACCATTGCCTAAGACCGCATAGCGCTCGCCTGCGCGGTTAAGCTCGGCAATAAGCGCGGGCGCTTCCGATTCATCGGCTATGATAAAGCGGTTGGCTTTTCCCCCGAGCCTAAATGAGATATGCTCACTCATAGGCTCGTCGGTCAGTATATTAAGTTTTTCAAAAGCTGAAAGGTCAAGGGTCTTCATAACTATGCTCCTTTGAAAAAGAGATGCTTATCCCCAAAATCCTAAGCGGCGGTTAAGATCAAGATATTTTTCGTATTTTACCTGATACTGCTGCTGTCTGTCGGGGGTGGAGTTGTACTCGTTCTTGACAGCGACATACTTGTGTATTTCTTCCTCACTCTCTAAAAGCCCGATCGCCAAGGCGGCGCCAAGTGCAGCGCCGAGAGAGGTGGATTCCTCGTTTTTCATTGTGACTATCTTTGCCTTGCAGATATCAGCCTTCATCATAAGCCACAGAGGGCTCTTTGCACCGCCGCCCAAGGAGATGATGCGGTCGGCATTTATTCCGCTCTTTTGAAGCAGCTCCACATTTTCGCGGAGCAGGAAGGAGATTCCCTCCATAATTGCGTGAGCAACATCAAAGCGGTCTGTGTCAAGAGAAAGTCCGTAAAGCACGCCCTTGGCATCGGGGTTAGAAATGGGGGAAAGATATCCGTTAAAATGTGGCAGGGCAATAAGCTCGCCGATGGGGGCGCCCTTTTCTTCGATCTTTTCGTTGATGTAGACATAAATATCCTTGCCCGATGCCTTACATTCCTCAATATCCTTTGCAAGGAAAGCATCCTTGTACCATTTGAGCAGCATTCCCGCGGTGGGGCAATAGGGCAGAGCGAGATATCTTCCGCTGAGTCCATGGGGAAGGACGATAACAGGTGAAGGGAAGTTTTCGGGCTTGAAGTCGGGCAGCGTGGCGGCAATGGCAAGAACTGTGCCGGTGGTCTCACAAACGACACCGGGAAGGATATTTCCCGCGCCGATGGCAGAAGCACACTGGTCAAGCATTCCGTTGACTACAGCCGCACTATCCACACCCATAGCCTCGCAGGCTTCGGGAAGAAGATCGCCCAAGATCAGGTCGGGATCTGAAAGGGTGGGCAGCTTATCTATATCTATGCCGGCAATGTCCAAAAACTTGCGGCTGTATTCCTTTTTGCGGATATCCACATAACCCGAGCAGGCGTAGACCGATATCTCAGCGGTCATAACACCCGACAGACGGTAGATTACAAAATCGTGGAGCATAAGGAACTTATATGTGTTCTCATAACGCTCGGGCTGATGCTTCTTTATCCACATTATCTTTGCGAGAGGAATAACAGGGTCGAGACCTGAAATACCCGTTACGGAATAATACTCATCTGCGGGAATATGCTTGCCGAGATATTCGATCTCCTCGGTAGGACGGGTGTCAGTCCAGACGATGGCTTTACCCAATACATTTCCGTCCTTGTCCACGGGGATAAGTGTCTCAGCCTGACCGGTGACGGTGACGGAGGCTATCTCATTGCCGCATTTGTGCTCATCAACTATTTCGGAAAAAAGCTTATATGCCGCGGTAATATAGGTTTCTGCGTCGTATTCGATGAAGCCGGGAGCGGGATAGTCATATGTAAACTCAAAGCTTTTTACCGACATAGCGTTAAAATCCTTGTCGTAAAGGGCTGCCTTGAGTGATGTTGTGCCGTAGTCAAGAACCAAGATCTTATCCTTCATATCCAACCTCCGATAAAAGAAGATATTTTATCCATTATATGATATTATATAATAACATAAAGCATAAAACAATGTAAAGATACAAACGGACATAAAATATAAAACTTGCAAACTGATTTTATAATTATTTAAGCGTAATTTTTATAGACAAACTACTGCTTTAGGTATAATATAAAATCAGCAAAGTATGAACAAAGGAGAGTTTTTATGCTTAAAGTTATACTCATCGGTGCGGGAGACCGCGGAATGACATATACCGACATTATGTACGGCAATGATTTCAAGGTAGTCGGTGTTGCAGAGCCTGTTCGCGAGCGCAGAGAATATGTTGCTCAGAAGCACGGCATTGCTCCCGATATGGTTTTTGAATCCTGGGAAGACTTGCTTGCGCTGCCCAAGTGTGCAGATCTGGCAGTTATCGCAACAATGGACCGCGATCATTATGCTCCCACTATGAAGGCGATCGAGCTTGGCTATGATATGCTTCTTGAAAAGCCTGTTTGCCCCACCGCAAAGGAATGCGTTGAGATCCGTGAGGCAGCAAAGGCAAAGGGTGTTAAGATACTTGTTTGCCATGTTCTGCGCTACAGCCCCTTCTTCCGTACTCTTAAGGATTTAGTGGATAGCGGAATCGTTGGCAGAATAATCAATATCGAGCATAACGAGTGCGTATGGAATCTTCATCAGAGCCATAGCTTCGTACGCGGAAACTGGGGCAACTCTGACAGATCCTCTTGTATGATACTGCAGAAATGCTGCCACGATATGGACATCCTTCAGTGGCTTATCGGCAAGAAGTGCAGCAGAGTACATTCTTTTGGAAGCCTTACATACTTCACCCGTGAAAATTGCCCCGAAGGCGCTCCCGACTATTGTGTTCAGGGATGTCCCCACGCAGACGAGTGCTGCTATGATGCAATTAAGGTTTACGTAAAAGACGAAGAAAATCTCTGGTTCAGAGAAGCTTGCACCCAGAAAAAGAAACCTACCAACGAAGAGGTTATGGAGGCTATCTCCACTAACAACTATGGCAGATGCGTTTTCAAATGCGATAATAATGTAGTTGACCATCAGGTCGTCAACCTTGAGTTTGAGGATGGCGCAACAGTTTCCTTCAATATGTGTGCATTCAATGCCAAGGGCAGAAGCATCCGCATTATGGGTACCAAGGGCGAGCTTGTTGGAAATATGGATTGCGATACCATCGATTTCTTCAACTTCCTTACACAAAAGCACGAAAAGATCCCCGTCAGCAACGCAGTGTTGGGCAACACCATTGCAGAAGGTCACGGCGGCGGCGACAAGGGAATCGTCAATGTTCTGCATAAGTATCTCACCGAAGGTTATAACGGTGATATGCTCAGCGAGATTGACATCTCCGTACAGAACCATCTTATTGCTTTTGCAGCTGAAAAGTCCCGCGTTGAAGGCATCATAGTAGATATGGATCAGTTTGAAAAAGAATTGCTGGGAGCTGAATAAATATGAGTGTTAATCTTGAAAACGAATATTTGAGTGAGATATTGGCGCAGTATGATTTTCCCGAAGAACTTTTGGGTGCGACCCGTTACGGAAACGGTCATATCAATGAAACATATTGCGTAGTTTGTCAGCCTAAAGAGGGCGATGCCATCAGATTCATTCTTCAGGGTATGTCTCAGGCAGCATTTCCTCATCCTGAAGAATTGATGGAGAACTTTGTAAACATCACATCCTTCTTGCAGAGAAAGATCAGGGAAGAGGGTGGAGACGGCAAGCGTGAAGCTCTCCAGATCATCCGCACCAAGGACAGAAAAAATTACTATACCGACCATAACGGTAAGGTATGGAGACTTGTTCCATTTATCGAAGATTCCGACTGCTATCAGCAGGCAACACCCGAGCTGTTTGAAGAGTCTGCCAAGGCTTTCGGACGCTTCCAGTATTTGTTGAGAGATTATCCTGCAGCTCTGCTTCACGAAACTATTAAAGACTTCCACAACACAGAAGACCGTCTCAAAAAGTTCAAGGCGGCACTTGCTGCCGATAAATGCGGCAGAGCAAAGGATGTTGCAGCAGAAGTAGAGTTTGTACTTAAGAGAGAGGCTGATTGCTCGGTAGCACTCAACGCTCAGAGAGAAGGCAAGCTGCCCCTCAGAGTTACTCACAACGATACAAAGCTCAACAATGTTCTCTTTGATCGTGATACAAAGACGGGTCTCTGCGTTATAGACCTTGATACCACTATGCCCGGTCTGTCCATTAACGATTTTGGTGATTCCATTCGTTTTGGCGCAAACCACAGCGCTGAGGATGAAAAGGATCTGTCAAAGGTCAACTTTGACATTGAATTGTTTGAAGCATACACCCGCGGCTTCCTCGAAGGCGCTCAGGGTGGACTTACCGAGGCGGAACTTGAGTATATGCCTTGGGGCGCACGCCTTATGACCCTTGAATGCGGAATGCGCTTCCTCACCGATTATCTCGACGGTGATAATTATTTCCGCATTTCTTATCCCGAGCAGAACCTTGACCGCTGCAGAACACAGTTCAAGTTGGTTTCCGATATGGAGCAGCAGTTTGAGCAGATGGGTGAGATAGTTAAAAAGTGTGCCGCAGCAGCGAACAAATAATAAAGGAGTCTATCAATGAATATTCTTGTTACAGGCGGAGCAGGATATATCGGCTCCCACACCTGCGTAGAATTGCTCAACTTGGGTTATGATGTAATAGTTATAGACAATTTTTGCAATTCCTGCGGCGAAAGCTTAAACCGCGTCGGTCAACTTACCGGCAAACAGATAAAGTTGTACGAGGGTGATGTCCGCGACGAGGCTCTTTTAAGAGAGATATTTACCGAAAATAAGATCGAATGCGTAATTCATTTTGCAGGTCTTAAGGCTGTGGGCGAGTCTGTAGAGCAGCCCCACAGATATTATGATAATAACCTCAATTCCACATTGGTCCTGACCAAGGTGATGGACGAGTTCGGTGTCAGAAATATCATCTTCTCTTCTTCGGCAACTGTCTATTCATCGGATAATCAAATGCCTTTGTGCGAGGATGCAAAAACAGGCAATTGCACCAATCCTTATGGTTGGACAAAATATATGTCCGAGCAGATCTTTTATGGTATTGCCAAGGCAAACAGTGATTGGAGCATTGTTCTGCTGAGATATTTCAATCCCATCGGCGCTCACGAAAGCGGTGTCATCGGTGAAGACCCCAAGGGTATTCCCAACAACCTGATGCCCTATATCACTCAGGTGGCTGTAGGCAAGCGCGAAAAGCTTTCGGTCTTCGGCAACGATTATCCCACTCCCGACGGCAGCGGCGTTCGCGATTATATCCACGTTGTTGATCTTGCAAAGGGTCATGTTGCGGCTATAAGCTATGCAATTAAGAATAAAGGCTGTGAAGTGTTTAACCTTGGCACAGGCTGCGGCTACAGCGTTTTGGAAATGGTAGAGAACTTTGAAAAGGCAAACGGAGTCAAGGTTCCCTATGTCATCGGTCCGCGCAGAGCAGGTGATCTGGCAGAGTGCTATGCTAACCCCTCAAAGAGCGAAAAGCTCTTGGGCTGGAAGGCAGAAAAGGGCATTTTTGATATGTGCAAGGATGCTTGGAACTGGCAGAAAAACAATCCCAACGGCTACAACGCATAATAAAGTGAGCCTGATCAAATGAAAATGATAAAATACTCTCCAAACAGGTCTTGACAAAAGGCTTTGCGGGGAGTATTATTTTTTTGATTTGTGAAAACGCTTACATTGCAAAAAACGGTCAGTTTCTATCTTGACATCATAGGTTTGTTAAGTTAATATCGTAGGTGTATAGATATATTTTTACGCCGTTTATTTGGCAAGAAAAGGAGCGCATATTATGTTTAAAGCAGGTTTTTCCAGAGTAGATATAACCCCTCCATTGGGTGAGCATCTGGCAGGTTATTTCAGTGTAAGACTTGCCGAAGGAATACTTGATCCACTATATCTTAATGCACTGGCAATGAATGACGGTGAGAAGACAGTTATCATCATCACCACCGACTGCCTCAGCATTATGGAAGTCTTTGCAACAAAGATCCGCGGAATGATCTCCAAGGAAACAGGGGTTCCCGCTGACAATATTATGATCACCGCATTGCATCAGCATACATCCTTCCGCCTCGGTGTATGGCCTTGGACAGGAAGTATGGAAAACCCCAGTTACCTCGAGATGCTGTGGCGCAAGTATATCGACGTTGCAAGAATGGCAATTGACGATATGAAGGAAGCAACCATCTCCACGGCAATTCAAGAGACCGCAGAGCCCATATCCTTTATCCGTCGTTTTAAGATGAAGGACGGCTCCACTGTCACCAACCCCAAGAACCTTGACCCCAATATCGATCATCCCATCGGTGATGCAGACAACAATGTCCGACTTGTTCGCTTTACCCGTAAGGACGCAAAGGATATCGCATTTGTAAACTTCTCCACCCATCCCGATGTTATCAGCGGTAAAAAGTGGTCTGCCGATTGGCCAGGCTTTGTTCGCACCATGGTTGAAAAGGACCTTGGCGATGTTCACTGTCTGGTTGCAAATGGTGCACAGGGTGATACCAACCATTGTAACAGATATATCCCCGAAGAAAACGGCGGCTACGAGTGGAGCCGTCATATGGGCAGAGTTATCTCCGATACAGTTATCGATATTTGGAACAAGACCACCGAGCATAAGGATACTCAGCTCTTCTCCGAGGTACAGATGGTCTACAATAAGACCAACACCAACGGTATTGAGCGTGTCGAAGAGTGCCAGAAGATGGATGCCGATTATTGGGCAGGCAAGCTTGACGGTCCCAATAAGCCCAACGCAACCACAATGGGTGAGGTAAGAAGAATTAAGAATATCCGTCAGGAGACCATCTGCCAGAAGATCCCCGTCACAGTTATGGCAGTGGGTGATATAGCCTTTGTCGGTTACGGCGGAGAGCCTTTCACCGAGTATGCAACCAACTCCCGCGCATTTGCTCCCGAAATGTTCGTTATTACCTGCGGACTTGCTAACGGACAGCAGGGCTATCTGCCCACAAAGAATGCTTTTGCAGAGGGTGGCTATGAGGCAAGAAGCTCCCGCTTCACTCCTACTCTTCCCGAAGAGCTTCAGGGCGCCGCAAAGGAAATGCTTGATAAATGCAATATTTATAAGAAATAAATACATAACCTAAAGGAGACAGAACAATGAGAGAAATCAAAAAAGTGAGATTTGCTGTTATCGGTTCCGGTAAGATTGGCCGCAGCCATATGAGAGGCTGTCTGTTTAACTTCAACACCGAATTGGTTGCAATCTGTGACCCCGACGTAGAGCGTATCAATGAGACCGCTGAAATGTATGCTATTCCCGACGATCGCGTATATACCGATTGGCGTGAAATGCTCAAGCGTGACGATATCGATGCCGTTGTAGTTGCAACTCCCGACCAGTGCCATGCAGAACAGACCGTTGCTTGCCTTGAAAGCGGAAGACACGTTCTTTGCGAAAAGCCCTTCGCTCTTACCCTTGAAGACTGCAAGCTGATGATCGAGGCTGAAAAGCGTACAGGCAAGAAGCTGATGGTAGGTCAGGTCGGCCGTTATGCTCCCGGCTTTGTTAAGGCAAAGGAAATCATCTCCTCCGGTACTATCGGTGAGATCTTCTATGCAGAAACCGAATATGCACACGACTATTCCAAGATCCCCGGCAAGACCATCAACGGTAAAGAGTTCAATTGGCGTCAGGATCCCCTTCGTCACGGTATCCTCGGCGGCGGATGCCACGCTCTCGATATGATTCGTTGGATGGCAGGTAACCCCACAGAAGTTACTTCCTATGCTAACAAGATGATGCTTAAGGATTGGCCCACCGATGATACCAGTGTTACCATCTGCCGTTTCCCCAACGGTGCAATCGGCCGTGTATTCGTTTCCATCGGTCTTAAGAGAAACTACACAATGAGAAGCTGCTTCTATGGTACAAAGGGCTCCGTCATCTGCGACAATACCTCTGACCATCTGCTTCTGTACCGCACCGACCTGGAAGAGCAGGGCGTTCCTTTCACCACTCCTCTTAAGGTTGACATCGATGCAGACAGCCACAACACCAGAGCTGAGATCGACGAGTTTGCAAACCTCATCCTCAACGATGAGCCCGTCAAGACCACCGCTTACGAAGGCACCTGCACAGTTGCTCTTGCTCTGGCAGCAGTTGAGAGTAACCGCATCGGCGGTCCCGTTAAGATCGACTACAATTTCTGATCTGAAACCTGAGTTATAATTACAAAAACCGTACTCAAAAAGGGTACGGTTTTTGTCCTTTGTGGCTGAAAATATAATTTCTGTAACTGATTTAATATAGAATATTCCGCCGTATTTTCTTATAATGGTTATAGTTAGTCTAAAAGTTGATGTATCGACAATATGCAAAAGGAGTAAAAAGTTATGAGTGAGTTCAAGACCTTAAGAATGGCAGTTATCAGCGCAGGCGCAATCGGCGTTGCCCATATGAGAGCTTGCTATATGAATTATAATACCGATCTGGTTGCTATTGCAGAGCCCGATGAGGGAAGACTTAAATCAGCAGCCGAGCTTTATCACATTGCTGAAAAGGATAGATATACCGATTGGAGAGAAATGATCAAGCGTGATGATATCGACGCAGTTATCGTTGCATCTCCCGACCAGTATCACGCAGAGCATACCGTTGCATGTCTCGAGGCAGGCAAGCATGTTCTGTGCGAAAAGCCTTTCGCTCTGACTCGTGAAGATTGTCAGGCTATGATCGATGCACAGAGACGCACAGGTCTCAAGCTGATGGTCGGTCAGGCAGGCAGATATGCTCCCGGCTTTGTTAAGGCAAAGGAGCTTATCACCTCCGGTATCATCGGTGAGATATTCTACGCTGAAAGTGAATATGCACACGACTATTCCAAGATCCCCGGACAGGCTATCAACGGACAGCCCTGCAACTGGCGTCACGATCCCAAGCGTCACGGCATCCTCGGCGGCGGATGCCACGCTCTTGATATGATCCGCTGGATGGTAGGCAACCCCACCGAAGTTACATCCTATGCAAATAGAATGATGCTTAAGGATTGGCCCACCGACGATACCTCCATCACCATTATGCGTTTCCCCAACGGTGCTATCGGCAAGGTATTCGTTTCCATCGGTGTAAAGCGTAACTACACAATGAGAAGCTGCTTCTACGGAAGCAAGGGCTCCATCATTTGTGACAATACATCTGACCATCTGATGCTGTACCGCACCGACCTTGAGGATAAGGGCATCTCCTTCACAACTCCTCTTAAGATCGACATCGAGCCCGAAAGCCATAACCTTAAGGCTGAGGTTTCCGAGTTTGCAGATATCGTACTCAATAACGAAGAGGTCAAGCTCACCGCTGTTGAAGGTTCTTGCACAGTAGCCCTCGCTCTGGCAGCAGTTGAGAGTAATGCTATCGGCGGACCTGTTAAGGTTGACTATAATTTCTAATAAGTCTACATAAAAAGTCTGCCCAAAGGGGCAGACTTTTTGCGTCAATACGGCTTGATTATTTATAGCTTGTTGATATAATGAAGATATAAATACTTTTTCACAACGAAAGCAAAAGGAGATACTACTATGTTTAAAGCAGGCTTTTCAAGAGTTGATATTACCCCTCCATTAGGATCTAATCTTGCAGGCTATTTTTCTAAACGCCCCGCAGACGGAATACTTGACCCTCTCTATCTTAACGCATTGGCTATCAATGACGGCAAGCAGACAAATATAATCATTACATCCGATTTCCTCAGCGTTATGGAGGTCTTTGCCACCAAGATCCGCGGAATGGTCTCCCAGCGCACAGGCGTTCCTGCAGACAATATTATGATCACCGCACTTCATCAGCATACTTCTATACGCATCGGCTGCTGGCCTTGGACGGGAAGTATGGAGGATGAGAATTATCTGACCATTCTGTATGCAAAGTATTGCGATGTTGCCCAAATGGCAATCGCTGATATGGAAGAAGCCGAGGTCTGCACCGCAATTGGCGAGACCGATGAAAAGATCGCTTTTATCCGCCGTTATAAGATGAAGGACGGAAGCACCAAGACCAACCCCGGCAGACTTAATCCCGAGATCGACCATCCCATTGGAAATGCCGACAACAATGTCCGCCTTATCCGCTTTAAGAGAAAGGATAACAAGGACATTGCATTTGTCAACTTTGCCGATCATCCCGATGTTATCGGCGGCACCAAGATATCTGCCGATTGGCCCGGCTTTGTTCGCAAGTACACCGAGCAGGATATTCCAAATGCCCGTTGCATTATCTTAAACGGAGCTCAGGGCGACATCAACCATGTCAACACAGGCATTGCCGAGGAGCAGATGGGTCATGATTGGTGCAACCATATGGGCAGAGTCATAGCTGATACCGTTGTAAAGCTTTGGGATAAGACCGAAAAGCATGAGGATACCGAGCTTTATTCTGAGATAAAGATGGTCTATATTCCCACCAATACTCTTGGAATGGACAATAGGGAAGAGTTGCTTGAGTATCAAAGAAAATACGATGCAGGCGAGCTTGGCGACGATGTTGATATTGCAAAGCTTGCGGCGGCGGGAAGAATGGCAGACCTGCCTATGATGACCATTTGCCAGAAGGTTCCCGTTACCGTTATGGGCATCGGCGATATTGCCCTTGTAGGCTTTGGCGGTGAGCCCTTCACTGAGTATGCGGAGTTCTCCCGCGCAGCAGCACCCGAGCTGATGGTCATTACCTGCGGACTTGCAAATGGTCAGCAGGGTTACCTGCCTTCGGTTCAGGCTTTTGCAGAGGGTGGCTACGAGGCAAGCAACTCCCGTTTTTCATCGGAAGGCCCCACAATGCTTCAGAGCGCTGCCAAGGAATTGCTCGACAAGCACAATAAATATAAGAAATAAAATAGAAGCTATTGTAAGACTGCGGTTTATTCTATGGATAAACCGCGGTCTGTTTTTTGCACAAAAATTAAAAAGTTTTTTTGTGCAATTTGTAGAAATAAAGACGGAAGGTAGAGTAAAAATGACTTTTCCGTTGACAAAAAGGGAGGGGAAAGTTAAGATTTTATTAACAGTTAAAGCGTGTTTTTTGACTGAAATACTGTATAAGGAGTAGAGACGATGAAAAAACTGTTAGCATTACTGTTGGCACTTATTATGTGTGTCGCTATTTTTGCGGCTTGCGGAGAAGATAAAGAGCCTGCTGCAAATGACCCCGCAACCACCGATCCCGGTAAGACCGAAGATCCGGGCAAGACTGATGATAGCGGCAAGACCGATGATCCTGCAACCGATGACCCCGGTAATACAGATGATCCCGGTAATACCGAAGAACCCGAAGGAACTCCCATTCCCGAGGGTTATAAGCGTGTCAAGGCAACCCTTGATATGACCGATATTTATACATTGGTAATTGAGGACACAAGTGTGACATATGTTGACCGTATGGGCGTACGCGCTCCCGAAGGCAAGATACAGTGCGGAGTTTATAACCCCGTAGGACGCAGAACAAAGTATTATGAGTTTACTTGGGCAGATTTGGGTCTTGAAGGCAGACCTTGGGAGTATTTGGGCTGTCAGGTACAGATCGACGTCAAGAGCGACGATGATACAGTTTATCAGCTTGCAACAATGCCCTTTAAGAGTACTTGGTGTGTAAAGGCTGATGAAATAACCTTCCCCGAGGATAAGGTGTTGCAGATCCCCGACGGAACTACCTTTGATCTTTCTATTATGTGCTATGTTGAGCTGATGTCCAATTTCTTGCTCAATTCGGGTATGAATACCATGCCCAACTGGAATTGGTTTAAAAACTGCAACAGCTCAAAGGATCTGCTTTATAACGATCCCAGATACAATTCCGGATATTTCATTCTCACCAAGATCCCTCAGTATAAGAGAAATATGATCACCGATACTATGTCCCCCGTAAACGGAAACCTAAATGTAAACGACGGTGTTCAGTCGGCTGATGTATTCCAGGCGCCCTATGCATTTTCTGTGGGTGAAGAGTATGTCATCGTTGCCAATGAGGTCCGCGCTCTCGGTAAGGGCGAAGTCACCCCCAAGCACACCATCCGTGTTGTAAGAAAGGGCGTATATGATGTCTATCTTGCAAACGGCAAGGTGGATGTAGCCGACGAAATGCTTCTTAACTACGGAGACAGTGAGGATAAGTATCTTGGCGCCATTGTACTGGTCGACTACAATTACAGCGATGTAAAATATTACGGCATTTATAACACGGGAGAAAAGGTTGAGCTGCCCGCCGCTTGAGCCTGAAATAGAGTAAAACCGATAAAAACCGCCTTGCGCTATACTGAGCAGGGCGGTTTTGTAAAAAACAAATACTGTTTTTTGTGCAAGATGTACGAAAAGCGATTACAAAATGGTGTTTGTATGCTTTGTGAGTTGACAAATCAATAATAAAGGAATAAAATGAACGTACTATATTATGATGCTTTAAAGGCATCATAAAAACATAAAAAAGGAGAATCCCATTATGAGAAAGATTCTGGCATTACTGTTGGCACTTATTATGTGTGTCGGCGTCTTCGCAGCATGCGGCGAAGATAAAGAGCCCGCAGCTAACGACCCCGGAACCACCGATCCCGGTAAGACCGAAGAACCCGGCAAGACCGAAGAGCCCGGCAAGACCGAAGAGCCCGGCAAGACCGATGAGCCCTCCAATCCCGATGCTCCCGCTGTTCCCGAAGGCTACAAGCGCGTTAAGGCTACCTTTGATATGACCGATACTTATACCCTTGTTATCAAGACTGTCGGTGCAGCAGGAAGCCTGCGTGAAGGTATCCGTGCTGAAGAAGGCAAGATCCAGTGCGGCGTTTACAATCCTATCGGCCGTCGTACAAAGGGCTATGAGTTCAATTGGGCAGACCTTGGTCTCGAAGGCAGACCTTGGGAGTATCTCGGCTGCGAAGTTGAGATCGATGTCAAGACCGACAGCAAGGATACAGTTTTCCAGCTGGCAAGCAAGCCCTTTAAGAGCACTTGGTGCGTAAAGGCTTCTGAGGTTACATTCCCTAACAACAGCACACTGAAGGCTCCCGATGGCACAGAGTTTGATCTTTCCATCATGAACTTTGGCGCACTGCGTAACAACCTTCTCTTCAACGAAGGTGGTAAGTATATCCCCGAATGGGATTGGGTAAAGAACTGCAACAGCCCCACAGACCCCGTTTTCACCAACCCTGTATACTGCTCTAATTACTTTGTATTCATTAAGGTTCCCCAGTTTGGTAAGAACTTTATGGCTGACGTTATGCACGACCTGAACACAAATGACGGTCTGCCCGATGTTTCTGTAATTCCCACTGCTCATGCAGGCGCTGTTGGTGCAGAGTATGTCGTTGTTTCCAATCAGACCCGCACCATCGGTAAGGATGAACCAAGCGCAAGAAACTCCATCCGCGTAGTTCTGAAGGATAAGTATGATGCTTATTTGGCAGGCACTGCACAGGCCCATGAGATGATGGTTCTTAACTATACCGATTCTGCAGATACCTTTATTGGTACCGTTCTGTTGGTTGACTACAACACCGTTGAGGAAAAACTGATGGGTGTTTATCTCACAGGCGAGAAGATCGGCTAAGCTTTATTGAGTGAAAGTTGAATAGGAAAACTCCCGCTGTTTAGGCGGGAGTTTTTTTGCACAAAAAAATCACTGGTTTTTTGTGCAAAGTGTAGAAAAAACGCTTTCAAACTTTGAATTGTATGCTAATTGGTTGACAAATGAGCGGAAAAAAGTTAAAATTCACGTAACAAATTACGGCGGTCTATGTTCATATAGCCGTAAATATTAAGTAAAAAGGAGAACCACCATGAAGAAGATTTTAGCATTACTGTTGGCATTGATTATGTGTGTCGGCGTATTTGCAGCATGCGGCGAAGATAAAGAGCCCGCAGCTAACGACCCCGGTAAGACCGAAGAGCCCGGTAAGACCGATGAGCCCGGCAAGACCGAAGAGCCCGGCAAGACCGAAGAGCCCGGCAAGACCGAGGAGCCCGGCAAGACCGAAGAGCCCTCCAATCCCGATGCTCCCGCTGTTCCCGAAGGATACAAGCGTACAAAGGTCACTTTTGATATGACCGATACTTACACCCTTGTTATTGAAACTGTTAACGCAGCTACCATCCACCGTGTTGGTATCCGCTCCGAAGAAGGCAAGGTTGGTGCAGGTTACTACAACCCCATCGGCCGTCGTACTATCGGCTTTGAGTTCAATTGGTCCGATTTCGGCCTCGAAGGCAGACCTTGGGAGTACCTCGGCTCTGAGTTTGAGATCGACGTTAAGGAATTTGAAGATAAAGAACTGAAGAACACTGTTTACCAGATCGCAACAAAGCCCGTTAAGAGCGTATGGTGCGAAAAGGCTGATTCTCTCGTATTCCCCGATGATAAGTCTGTCAAGATGAGCGACGGCACAGTTCTTGATCTGTCCATCATGAACTACGGCGGTCTCCGTCAGAACCTGCTCTTCAACGAAGGCGGTCAGTATCTGCCCAACTGGAACTGGGTAAAGAACTGCAATAGCCCCACAGACTTGGTCTTCACTCTGCCCAGCTATAACTATGGCTACTATGTATTTATCCATGTACCCCAGTACGGCAAGAACTTCATCACCGACCTGCCCGCAGACCTGAATGTTAACGACGGTCTTGAAAATGTAGATGTTATCCCCGCTGCACACGCAGGTGCTGTTGGTTCCGAATACATCGTTGTTGCTAACGATCAGCGCAACCTGGTTGCAGGTGATCCCGCTTACAAGAACTCCATCCGTATCGTTCTGAGAACTGCTTATGAGAATTATCTGGCAGGCACCGCACTTCCTCACGAGATCCTCAACCTGAACTACACCGATGCTAATAATGATTTTATCGGCACAGTTCTGCTGGTTGACTACAACTCTGTTGAAGAGAAGATCATGGGTGTTTACCTCACCGGCGAAAAGATCACTCTTCCCGCTGCATAATTAAAAGCTTAAATGCAAATAAGAACCCTGCAAGCTCGGCTTGCAGGGTTCTTTTATATCTAAACCGTGTTTTTTATATTATGTAAAACAAAATGCAAATAAATTGCAGTACGCTTCCCGCTACAACAAACAGATGAAAGATGCTGTGCATATACCTTATTTTTTTACCCAAGCCGTAAAGCACTGCACCCAAGGTGTAGGCAATTCCCCCTGCAAGAAGCCACATAAGTCCGTCAAATGAGATAGCCTGCACAGCGGTCTTGCCAGCGATAACGATGCACCATCCCATTCCAAGGTAACATACCATAGACAGTGCATTGAACCTCTTCATATCAATTGCTGTGAGGGTGAGTCCTACTGCGGCGCAACCCCAAACGATTCCAAAAATAGTCCATGCCCAAGTAGGGGATACCTGACGTATGGCACATAAAACTATTGGTGTGTATGTGCCCGCGATAAGCAGATAGATAGTGCAATGATCCAATATTCGCAGCACCTTTTTTGCAGAGCTTGGCTTAAGTCCGTGATATATACTTGAAATGGTGTATACCAATATCATCGAAATGCCGTATATGCAGCAGCTTACTATCGCCCAAGGATCGTTTTTAGTGACGGATAATGCCACCAATGCAATAAGCGCAATTATGCCAAACCCGCCGCCCACAATGTGAGTAACAGTGTTAAATACCTCCTCACCGTGGGTGTAGTTTGGGATTTTTATGTTTTCAAGCTTGTTCATATCATATTCCTCTTACCTTGTCACCGCCCTCAAAGAAAAGGGCTAACATTCCCGGCCCGACGTGGGCGCCCGTGACCGGCTCGTGACAAACTGTTATGATCTCCTTGGGAGTACAATGCTGGCAAATAAGTTGCTTGAGCATCTCTGCATCCTTTGCGCAATCCCCGTGGGAGATGCCGATGATCTGGTTTTCGGCATTTATGGAGTGCTCTTTAAACAGACGGGCAAGCGCTTCTATGGCAGAGCTTCTGCCTTTGACCTTTTTAAAGCTGACGATATGCCCTGTTTCGTCGCCCTTCAGCAGTGGTTTAATATGCAGCAATGTGCCTATAACGGCAGTGATATTTGAACATCTGCCCGTTCTGCGAAGATGCTCAAGACTGTCTACGGTGAATATCTGACAGGTTCGGTCGCGAATGTCGGATATTTCATAAAAGGTATCTTTAAGAGATTTTCCTCCGTCACGAAGATATGCCGCCTTAATGGCAAGCAGACCTTCGCCCAGTGATGCGCCCAAAGAATCGACAAGTTGAATATCTCTGTCCGGATATTTGGAGGCAAGCTGTATTCTTGCCATCACTGCGCTTTGGTAGCTTCCGCTTACCCCGGAGGAAAGACCTACAAATAGAATATCTTCACCCTTTTCCAAAATGGGGGAGAACCATTCAATATACCTTTGTGGTGTGACTTGAGAGGTGGTGACAAGAGTGCCGCCGCGAATGGCGTCGTAGTATGCCTTCCCATCAAAGGCTTCGGTGTCAAGGCAGGTGCGCTCCTGTCCATCGATAAAATATGAAAAGGGGATTACCGTTATATCAAGCTTCTTGGCTAAGGGAGTGGGAATGTTGGCTGATGTGTCGGTGACGATTGCAAAAGACAAAATAAACATCCTTTCATAATTGATCTGATATAATTATATGTAGCTGCTATTACTTTTCTCAACCTACTGTTGCGATCCTGCTCTCCACGATTGAAAATGCCGCGGTAGAGAGAAGCTTTGCCGATTCTACCCACAGTAGAGTCTAAGCGTATCAAGGGAAAAGTTTACTTTTTTGTAATTGCAATCGGATTTTCTATGTGTTATAGTGATATAAAAGATTTCGGCTGAAGGAGGCGCAATATGGCAGATCTTAAACCTATCATAGCTAAGAACATCTCTCGTTTGCGCACAGCTCGGGGAATGACTCAGATCGACCTTGCGGAAAAACTGAATTATTCCGATAAAGCGGTATCCAAATGGGAAAGAGCAGAATCGGTCCCCGATATTTCGGTTCTTAAGGACATTGCCGATATGTTTGAAGTTTCCCTTGATTATCTTGTTAATGACAATGACAGTGAGCCTGCTGCTATCCCCGACACCGACAAGATCAAAAAGAATAATCACGGCTTTATTACGGGACTGAGTATTTTGCTTGTGTGGCTGGTCGCTACGTTGGTATTTGTGATCTTGAAGATATCCGCGCCTTCGTTGAAGCTCAGTTGGTTGAGTTTTGTGATAGCCGTTCCCGTGACGATGATAGTGTGGCTTACATTTAACAGTATATGGTTTAACCGAAAACGCAACTTTTTAATCATCTCGCTTTTGATGTGGTCACTTTTGACATTGCTGTTTTTGACCTTGCCCATACAGAATACTTGGCTCGTTTTTGTGTTGGGCGTACCGGGACAGATAATCATCATCCTTTGGTCGCAGATAAAGAACAAGAAACAATAAAAAAATCCGTATCAAACGATACGGATTTTTACAGCTTATCAAAAAACTCCTTAAGAATAAGGAGTTTTTTAAACAATTAGTTTTTGTACGGACATGCGCCGGACAAAAACACCTCGACCCGCCGTTTTTCCGCAGAAAAAACGGCGAAACCGCACCGCAGTGCGGAACCAAAATGTCGAAAAGAACCCAGCTTT